>JAAWJI010000062.1 GCA_022796795.1 Lachnospiraceae bacterium | reverse complement strand
GCTCTGTGTTCTGAGGGAGCGCCCGTCTATGAGCAAGGTTAGCTGCTCTAGCAGCGGGAAAGCGCCACAGGCGCCCTTGCGAATGGGCGCGGGCTGAACAAACGGGTGAACACAAACGGCTGTCATCCCTGTCCCGCCATCCTGGCATCCGGAAGCGCCCGCACTCCCCGCATGGTAATACGAGGCCCCCCTGTATGCTCAATATATTCCCGTGTAATTGTCACCTCGCCAATATTGTCGTCCTTGGGAATTTCATACATAATATCCAACATAAAGCTTTCTATAATAGAGCGCAGGGCTCTGGCTCCCGTGTCCTTTTTCATAGCCTCCCCGGCAATGGCCTCCAAAGCCTCCTCCTCAAAGCTCAGCTTAACCTCGTCCAGGGCCAGAAGCTTCTGATACTGCTTCAAAATGGCGTTTCTGGGCTCCTTCAGGATACGCACCAGCATTTCCTGAGTCAGGCTCTCCAGGGTAAAAATCACAGGAAGCCGCCCGATAAACTCCGGGATCATGCCAAAGTTGCGCAGGTCCTCCACTGTCACTCTGGACAGCAGATTCTTTTCCTTGTCATACTTATCCTTTAAATCCGCCTGAAAGCCGATAGAAGTCTTTTTGTTGAGTCTCTCCTTGATCACCTGCTCCAGCTCCGGAAAGGCGCCGCCGCAGATAAAGAGAATATTCTTTGTATTGACCGTAGTCAGAGGAACCATGGCGTTTTTGCTGTTGGCCCCCACGGGAACCTCCACCTCCGCGCCCTCCAAAAGCTTAAGCATGCCCTGCTGCACCGACTCCCCGCTCACATCCCGGTGATGGGTATCCTTTTTCTTGGCAATCTTGTCGATCTCATCAATAAAGATAATTCCCCGCTCCGCCTTCTCCACGTCGTTATCCGCCGCGGCCAGAAGCTTAGAGACCACACTCTCAATATCGTCGCCTATATATCCGGCCTCTGTGAGGGAAGTTGCGTCCGCAATAGCCAGGGGCACATCCAGAAGACGCGCCAGAGTCTTGACCAGGTAGGTCTTTCCGCATCCTGTGGGACCGATCATGAGCATATTGGATTTCTCAATCTCAATCTCATCCATGGTGTTGGTGGCCACCCTCTTGTAATGGTTGTACACCGCCACCGAAATCACCTTCTTGGCATGGTCCTGGCCGATGATATATTCATCCAGGCTGGCCCGGATTTTGTGAGGAGGCGGAATCTGCCGGATATCCAGCGGCGCTTCCTGCTCCTCTTTTTCCTTCTTTTTTTTCACCTTCTGCCTCTGAGGAATCATATTCTGCAGATCCGCCAGATTGAGAAAGCTAATGTTTGGCATCTTGGAGAAATCTGGGATCTTGCCATAATCTATATCTCCATTCTGCAGAGTATCCATGGTTTTCTGCATACACTCCGGACAGATGCAGATCCCCTTAGCCAGGGTAATCAGCTTCCCCGCCTTACTCTCCGGCCTCCTGCAGAGCAGGCATACATCCTCGTACTCATCCTTTTTCTGAGATGTTTCCTCCACCGTTCGTTCCTTTTCGGCAGGTCTACCCTCCTGCGTTTCATCCAGGTCTATAATTTCCCGAAAATCCTTATCGTCCACGTCCGCTCCTCTTCCCTGTCACAAATTCCCACACGGTTCACACCATGCCTTGTTCCTGTCAGCCTATTGTATCATAAGATACGAAAAAAGGACAGCCCCTAAACCAGCGCTGCCGCTTTTTTCATAATATTTATGCTTTTTTAATAATTTTCCGCCCTTTTTCTACTGGGATACATCGCTGCGGGGGCTTAAGGTTACCTCCACAGTCTTTTCCACGTATTCCGCTCCATCCGGAGACTGGACCACAATCTCCACGGCTTCCCCTGCAGAGAAATAACTGAGCTGTTCCTTTAAATCATTGTAGGTGGTAATATTAATGTGATCAAACTTGGTGATAATATCTCCTTTTCGAATTCCTGCCTTTTCCGCGCCGGAGCCTTCTGTCACACTGCTTACATAAACGCCCCGGGGCATATCAAACTGGCGGGAGATCTCTTCTGTCACATCCTGGCAGGTGACTCCCAGAAAACCCATCTTGTCCTCTGCCACCTTATCACGGGTGGTACGCAAAGACAGATCGCTGATAATGGACTCCACATCAGAGATGGGAATGGCATATCCCATGCCCTCCACCCCATTGTAAGAATATTTGGCCTCATTGATACCAATGACCTCTCCGTTCATGTTCAGCAGAGCGCCGCCGCTGTTGCCCGGATTAATGGCCGCGTCTGTCTGAATCAGGCTGTTGGTAATGCTGCTGCCGTCATCGTTCTGCAGGGTTACGTTTCTGCCCAGGGCGCTGATGATTCCTGTGGTCACGGACTGTCCGTATCCCAGGGCATTTCCGATAGCCACCACCTGCTCCCCCACTTTCAGGGAGGAGGAGTCCCCAATATTGGCAACCTTTACATTGGACAGGGTCTCATCCGGAATATCCTCCAGATTTACAGCAATCACTGCCAGATCCTTGCTCTCGTCCGCCCCCTTAATCTTGGCGGCCACAGCTGCCGTCTCCTCATTTCCCTCATCCACGCTGAATACCACCGTCAGCTCCTTGGCGTTGGCGATCACATGATTGTTTGTCACCAGCAGAAGCTCCGTATCGTTCATGCCGATAATAATGCCTGTACCTGTGCTTGTCTGCTCCTGCTGTCTGCTGCTTCCGCCCCAGAAGCCCCAGTAATTGGGCACCTCCGCCACACTCACATTGGTAATGGCTACCAGGGAGGGCATACAATTCTCCACAATACCGGACACGCTGATTTCCTGTCCGGAGCTTCCGTTTGTGTAGACCTCCGAGGGATCTATGGTCAGCGGCGGCAGGGACACGGAGCTATCTTCATTTGTCCCGCTCTCCGAAACAGTCTCCTCTCCCCGGATCTTTGCACCGATATAATTGGTGGTCTGAAACGCTGCGCTGGCCACCACTCCGAAAATCAGGGCCACGCACACCGTCTTGGCAATCAAAGCTGGCCATTTTTTCTTTTTGGGCTTTTTTATCTCCCCAAAAGAACTGCTTGTCGTATATGTTCCGGCGGTCTGTCCGCTGCTTCCTTTATATTGATCCTGGTAAAAGGGCCCGGAATATCGGTATTCTCCATTTCCCGAGGTGCTCTGTCCATTCTGCTGCGTTTTATTTTCATAATCATACATAGCTATATGCTCCTTTCCTTAAAAGTCCTGTCCGCTTTTCGTTTCCGCTTCTATGCTCATAAGTCTACCAGGAAATTGTGTTTAAACTGTGATAAGATTTTAAAAAAATTGTTATAAACCTCCAGGCGCTATCTGAAAAAAGGCGGCCCGTATGACACAGACCGTCCTTTTCCTTCTGATTCTGCCCTGATTTCCTTTTACTTACACAACACCTGCTTCAAGGTATCGAACAATTTATCCACATCAATAGGCTTTGCGATATGTCCGTTCATGCCACACCGCAAGGCCTCCTGCCGGTCCTCCTCAAAGGCATTGGCTGTCATGGCCAAGATGGGAATCTCCGCTAAACGCAAATCGGGAAGCTGGCGGATTGCCTTGGCCGCCTCATAGCCATCCATAACAGGCATCTGTACGTCCATGAGCACCAGCTGATAATATCCAGGCTCAGAATGCTCCAGCATCTCCACCGCTATCTGGCCGTTCATGGCCACCTCTGTGCAAAATCCCGCATCCCCCAAAAGCTCTACGGCAATTTCCTGATTCAGCTCATTATCCTCTGCCAACAGGATACGGCCTGCAATCTGATGCTCCTCCTTACCGTCCGTATCCCCTGGCCTTAGACTTTCCGGCTCCCGCTGCTCTGCGTCTACATGAGAACCTTCCCCGGGTTCTCCCTCCTTTACCAGCCGGAAAGGAAGACAAACCTTGAACTCCGTGCCCACGCCAAGCTCGCTCTCCACTCCTATGGACCCATGCATCATGTCCACAATATTCTTGGTGATAGCCATTCCCAGACCGGTTCCCTGAATTCCACTGATGGTGGTATTTTTCTCCCGCTCAAAGGGTTCAAAAATATGGTTCAGAAACTCACTGCTCATACCGATTCCTGTGTCCCGAACCGTAAACTCATATTCTGCCACATCTTCCCTGAGCGCCTCTTTCTTCTCTGTCACCCAAAGGTCAATGCTTCCCCCTGCCTCTGTGTATTTCATGGAGTTGCTGATCAGATTCAAAAGCACCTGGTTAACCCGCAGTTTATCGCAGTAAATTTCCGTATTCTGAATCTCCTTAAGATCAATGGAGAAGTTCTGCTGCTTGTCAAAAATATTCGGCTGTATAATGCTGTGAAGGTTGTGTAACAGCTCCGGAAGACTACAGGGCTCCTCCTCCAAATGCATTTTGCCGCTCTCGATCCGGCTCATATCCAGCACGTCGTTGATGAGTCCCAGGAGATGATTTCCCGAGGTCATAATCTTCTGCAGATACTCCTCCACCCGCTCCTTTTTGTCAATATGGGAGATCGCCAGGGTCGTAAAGCCTACAATGGCATTCATGGGCGTGCGAATGTCATGAGACATATTAGACAGGAAGGCGCTTTTGGCCTGATTCGCCCGATTAGCCTGCAAAAGGGCATCCTCCAGAAGATCTTTCTGCTCCATCTCATTGCGGATCTCCTCATCCACACTGCGGAATCCCAAAACCATCCCATGGTTCTTTTCCCATACTCCCGCGCAGACCGCCTTCATCTGGAAATACTCGGTATCTCCCTCCGGACCAACGCGATAAGTTACATAACACTGCCCCTTTTCTTCCAGCTCCTTCCACAAATGATCGGATAAGGAGGCCTGTCGCAGCAGTTCCTGATCCTCTTCATTGACAAATCTCTGTATGTAATCTTCCATGCTTTCTTGTAACGATATTTCCCCTTCAAAGACAGAGCCGAACATACGGTTGTCATCATCGTCTATCCGCAGCGTTCTTCCCAGCCCTGTATCCAGATCAAAAAAGCAAACCAGGCTGTAATCAATACTCAGCGCCTGTACCAGTTCTCTCTGGCGCTGTTCATTCTCCTCTTCCTTAAGCTTTCTGGCCGTACAGTCCAGCAAAAATCGCTGATAGAGAAGCTCCCCATTTTCACGCAAAAGCTTCACATTTCCCATCACATGCCGGATTTCCCCGCTTTTATGCATTACACGGTACTCTACGCCTACGCTGTCGCCTTCCCGTTTTAACGACTGGATATATCCCCGCAGCTTTGCTTTATCCTCGTCTACAACAGATTCCGCTACCATATCAAAACCGTCTGCCATTAGCTCATCCTGAGATTCATAGCCAAGAATCTGCAGCGCAGCGCGATTGATGCTTAGAATACGGGCGCCGTCCACGGAATGACACATGACTCCACATTCCATGGTGGTGAAAATTGTCTCTAATGTCCGATTTTTCTCTATAATCTCCTGCTCATAGGCCCGCTCCTGGGTTACGTCAATAGCCACGCCCACGGTACCCATAACGCTTCCATCCAGATCATATAAAGGCGATTTATAGGTGGTCAAAAGCCTGATACCATCCCCGGTTTTTACACTCTCCTCGGACACAAAGGTATGCTTCTTTTCCATGACCTCTCGCTCCGATTCAATACAGGCAGGATCATCCTGCTCCACATCCCAGATATAAGCGTGTCCCCGCCCCTGTACCTGCGCCTTTGTTTTATTCACCGTCTTGCAAAAGCTGTCGTTAACCTTCTCGTGAATTCCGTTCTTGTCTTTATACCAGATCAGATTAGGGACATGGTTGATGGTCTCTTCCAGATATTGGCTGGTCTGCCAGAAATCCTTTTCTGTCTTACAGCTCTGCTGCCACCGGAGAAAACGGAAACGCACTTCTTCCTCCGTCATGGGCAGGGTCCAAATATCCCATAGCCAGGTAAGCTTATCCCCCAGCTCCCGGATCTGCGCCTGTCCGGCAAGCAAGACAATCTTAGCTCCCCTATTATTTTTCTCAAAAAAATGCAGAATTTCCCCTGTATCCGCCTCCTGCAGACTGACAAAAACAGCATCCACCCCATCCATCAGCTTATTCTCTGGCTTCTCACTTTCCCTGCATTCATGGGTAAAAAATTCCAGAGGCGGCATCTTTCGCATAATCTCAAACTCTCTGCAGCGACGGCCCACAAAGTAAATCCGCATATGACAATGATACATGTTTTTCCCCTTTCCGCCCTGCGTCACCTGCAAAGCGTTTAATGGCCGTTTATATTGTAATTTTAACAAGTCCTGGAACCCATGTCAACACTTCATCTGCTGTCTCCAGAGCTTCTTTATTCACAAAATTTAATTATTTTGTATATTTTGAAATGAAAAACAAAAATAAAAATTAGAATTATTATAATATATTTATGTTTCTCCAGTTTTTTAAGAAAGGAGAGTCAAAAACGCCAAAAAGCAAAACAGTCCTATTGACAAAGTTAAAAATAAGAAATAGAATAATTATTATAAATTTAGATTAATCCCAATTTCTGGGAGGATTTCTATGACAAAATATGAGAAAGAAATCTATGATATTATCGTCTCTTCTCATGAACATCTGACTGTGGACATGGTTTTTGAAAAGCTTAAAGCGAAATATCCCTCTGTAGCTCTGGCAACGGTATACAACAATATCAATAAGCTGTGGAAAAACGGCCTGATCCGAAAGGTATCCATGGAGGGAATGGCTGACCGCTATGATCACACCCAACGACACGATCACCTTGTCTGCCGACGCTGCGGAAATCTGACAGACATTTCCTTCGAAGATCTGACACTGTCTCTGCGCCAAAAGGTGGGGAAAGAATTTTTATCTTATGATTTAAAGGTATTTTATCTATGCCCTGCCTGTAGAGAAGAACCGTAAATCCCACAGAATCAAGGAGAAAGGAGACTATGAAATGCTGACAAACAAAACAGCCGTTGTTACAGGAGGAACCAGGGGAATCGGATTCTCTATCGTCAAAACATATCTGGAAAATGGAGCAAACGTAGCTATTGCCGGTTCCCGGCAGGAGACAGTGGAAAAAGCCATTTCCCAGCTTCCAAAATACAAGGGACGGGTCATGGGCATCTGGCCGGACCTCTGTGCTCCAAAAGCTGTGGCCCAAGCCTTTTCTTCGGTGAAGGAGCGCTATGGAAGCCTGGATATTCTGGCAAATAATGCAGGAATTTCCTCCCGTACCAGCCTCTACGACTATACTCTGGAGGAATTTTCCAAAATATTAGATTTAAACTTAAAGGCTGTCTTCGTATGCTCCCAGGCTGCGGCCCGGATCATGAAGAAGCAGGGAGGCGGCGTCATCATCAACACCAGCTCTATGGTGGGAGAATATGGACAGCCCTCGGGCTGCGGCTATCCGGCCACCAAATTTGCAGTCAACGGGCTCACAAAGTCTCTGGCCCGGGAGCTGGCAAAAGATCAGATCCGGGTCAACGCCGTTGCCCCAGGCGTGACGAAAACCGATATGGTGGCTGCTCTGCCTCAGGAGCTGGTGGAACGGATCTCTGCTGGTATCCCTCTGGGCCGTGTGGGAGAGCCCGCAGATGTGGCCAACGCTTATCTGTATCTGGCCAGCCCAATGGCCAGCTATGTCACGGGGATTGTTCTGCGGGTGGACGGCGCAGCCATGACCTAAAGATAAGCCACTCTAACAACCAGCTACACAAATAGGAGGATTATAACATGAGCAGTAAATACGCAGGAACACAGACTGAAAAAAACCTGGAGGCAGCCTTTGCCGGGGAATCCCAGGCCAGAAACAAGTACACCTACTTTGCCTCCGCCGCAAAGAAGGAAGGCTATGAGCAGATCGCAGCCCTGTTTCTGAAAACCGCTGACAATGAAAAAGAGCACGCGAAAATGTGGTTTAAGGAGCTGAGCGGCATAGGCGACACCGCTGCAAATTTAGGCGCTGCCGCAGACGGCGAAAATTTTGAGTGGACAGATATGTATGAAGGCTTTGCCAAGACGGCCGAAGAAGAGGGCTTCCCGGAGCTGGCTGCAAAATTCCGCATGGTGGCGGCCATCGAAAAGCATCATGAGGAACGCTACCGCGCCCTTCTGAAAAATGTAGAGATGAAAGCAGTCTTTACCAAGAGTGAGGTCAAGATCTGGGAATGTCGGAACTGCGGCCACATTGTGGTAGGCACCGACGCTCCGGAAATCTGCCCTGTCTGCGCTCATCCCCAGGCATATTTTGAGGTACACGCAGAAAACTATTAAATCCTGTCGCAATGGGCAAGACGCCAGGTGTTCTGACCTCGAATCAGAACACCTGGCGTCTTGTACTGAGAAATCTGCCTGACTCCCGGGCCCCTTTCTTTGGACAGACTTCTTTCTTAATTTCCAGGAATCCTTTAATGGAATAGATCCTTGATCTTTCCCACTGTGTCAGATACCTGATCCATGGTAAGCTTTGCCTTAACGCCCTGAACTACCTGATCAATCACATCATCCGGCAAATCCACTCCCAGCACCTTCTCTAAAGCCTTTACAGGATCTTTAAAAAATTGCTCCTGCAGGCTTTTGTCCTTGGAAATACTTTCTACTGCTTTTTTGATCTGTTCCTTTACATCCATTTTTAAGTTCCTCTCTTTCCTATTTCTATGCAGTTTTAAAAATCTGCGAATACTTCCATCTGTTTTTTCAGCTCTTCTACAATCTCCCTGTTTGTATCCATACGCCCCGTAATGTCTGACAGATCCTCCACCAGGCTCTTGGTGCTGCCTGCCACTCCGGTAATCCCCGTAGCGCCTTCCTCCATGGCTTTTGTAATGCTCTCCATAGAATCGGCTATCTCGATCATGGAATTTCTAAGTCGGTCGATCCTGCTGTTAAACGCATCTATGGCTTCCTTTACATAGTCTGCATCCTCTTTATACTGTCTTCCGGAGCGAACAAATTCCTGGAATTCCGTTAATATGGTCTCACTCAGATAGTCCGCCATATCCTGGGAATGTTTTGACAGATTGTGTACCGCGTTTGTAACGACTTGATTGACCTCCTGAATCCTCTCTGCAGTCTCACTGCAGGATGCCGCCAGGGATTTGACCTCTGTTGCAACGGCGGCGAAGCCCTTGCCGGCTTCACCGGCCCGGGTCGCTTCCACGGAGGCATTAAGGGCAATGAGATTGGTGGTCGAGGAGATTTTTATCATATCTTTTGTCAGGCTATTTACCTGATTTACGCTTTTACTATTTTCAATGGCCTCTTCCAGCACCTCCAGGATATCCGCCGCCTTCTTCTTAATGACTTCAGTGTTTGTCTGTGCAGCTAACTCCATCTCATTTGCCCGTTTCTTCATAGCAGAGGAGTAATCCGTGATTGCGCTACATTCCTCCGCCATGTCGCGCACATCTCCCTTGATATCCCCAGCGCTGTTGTTTATGACGGCCGCGCTATTTGCCACCTTCTGAATCGCCATTGACAGGGAGTCCGCCAGCGTGGAAAGTCCCCGGGCGCTGTTTCCTGAAGTGCGGGTGTGTTTCAGCACTTCCCCCGTCACATCATCAAGCTTCTCTGAGCTTTCCTGAAGCGTATCCACGGCGCCCTTAATGGGCGTTATCACATATTTTTTTATGATGCGGACAGCTGCAAGCACTAACGCCAGGCAGATAAGGATGGCAGCGGCGGCGATGACCAGGGAGACAATATAGACGATCAAAAGCTTCTGTCTTGCCTGGTCTGTCCTTGCGCTTACAGCCTCATACAACTCGTCGGTATTTTCCGCAATGGCGGACCCAAAACGAGCCACGTCTCCATTGGCATAAGCATAGGCATCCTCTGTCTTGCTGTCTGCGCTGGCGCACACAAGATAGACCAGCGCATGCTTAAAGGAGTCATAATTTCCCAAAAGCTGCTCATAGATCCCTTCTTCCTCTTTTGCGACATACTCTTTATATTCTTCCAAATAGGCCTCTAATACTTTTTCCTCTTCTTTGATCTGGGCCACAACGGTAATCATGGTACGATAGTCTGTTGCCACAATATGAGACAGGGCCATTTTATGTATATTGGTGGTCGTATGGCGAATGTTCTGCAGAACCTCCGAACCTACCATATAATCATCTACGATTTTTGAAGCATTGGAATTTACGTTATTGATGCTGAACACCGACAGGACATTTGAAATCAACGCCACAATTCCCAAAAGAATAATGGGCAGCGTCAGACGTTGTTGAATCGTGAGTTTTTTCTTCATCTTACATGAACAATTCCTTTCGCTATCTTTGTCTATCTTGCAGTAACGCCTTCTGCCATCTCATCCAACTGCTCCTGCAGGTTCTGGCCAGAGGGATTTCCCGCCGCCATATTTCCCGCAAATTTTGAGACGGGATCCCAGAATTTTCCGCCTACCCGCTGGAGCTGGGAATATTCCGATTGCTCTAAAAGGGCGGCAATGGCTGGCGACTGTCTGATCTCCTCAGAATCCGCCACCGTGATATTCGACGGCCCCTGCCCCCGCATTTCAAACCGGAGCCTCTGATTCTCTTCATTCGTTATCCATTCCGCAAGCCGGGACGCCCATTGGGGGTGTTCCGAATATGCATTTACACCAATCAGTTTACAACCGGAAAAAGAGGCCATCTGGATCTGACTGCCCTTACAGCTGTAGGTGGGCAATTTAGCGGCTCCTGTATGCTCTCCCCAGGCCTCCTTTATCGCGACGAAATTCCATACGCCGCTGACTCCTGCCACCACCGAGCCATCCCTTACTCCGGCAAGAAATTCTTCGTCTGTACAATTAGAAAACCCAGGATTTTCCCCAATCTGAAGCATTGCCTGGGCTACATCAATCCCCCGAATACTGCCATCCGTCTGATTCCATGTACAGTAGTTGGTGATCCCATCATCATTCAGCCCCACCTGAAGTCCCGTATTTCCAAAAAAAGAGTATACATACCATGCGGAGGACCAGTCCATGGTAAATTTTTTGTCGTTAGCAGCAGCGGCTTCCAATATCCCCTCCAGGGTCTCAACCTGCTCTTCTGTCACATACTGCTTATTATAGTATAAGAAATATCCGTTATCCGCAGTCAACGGATACGCATACAGCTGGTCGTTTACACTAGCCGCCTCTACGGTACTTGAAAGATTCCTGCTCCTGATCTCATCGGCATTTTCAATGGGATCCAGCGCTCCGGCGGCAGCCAAGGTGTTTAACTGGTCGTCCGCAAAGGTAAATACATCGGCTCCGTCCTCCAATCCGCCGATCAATACATCTTTACACTGGGATTCTCCCTGTACCTGGAATGAAATCTGAAAATCTGCCTGTCCCTGGTAGTTTTCTTTAAAGCTCTGAATAATCTGGTTCATCAGATCTGTATCTTCCTCGGCTCCCCAGACCACCAGCTCAACCCTTTCAGTTCCCCCATTCTCCAGGTCTGATGTTCCCGCCTGGTCGCATCCCGTAAGCGCTGTGATACACAGAATACCCAGAAGAAATCCGCATATTCGTTTTCTCATATGATTCCATCCTTTACGCTCTCATTTTTTCCGGAGTTATTATACCATTGATAGGGCTTTCATGCAATCTCTCTTATGGTTTTCTCTATCACTTCTATCCAGGCCAAAAGGGACACCAGATTTCTGGCAAAAGAAGGGACTGTGACACAGGTAAAATTCTGTCTGATCAATGATCTTAGCTCATAGATGGACAGGCTGTTGAGGTATTTTCATTCTATAGAGGGAATAGAAAAGTAAAAAACCACGCCTTCTGGTTGGTTTGCCGCGCCATAAGACAGGTCCTGCATGGACAAAATCTGTGCCACAATCGCAAGACCCAGGCCAGAACCGCTATACCTGGAATTTCTGTCACGATAAAATTTGGTCCAGATTTTTGACAGGCTTTCCTGTGGAATTGGGGGCCCTTGATTAAAAATGGAGAAATCCAGTTTGCCCTCATTCTCTTCCAAGGACAGTTTCAAAATGCCTCCCGGATGGACATTTCGTTTTGCATTGACGATTAGATTATCCAGGACCTGCTCCATCCTGCTTTTATCCGCACTCACATACACCGGATGTTCTGGCAGTTCGTATTGCAATACAAAATCAGCCTCCGGTGTATCAAGCAGCAGCCGGCCGGCCACAATTTCCAAAAAAGCCACAAAGTCGAAACGCTCCGGTCGAAGCAGGGCCGCCCCGTTTTCCAGAGCGGATAAATCAAGCAATGTGGTAATCAGGCGGCTCATGCGTTCTGTTTCCGTTATAATAACCTCTGTATACCTCTGCCGTTTTTCCTCGTCTCTTTCGTCCTGCAATCCCTCCGCATAGGCCCGGATCACACCCAACGGGGTTTTCATTTCATGGGAGAGATGGTCCACCAATTCCCTGCGTTCATCCAGCAGCCGTTTTTTCTGCTCCACATCCTGTTCTAATTTCAAATTGGCATCCTCCAGCGAAGCAAAGGTCTGCTGCAGATTTTCCGCCATCTTATTCAGGTTTCCCCCAAGCTCCCCTAATTCATCCTTCGTATGGATTTTACATGGAGACGAGAAATCCAGCTGCGCCATTTCATGGGCGGCCCGGCTCAATTCAGAAACAGGCTTTGAAATATATCGGTCCATCAAATAATCAAGGACTAAAACCAATACAGTGACAAAGCATAGCCAAATCCAGAGAGAAATATCCGGGTCAATCGGCAGGCCAGTGGACACGATGTAGGAGACAATTAAAATGATCCCGGCTATTTTGGAGATCATAATGATTTTTTTGCGGACAGTCCGTAAACCAAAACTCTCTTTTCTGTTCATACTGTCACCTCAAATTTGTAGCCCGATCGAATAAGGGTAACAATGTGCCGGCCTTCCTCGCCCAGTTTTTGGCGCAGGGTTTTGATATGCGTGTCAACCGTTCTGGTCGTCCCCTCAAAGTCGTATCCCCATATGCGATTTAATAATTGGTCGCGGCTGAAAATCTGATCGGGGTTTCCCATAAAGAAGTGAAGCAGCTCATACTCCTTATGGGTCAGTACGATTTCCTGTCCATCTACAAAAACTCTATGGGAAGCCGGAACCAGGGAGATTTTTCCAGCGCTCATAGAATCAGAATCTGCAGGAAGCGCAGAAGAACGCCGCAATAAAGCGTTTGCCTTTGCCAAAAGCACCTTTGGACTGAATGGTTTTGTCATATAATCGTCAGCGCCCAAATTATAGCCTTTAAGCTTGTCCTCCTCGCTCCCTTTGGCGGTCAGTATGATAATGGGAAGATTACTCATTTCCCGCGCCATCCTGCAGACAGAAAAGCCATCCAGGTTTGGCATCATAAGATCCAGTATCATCAGATCCATGGGATTGCTTTTCAGCGCCATTAAAGCGTCTATTCCGTCATCAGCCGTAAAGCAGGTATGACCGCCGCGCTGCATATACTCCAAAATGATTTCCTGCATATTCTTTTCATCTTCAACAATTAAAAGATTAGCCATACATACGCGCTCCTTTATTTCTTCTCCTGGTAGGGCAGGATTTTTGGGGGTTCCTTAATATCTTCCACCATGAAATCAATCAAATGCTCTTGATACCCTGCTTTTTTCTCTGCTTTCAAGCGCTTTGCAAGTTCCCGCAATTCAAGATTCGCAATCTTGTCCAAACGATTCAAACGTTTGTCTGTAAGCATCTCATTTGACATGGATCGGTAATAGTCCTCAACCGTCATTCTCCACGGAAAAATCTTCCCGGCTCCCCTTGCAAGCACTCTGTCCGCTATCTCAAGCCCTTCCGGGTCAATATCGCCGCAGTAATACAAATGGCATCCGGATTTCCTGTCTTGTATTGTGTATGACCCTTCGGGCGCAGTATATCCACTACGCCGA
>JAAWJI010000061.1 GCA_022796795.1 Lachnospiraceae bacterium | reverse complement strand
AATTATACCATCAAGTGCAGGTTTGTGCCTTTTTTATGGACTAAAGTATTGATTTTTCAAGGTTCAGCACACCAATCGGTGTGGGAAGTTTGAGTAAATAATTCTTTTAACGAATTCCATTTCCGCATAAAACATCCTCCAATAATCTAATAATCAGTAAATATCTCATACATTGATACGGCTAAATCATATCTGCTTGATAAGAGATATTCTATCAACATGGATGCATAATAATAGAATTCCTTTTCAAGCATAGTTTTAAAATTCTGCTGATATAAAATCTCTTTATGACATTCGATAAATTCTATATCTGCGCGCTCAAAATCCCCATGTTCAAGCAAAGCATCCATTAAAATCATTAATATATATATCTGCTGCTGCAAGATAACATTTCCATTCTTCATCCCATACTATATTTCTCCAACAATTCTGTACAATATATCGATCCACTGGCAAAATATATTTTTCATATTTATTCTTGCAGTATAATCGATCAGATATCAATACAGGACCATCAGTTGTTAAGTAGTATAAAGGCTTTGATGCAGTGTATAGAAACTGATAATCATCATATGGAGATGCACTTTGCTGCACCGTTTTTAAGTGTTCTCTTATAACATCCAGTTTTCCTTCCTTTACGATAATCCCGGCAACTGCGAGTAACGCTCGCTCTGCATTTCTTTTCTTTTTCTTAATCATAAAAAATGGAATATTCGTATTATTTAACTTCATTATCAATTCTTTTAATGAAACCTTTTCTTCTCCTCGTATTTCGTATTTTTGAACATTTCCATTAGTGGTATGTGTCTTATTCCACTCATGAACTTTGTTTTCTGCCACCTCTATTTGTTCATTTATACCTTTTTCTCTAGGCAAATAAATACGCAAAACGGGTATTTTTTTGTTTCCACCATATAAAGCATACAAACAGGATGCCCGTTTTATACCATCATAAATATAGCCCTCCTGATTCACCAAAATCAAATTTTCATCCCATGGATACCCCTTCTCCACAATCAATTGTCTAATAAAATCCAGCTTTTGCTTTCTGCTTGGTTGTAATTTTCCAGGCTCTTCATAATATTCGATATCACTTCTATCTCCCCCAAGTACCTTTACATATCCTGATTCCCTTAAAGGTATAATTCTCTTTATAGCTCTATTTTTAATATAGCTTTCCTTCATATATAATGATTCCAGCTCTACATTTTCAACTTTCACTGCTTTTATTTTAACTCAACATGGCAACCATTCTCCTTTTAGGGACTCCATATCCAAATTTTCTAATTCAATTCCACGGATTTGAAACAGTTCCTTTGTTGCTCTCATAACACTTTCCGCAAACAAAAAGTAATCCTCAATAGACAGCGCTATCCTTAGCTTCCCTATATGAATGTGGATTGCTTCACCCAGATTATCTTCTATGCGAAAATTCACTCCGTCTATTATTGCAAATGAAAGAAAACATACAGATGGATTCGACATACATTTACTCCTACTACATACTTATTTTTATAATCCTTTAAGTTTATGCTCTAATTTTCTTTTCGCTTCTACCACAGATGCCGCGAATTTCATAAACTCATGGTCTGACATATTATACCGAAAATATGGGGCCTCAAGATGAATATCATACTCTAAGTCTTCCACATCATTCTTGTTTAACTCTATTCTTATCGTTTGACCCTTTAATTTAATGACATCCAGATTTTTTATGTGTTCACCCATAATAATGCTCTCCTACTTTTTTATAGTTTTAACTTTTCCCACATTTTATGGCCAACATTTTTTTCATTCCATGTCGATCTAATATTATTTTTTCCTAACACCTTTAATAAACAATTTAGGGAAAATGGATCATTTTCTTCGCTTACTTCCTTTGCTATATTATTAACATCTATACTAATCGTATCCCAATAGTCTGAAAGCTTTTCCCCTGATAATTCACATTCATATTGTCTCTTTATTCCCTTTGCACTAATAAATAAAACTCGTCCATCTGAATCTTGAGCAAGACAGTCTCCATTATTCTCCATTTTGTAAAAAAAATATCTTTTCCTATCAAATTCCATAGCTCCGTTACTGGTTAAAATAATCGTATCTGCACCACTTCCAGCCAATGCAGGTATGATAATTTGATTATTTCTCTTTACAATACCGGCATATGCAATATTGTTCACCTTTTTTTCTTCTGGAATTTCGAATTCTATTACATGATCATTCCCATTCCATTTTACAATAGATGTGTTTTTTCTTGGAGAAAGCCAATAATTATTGCCATCCCACATAATACCTGAATATCGATTTTCTTTTTTCCCTACTTCAACCCATCTGTAGGTTTGTGTATCTAAATGATAGATAAGGACCGTATTGTCCATTCCGGAAGCAAGATATAATGTATTGTCTTTACAAACAAAATCTCCTCGAAAATATAGCTCTCCCGACTCCCCACGCTTTTCATAATTCAGAAATGCTTTTTTCAAATAGATAAGTTTGCATGATGGTAGATTCATTTTTAGAATAGCTGGGTAATGCCCTCCAATAAAAAATAAAGAGTCTTTATACTGAATTGCCTGTCTAAAATATGTTCCCCTCCCATATACCTTGCAAGCCTCTATTGCAACGGAACTCCACTTTCCATTTTCCAATGAATATAGCCATATTTTTTTGCCAATAAAGGAACCACTATAATGTGCTTTTCTAAATATACAAGTTTACAAGTTAATCCTCTCGAAAGTATAGGTTCTTCTGGTATACCGCCTAGAAGGGTCAACTCTCCATCTGATAAGTCTATAGAAAAAAGCACATTTAAATTATTTGCAAATAAAAACAAGCACTCACCGACTTTTATCGCATCATCCGCAAACAACATTTAACCATTTTCCTTTTCAAATCAAAATTTATTTTTAAATGGCTTACCCTTTATAAAAAGGTCAAAACATTAAGCTCGATGGGATCTCCCTAGCTAAATGATATCTTAATCTTTTTCCCTGTACCAAATTGTGACTTAAAATTTGCCTTAAGGGTCAGTTTCTTGCCACCTTCAATATCATCCCATGTGAAATAGTCTGCCGGCAATGCATTGTAGGTTCCATCCGCTTTTGTTTTCTCAACTGCTGTAATAGTGATTCCATCAGGTATTGCAATTTCCACTGCATCGCCACCAGCTGTTATGGATGTAGCTGTCGTTGTCGGAGTAGTTGGCGTAGCCTTCGGATCAGTAACCTTCCAAGTCAGATTAACAGTCGGCTGAACCTCTGCCTGATCTCCTGTCCAGGTTCCGCCGCAAGCACCAGTCAAATTAAAAGAGTATGTTTTCCACGTATCATCACCTACGTTGTCTTTCAATCCATACTCATATTTACTGTCTGTGCTGTTCCATTTAATTTCAAAATTATCATCTGTACCCTGAATAGTTCCTGTAAGCTTTCCTCCATCAGCGGTAATCTTTGCTTCATCTGTTCCAGATACAATAGCAAGCTGGATCGTTGGGTCGGCTGTGTCGTCTGCCACAGTACCAAGAGTAATCTTATCTGCACCCGTTACAGTCGCAGCTACTTCCACATCAACATCATAAGAACTTTTATTCGTGAAAGTGATGGCATCGCTTTCATTTCCATACTTCTTTGTGGTGGTATCGCCTGATGCTACTGTTCTGGTAAAAAACAGAGTGGAATTTGTATCAAATTCCTCCGCATTTCCTCCTTTACTTGCATAATCCGTTTGTGCAAGCAGTCCGTTCGGATCAACAAAGAAATTGAATCCGGCCGTAGCAGAAGCATCTGTAGGAACCACTACGGTAAATACAGAAGTCTCCTCCACATACCCCTCATACTCGCCTGATCCGGTGGCTCCACCTTCTGCTGCCATAGCAGTCACTCCGCTGCCCACCATCATTGTTGCTGCCATTGCAAATGCAACAACACGTTTGTAATTCTTCATCCTGTTTTCCTCCTTTAATGATTTTGTTTTATTGTAACTCACCCTCGTACTACACGCTGTCCGGATGATAGAACAGCCTAATTTTTAACCTGGACCATAACCCACATATTTACTGTGGTCAAAGTGTTTTGTTCCTCATCAATCAGATGATAGGTTAAGGTGCACTCATAATCTCCCGCATCCAGATCCTGGTCCAGCGTAATGCTGCTGAGATCCTGCCCCACAGGAATAACAGGAGACTGATAAATGGTTTCCTGGGTATCATTTCTCACCACATCAAAATACACGGGCGTCTCATTATCCTTGGAATTCGCCACATATGCATTTGAGGATTCTGATTTTCCATCCTCGAATTCCCAGGTAGAATTCATGGTAACCTGATAGCTCAGCGGGACTCCTTCCGACTCTTCGTCATCACTGAAAATCTGTTCTGCCACTTCCTCTGCATTTTCAGGCAGCACCACTACCGGTCTTTTTTCCTTCTTGGCTTCTGCTTCTCCCACTGTATTCTGAGCACGCATCATCATGATGATGACACCGACAAGTATGAGGATGATAACCACTGCCACAATGCACACTATCATAAGGCTTTTATTTTTTTCTCTGTCTCCTTGGACATTTCATTCCCTCCAGCTTTCCTTATCTGTCTCCTTCATAAACTCTCTCCACATCCTGAATCATCACCGCCATCCCCACGCTCCGACACAGCTCCACCACCGAGCTCCAGTCCCCGTAATATGCGTCACTCACCCCAATGGCCCGATCCAGATCCGCCGTATCGTCATAAATCCCCCAGCCTTCCGCCCGGTACTGCGCCACTAATCTCTCATAGCCCTCCCGCAGCCCCGGCCTCATACTCTGAATCGTGGCCTCCATCAGCGGATGAGGCCTCCACAGCAAGGCCACCTCATCCAGACTTTCACGAAACGTTTGCAGCACACTCTCAATCTTCCGCAGCATCTTCTCCTCATGCTTCAGCATGGCAGACACGCTGGTATTATATAAAATCACCTTTTTCCGACTTCCGTCCGGTTTATAGATGATCCTCTCCCAAGCCTCCGGGATTTTGATTTCTTCTTCCTTGGCCTTCTGGACCCGATCCATTTTGGGTGATCCCAGTCCCAGGATCTTTTCCTCCCAATAGCTCCTCTGGTCCTCGCTGGTGGCCTCTGTCATCACATTGACATACACCTGGCGCATACTCTCCGACTGCACGATCACCCGATCCGCATAGATGACTCCCGGCGTGGTGCAGAAATGCTTCATGCCTTCCACGGCCTCTTTATTGTCCGGGTCCACCTCTCCCAGGACGAAGTAGGGGATGTATACCAGTTTTTCTGTAAACTGCTTCAGGTTCTTGGCGTAAAAAAACGGGTGCACGCTGGTCACATAATTAAATTCGTCGTATGGATTGTGTATAAAGATCAGGTCTGGCTGCCGCTTTTCAAAATCATAGTCCCCATACCTGGTTATGGGCACATCCTCCGGGTACTGGTCGCCCTCGTAGTGCAGCTCTCCCAAGCTGCCGTCCGGATTCCGATCGTAGTAGGGAATGGGTATCACATAGGCGTCGCAGTCCGGATCTTCCCAGGCGGCTCTCCAGACGCTTTCCAGGGAGTCCCACATGGATGCCTTGTAGGGGAGAAACACAGCTTCCCGCCACTCCGGAATCTCATGCTTGATGCTATTTTCAATCTGAACCAAATATTTCTGTAATGTCTTATACTCTTTTTTTCCGTTTACGGCCTCACCCAGCCGAACCTTCTCTTAGATCTGATAGAGCCCTTCGCAGTAATCCTCAAAAAGCTTTACGGTGGGGATGCCTGTTCCCTCCTGCTCTTCGATGCTGGTGCCCAGCTCCAGAGCCCCGCTTTGACACTGCTCCAGCAGGTCCAGGGCAATCTCCCGTTTTTCGCGCTCCAGGGCTTTTTCAGTCTCCCTGTGAGCCTGCCCGAGAATTCCCATAAATTTCTCCGCCTGCTTTTTCTGCACTTTCCTCATTCCTGCTCCATCCTCTTGCTTCCTGTTTTCCTAAAGCGTTACAATACACACCCGCGCCAGCTTTCACAGGGCTTTTGCTGAACCTGCTTTATAATAAGGAATATTTGGACATCCTTTCGGATGCTGCAGACAGGCTCATTTTATCTGCCTGCTTCGCTCCCGGTACTTCTCATGCACAAAACTCCTGCGCTCTGAGTTCCCATGGGTCCTGGCATACCCAATACCCGATTTCCAGAGAAACCGGCTTCTAATGCCGTTCTTGTTTTTTCTATCAAATGAATTCTCCCCTGTTCCTATTCCCGGCTTCGGTTTCGGTAAAACGCAGCCATCCGGTGCGTTCATCCATGAGGTCCTTCTCTATAAACTTTTTTGCCCCTTTTCAGCACATTTCTTGCAGTATTCAGCCTCTCCGGCAGCTCTGCCTGGCAGGCTGTGCATCGGAACAGATCTCCCTCCCTCAACCCCTGGGCTCCACAGCAGCTACACTCACTGCTAATAGAGGCAAAGCACTGACTCTGCTTCATGACAAACCGCAGATAATGTCTGTCCTCCGGGGTTAAATTAGAATTATTCCGGATATTTTTCTCTACCTGCCCTTTTATGTATGCCCACTGGCTTTTAATATTGGCAAGGGCATCGAAGACGGATAAGTAAAAGTACACGGATGGAAGTCCCAGCCTTTCCCTCAGACCGCTTTTGGTCATCTCATTCTGCACGGTATAGCCTGGATAAATCTTGGAAAGACTGTGTATCCCGCTGTATCTTGTATGAACATAATTTTTGACCTCCTGGCAGTCCCGGGCAATTTCCTGCAGCCGTTCCATATCCGCGGCAGACACAGGGACTTTGTTATACTGATAAATGGTCTTGTATATGGATTTCATACTCTCTTTCGGATGCGTTCCGGTGCGTCCTATTTATTTCGTAGAATATTAAATTCTGCGAATTTTGCCTGCGAGAGTGCTGGATTCCTCTGGTTCCGGCTTTTTGACCACTTATTTGACGGCGAAAAGGCTGGAAAAGCGCTCCATGCTCTCTGCTTTCAGAGCCATGGAGGGATGCACATACCGGTTCATAGTAATGGCCACATTAGCATGTCCCAGGATTTCGCTTAAGCTCTTTACATCAAATCCCAGCTCAATGCACCGGGTGGCAAAGGTGTGCCGGGTGGCGTGGAAATTTGCATCGGATATCCCGCAGGAGGACAGTACCCTCTTAAAATGATTCTGCATGGTCCGGGACTCTATGAACCGCTGGTCCTCCCCTGTCAAGAGAAATGTCCCCGGCCTATGGAATTTTTTCAGCAGATTCAGGAGAATTCCCGGCAGAGGAATGGTCCGGATGGAACAGGGGCTTTTGGGCTCCTGGATCTTAATCTCTGTCCTGCTTCCACCCGGCTTTGCTGCCCGCATGCGCTGCATGGTCTTATTCACATACATCTGTTTTTCCGGAAGACTGATGTCATCCCATTTCATGGCGCACAGCTCCCCGATACGGATTCCCGTAAACAAGCAGAGCAGGATTCCCAGGGAAGAGAGATCCATATGCTCCAGAAGATAACTCACCAGCGCCTCTTCTTCCCCAAAGCTAAACACTCGGATCTCCGTCTGTTCCCGTTTGAGCCGGATACATTCCAGAGAAAAGGAAACGGGATAATCCCTGCGCAGGGCGTAAACCCGGATTCCGTTGAGAACCGACAGTATTTCCGCCACAGTGGCAGCGGAAAGCCCCTGTTTCCGTGCTCCTCCGTCTGCAATGAGCCGGCCCACAAAATTTCCGATCTGCTGGTTTGAGATCTCAGACAGGTCCATTTCCCCAAGCTCCGGCAGGAGATAGCGGGAAAGAATATCCTCATACTTGTTTCTTGAGGATTCCTTTAGAGACATGGACGCCTCCAAAAGCCATTGCTCTCCCACGTCCTTTACTCTTCCACTCTTTGTCTTCGGCTCTTCTCTGCTTTCCAGCGCCTTTTTTGCTTCCTCCAGCTTTCGCTTTACATCCCGGTAGGTTTTCGCATAAACGGCTCCGTACCGAATTCTTCCGTCAATGCGTTCCTTGGGATAGCGGCCTTCCCAGCGGCCGTCCTTTCGCTTGTAAATATTTTCGCCTGTTTTTGGCATACGCGTTCCTCCTCTTTTGACTAAAATTTTGACGGCTATTGGAACTCAAATGAAATTTCAGCTCCGAAAAGTAAGCCCTGCCTATTATAAAACAAGAAAACATGCCGATATAAATCATATAACCTGTATATAATTGTTGATTTTCCCTTTCCTTTTTAGATTTTTGCTGGATCTTTCAGAAAAGGGTTGACAGATTTTTCATTATCATGTTTAATTTAAGTTGATCTGACAGACCAGATACCTTTCGCAGAATTTAATATTCTACGAAAGTTTTTTTAATTAAGAAAAGCTTTCATTGAGAAACTTCCCGGTGCAGTTAGTCATGCTTTTGAGGTGACCTGATCGGGAAGTTTTCACTTCAAATTATGTTGACATCGTAAATAAATATTATTACAATATATAGTATAATCATAAAAAGTGAGGTGCCCTATGGCTCAAACAAACGTCAATATCCGTATGGATGATACCTTAAAACAACAGTTTGATCATCTCTGTAACGAACTTGGATTAACTATGACAGCTGCTTTTACCATTTTCGCTAAAACCATGGTTCGCCAACAGAGGATCCCTTTTGAAATTTCTTTAGATACGCCAAATGCTGAGACATTAGCTGCTATTAGGGATGTAAATCAGGGAAAGAATCTCAGCAAAACATTTTCCAGTGTTGCTGAACTTATGGAGGATTTGAATTCTTAAAATCCGCTATTCAACCAAATTTAAAAAAGACTATAAAATGATCATCAAACGTGGCTATAATCCAAAACTATTGGAAAATGTTTTAAACATCCTTTGTACAGAACAGCCTCTGCCTTCTAAATATAAAGACCATCAACTGTCTGGCAACTATGAAGGTCACAGAGAATGTCATATCTCTCCGGACTGGCTTTTAATATACAAAATCGAACAAAGCATTTTAACTCTCACATTGACCAGAACTGGAACTCATAGCGATTTATTTTAATGCTAAAATCTGGGTGAACAAAAGAAAGAAGGTACCTCTCATGAATACTGCCGCTGCGACCCGGGTAGACCGCACCTTTTACCGAAAATTTTTCTCCATCTATGTGGCTCTTGTCCTGCAAAATGTGGTGACGCTCAGCGTCAACCTGGCGGACAATATGATGCTGGGCGCTTACAGCGAGACTGCCCTGGCCGGCGTGACTGCTGTAAATCAGATCCAGTTTGTCTACCAGCAGCTTCTCATGGCCCTGGGGGACGGCCTGGTGATCCTGGGAAGCCAGTATTGGGGAAAACAGGAAACAGGGCCTCTGAAGAAAATCGCCGCCTCCGCCATGCATGCAGCTCTCATTATCGGCATCCTGCTTTTTACTCTGGTAAGTCTGTTTCCCTATCATGCCGTGGGAATCTTTACGCCTGACCGGCCCATTATCCAGGAGGGCGTCTCCTACCTTGGGATTATCCGCTTTACCTATCTGTTTTTTGCCGTGACTCAGCTTTTGCTGGCAGTCCTTCGCAGTATCGGCATTGTGCGCGTCGCCTTTGTGCTCTCTGTCTTTACCTTTTTTGTCAACTGCGGCATCAATTATGTATGCATCTACGGCCATTTTGGCGTCCCTCCCATGGGTGCCGCCGGTGCTGCTGTGGGAACTCTCACTGCCCGCATCCTGGAATGTGCCATTCTGATTTATTATATCATAAAAAAGGAGAAAGTCCTGAGGCTGCGCCTGAAGGACTATTTCTCCTTTGATCGGGTTCTCTATAAGGATTATATAAAAATCACCTCTCCCATGCTCCTGGTCCAGGGGCTCTGGGGGGTGAACACGGCTTTGCAGACCGTGATTTTAGGCCATATGACCGCTGCCGCCATCTCCGCCAACAGCGCGGCCTCCAACCTGTTCTTGATGGTAAAATCCATGGCTGTGGGCGCGGCCTCCGCGGCCTCCATTATCATCGGAAAAACCATAGGCTCCGGGGACATTCCCCTGACAAAGGCCTATGCCCGGATCATGCAGCGCATGTTTCTGGTTATAGGCCTGGCGTCCGGAGTGCTGCTGTTTTTCCTGCGCATTCCCATTTTGAGTATTTATGACCTGTCCCCGGCCACCAAGGACATGGCCAATACCTTTTTGATTATTTTAAGCATTGTCTGCGTGGGAACCTCCTACCAGATGCCTACAAACAATGGCATCATCCGGGGAGGCGGCAACGCCATGTTTGTGGTAAAGCTGGATCTGATCAGCATTTGGCTTATTGTTCTGCCTCTGTCCTTTTTCATGGCCTTTGTGGCAAAAGCCTCTCCGGCCGTGGTGGTCTGCTGCCTGAACGCAGACCAGATTTTCAAGTGTGTGCCGGCCTTCCTGGAGGCCCATTATGGAAATTGGATTCGGAAGCTGACCCGGGATCAGGCAGGTTGATCCTTCCCGCAGGCCGCCGCCTTCTCCACCAGACGGCGGTCATTCATCACCGCGTCATAGAACCGGAAGCCTCCGGAAAAGTTGTATGCATCAAAGCCGCTGCCTTCCAAAATCCGCACTGCGATATAGCTGCGAAGCCCGCTCTGGCAGATGACGTACACGGGCTTTTCCTGCTCCAGCTCTCCCATGCGTTCCCTAAGCTCATCCACCGGAATATTGACAAAGCCCTCCATATGGCCGCGGCTGTATTCTCCCGGTGTCCGCGCATCCAGCAGGGTGACGCTTCCATCCTGGGGCAGCCCCTCCACATCCTCCACATGGAACTGCTTGACCAGTCCCCGGGAAATGTTTTCGATCATGAATCCGGCCATGTTCACCGGGTCCTTGGCGGAGGAATAGGGCGGGGCATAGGCCAGATCCAGTTCTTTTAGATCCGTAGCCTTCATGCCCGCACGAATGGCTGTGGCCAGCACATCAATGCGCTTGTCCACGCCCTCTCGTCCCACGATCTGGGCTCCCAGCAGGCGTCCGCTCTCTTTTTCAAAGACCACCTTCATGGTCAGAACCTTTCCTCCCGGATAATAGCCTGCATGGCTCATAGGCGACAGAACCACCTTGTCCACCGAAAGACCGGCTTTCTTTGCGTTTGTCTCATTGAGGCCTGTGGCTGCGGCAGTCAGCTCAAAAACCTGAATCACCGAGCTTCCCTGAGATCCCTCATACCGGCTGTCGCCCCCGCAGATATTGTCGGCTGCAATCCGTCCCTGCTTGTTGGCCGGCCCTGCCAGAGAAATGAGGGCGTCCTGCCCAGTGACAAAATGCTTCACCTGAACCGCGTCGCCCACGGCATAGATGTTGGGAGCCGAGGTTTCCATGCGTTCATTCACCACGATGCTTCCCTTGATTCCAAGCTCCAGCCCTGCATCCCTGGCAAGCTGGGTGTCCGGGGTAACGCCGATAGCAAGAACCACCATGTCCCCATGAAGAGGCGCTTCATCTTTCAGAAGCACATCCACGCCCCCGTCCTTTTCCTCAAAGCCCTCCACCGTATGGCCCAGAACAAGCTTTATGCCATGCACACGCATCTCGCCGTGGATAAATGCCGCCATATCCGGATCAAAGGGATTCATAAGCTGCCTGGGCCTCTGGACAATGGTCACATCCAGCCCCAGGCTCCGCAGATTTTCCGCCAGCTCCAGGCTGATAAAGCCGCCTCCTGCCAGTACCGCAGATTTGGGGTGATTCTGCTGAATGTACTCCTTCATGCGGAAGGTATCCTCCACGGTGCGCAGGGTAAAGAGCTTGTCTATCCCCGTACCGGGAAGCTGGGGCTGGGTGGGCTTTGCCCCCGGGGACAGAAGAAGCTTGTCATAGCTCTCCTCAAATTCCCTGCCGGAATCCAGATCCTTCACTGACACCGTCTGTTTCTCCGGGTGAATAGCCGTGACCTCATGGCGCACCTTCATGGTTACCCGGAAGCGGGAGAAAAAGCTCTCTGGCGTCTGGAGCGTCAGCTCCTCGGAGTCTGTAATTACATCCCCGATATAATAGGGAAGTCCGCAGTTTGCATAGGAAATATATCCGGAACGCTCAAACACCAGAATCTCTGCCTGCTCGTCCAATCTTCGAATCCTGGCTGCAGCAGTCGCTCCACCTGCCACGCCTCCTACAATCACTACCTTCATCTTAATTTTCCACCTTTCCTTTATAGGAGGCAATGCCCCCTATGTTTTTCACATTGGTATATCCCATCTGCTTCAGAATTCCCGCTGCCTGGCTGCTCCTGCTCCCAGAATAGCAGTATACAAATACCGGAGCATCCTTTGCCGCTGCTTGTTTCACGCTCTCCATGGATTGGAGGGGCACATTTTTGCTGCCGGGAATATGTCCCTCCCGGTACTCCTGGGGCGTGCGCACATCCAACAGCACCGCGCCTGCCGTTTTCTCATATTCCTTTATGCCCTCATGAATATCGGGTCCTCTCAGAAAATCAAATAATCCCATCTTCACACCTCCGCCAATTTTCTTTCCTTATCCGGCTCTCTGCCTTCTCTGCTTTTTGCTTCATCCCTGTTTCGGATTTTATGCACTTACTATATCACAGGGGCTGTCCTTCTTCTGTGACCTTATCACACTTCTCGTCTTGGCTGTCATCTCCGGTCATTCTCCCTCTTCCTTTTTATCCTCCCCATTTTTCAGCTCCTCAAACATGTCCCGTACTGCAGGCGCATTTTTCGTGAGACGTTTGATGGTCAGATCCTCCGCCTTGTTATTGGCTAGCCTTAAGTTGTTTTCCGAGGAAAGCAGGGCCTCCTTGGTTTTTTGCAGATGGGAAATGGTCTTGTCGATCTCCTCAATAGCTGTCTGAAATTTCTGGCTGGCGATCCGGTAATTCCGGGCAAAGCCCTCCTTAAAGGCGTTCATATTCTCCTCAAAATGGAGGATATCCACCTGCTGGTGCCGGATCACCTCCAGCTCCTGCCGATACCGAAGAGAATTTAAGGCAGCATTTCGCAGCAGGGTGATGATGGGAATAAAAAACTGGGGCCGGATCACATACATCTTTTCATATTTATAGGAAACATCCACAATGCCGTTGTTGTACAGCTCATTGTCAATCTCCAGCAAGGACACCAGTACTGCATACTCGCACTTCTTCTCCCGCCGGTCCTTGTCCAACTCCTTAAAAAAGTCCTCGTTCTTATGCTTGGTGGCCGTCTCATCCATCTCATTTTTCATCTCAAACATAATGGAAATGAACTCCACGCCCTCCGCCGACTCCCGGAATATAAAATCCCCCTTGCTTCCCGACCGGGCATCATTGTCCTTCTCGAAATAGGCTGCCGGAAAAGCCGTCATGCGTAAGGCGTTAAACTGGTTCAGGCAATGCTGCTCCAGGCTCTCACCGATCATCTTGGTGGACTGTCGGGCTTTGAAATCCTTATAGTACTCGATCAGCTCATCCTTTTGCCTGAGCCTGTCCTCATACTGCCGCTGGAGGGACTTCTCCTTTAGCTCATACTCCGTGTCCTTGTGGGAGAGCTGGCCTTTCAGCTCTGTGACCTTTGTGGATATCTGAGAGATCTGCCGTTCCTTTTCCTGGGCCATCTCAGACACGGCCAGCTTTTGTTCCGTCTCCGCCTTATCAAGCTTTGCCTTTAACTCCTCAATGACACGGCTCTGTTTTGCCAGCTCTTCATTTTTCTCTTCCAGAGCCTCTGCCCTCTCCTGATCCTTTTTCTGTTCTATCTGGCTCACGGCCAGCTGTCTTTCGGTCTCGCTTCCGGAAATCTGAGCCTTCAGGCGCTCCACATCCGCTTCTCTCCTGGAAAGCTCCGCCTCCTTCTCTGACAGCGCCTTTTCAAACTCCGCCTTCTCCTTCACGCGGGCCAGCTCCAGCTCGCTCTCCTTCTGCTTTTCCAGCTCTTTTTCTCTCTGGGTCAGCTCTTTTTGAAACTCCTTGTCCCGGACCTGCTGCAAAATCTGGGCATAGCCGGACTCGTCCACCACAAATACTTCCCCGCAGTTGGGGCATTTAATTTCCTGCATGGTTTTTATTCCTTTCGTGGTTTCTGTTTTCTATATCCTCAGCGGACAAGGGGATACACACTCCTTGTCCACTGAGGGTACTGTTGTAAATTTAAGTGTAAAGGGTGTCACTGGGTAAGCAGCCGATAAATCTGCTCTCCATCCGGTTCCAGGCCGCACTGGCCTGCGGCCTGGCAGATCCGCTGAATGATTGCCGCATCCTCCTCCAACTCCTCCGCAATCTCTGCCGGGCTCTTTTCTTTTTTCAGCTTACGTAAAACCAGCTGGATAAGCTTCATGTATTCTCCTTTGGCCAATCCTTTTTCCATTCCTTCTTCCACTCCTTCTTCATAGCGGACCTCCAAAGCGTCATCTACATTAAATTCCGTAAACAGCATATTCTCCACCTCCGAGCCATGCTCCTTGATAAAATCCACCATAATCCCGGCATCCAGGCTG
>JAAWJI010000060.1 GCA_022796795.1 Lachnospiraceae bacterium | reverse complement strand
AAATTACTATATTTCATAAAACATGAAGAAATCGCTGTAGCCCAGTAAACACAAGGGTTACAGCGATTTTATTTTTCTATAACTGTCAAAGACGGGATTGTAACGTATTCGCAAAAAAATTACAACTGTGAAACCAAAAATCTGTGAGCAAATCCATTTCCCCCATCTATCATTCTCCTGTTCCTCCCGAATCCCCCAGCACCTGGTGCAGCACATCTGCCAGAGGTTCCATGGCATTCATCATCTCCTCCAGTGTATTGGTCTGAGCTCCCGCCTCCACCAGCACGCTCTTGGGCCGCACATGAAGATTATATCGCAGACTCTTAAGAAAAATCCGTCTCGCAAGGCCTGGATAGTATTTCTCACTGGCCAGCTTTAGCTGCAGGGAAAAGGCAAGATTGTCTTCTATGTAGGGATTATTCAAATATTCAATGGGGCCGTTGCGGGCGCTGTAACTAAGTCCATTGAAAAACATAAATTGGGCAGTGGGCTTTCCATTCACCTCTTTGACCAGGTGGAGGCTTTCATCCACGCCGTCCCTGTGCAGATCGATGACCACCTCAATGGAAGGATACTGTTCCAGGATTGCCTCGATTTCCGGCAGCGCCAGAGAATACGCCTGATTCCGGTCCAGCTTTCCATCCCGAAAATCATAGACATTGGTATTGTGGATTACATTGTATCCATATTTATTCTGAAGAATCTCCGTGAGATAGTCCCCCACTCCCACGATGGTGGTGCTCAAGTCTCCCTCCACAGAGTCTACAAAGCCTTCCTGAGAATGGGTGTGATAAATGAGGATTTGCGGTTCTGAAGCATCATTTTGCAGGCGCAGATCTATCTGAGACATTGTGGGTGCATCCAGAAGCTCCGCGCTGATATCCGTATTGGAGGCTATGGTATAAAAGTTATTGCGCACAAAGGAAAAATCGGACAATTGTTCCTCTGTGTATTCTACCCCGGGAAATGTGCCTTCCTCCTGCTCCTGCTGAATCCGTTCCTGTTCCTCCAGGACCGCCTGATTCTCCGCCTCCATCTGAGCCAAAAGATCGTCGCCTGGCTCCTCCGTTGCCTGTTCTGTCTCCACCGGTTCCTCCTCCTGCTCATCCTCCTCATAGGACTTCCTGGCCAGCAGAAGGTCGTAGATGGATCCGCTCTCGATCTCTGTCTCATACAGCTCCTGTCCGCACACAAACTCATAGATGGGAAACAGCTCCCAGGCCCAGGCTGTGAGAATATCCTGCATGCCCTCTGACTGCTCCGTTTCCCGTGCAGAATACAACAATCCTGGGAAAATCAGCCTGGCAGCCGATTTCTGCAGGGTAAATTCCACGCCGGACAGAAGCTTTGCGCAGGCATAGGCAGCCCGTTTAGCGGGCTGTCCCTTTACTCCATATCCTAATATATAGACGCCAAGCACCAAAATCAGCAGCCAGACGCCTCCATTCATCACTTTCTGCTTACGGTTCATCCAATCACTCCATGTTCTTTCATTATATTCCTGAACCGTCCTCCCTATGCCTGATACCTGTTCTCCTTCTGCCTCTCCTCTCTATTCCTGCTATCTGGCACACAAGCCTCTATTCCTACTATCTTGCACGCAAGCCTCTATTCCTGCTTTCTGACACGCAAGTCTTTATTCCTGCCATCTGGCGTCAAGAGCAATATTGATGGCCTCGGAGATGGTATAGCTAAGCCTCTTAATCATCTCATCCACATTTTTGGGCGTCACAAACATGCCGTTGAGGTTGGGCGCAATGCGGCTCCGATCTCCAGTGGCATCATAGATAATGGTAGCCGCATCCACCACTGTAGGCACTCCGATAGCCAGAATGGGCACACCCAAGTTATCCCGGGTCAAGCCGTTTCGGTGATTCCCTACTCCGGAGCCAGGATTAATCCCCGCGTCGCAAAGCTGTATGGTCCGGTTGAGACGCTTACTGCTACGGGCCGCCAGAGCGTCAATGGCAATGACCCAGTCCGGATGAGTCTCCTCCACAATGCCCTTGACGATCTCAAAAGTCTCCATACCTGTCTGCGCCATCACTCCGGGAACAATGGCGCTGACCTGGTGCATCTGTTCCTTTCCGAAGGCCCGCACCCCGTATTCCCGGATAATATGACGGGTAATCATGAGATTATTCACCACCCAGGGCCCCAGAGCATCGGGAGTCACATCCCGGTTTCCCAGGCCCACCACAAGAATGGACTGCTCCTTCTCCCCCACCAGCTCCCGGATATACCGGGCCAGAACCTCCGATACCTCCCGGTGGTAATCCTCATCCTCCTCGGAGAGCCCTGGAGCCTCCAGAGTCAGATAGTCCCCCACAGGCTTTCCCATAGCCCTGGCCCCATTCTCCGTCTCAATCCGCACCCGGGTCACCCGAATATCCCGCCTCTTATCGTAATCCTCCTCAATGGAAACCCCGCGGATCTCCACATCATCCTCCTCAAAACTTTCCCTGGCCTCCAGAGCCAGGTCTGTGCGTATCTGAAATTTATCCATACTGCGCTCCCTCGGTATTTATATTTACGAATTGTGCTGCTTTTTTTGCAGATTCACCAAAAACAGTTCCATGTTCTTTTGTGTCCCCGGCTCCTGTGCAAAAAATAATCTGGTCTTATTTTTCTCGAAATTTTGGAAAATATGTATTGACAGAATTCGATTCCTGTCTTACACTAAATAAGTGTGTTTTGTTAAAACGTCCGTGTCCGGATTAATGGAACACGACCGATTACCATAACGGAATTTGGAATGATTTGGAGGTGTACAAGTTGGCTAACATCAAATCTGCAAAGAAGAGAATCCTGGTTGCTGAGGCAAGAACCGCCCGCAATAAGGCAATCAAATCTGAAGTGAAAACCGCAATCAAGAAGGTTGATGCTGCGGTTGCTGCAAAGGATGCAGAGAACGCCAGAACTCTTTTGAGAGCTGCGATCTCTACCATGAACAAAGCGGCTTCCAAGGGTGTTTATCACAAAAAGACAGCTTCTCGGAAGATTTCCCGTATAACCAAGGCTGTAGACAGCATCGCTTAATTTGTAACATAGAACAAAAAAGGCACCCGATCCCGTCAGTCGGATGTCTTTTTTCTATTCTCGCTGTTTTTTCAACATTTCGGAGGATCCATCCCATGAAAATGCTTCAGGAAGATATTCAAAACGGCTCTTTTAAAAAGGTATATCTGCTCTTCGGAGAGGAGGCCTATTTGCGTACTCAGTATAAGCAAAAGCTGCGAAGCGTTCTCACAGATCCTGCTGATACCATGAATCAGGCCTTTTTTGAGGGAAAGAACTGTAATCCCAGAGAGATTATCGATCTGGCAGAAACCCTGCCTTTTTTTGCTGACCGCCGGTATATCGGCGTGGACAACAGCGGTTTTTTCAAAAACAAATGCGACGACCTGGCGGATTACCTGCCCCAGATGCCACAGAGCACCTGTTTGGTCTTTACAGAGACAGAGGTGGACAAGCGCAGCCGCATGTTTAAGGCTGTGAAGAACCTGGGCCGGGCCGTGGAATTCAAGACCCAGGACGAGCGCACTCTGACGCGCTGGATCTTAGGCCATCTAAAACGGGAGCAAAAGCGCATTACCCAGGAGACCTTGCAGCTCTTTCTGGAAAAGACAGGTTTCGATATGGAGAATATTTCCCGGGAGCTGGAAAAGCTTATCTCCTACTGTCTGGACCGGGAAACCATCACCTCTCAGGATGTGGAAACAGTCTGTGCCGGTCAGGCTTCCAATCAGATCTTTGACATGATCCATGCCATTGCGGAGCGCCGACAGAGAAAGGCCCTGGAGCTGTACTATGACCTTCTGGCCCTGAAGGAGCCTCCTTTGCGTATCCTGGCCCTTACAAGCCGCCAGTTTAACCAGCTGCTGTCTGTGCGCAGCATGATGGGATTGGGCCATGACCGGAACGCCATTGCCGCCCGGCTCTCCATGTCCCCCTACATTGCCGGAAAATATGTCCAGCAGGCCCGTCGTTTTACCAGCCCTGAGCTGGCCCTGGCTGTGCAGAGCTGCGTGCAGACCGAGGAGGACATTAAAACCGGGCGTATCCCGGACCTTCTGGGCGTGGAGCTGCTGCTGATTCAGCTAAGTCAGGGTTGAAACTTTGTGACCTCATAGGACTCTCCGTCGCTTTGAACCGTCACCGCCCCGTCTCTAGGAGTGAGATAGATCCGGCAGCCCTGATTTTTCAGCCGCTCCAAAAGCTCCTCATGGGGATGTCCATAGGAGTTTTTCTCCCCGCAGGAGATAAGAGCAATCCGGGGATTCACACGGGCAAGCCATTCCTCTTTGGTGGAATTTCCGGATCCGTGATGGGCTGTCTTTAAAATATCATAGGACTGTGCAAAAAGCCGATCCAGCACACGGCTCTCCCCAGTGCCCTCCAGGTCTCCGGTAAGCAATACCCGGAGCTTTTTATATTCCAGGCAGATGGTCAGGGAAGCTGCATTGCGGCTCTCATACCTCTCGCCCCGTTCCGGCCCCAGGCAATACAGCCGCAGCTCTCCATCCTCCAGGGAATCCCCGGCTCCCATGACCTGAATCTTCACTTCCCGTTCTTCTGCCAATTTTTTAAGCTTGCCATAGGCCTCGTCCTGCTCTGCCAGAGCCTGGCAGAGATCGGCCGCTTCCGTCAGTTCTCCCGTCTTTCTGTCGGCTCCTCCTGTTTTTCCCTGTGAGGCTGCCGGGAGAATGAGGCAGCCCACTTCCAAAAACCCCTCCTCCAGGATCTCCAAGATCCCGGAAATATGGTCCCGGTCCAGGTGACTTACAAGAATATAATCCACCCGGCTTTTCCCCTGATACTTGAAAAAGGGTTCCAGAATATACTCCCCCGTCTGTTTCTCGCTGGTGCTCCCTCCATCCATAAGATAGGTGCTTCCCCCTCTTGTGCGAAAACAAATGGCGTCTCCCTGGCCCACGTCCAGCATGGTAAGGGAAAATGCAGGTTCATGCCGCCATAAAAGCAGCAGAAGGCACAGGATATATAGGGATGAGAAGCAAAATTTTTCCAGGCGTCCTTGTCTCTGGATTTCCTTTTGCTCTCCCGTCTTCTTTTGTATCCAGATCCTTTCCTGCCCTCCCCGGTATTTTCCCCACAAAAGCATCAGAGCCACTCCTCCATAGTACGCTCCCATCTGCCACTTTGCCGGACAGCCTCCACAGAACACCGCTCCTGGCAGCCGGTTAAAACACCGTGCCAAAAACTCTGTCACTTCCAGGATTCCCCGGCACAGCAGCGCTGCGGGAACAGCCCCGGCGGGAAAAAACACCCCCAGAAGCATACAGCAAAGACCGCCTGCCAGCAGGGGACCCATAAGGGGAATCACCAGCAGATTCAAAAATGGCGCGTAAACAGGCGCCTCATAAAAGCAGTACAGCAGTATGGGAAGGGTGACAATCTGAATTCCCAGGCAGGCCCACAGCCCTTCTGTCACAAGATGACGCAGCTTCTCCACCGCCTTCCATCCTTCTTTTCTGCTTTCATTTCCGCCTTCCGGAAACTCCCACTCTCCAGTCCCATTCCCCTTGGTCCACGCCTTCAGAAGGGCCGTCACCTCCACTAGGCCAAACACTGCCCCAAAGGACAGGAGAAAGGCTCCGTCCCGGGCATAGAGCGGCTGCTCCAGCAAAAGCCATATGGCCGCTGCGCCCAAGGCAGTTTGTATATCATAGGTCCGTCCCACAAGATCCGCGCCTACTGCCAGGAAAAACATGGTCAGGGCCCGCAGGGTGGAAACTCCCGCCCCTGTCAGGATGCCGTAGCAGGCCATGAAAATCAGTGCAGGCGCGCCGGCCAGAAGACAGGGAATCCCTATTTTGCGCATACCCTTGTAAAATCCTGCTCCTAAAATAGAGATATGCAGACCAGAAATCGCCAAAAGATGGGCGATTCCGCTTCTCTGATACAGCCTCTTTATGTCCAAAGGAAGCTGGCCCTTATCTCCCAGCAGCATGGCCTTTAATATGCCGCTTTCAGACTCCCCCAAAGTCTGTTCCAATCCATGAGACAGGCAAAGACGAAGTTCCACCAAAGCTTCCCGCAGCCAGTCCCGTTTATCCTCCAGAAGCTCTGCCCTGTCTGCATAGCAGAAGGCGTCAATTTTCTTTGTCTGGTAGTAGGTGAGACTGTCAAATTGTCCCGGATTTCCCGGATGTTCATAATTCTGGATTCTTCCCTGAATTTTTAGAATGTTGCCGATGAAATAAGAATAATCAGAATCCTTTAGATAGACCAGGATCCACCTGGCCTTTGGGATACTGGTATTCTTTAGATACAATACCTGCATCCCCTCCCGCTGCTCTCTTCTGCCCACTGTGCCAGTAAACGCAGTCGTCCCCTCCGGGATCCCGGTACGGATCCAAAGAGAGGGCGGCAGCGCCAGACAGCACAGAAGCAAAAGCAGGGCGGCGCCGTATATAGGGCGTCTTCTCATTAGCTCTTCCTCTGCTGTTCCAGTACTTTTTGGGCACTGCTCTTTCTCCTTTTTGCATTAAATGTCTCTGCCTTACAAAGCTTAATCCAGCTTTGCCAAGGAACGCCAGCTGTAACCTTGGCGCAAAACAGCTCCCTGTGACAAATTACTCGTATCAGGACTTGTCGTCCTCCTTTTTATCGCCCTGGCCGGATTTTGCGTCTTCCTCCCCGGACTCCTTTTCACTCTCCGCTTCTTTCCCGCTCTCCTGATCCTCCTGGCCTTCCTCCTGGGTTCCCGCTCCCTCCAGAATATCAAAGTTTCGCTCAAAGATGGTCTCAAAGCTTATGCTTTCCCGGTATACCTTTGGAGTCTCCCCGTTAATGAGGATCTGCACCTTATTCACTCCAGACAGCTCTGACAGAGAGTTCACAATAGAATATATGGGCACCTGCTCCGTCACATCATATCCCTGTCCCAGAAAGCCCTCGTCAAAGTTTACATAACATATCCCATCCTTGGTGGTAATACTTAAGAGCTTCGTCTCCGGTGGAATACTAGGAAATGCATGTTCGGAAATAGGCCCCTGAATCAGCTGCTCCACCACCAGCTTCTCCAACGACATATTACTGCTGTAATTAAAGTTATCCCGCTCCTTTACAAGCTTATCCCCTGTGGCATTGGAGAAGTACAGATCCAAGGTTACGCTGTTGAAGGTGTTAATCTGATCTCCCGTATTCTCTATAAACAGTTCGGAATTCATAAGCCCCACCGGCATCTGGTTAGAATCCGCCAGAGACTGATCATTGACAAAAAAGGCCACATAATCCACCTGGGGTAACTGGCACAGGGCGCGCACTACCGCCGTCCTGCACAACACCTCGTAAACCTTGGTCATCTTCTGATAATTACTGTCAAAAAACAAATACAGCTGTCCCTTTTCCAGTCGATAATCCACAATACTCACCGTATCCGGCAGGGCGCGCTTATACTCCGGATTTTTCGGCGGCTCCTGCAAAAGCTCCATAATCCGGCTTAACTGCTCCTCCTCTGTGCCCGTTGGCTCCTCTATTTCTTCTGACACCACAGCAGTCTCTTCTTTATTAATGTAATACATCTGAAAGCCAGACTCCTCTGGCTCTTCTTCCTCCCCGCAGGCCCAAAACCCACAGCAGAGGATCAGAAACAAAAGGAGTCTCCCCACATTTCGCTTCATAGCTTCCTCTTTTCTAAACCTTCATGCACCTGATCGCAAACGCATTGCCAAACAAAAACTCCAGGCCTCTGGCTAAATTTCCACCTATCCCACAAAATTCAGGGGAATCCTTACGGAAAAGGTGGTGCCCTCCTCCAACACGCTGGAAACCTTAATGGCTCCCTTGTGCAGCAAAATGGCGCTTCTGGTAATGGCAAGCCCCAGACCCGTGCCATCGATTTCATTGGAATGGGATTTGTCCACCCGGTAAAACCGCTCAAAAATATGCTGCTTGGATTCCTCGGGAATCCCGATACCCGAATCCATAACCTTCACATAAAAGAATTTATGATCCGCGTCCAGAGACACATGCACCCAGCCGTTCTCGTGGTTGTACTTGATGGCGTTTTCCACCAGATTGGTCAAAGCCAGGGTTAGCTTCACCTCGTCCACCTCCGCCGTCACCGGGCGGAAGCTCTCCAGCACCACTTCAATATTCTTCTTGGTGGCAATGGGCCGCAGCCGCTTTAGTATGAGCTCCAGCAGGTCATTGATGCTTACCGGCTCAATCGTCAGATCCGCCGCCTTCTTATCCATTTTTACCAGGGACAGAAGATCTGTGATAATTTTATTTTCCCGCTCAATCTCCTCCGCAATATCTCCCATAAACTCCTGATACAGCTCCAGAGGCGCTCCCTCCTGCATAATCAGTGAATCCGCCAGCACCTTCATGGATGCCAGAGGCGTTTTCAGCTCATGGGACACATTGGACACAAATTCCTGGCGGGATTCATCCAGCACCCGCATCTGGGAGATAATGCGGTTAAAGGTCTGGGAGATTTCCTCCGTCTCCGAATAGCTGGTGATGCCCATATCCTGATCATCATGGCCAGCAGCAAACTGATCCAGATATCCTCCCATGCGGCGCAGAGGGCGCGCCAAAAGATAGGAACAGAACACGGAAACAGTCAAAAGCAGCACCGACATGGCTGCCAGCATCATGTTGGCATTGTGCTCCAAATATTCCAGGTTGTCCCGAATGCTGTCCGTGGAAACGCTGATGAGAATCACTCCCACAATGGTCTTGGAATCCGTCTCCTGAATAGGCACGGTCATCTCGATAAAGCGGTTCCCCACCAGGTGGCTGGTATTCTCTCCCTTAAAGCACTTAACCACCTCTTCGGCAACCATGATTTTATTTTCCTCCAGCCCGTATGTATCCCGGATGATCCGAAAATCCTGATCGATGAGCAAAATTCTGCCGTCATACAGGCTGGACAGCTGGGCCAGCTCTCCATCCACCAGCTCGGAAGACCGATCCCGCATGTAATTGCTGCTGATCAGCTGATTAGACAGGATCTTGCACTGATTCTGCACCTCCGTACTGCGCACGGAAATGGCCCGCTTCATGTAGTTGTTCATGATTCCCTCTTTGGTGGCCAGCATGGGCAGGAAACCAAGAACCAGAAAGCACAGCAGAATCCGAAACTGCATACTCTTCAAATAGTCTTTGATCACGCTATGCCTGAAAATAATAACCCACTCCCCACTTTGTGTGCACATATTTGGGCTCGCTGGGATTTGTCTCAATCTTCTCCCGCAGCCTTCGGATATGTACGTCCACGGTCCGCACATCTCCGGGATATTCATACCCCCAGACCATATTCAAAAGCTTCTCCCGGCTGTATACCTTGCCCGGATTCATGACCATAAGCTCCAGAAGATCAAACTCCTTGGCCGTCAGATTGATTTCCCGGGTTCCGATGTACAGGCGCCGGCTCTCCAGATCAAGCTTCAGATCCGAAACCGCCACCAGCTTCTGGGCGCTCTTTTCCTCCCTGGACGTGATCCGCCGCATAATGGCCTTCATCCTGGCCTTAATCTCCAATATATTAAAGGGTTTGGTAATATAATCGTCTGCGCCGTACTCCAATCCCAGAATTTTGTCCATGTCCTCTCCCTTGGCTGTGAGCATAATCACCGGCATGGAGGAAAATTCCCGGATCTGCTGGCAGACCTGGAATCCGTCAAGCTTTGGCAGCATCACATCCAGAAGCACCATGTCATATTCTTTTTCCCTGGCATACTCCAGGGCTTCCTCTCCGTCATAGGCACAGTCTACCTCCATGCCCTCCTGCTCCAGACTGAACCGCAGACCTTTAACGATCAGCTTCTCATCATCTACTACCAAAACTTTTTTTCCCATGTCCTCACCCTTGTCAAATCATAATCTTGTCTTTGATCTTTAAAAATACGCCTTCCTTAATGCCGGAGATATTCATAATCTCCTCCACAGTCTGAAACCCTCCGTTCTCCTGCCTGTAGAGCAAAATGGCATCCGCCTTGGACTCTCCGATACCAGGCAGGGAAAGCAGCTGCTCCCGGGTAGCCTGATTCAGGGACACCTTCCCCTGAGAATCCGCGCCCCCAACGCCCTTTTCTGTACCTGGCTGTACCGGAATCTGAACAGAAGACGCTCCGCCTCCAACGGCATGTAAAATAACCTCTGCGCCCAGCTCCTGTGCCTCCTCCAGAGAGGGAATCCGAATCATCTGGGCATCCGTCAGATTCTCTGCCAGATTCAATACGTCCCCTGCCGCTTCCTCCGTCATGCCCCCAGCCAGCTCCACCGCATCTGCAATGCGCGATCCGGAAGACAGGGTATAGACACCCGGATTCTGAACCTGTCCGCAAACATAGACCACAAGCTGCCCCTGTCCGTCCTCCTGGATCCCTTGGGTTCCCTCTGTAGATACGTCCTGTTTTCCTGAGTCTTGCTTTCCAACTGCTTCTTCCGCCGTCCCCGGAAGAGCCGCCTCTCCCGCTGCTTCCGGTTGCAACGCTTCTCCCGCTGCTCCCTTTCCGGCCGCTTCTTCCGCTGTCTCCAGTTGTAACGCCTTTCCGGCCGCTTCTCCATCAGACTTCGGAGAAGTCGCCTCTCCTGCTGCTTCCTCCCAGGAACTCTCCCCTGCCACAAACACTGCTTCCCTTTTTCCACAAGCAGAAAGCAGGCATACTGCCCCCAGGAGTATACCCCATAGAAATCTCCGGCTTCCCTGCATGGGTCCGGCATTTTTTACTTTTCTCATCTGTACCTGCCTTTCCATGGAAAGGCCCCTCTGCATCAGATACTCTTATTGTACCGGACTTCACCGGTGATTACAACACTTTTTTACTCCCATTTAAACAAAATCACCCCGGCAATAGCCACTAGCATTCCAAAAAATTTGCGCCACTCAAAAACCGCCTTCTCCGCGCCGAACAGCCCCAAAAGCTCGATGATATAGGCTACCAGAAGCTGGGAAATCACGATCAGCATCACGGCCCTGGCAGGTCCTAAGCTTCCCATACTTTGAATCACCGTGTAGGTGATAAACGCTCCAATTACACCGCCCAGCAGGGTATAGCGGGGCTGCACCTGGAGAACGGAACCAAAGCTTTGCCGGTCCGTGACAGCCCACACTGCCAGACAGGTCAAAAGGGCGGAAAACTGCACCCAGCTGGCCGATACCCAGACGCTGGTCCCCTTTGTCACCTCTGTGTTGAACACGCCCTGTATGCTCATTAGGGCTCCTGAAATCAATGCAATAATTATTCCCAACATGTCAAAAACCTCCCTGAAATGAATGAATTTCAAATTAGTTTCCCCGTCCTTTGGGATCCTATGCGGAAATTGCCTTGATTTTCCGTCCGTTTTTCCACATCCCATATGATTTTTGGACAGAAAAAACCTCTAAAGCAGCAGATTTTATCTGTCCGCATTAGAGGCTTTCACGATTCTTTCCCTAACAAAGGCAATGATTCTCAGGGCTGCCACGAAATCTGGGACTGAACCCGGTCAGACACAGACTGGATCTCTGTCTGCACGTCTCCGCCCTGCCAGATGTTGGCAAATGCAATCTCCATCCAGATCCAGTAATTACTTAGGTCCGTGATCTTGGGAACCTCCACAGACTCCTCATACTGCTCTGTGAGCACGTGAATCTGGTCATTCTCATAGGGAACTCCGATTTTCACCGGCATTTTATTTGCCTTGGCATACAAGTCATCTACCTTGTCGTAGGTGATGTATTTCGCAAACTCCTTGGCCCGTTCCCGGCACGGGGAATAGGCATTGACCACGACAGAATTGGTCACGGACAGGCCCTTGGTCTTCAGTTCCCCGGTCAAATCGGGAACCCTGGCAATTCCGTAAAAAGCCTCCGATTCTCCGGCCTCCGTGGCGTCCTCCGGATTCTCCCCTTCTCCAGAGGCTTCTCCCTCTGCCGAAGGCTCCTCCGGGTTCTCGCCTTCCCCTGCCTGGCCTTCTGCTCCGGCTTCCTCCATGGGGGCCGTAATCTCCGGCACCTCCCCATTTGCTATGGCCTGGTCCAGTCTGGCAATAGCGTCCGTCTTGGCAATGGTATAAATAGTCTTTCCGTCAATGAACTCCTGAAGCACATCGTCGGTGGTCACTGCCTCCGCGTCAATGGCAAAGAAAGCGTTGAGACTCTGATAATATTCCAGACACTGGTAGACTTCTTCCGCTGTCAGCTGCACCTGGGAGGGGTCATCCCCTGTGGAGCCTCCCAGATTTACATAATTTGCTATAAAAAAGAAATTGTAAAAAATATCCGCCACATTCCATTTGAGAATATTTTCCACGTTGGCCATCTGCTCTGTAGCCTCAAAGGTATCGGAATACACCAGAATCTCGTCGATACTGGCCGGCGCATGATCCACATAATTGCGGTTGTACAAAAGGAAGCAGGTCTCAAAATAGAAAGGATACGCCACAAGCTTCCCGCCGCAGGTGGCAGCCTCCAGGGCTTTTTGGGGAAAATACCCAGCCAGCTCCGCATCCAGAAAGCTGTCATTTTCCACGGTTAAGCCTGCCAGCCTGGCCTTTTCCAGCAACTCGCTGGAGGTCACAAAGAGATCCGGTCCCCCACTCTCGGAAATGCTGGCCCGGTTGATGAGCTCAATGTAATCCACGGCTGTCACCAGCTGCAGAGTTATTTCTACCCCAGTCTCCGCCTCAAACTGGGCCGCCGTATCCACCAGATATTCGTTAAGCTTCTCATCCGTATACCACAAGGTCAGCTTTTCCTGCTCCTCAACCACCTGCTCTGCGGCCTGGGCCCGGTTATGTTCCTCCAGAATCACCTGTAAAATCTGAAAAAATACCAGCAGCACGCACAGGCAGGCCAGCACTCTTCGATAAATTGTATATCTCATGTAAAAAAATCCTTTCCTTCCTCACTGCCCCGCTCTCTCTGCCAAAAAGCCTCCGGCAGTAAGAGCCCCTCTCCAAAAACAAACGGTGGCAGCCAGCTTAAGTCTCCAGAGCCCGGGACAGCTTTTCCACCATCTCGTCCACATGCTCCCGCTCAATGATCAACGGCGGCACAAGACGCAGTACATCCGAGCCTGCCGTAATCACGATCAGGCCCTCTGCTAAGGATTTTACCACAATTTCTCCCACAGGTCTACCCTGGATTACCAGCCCCTGCATTAAGCCCCGGCCTCTGCGGCAGGAAATGCAGGGGAACTTCTCCGCCAGCTGATCCAGACGCTCCTCCAGATAAACAGAAATTTCTCCCACATGCTCCACAATGCCATCCCGCTCAAAGAGATCCAGCACTGCCGCGGCCGCGGCGCACACAAAAGGATTCCCCCCATAGGTAGTGCCGTGATCTCCCGGCCCCAGAGACGAGGCTGCCGCCCGCTCATTAAGCAAGAAGGCGCCCACAGGAACACCGCAGCCCAGAGCCTTGGCGCTTGTCATAATATCCGGTTCCACTCCATAGCCCTGCCATGCAAACAGATGGCCAGTGCGTCCCATGCCGCACTGGATTTCATCCAGAATCATAATCAGATCCTGCTCGTCGCACAGGGTTCGTATGCCCTGCAGAAATTCCGGATCCGCCGGGTAAATGCCGCCTTCTCCCTGTATGGTTTCCAAAATAATCGCGCAGGTCTTCTCATTTATCTGAGCCTTCACGCTTTCCAGATCATTGTAAAGGGCAAAACGCACGCCTCCCACCAGAGGCCGGAAGGGAATCTGATACTTCTCATTTCCCGTCACGGAAAGAGCGCCCATACTGCGTCCGTGAAAGGAATGCTTCATGGCAATGATTTCGCTGCGTCCCTCCCCATACTTATTGTAGGAGTACCGCCTGGCCGCCTTCAGTGCTCCCTCAATGGCCTCCGTGCCGCTGTTGGTGAAGAACACCCTGCTCATGCCGCTTACTTTCACCAGCTTCCTGGCCGCCTCCTCCATGGGAACGCTGTAATACAGGTTGGAAATATGCATCAGCTTGTCGATCTGGGCCTTCAGCGCCTCATCATAGCCCGGATAGTGATAGCCCAGGGCCTGCACTGCAATGCCCGCCGCAAAGTCCAGATACTTTTTTCCCTCCACATCATACAGATATACGCCCTCTCCCCGGTCCAAAACCAGAGAATACCGGTTATAGGTGTGCAAAAGCACCTGCTCCGCCTCCTGGCGGATCTCATTCTCCTTCATAAAATTTACACTCCTTATCTCCACGAATCGCCGTGCCGATTCCTTTGTTTGTAAATATTTCCAAAAGCAGGCAATGGGCCATACGTCCATCCAGAATATGCACCCGGGAAACCCCGTTCTCAATGGCGTCAATACAGTTGTTAAGCTTGGGCAGCATACCTCCGCCAATGGTTCCTCCTGCAATCAGCTCCCGGGCATCTGACGCCCCAATCTCCGAAATCAGCGTGGAGGGATCTGCAGGATCCCGATATACTCCCTCAATATCCGTAAGAAACGCCAGCTTTTCCGCATTCACTGCCCGGGCTATGGCGCAGGCCGCATCGTCCGCATTGATATTGTAGGTCTGAAACTGTGCGTCCAGTCCCACGGGACACACAATGGGCAGGAAATCCTTTTCCAGCAGATCGTAGAGCACCTTGGGGCGCACCTCCGTGATCTCTCCCACATAGCCGATGTCCTGGCCGTCGGAAAACTTCTTTTCCACCTGAAGCAGGCCTCCATCCTTGCCGCTGATGCCCACAGCCTTTACGCCCAGGCTCTGGACCAGCTGCACCAGCTCCTTGTTCACCTTGTTCAGCACCATCTCCGCAATCTCCATGGTGTCCGAATCCGTAACCCGCAGGCCGTTCACAAAGGTGGATTCCTTG
>JAAWJI010000004.1 GCA_022796795.1 Lachnospiraceae bacterium | reverse complement strand
GAAAGCAGAAAGCAGAAAGCAGAAAGCAGAAAGCAGAAAGCAGAAAGCAGAAAGCAGAAAGCAGAAAGCAGAAAGCAGAAAGCAGAAAGCAGAAAGCAGGGTCTGGGTGTGAAGAAATGGAAACGGTGATGGTTTGGAAAATAAAGTTTCAGGGGACACACAGAAGTTAAGAAATTAGAAGAGGAAAATTCAAAAAGAAAGGAAGGAATTTCGAAAACGTAAAGTCAACTGAATAAAAAACAGTAAAGGAGAATAGTCCAATGGACAGCATAGTTTAAGGGCGGGTATCAAAACGAAACGATTTGATACCCGCTATTTAAGCTTTTTTTAATCTTTCTTAACGAAAAGAAATTTGCCTGGCAACGTCTAGTATGATAAAATATACTTCAAAAGAGACAGGCAGCGGACCACGCCTGAAGCTTAAGGCGTCTTTTTGTGTCCGCAGGCGGCAGGAGGTTAGATTGAGCGGTTTTGTAGAACTGAGACAGGTTAAAAAAATATATCACATGGGTGAGGTCACAATTCCGGCTGTGGATGGGGTGGATTTTGAGATCCAGCGGGGAGAGTTTGTGGTAATCGTGGGTCCAAGCGGGGCAGGGAAGACAACGGTGCTGAATATATTAGGGGGCATGGACACCTGCACGGAGGGGACCGTGCTGGTGGACGGCGAGGATATCAGCAATTACCGGGGGAAGAAGCTTACGGCCTACCGCAGGGATGAAATCGGTTTTGTGTTTCAATTTTATAACCTGGTGCAGAACCTGACGGCGCTGGAGAATGTGGAGCTGGCGTTGCAGATTTCTAAGGATCCTCTGGATGCGGCGGATGTGCTGCGGGAGGTGGGGCTTGAGAAACGGATGGACAACTTTCCCGCTCAGCTCTCCGGCGGAGAGCAGCAGCGGGTGGCTATTGCCCGGGCTCTGGCCAAGAACCCCAAGCTTTTGCTCTGCGATGAGCCCACGGGAGCCTTGGATTACAATACGGGAAAATCTATTCTTAAGCTTTTGCAGGATACCTGCAGAGAAAAGGGAATGACAGTGATTGTCATTACCCACAATTCGGCCATTGCGCCTATGGCGGACCGGGTGATTCGCATCAAAAATGGAAAGGTGAGCCACATGCAAATCAACGAGGCGCCCATCTCAGTAGAGGAAATCGAGTGGTAGGAGCGGGGAAAAGGATGAAGAAAAAAGCGCTGCGGAAGGATTTTTATATGGAGGTAAAAAAGACCAGGAATCGATTTTTATCGATCCTGGTCATTGTGGCGCTAGGCGTGGCCTTTTTCTCCGGGGTGCGGGCATCGGAGCCGGATATGGTGCTGTCCGCGGATGTGTTCTATGATGAGAGCAGGCTTATGGATCTGCGAGTGGTGGGAACCCTGGGGGTCACAGAGGAGGATCTGGAGGCCATCGCCCAGGTAGAGGGCGTGGAGGCTGTGGAGCCTGTGTATTCCGTGGACATGCTGGGGGAGGCGGGGGACAATCAGTTGGCTTTGCAGGTTATGTCCGCCCCTGAAAAGATCAATCTCATTACGGTGCGGGAGGGGCGCATGCCGGAAAATCCGGGAGAATGTCTGGTGGATGACAGACTCCTGGAGCTGGGATTTCTCAAGGTTGGAGATGTGATTACCCTGAAATCAGATTCGGAGGAGGACACGGAGGATCTGATTCGGGAGACAGAATATACGGTAGTGGGAAGTGGAATTTCTCCCCTTTATCTCTCTTTGGACCGTGGGACCACAAAGGTGGGAACCGGCAGTCTGGACGGATTTTTGCTGCTTCCTGCTAAGTCCTTTGCCATGGATTATTACACCCAGATCTGCGTCACGGCTCAGGGGGCCCGGGAGCTTCGAAGCTACACGGAGGAGTACGACGACTTTGTGGATGCTCTGGTGGAGCGGGTGGAAGGGCTGGAGGAACGGCAGTGTAAGCTTCGCTATGCCCAGATTCAGCAGGAGGGCGCCGAGAAAATCGCAGAGGGAGAAGCGGATATTGCAGAAGGGGAGCAAAAGCTTGCCGACGCCAAAGCGGAGATCGAGGAAGGGGAACAAAAGCTTTCTGACGCGGAAGCAGAGCTTGCCGATGCACAGGCGGAGCTGGCGGATGGGGAGAATACCCTTCGGGAAAAGGAGGCGGAGCTGGCCGATGGCCGTAAGGAACTGGACGAGGGCTGGCAGCAGGTGTCAGACGCCTGGGAGAGTCTGGTAGAGGGGACCTATAAGCTTGAGCGGGGAAAGGAGGCCTATGAGGCGGGCGCGGCCCAGATTCGGGAAGCCAGGGCCCAGTGGGAGCAGGGAAACCAGGCCTATGAGGAAAATATGGCCAAGCTTGAAGCGCTGAAGCAGCAAAAGGAGCAGCTTAATCAGCTTCTGGGCGCCCAGAGCCTGACGGATGAGGAGCTGGCAGCCCTTGGGATCCCCCGGCTTTCTCCGGAGGAGCTGGCGGCGTATGGGGAGCAGCTTAATCAGCTGACGGAGGGAATTACCCAGATGGAGGCTGGGTTGATCCCGGCAAAGGAACAGCTGGATGCGGCAAAGGCCCAGATCCTGGCGGGAGAACAGGAGCTTCGGGAGGCGAAAGCCCAGCTGGATGCAGCAGATGAGCAGATCAAGCAGGGGGGAAGCCAGACTATTTACGCGGAGCGGGATCTGGAGGAGGCCGAGGAAGAGTGGAAGGACGGCCAGCAAAAGATCACAGATGCCAGAAAAGAGCTGGAGGACGGAAAGAAGCGTCTGTCTGACGCAGAGGAGGAACTGGCCCAGGCCAGGGAGGAGCTGGAGGACGGACGAAGGAAATATGAGGAAGCGGCGGAGGAAAATGAACCCAAGATCGCGGATGCCAAAGAACGGATTGCGGATGCCAAAAAGGAGCTGGCTGATCTGGAAGAACCAGAGTGGTATGTTTTGGACCGGCAGTATATTCAGACCTATGTGGAATACGGCCAGGACGCGGAGCGTATTGGGGCCATTGGAGAGTGGTTCCCTTCCATTTTCTTCCTGGTGGCAGCCCTGGTCTGTCTGACCACCATGACCCGTATGGTGGAGGAGGAGCGCACCCAGATTGGAACGCTGAAGGCTCTGGGCTACAAAAGCTCCTCCATTGCCGCCAAGTATATACTCTACGCGCTGATTTCCAGCCTGTTGGGAAGCCTGCTGGGCGTAGTGATCGGGGAACGAATGCTGCCTCTGGTGATTATCAACGCCTATCGGATTCTCTATATAAATTTGCCCCAGGTGTTGACGCCTCTGGATCTGGAGTACTCTCTGACCTCCTCGGGGCTTGCGGTTCTGTGCACCACTTTGGCGGCTGTGGCAGCCTGCTACAAGGAGTTTTTGTCCATGCCGGCGTCCCTGATGCGCCCGGTGGCTCCCAAGGCAGGGAAACGGGTATTTCTGGAGTATGTGCCTTTTTTGTGGAAACGCTTGAATTTCAGCTATAAGGCCACCGTGCGGAATCTGGTGCGCTATAAGAAACGGTTTTTCATGACTATTTTTGGCATTGGAGGCTGCATGGCCCTTCTGCTGGTGGGATTTGGGATAAAGGATTCCATTTTGTATATCGGTACGGTCCAGTTTGGAGAAATCCGCACCTACGACGTGGCAATCGGCGTGGAGGAGGAAGAGGAGGGACAAGGAGAGCAGCTCTTTGCCCGGCTTACGGCGGATGAACGGGTTGTGTCAGCCATGCAGGCCAGGGAGGCGTCCCTGGACATTGAGGCGGGCGGCGTGGTAAAAAGCGGCTATCTTTTGGTGCCACAGGAGCCCGGACAGCTGGATGATTACATTCAGCTTCGGAACAGACAGGAGGGAAATGCCTTGTCCCTTTCGGATGAGGGCGTTGTGATCACGGAGAAGCTGGCCAAGCTTTTGGAGGTGCAGGCGGGCGATACTATTTTGCTCAAGGAGGATGAAACCCAACAGGTGAAGGCAGTGGTGGATGGCATTGCCGAGAATTATTTTCTCCACTATGTGTATATGAGCCCGGCGGTCTACGAGAAGCTTTATGGGGAAGCTCCGGAATACAATGCCATCTATGTGGACGCCGTGTCCGCGGAGGAGAAGTTTGAGGAGCAGCTGCGGATGGATTATATGAATCTGCTGGCGGTTTCTAATCTGACCTTTGTCAGCACCATGGCTCAGCGAGTGGAAAATATGCTGCAGAGCATGGATACCATTATCTATGTGCTGGTGGTGGCAGCCGGACTCCTGGCCTTTGTAGTGCTCTATAACCTGAACAATATCAATGTGAGCGAGCGCAGGCGGGAGCTGGCAACCCTGAAGGTGCTGGGCTTCTTTGACGGGGAGGTTTCTGATTATGTAAACCGGGAAAATGTGCTGTTGACTATATTCGGGGCGGCTCTGGGTGTGGTTTTGGGAAGAATTCTTCATCGGTTTATTATTGTCACCGCGGAGATTGACATGCTCATGTTTGGCCGGGAGATCAGAGGGAAAAGCTATGTGTACAGCGTGCTTTTGACCTTTTTGTTTTCTGCCATTGTAAATGGAGTCATGTATTTTAAGCTTAAGAAGATCGATATGGTGGAATCTATGAAGAGCGTGGAGTAGTCCCAGGCGGCAACCGGAAAGCGGAGCAGCTACTATGGGAGATTGTTACAGAGGAGAGAGGGAATATGGCGCTGCAGTTTATTTTGGGTGGATCCGGTGCAGGGAAATCCCATTATTTGTATAAAAAAATCATAGAGGAGGCCACAGCGAATCCGAAGCTTCGCTATCTATTGCTGGTGCCGGAGCAGTTTACCCTGCAGACCCAGCGGGATCTGGTGGCCATGCATCCCAGACACGGGATCTGGAACATTGACGTGCTCAGTTTTCAGCGGCTGGCCTACCGTATCTTTGAGGAGACTGGCCGGGAGATCGGCACTGTGCTGGAGGAGACGGGAAAAAATCTGATGCTGCGTCGGACTGCCCAGGCCCAGCAGGCCCAGCTGACCGTGCTGGGGAGAAATCTGAACCGCATGGGTACCATCAGCCAGATCAAGTCTATGATCTCGGAACTGACTCAGTATGGCATTACGGCAGAGCAGCTGGGGGAGGCCATGGAAAAAAGCCAGGGCAGCCCCCAGCTGTATTATAAGCTGCGGGATATGCGCCTTCTGTATCAGCAGTTTCAGGAGGATTTGAAGGGACGGTATATTACGGCGGAGCAGATCCTGGAGGCTCTCTGCCAGGTCATTGACCAGTCCCGAAATCTGCGAAACAGTGTGGTGGCTCTGGATGGCTTTACGGGCTTTACGCCGGTGCAGAATCGGCTTTTGCAGAAGCTTATGCAGCTAACCCGGGAAGTGCTGGTGACCGTGACCATAGATGAGCGGGAGAATCCGGACGGCCCGGTGCTGGAGCATGAGCTGTTTGCCCTGAGCAAAAGGACGGTGCGGGGGCTCAAAGGTCTGGCCCGGGAGGCTGGTGTGGAGATCCGCACCTCCTTTGTGGTGCAGCAGAATTCTCTGTCCCGGTTTCACGGGAAGGGTCCTTTGTTTTGGCTGGAGCAGGAGCTGTTCCGATACAGAAGCCATCCCTATGAGGGAAAGCCAGAGGCAATCCGCCTTTTGGAGGCAAGAGATCCCAGGAAGGAGGTGCGATGGGCGGCGGAGGAGATCTGCCGTCTGGTGAGGCAGGGGTATCACTACCGGGAGATCGGGGTGGTGGCCGGGGATTTGCAGGTATACAGCCATTATATGGAGGAGATCTTTCCGGATTATGGGATTCCTGTCTTTTTGGACTATAAGAGAAGTGTGCTGCAAAATCCCATGGTGGAATTTTTGCGGGCTCTTCTGGAGATGGCGGAGCAGAATTTCACCTACGAAAGCGTGTTCCGATACCTGCGCTGCGGCCTGGCGGGCATGGAGCCTCAGGAGGTGGACCGTCTGGAAAACTATGTGCTGGCCTTGGGGATTCGGGGACAGAAGCGCTGGGAGGAGCCCTGGGTGCGTCTCTACGGAAACATGAAAGGGGAAGAGCTGGAGGAGCTCAATCTTTTGCGGCAGCGTTTCTGGCAGGAGAGTGGAAAGCCCACAAGGGAGCTTGGAAAATCAGGCAGCACAGTGCTGGAAAAGACCAGGATTGTTTATAAGCTTGTCACAGATCTGAAGCTGCAGGAGCAGGTGAAGGCCTGGGAGCTGTATTTTGAGGCGCAGAAGGAGGATAGCCTTCGGCGGGAATACCGGCAGATTTATGGAATTATCATGGATCTTCTGGACAAACTGGCGGAGCTTTTAGGGGAGGAGAAGGTTTCTCTGGGAGAGTATCGGGAGATTCTAGACGCAGGCTTTGGGGAGGCACGGGTGGGAATCGTGCCCCCAAGTCTGGATCAGGTTATGGCCGGCGATGTGGAGCGGACCAGGCTTAAGGACATTAGGGCCCTGTTTTTCCTGGGAGTCAACGAGGGAAACGTGCCCCAGGCTGTGCGCACCCCGGGCGTGCTTTCCAACCTGGACCGGGAACGGCTGGCTGCCTTGGGAGTGGAGCTGGCGCCTACCCCCCGGCAGCAGGCCTATACCCAGCGGTTGTATCTGTATCTGAACATGACAAAGCCCCGGGAGCGTCTCTATGTATCCTTCAGTCAGGTGGGAGCGGACGGAAAGGGCCTGCGGCCCTCCTATCTCATCGGAACACTCCGGAATCTATTTCCGGAAATGCCCCTGGAAAAGGAAACCTTTCCGGAGGAGCTGTGGAGGACAGAAGAGGAGCGGTCAAAAGAGGAGCGGTCAAAAGAGGAGCTGTCAAAAAAGGAGCATCCCAAAGAGGCGCAGACAGAGGAAAAGCAGGCGAAAGAGAAGGAGAGAATGGAAGGGCATGCCATGCTTTCCCATATTAAAACAAAACGCCAGGCTTTGGAGTGCCTGAAGCAAGGCCTGGTCCTTTTGCGTCAGGGAGAGGAAAGCAGCGAGGCCTTCCTCTCCTTGTACCGGTGGTTTGCCGGGCAGGAGGAGTGGGAGGAGAAGCTTAGGCAGCTGCTCTCGGCCGCCTTTTCTGTGCGGCAGGACAGCGCTCTTTCCCGGGCAGTGGCCCGGGCCCTTTACGGAACGGTGCTGGAAAACAGCGTGACCCGGCTGGAGCAGTTTGCAGCTTGTGCCTATGCCCATTTCCTGCGTTATGGATTAACGCTTCGGGAGCGGGAAACCTATGAATTTGAGCCGGTGGATATGGGAAATATTTTTCACGGGGTCATGGAACGGTTTTTTAAGCGAATGGATGAAAGTGATTACACCTGGAGTACCCTGCCTTCCCAGGTGCGGGATACCTGGGCGAACGACTGTCTGGAAGAGCTGATTGCAGACTATGGCAACACGGTGCTGCAGAGCACGGCAAGGAATGCCTATATGATTGATCGTATGGGCCGGATTATCCGCCGGAGTATCTGGGCCCTGGGAGAGCAGCTACGGCTGGGAAGCTTTATACCGGGAAATTATGAGCTGTCCTTTTCCCAGGCCTCCGGGCTGGAGGCAGTGAATATCAGCCTTTCCGGGGAGGAACGGCTGCGCCTTCAGGGCCGCATCGACCGGGTGGACCACTGTGAGGAGGAACAGCGGGTTCTCATCAAGGTGATCGACTATAAATCAGGAGGAACCTCCTTTCAACTTTTGTCCCTGTATTACGGACTGCAGCTGCAGCTGGTGGTGTATTTGGGCGCAGCCATGGAGCTGGAGCAGAGAAAGTATCCAGGGAAGGAAGTTGTGCCGGCAGGGATCTTCTATTATCAGATGCAGGACCCTATACTGGAGCTGCAGGAGGGAGAGAGCGAGGAGGAACGAAATCGGCGGATTCTGGAGAGCCTGCGCCTGAGCGGTCTGGTAAACCAGGAGGATGAAGTGATCAAGAAGCTGGATTACACCATGCCGGGAAAATCCAGCATCCTCCCCCTGTCCTACAACAAGGACGGAAGCCTTCGGGCCGGATCTCATGTGGCCAGCAGCGATCAGTTTGACAGCCTGAGAAGCTATGCAAGCAAGAAGATCCGGGAGCTGGGGATCCGCATGCTGGAGGGGGAAATCCAGGTAAATCCCTATGAGCTGGAGGGTCGGACAGCCTGTGATTTCTGTGCTTACCGGGGCGTGTGCGGGCTGGATTCCCGGGAAAAAGGAGGAGGTCTGCGGCGGCTTTCCAAGCTGGACGATGGGGAAGTGTGGAAGCTGTTGGAAAGTCCGGGAGAGTCAAAGGAGCAGAGGCGTCTGGAAAGCACCGGATATGACAAGACAGGGAAAATATCCGGAGAGTCCGGATGAAACGAAGGAGAGAGAGCGGCAGAATTCACAGGGCGACAGACAGGAAAGGGACAAGGAGAGTAGAATGGGCGTAATGAAATGGACCGATGAGCAGCAAAAGGTAATCACTCTGCGGGACCGGAATATTCTGGTGGCGGCAGCGGCGGGATCCGGAAAAACCGCCACATTGGTGGAGCGGATTCTCACCTATCTGTGCAGGGAGGAAAATCCCGGGGACATTGACCGCCTTTTGGTACTGACCTTCACCAAAGCGGCGGCGGCTGAGATGAGGGAGCGGGTGGGCAAGGCTATTGAGGAGCGGCTTTTGGAGAATCCGGATCATGTGCATTTGCAGCGTCAGAGCACCCTGGTGCACAATGCCCAGATTACTACCATTGACAGCTTCTGCCTCTATGTGGTGCGAAACTATTTTCACCTGCTTTCCCTGGATCCCGGCTTCCGGCTGGGGGATGAGGGGGAGCTGAAGCTTCTGAAAAAGGATGTGCTGGGGGAGCTTCTGGAGGAATACTTTCAGGAGGGACGTGAGGAATTCTACGCCTTTGTAGAGGCCTACGCCACGGGGAAGCGAGATGAGGTGCTGGAGAAGCTGGTGCTGGATCTGGCGGAGTTTTCCCAGGGATATCCCTATCCGATTCGGTGGCTGCGGGAGTGCCGGGAAGCGTTTGCAGGCCTGGAGGAGGAGGATTTGGAGCAGAGCGTCTGGATGAGGCTTTTGTACCAGATCACCCGGCAGACTCTTGAAAGCGTGAGGGACCAGCTGGAGGCGGGAATCGCCCTCTGCCAGGGACCCCAAGGGCCCTATCTCTATGAGGAGACCCTGGAGAAGGATCTCTTGCTGGTGGAAGAGCTTCTGGGCTGCCGGACCTATGGGGAATGGCAGGAGGCCCTGGAAAAGCCTTCCTATGCCCGCCTGACAGGGAAGCGCATGGAGGATGTGAGCGAGGAAAAAAAGGAGCAGGTCAAGGCTGTCCGGGAAGGTATGAAAAAATGTCTCAAGGATCTGAAGGGAAGGTATTTTTCCCAGTCCCTTTCCCAGGCGGCAGAGTATTTGAGAGGAGCTGGGCCTTCCGCCTCCATGCTTCTGGAACTGACGGAGCGGTTTCTGGAGGAATATGAGAAGAAAAAGCGCAGTCGCAATCTGGCGGATTTTTCCGATCTGGAGCATTTGGCCCTGGAAATCCTGGTGCAGGATGTACGGACAGGGGAGGCGGGAGAGCTGCAGGTCATCCCCACAGCGGCGGCAGAGGAGCTGACGGATTACTTTGAGGAGATTATGATTGACGAGTACCAGGACAGCAACCTGCTCCAGGAGGTGCTGCTGACCAGCGTGAGCCGTATCCGCAGGGGAACTCCCAATATTTTTATGGTAGGGGATGTAAAACAGAGTATTTACAGCTTCCGTCTGGCCAGGCCGGAACTGTTTCTGGAAAAGTATCAGACCTATAGTCAGGAGGAGAGTCTGTACCAGAGAATTGATCTGCGCCGGAATTTCCGAAGCCGGGGAGAGATTCTGGACAGCGCCAACAAGATTTTCAGGAAGATTATGACGCCCCTGGTGGGTGGCATTGAGTACGACGAGGATGCAGCCCTGTATCTGGGGGCGGAGTATCCCTTGGGGGAGGAAGGGGAAAACCAGACCGAGGTGCTGATCCTGGAGACGGATGATTTGGAGGCGGAGGAAGCCTTGGAGAGCCTGGAAACCAGCGTGGATGGGGAATCTGCCCAAAAGGGAAACAAAGCGGCAGGAAGGACCGCCATGGCAGGGGAGGCGGGAAAAAAGGAGACAGCAGTCCCCAGGAGAACGGCCCGGGAGCTGGAGGCAGCCATGATTGGAAACCGGATTGAGAGGCTATGCCGGGAGCAGAGGATCTGGGACGGAAAGAAGAGGGAGTACAGAGCCCTGGAATACGGGGATGTGGTGATTCTTCTCCGCTCCCTGACGGGCTGGGGGGATGTGTTTGTGCGGGTGCTGACCGAGCAGGGGATTCCGGCCTACACAGAGTCCCGCACCGGGTATTTCGATACGGTGGAGGTGCGTACCCTCTTAAATCTGCTGCGGGTGGTGGACAATCCCAGACAGGATATTCCCCTGGCAGCGGTTATGCGTTCCATGATGGGCGGCTTCACAGACGAGGAGCTGGCAAAGATTCGAAGCTTCTGTCAGGACCAGCGGTTTTTCCAGGCTTGCCGTGTTTATGGGGAGAACGGGGAGGCAAAGGACATGGAAACGAAAGCAGAAGGGGATCCGGAGCTGGAGGACAAACTAAAGGCGTTTTTTGCCCGGCTGGACGGCTACCGGCGAAAGGCCCAGTATCTGCCTATCCACGAATTTATCACCTATGTGCTGGAGGATACGGGATACGGGGATTACCTGGCCGTGCTGCCAGGGGGAGAGCAGCGCAGAGCCAACATGCAGATGCTGGTGGAGCGGGCCATTGCCTTTGAGAGCACCAGCTATCGGGGCTTATTTCATTTCGTGCGTTACATGGAACAGCTGCAGAGCTACCAGGAGGATCTGGGGGAGGCCAGCGTGGCCGCAGAGGGGAACCATGCGGTGCGGATCATGAGCATTCACAAGAGCAAGGGCCTGGAATTTCCGGTGGTCTTTGTGGCTGGTATGGGCAAGGGATTTAACTATCAGGACAGCAGAAGCCGCGTGGTGCTGCACCCGGAGCTGGGAGTAGGAGTTGACTTTGTGGACAGCGAGCGACGGGTAAAGACGCCCACTTTGCCAAAGCGGGTGATTCAGAAGCAGCGGGAACTGGAAATGCTGGGAGAGGAGCTGCGGGTCCTGTACGTGGCCCTGACCAGGGCAAAGGAAAAGCTGATCTTAACCGGGGCCTTGGAGAAGCTTGAGGAGAAGTTAATGAAATATAAGCTTTCCCGGGGACGCTGCGCCTTAAATTACCTGGAGCTTACAGGAGTCCGTACCTACTGGGACTGGATTCTGCCTGCAGTTCAAGAGGAGGACTTTTGTATTCGGCGGGTTTATCCGGAGGAACTGGTGTTTGAAGAGCTTGAGACCCGGCTTTTGGATCGGGGAAGGAAAGAAAAGCTGGAGCAGATGGCAGGCGATAAGACCCTGTGGCCGGAAGCGGAGCAGCTTTTAGCGGAGCAGCTGGGATTTGTATATCCCTACGAGACCGAGGTGAATCTGCAGGTAAAGGTCAGCGTTTCGGAGCTGAAGCAGGAGGGGCAGGTGGAGGAGGAAGAGCGGGAGCTTATGCTCTACCAGGAGCCCCAGGTGGTGCCCTATGTGCCCCGGTTTATGCAGGAGGGGAAAGCCCTACAGGGAGCAGCCCGGGGAACTGCCTATCACCGGGCTTTGCAGGAGCTGGATGTGTCCCGGTTCTCCCATACGGAGCAGGTCAAAAAGGAGCTGGAACGTCTGGTGGAAGAAGGGCGCCTGACCCGGGAGATGGCGGATAGTATTCGTCCCTGGGATCTGTTTGCCTTTGGCAGAACCAGTCTTGCAAAACGCATGAGCCAGGCCAGGAAGAGGGAGCGCCTGTATGTGGAGCAGCCCTTTGTCATCAGTCTGCCAGCGGCCAGGATCCGGCCGGAGTGGGAATCTATGGAGCCGGTGTTGATCCAGGGAATTATAGACGCCTGGTTTTATGAGGAGGCCGGGGAAGAAGGAAAGACTTGTCAGGTTGGTGAAGAAGGAAGGGCTTGTCAGGCCGGGGAAGAGGAGCAGATTGTGATTCTGGATTACAAGACAGACCAGGTGAAGGACGGAAGGGAGCTTTTGGAACGGTATGGAAGACAGCTGGATTACTATCAGAAGGCTTTGGAGCAGATTACGGGAAAGCGGGTGAAGGAAAAGCTGATTTATTCCTTCTGCCTGGGAGAAGTGATTTCCTGTCCCCTGGTGTGAAAGCGGGAAAATGCCAGAAAAGCTGTATGGGTTGAAGGAACCCTCAGTGGACAAGGGGACAGAGAAAGCAAGGGGCTGTGGCAAAACAGCTGTTATATACAAGATAGTGCATTTAGGTCATAAAGGTTGCACCTATATCTTGTGTATAAACTGCATTTTTCCACAGCCCCTTTGACGGGAAACGCTTTAGTGACCGCCGCCTCCCTGACCGCAGCTGTGTCCGGCTCCGTGAGAGCCGCACCCGCCGCCTTCCTGTCCGTGTCCTCCGCAGCTCTCTCCATGTTCATGGCTGTGATGGCTGCATACGGTGTCCGGATCATAGGCCAGGGCCCCGGCCAGGAAGGATGCCACCTGGGAATCCGCGTCGCCGGAGGCTCCGGGATAGAGGGAGATGCCAACCTCTGCCAGAGCGTTGCGGGCGCCTCCGCCAATGCCTCCGCAGATGAGAACCTGCACTCCCAGATCCTGAAGGAATCCGGCTAGGGCCCCGTGTCCGCTTCCCTTGGTGTCTACTACCTGGGAGGAGAGAATCTTGCCCTCCTCAATCTCATAAATCTTAAATTGTTCTGTGTGTCCGAAATGCTGAAAAATTTCACCGTTTTCATAGGTTACTGCAAGCTTCATAAGGGATTCTCCTTTCCATAGATCCATATTTTCCTGGCAGAGCTCATAATTTCCGCCCTGGATACAAAGCGTGGTGCCCTCCACCAGGAACCGGGCCGTTTTTTTGCGGGCGCTGGTGTAGAGAGCCTGCACTGTGGCGCGCCCCACCTGCATCCGCTGGGCGCAGGCTTCCTGGGTATAGCCCAGATAGTCGATGAGCCGCAGGGTTTCGTATTCCTCCAGCAGAAGCCCCAGAGCGCCGGAAGCTTTTTCCGCTCCCTGGGCAGTAAAAACCGTATGCAGAGGCAGTTTTCCGATTCGCTTGTTTTTGCTGGGACGGGGCATTAAAACCTCCTTTGTATGCATGTTATTGACTTATGTTAATAATTATAAGATGATTATTGACATATGTCAATATAAAGATGTATAGAATATTCAGCATTGGCGAATTTTACTCAGGAGAAACAGGCTGGAGATTCTCAAGATAATATGTGAGAATTGAAAAATGATTGACATAATGTAGTTTTAATGGCAGAATACATAAAACTACATAGAATCAATCAATGGGGGTTCAGAATGGAACAGCAGATTTCCATTTCGGAATCAGAATGGCGGGTTATGAAGAGTGTTTGGAGCAATCCGCCGCAGACGCTTCCCGAAATATTGGACAGACTAAAGGGAACAAATTGGAGTAAAACAACTATTCAGACCTATCTTGCCCGGTTGGTAAAAAAGGGAGCATTGTCTACAAAACGTCAGGGAAAGGATATCTGTACTACCCGGCAGTAACAGAAAGCGACTGTCTGCTTGCAGAAAGCCGCAATTTTTTAAGCCGTGTGTATGACGGCTCTCTTTCTAAAATGGTTATAGGGTTTGTAAATTTGCGCTTTACTTTGCCGCTGTGGTTTTCTCTTTGGAGCATGATACTGTTTTGCGTTCCGTTTCTCTCACTGGATGTATTCTTAATATCGCCGGAAACACAGGATTGGTTAAAAGGGTTTCGCATTACCGGTTTCTTATGGGCATGTGGATGCGGAGTCTTTTTTGTCCGTAAGATTGTATGCTTCATATTGGAAAAACAGGCTATGAAAAAGTATGGAAATTGCAACAATAAACGGTTAAATCGTGTATATTCCAAATGCGCAGAGGCGATTACGCTTAAGAAAGTACCTGTATTATATTGTGGAACTTTGGATCATCCCATTTGCGTCACGGGCGTAATTCATCCGGCAGTCATTAGAATACCCTTTTTTGGTGTGCAGCAGAGGATGCGGCCACTTTAGAACATGCCTATGTGTATTGTATGGGAGGAAAAGCGCATGTGTAAAATGATTGCAGTTTTCAATTTTGAATATCAAATGTAGTTTCAGAGACTGGCAACCTGGGGTCTGCTTCTTGCGGCATCTGTATTTACGATCTTGGATAATTATCCCTCTGCAGGCAATTTGCAAAATCTCTTCTTGATGTCATTCCTTCCGATATTACGCAGGAAGAAGCAAGGGTAGAAAAGGCAGGCAAATTATAAAACACTTATGGATATCTGCGTCATTGTCGATGTTCTGCAAAAGCGCAAACCTTTTATTATGGCAGCCATGGAGCTGGTAATGGCTGTATCCAATCGCTGATGTTTGGGTGTTCTTACTGCAAAATCCATAATAAAAAATCTTTAGACGAAGGATCCGTTTAAGTTTTCTGCCAGGAGCAGTATGAGCAAATTTTGCCCATACTGCTTCTTTACATATACGCAATTTCTCAAAATTTTCTTACGTGCTTTCTTATTCAGGCCTGTTCTTTTTTTAACAGCTTATTCATATATTGCCTTAAAGAGGTGAGGCAATGAGTGAGCTGGAAGAGCTTATGAAAATATTTCCACCAAAGCTGCGGCAGATTTTGCAGAGTCTGCCCCTGGAGTTGGAGAAGCTTCAGGAGATTCGTCTGCGGACGGGACAGCCTATGCTTTTGCTCTGTGGCGGGCAGGAGCTTTTTGCCGGAAACAAGGGAGAGCTTCTGAAAGGTGATTCTCTGACCTGGAAGCAGCAGGAGCAATTTTTTGTGGTAACCCGCCGCCAAATCCAGGAGACTCTGGAGCTTGTAGGCAGACATTCTCTTTACGCCTTTGAGGAGGAGCTGCGCCAAGGCTTTCTGACCATAGAAGGGGGACACCGCATTGGTGTGGCGGGACGGGCTGTGCTGGAGGGAAACCGAATGCGGAGCATGAAATATATCTCCTTTCTCAATGTGCGTCTTTCCCATGAGGTAAAGGGCTGCGGGGATCAGGTGCTGCCTTTTTTGTACCGGGAGGACGGACAGGTCTGCCATACCCTGATTCTCTCGCCTCCTGGCTGCGGCAAGACCACCTTGTTGCGGGACCTGGTCCGGCAGATTTCCAATGGAAGTGTATCCCAGGAGGGAAAACCCGGACGCCGGGGGTGTACGGTGGGGGTGGTAGATGAGCGCTCGGAGATCGGCGGCTCCTATCTGGGAGTGCCCTCCCACGATCTGGGAATCCGCACGGACGTGCTGGACTGCTGTCCCAAAACAGAAGGCATGATGCTGCTGGTTCGGTCCATGGCGCCGGAGGTGGTGGCGGTGGACGAGATCGGAAGTTTGGAGGAAATTCACGCTATTGAGACTATTCTTCACTGCGGCTGCCGGTTTTTGGCCACGGTTCACGCTGGCTGTCTGGAGGAGCTGGAGAAAAAGCCTCTCCTGCAGAAGCTGGTGCAGGAAGAGGTCTTTGAGCGCTATCTCGTTTTGCAAAACAGAGGACAGGCGGGGCGTGTCCGAGAGATTTTGGACGGTCAGGGACAAAGCCTGTATAAAGGGGAGGAAATATGCTGAAGATTGTGGGAAGTCTTTTGATCCTGTGCTGCAGCGCCGGGCTTGGGGCGGCAGGAGCGGGGGATTTAAAAAAACATTGCATGGAACTGCGTCTCTTAAAGCAGGCGCTCTATATGCTGCGGGGGGAGATTAAATATTCCAGGGCGCCTCTGCCGGAGGCTTTTGGAGCTTTAGCAGACAGGCTTCCCTCTCCCTTTGGAGAGTTTTTTTCCGGCATGCGAGAAGAGCTGGGGCGCAGGGACGGACGGGGGCTGTCCAGGATCTGGAAGGAGGAGATGAGCCGCAGCCTGAAGAAAAGCAGTCTGCGCCGGGAGGAGAAGGAGAAGCTTGGACGGCTGGGGGAAGGATTAGGGTATCTGGATCTGGAGATGCAGCTGTCCACCATGGAGCTGTATCTGGAGCAGCTGGAGGGGGATATCCAGAGAGCCGAGGAGGAAATACAAAGTAAACAGAGGTTGTACCGGAGCCTGGGGGTGGCAGGCGGGATTTTTCTGGTCATCCTTCTGATATAGAGGAGGGCGTATGAGTGTCAACCTGATTTTTAAAATAGCAGCTGTGGGAATTCTAGTTTCCGTGCTGAGCCAGGTGCTCAAGCACAGCGGCCGGGAGGAGCAGGCCTTTTTGACCAGTCTGGCAGGTCTTTTGTTGGTGCTGTTCTGGATTTTACCCTATATTTACGAGCTGTTTAACACTATGAAGCAGCTGTTTGCTCTATAAAGGAAAGATGTTTGCGTCAGGAAACCCCAGAGGGAAGATGTGGATGGGAACATACGGAAGGGAGGAGAGCAGGTTTGATACAGGTAGCCTTGATCGGGATTACAGGCGTGTTTCTGGCTCTGCAGATTCGCTCCGCAAAGCCAGAGCTGTCCGTTTACCTGGGAATTGCCACCAGTCTTTTGATTCTCTTGCTGGCGGTGGATAAGCTGTCGGTGGTATTGGAGGGAATCCGTACCATTCAGGAGCATCTGTCTATTCATGCCGCCTATATCCAGGCTCTGCTGAAAATCATCGGCATTACCTATGTGGCGGAGTTTGCCTCAGATATCTGCAAGGATGCAGGCTACGGGACACTGGCCGGGCAGATTGGCATTTTCAGCAAGCTCTCTATTTTAGCAGTGAGTATGCCGGTGCTGACCGCGCTTCTGGAAACGATTCATGGATTTTTGGGAGGATGAAAGAATTTTTAAAAGGAGAGAGAAATCCTGGGAGCAGGGAGGAACGATGAAAAAGGGGTGGGAAAGTAGCAGAGGCTTCCCAAGAAGGCTTTATGGGACGCTGATCTTGGCTGTGCTTCTGGCGGGAATATATTCCGGCGACGCACAGGCGGCAGGCAGGTACGAGCCGATGCAGGAAGGATATGTACAAAGGCTGGATGAACATGGAATGGCGGCAGAAGACTACCTGCAGTGGGAGGAAGCTTTACAGCCGGAGGAGCAGATTGGCCGGGAGCTTCTGGAGGAGCTGGATTTCGACCATGTGCAGCAGGCTCTGGAGGATGCCCTGGATACAGAGTTGAATTTTGGGCAGACCGTGACGCGGGCTGTGGAGGGAGAGAATCTCTTTTCCCCCAAGGCCTTGTGGAAGCAGGCCACAGGGCAGATGGGAACGGAATGGAGCCGGCAGAAGGGAACCTTTCTCTCGGTCCTGGTTCTGGCCATCTGCGCGGCGTTTTTGGCGAATTTCTCCAATATTTTTAAGAATCAGCAGATTGCGGAGGTCAGCTTTGAGATTATCTATATGCTGCTGTTTCTGATTTTGCTGCGAAGCTTTGAGGAGGCTTCCGCCCTGACTCAACAGGTGCTGGGAGGCATGCAGGATTTTATGAAGGCTCTGATCCCGGCCTATTTTCTCTCTGTGACTCTGGCCTCCAGCCCGGTGACAGCAGGGGTGTTTTACCCCTTTGTGCTGGGAGTGATCTATATAATTCAATGGCTTATGGAGTTTTTGCTGCTGCCCCTTCTCAACGGCTATGTGGTGCTGGTATTTGTGAATCATCTGACCCGGGAGGAGTATCTGTCCCAGCTTTCGGAGGCTGTGGTCCGGGGCATCGGATGGGTGCTGAAATCCCTGTTGGCCCTGGTGGCCGGTTTTCAGATTATTCAGGGAATGGTTTCTCCCGCCGTGGATTCCTTTAAGACTACGGTATTCAGCCGGGCTGCCTCTTCCATTCCCGGGGTGGGAAATCTGGCCGGATCTGTGACGGATGTACTGCTGGGCTCGGGAATCCTGGTGAAAAACGGCATTGGCGCTGCCGGGCTTCTGGTGCTGGTTCTCATCTGCTTTCTGCCTGTGATACGCCTGGGAATTTGGGTGCTGGCATTGGAGGGAATCGCGGCTCTGGTGCAGCCTGTGTCAGATAAGCGGATGACTGGCTGCATTTCCGGAATTTCCGACGCGGGAAAGCTTTTGCTGCGCATGGTATTTACCGTGGCGGCTCTGTTTATGCTTACCGTGGCTGTGGTGGCGGTAGCCACAGGGCTGCGGATTTGAAAAGAGTCCTGGAAAGCCTGCAGGAGGAAGCAGTATACAGGGAGAAACACAGGGTGCCGAGGGGAGGAGGGAGCGGATATGCAGGAAATTTACCGGTGGGTGGAGGATATTGCCTTTTATTCGGTGCTGCTGGTGCTGGTTATGCATGTGCTTCCGGCGGGAGAGCAGAAGAAATATATACGGTTTTTCATGGGACTTTTGTTTATGCTTCTGGTATTCGGGCCCATTCTCAGGTGGACGGGACAGGAGCAGCAGGTGACAGATCTGTTTTTGCGCACCGGCTATGATCAGGAGCTGGAGGAATTTTTGCAGGAGCAAAAACGGCTGGAACGGGATATGGAGGCCTATACCCAGGAGCTTCTGGAGGAGGCGGCCAGGAAAGGACGGGAAGAGGCGGAGGAAGTGAGGAGTGGGGAAGCAGGAAGTGGGAAGACAGGGCAAGAAGAGGCGGAGGAAGTGAGAAGTGGGGAAGCAGGAAGCGGGAAGACAGGGCAAGAAGAGGCGGAGGAAGTGAGGGACGGAAAGCTTGAAAATGGAGAATCCGGACGGGAACAGACAGGAAACAGAGGAGAGGAAGACGGAAATCAGGAGGGAGTCGCTGTGGAGCCGGTGGAAATCCGGGTCCGGCTGGACACCGAGCCTGCGTCTTAAAAAGGATCAGCTGCTTATTGGACTTTTGACAGGAGTATTGCTTATTGTTATTGCCCTGCCCGTGGAGCGGGGGACCAATAGCCGTCAGGAAGCGGGGAGTTCTAAGGAAGCGGGAAATTCCCGGGAAGCCGGGGAAAATGGTTTGTCAGAGCTGTCTAACTGGACTGGGGAAGATGATTTGGCTGGCGATACGGAGCTAACCGGGGACGCCTATACCAGACAAATGGAGGAGCGTCTGGCCAGGGCTTTGTCACAGGTGGAGGGCGTGGGTCGGGTTCAGGTACTGATTACCTGGAAGAGCTCAGGGGAAAAAGTGGTGGAGAAGGATGCGCCTGGCAGCAGTCAGCTGGTGACAGAGGAAGACAGCAGCGGCGGGAAACGAACCACCAGGCAGGAAAGCACAGAGGAGGCTACAGTGTATCAGGAGCAGGAGAACGGAAGCAGGAGCCCTTATGTGATCAAGGAGATCCAGCCCCAGGCGGAGGGGGTGCTGGTGGTAGCCCAGGGCGGAGGCAATCCGGTTATTGCCCGCAATATTTTGGAGGCTGTGCAGGCATTATTTCCTCTGGATGCACATAAAATTAAAATAATGAAAATGGAGGGTTCGAAGTGAAGCGCATCGTAAAAAAGAATCAGATCATCATCACCGCACTGGCCATTATGATTGCTGTAGCGGGGTACTTAAACTACTCGGGGAGTAAGCTGGATCTGGCAAGCACCAACGCCGGGACCGACGGGGACGCGCTGGCTCTGGATATTTCTTCTGAGGACCAGTATGCACAGACGGGCCTGGAAGAGCTGGTTTTTGATGATGGAGACATTGCCAGCCTGGACGCAGATCTGGAGGATCTGGAGTCTGCAGAGCTTACCCAGGGAGAGACGCCGGGAGAGGCGGTACTTACCAGCACCACTGCAAACGTGGGATTTGCCTCTGAGGCAAAGATTTCCCGGGAACAGCTGCGTGCTAAGAACAAGGAAATATTGATGGAAGTGATCAACAACACCAATATCTCCGAGGAGCAAAAGCAGGAAGCGATTGACAGTATGATCGAGCTGACGGACATTGCAGAGCGGGAAACGGCAGCGGAGACCTTGCTGGCAGCCAAGGGTTTTGAGGACGTGGTGGTCAGTATCACAGATGATATGGTGGATGTGGTGGTCAATATGGCAGAGGTGGACGATGCCGGTCGTGCACAGATCGAGGATATCGTGAAGCGCAAAACCGGACTGCCTGGGGAAAGCATTGTTATCACACCAATGACTTCTCAGGATGAATAAAGCAGAGAAAAAACAGGCTTTCTGGTCCAAGGATCAGAAAGCCTGTTTTTTGAAAGGTACCTGGTCTCTTTGTTCCTCTGGGGGAAGAGAGCACTGTACCCAGGCTGTCAGCGAATTTGACTTAAAATATTAGGATCTTTAATCTTGCTGTCCTCTGCAAACAGAAGAATCTTGGACATGATCTCCGCAGTCTTGGGGTCGTCGTCAATAAAGGGCAGGAACATACGCCCCCGGTGCTGGGAGTGAACCGGGACCACAAAGAGCATGGCGTTTCCCACCTGATGGACCACGCCGCTTCCCAGATGTACGGAATATTGGCCCAGCTTTCCATGGATGAGGGCGTGATTTCCCTCCAGACGGACATTTTTGGTCTGGAAGAGCGCCAGGTTGCATTCCACAATGGCCTTTCGCATTTCGATGGTGGAATGACTGGTCTCCGGATCCACGCCTCCGGCATGAGCTACGCTGACGGCCAGATCCACGTCCCGCATGACCTCGCTATAAATGATATCCGGGATCTCTGCGATCTTCAAGGATTTTCCCGTTTTCCGGTCTGCAAAGCAAACCCATTCCAGCGTGGGGGCTTCCACATCGCTGGGGGAGAACCAGTCCGCCATAGCGTAGATGTTGGCTACAATGTTTTCTTTGTAGTAGATTTTCTGGAGTCCGTCCTCATAATCGGCTACCCAGCGGCGGCTTCTTAAAGCCCCCACTGTTTTCTGGGGCTGAATCTGATTGCCAGAAAACAGCAGGGAGGATTCCTTTTCCAGTTCTTCTGCAAGCTTCACATAGAGCTCCCGGAACACCTGCTTAAAGGGTTGGCGGATCTGCTTTTCAAAGAGAAGCTTCTGATATTCATGCCAACAGCCGCTCTGGTACAGGTCAAAGGGATGGGCAATGAAGATCTGATCCTGGGGACTCACTGGCAGGGTATGGCCGGCAAAATCCTCAATGCCCTGTTCTGTCAGGAATCCCAGCTTTCCTCCGGCTTCCTCCCCGGTTTTTACCACCAGGGTGCTGGTAATGGGCCGGGTCACCGGATTCTTGTACAGCTCCAGATATTCCCAGACATCAAAGGCTGTTTTATCCTCCATGGCCTGTTCCATCATCTGCCTGGTCCGGCTATATTGTTCCTTCAGGTTTTTGACCATTTCCTGAGCTTTCCGTACAGCCTCCTGTTTTTTATATTTGGAGGGAACAGACTTGAGGACCTTGCCCTCCTTCCTGCATTTCAGAGAGCTCTTTCCGTTTTCATCCACTTCAATCATAAGCTCCAGGTCTTCCACAGGCTGCCAGGAGAAGTATTCCTCCGACTGCTGGGCAAGCTTTCCCTCCATGCGCAGGGTGAGCCGGGTCACATCCGTAAATCCGGCGTTTACGCTTAGGTTCCGCAGGGCGATTTCCACTGCCCGGCCCTCGCTGGCCCGTCGCTGGGCGCCGAACTGCCGGCTTTCCTTTTTGTATTTTTGAATAAACTGGTAACGATCCCAGAGCTCATTTTCCCGAATGTTCCGATCCTGGGGAAGAGGCAGTAAGCTTAGGCTCATCAGGAGATCCTTGTTCCGCTTGGCGTTAATTTCCGCTTTTAAGGCCTCCTTTTCCACCTTGCCCAGGGCAGCGTCCGCATATTTTCTGGCTCTTCCATGGGCTGTTCCCGTGGAGGAATATTTAGCGGCGTCATAGAGAAGCTTAAAATTTTTCTCCCCCAGCTTTTCATAGGCCTCGAAGAACCAGTGGATGTCAAAGGCGCCGTCCCGCAGCTCCTCCGGAGACAGGGGCGTATATTTGGCAATGACCGAGGTCACCTGCTCGTCAAACTGCTCGCTGGTATGAGCCATAAAATAGTAGCAGGTGCTGGCAAAGCCGGGAAGCTTGAAATACTCTTCCAGCATGGGAATCCACTGCTGAGCGTACATAGCCAGCTCTGCCAGTCGCTTTTTGGTGATATCCGTTCCCTTTAGGGACTTTTTCAGATCCAGGGCCGTCTCTTCCGGTTTGGGCATTGATACCTTTAACAGGTGGCTTAAAACAGTTTTGCGATCTGTATCGGAGGCATAGTAGCTGTAGCCCCGCTGCAGAGGATCCTTCCCCAGAGCTGTGAGAATCTGGATCATGTAGTCGATGCCATAGATTGCTTGTATGCTTTTGATGTATCCGGAGAAGGGAGTAGGCTGTTCGCCCCGTTTGAGCTCTACTTTCAGGATCAGAGGGATCACCTCACGGTAGATCTGGTGGGCAAATTCCATCTCCGGCAGCTCTGAACCTATGGTGTCGAAGTGATACTTTCCATCTACAGGCTGAATTGCCCCTGGGCGGAAGAAGCCGTTCAGACGGTTGGCCCGGCGTATGGGCACGGCGCCCTTTTGCTCCACGGTGCTCACCGGCCCCAGAAGGCTTCCGATGGTCAGAAAGGTAAAGACTGCTTTGTAGAACAGATCTTTGTCCCAGATGCCCCGCACATAGCACTGTACGTAGTCGCATAGTCCCAGATAATTATCCCGGTTATAGGAGTGTCTGGGATTCTGTTCCCGGTGTTTTTGCTCCTGATAATACTGCTGCAGCCGGAAACGCAGGGTAAATGCACTCTCCCAGTCTTCTCCAGAGGCATAGGAAAGCCATGTGCACAGATCTGTGAAAATGGGCAGCTCCACCGCTCGTTTGGTGTAGGTTTCTATTTCCCCGTTCCACCGCTTCTCTTTGACGGTGAAGAAGTCGTTGGAGGAGTCCAGTGCTTTGAGTAGACTGGCAGTTCCGCATAATCCGAAGCGCACCAGAAGAGACTGGGGCACATACTGCTGAAACAGCACAGACAGTATGGTCCGCACCTGGGGGCCATAGGAGAGATGGATGGAAAGCCTGGAAAAGGGAGGTTTCTTTGTAAGGCCGCTTCCAAACACTTTTTTGTAAAGTTTCCCATTGTTTTCATAGGAGTTTTGCTGCTCCCGGCACCGCCGGTAAAGCTCTGCCTCCAGCAAAAGCTGAGGGTTTCCGATTTCTTTTTCGTAGAATGCCGTCCACAATTCCGGGAAGGGATAGGCGTCCAGGGGCTTTGCCGCCGGGTCGTTATGAGTCCAGCGACACCGTTCCATCTTATTTCCCAGAAGCATGTCTTCATTCCATGCGGTCTTGTAGGAGCGCTCCCGGTTTTCTGCGATAAGCTTGTCAAGCTTCTGCAATACCTGGATGCAGGCCCCTTCTCCGTGTACAAAGAGCCTGGACGCCTCCTTTTCTTCTACAGTTACCGGGGGCAGGACCCACTCCTTATCCGTATCGTATAAACCGTAGCCAAGAGTATTTAAAATATCCTCCGCCTCGCTTTCCCCGCCCAACAGCTCCTCCAGAAGGACCTGCTCTTTTCCAGTGGGATTTGAAAAGGCCTGGAGCATGGGAATGACCTGGGAGAAGCTTTGGCTGTCCTCCTTTTTCAGCTGCAGAGACAGATCCAGGGCGCCCATGTGACATTCTTCGGATTTGGCAGCCAGAAGCCTGCCGATACAGGCAGTGAGCCCTTGCTTGTCCTGCTTTTTCAAAAGGGCAAGGGTCTGGCTGCGGCCTTTCTTATATTTCAGGTTTTTCTCGATCTCCCTGTAATCCTCAGAGGACAGAGTCATGTCCTCAACCAGGGCATGGGCAGTCTGGTTGGTATACTCCTCCGGGTTGTGCAGCAGGTCAAACAGCGCCAGCTTTCTCGCCTCTGTGGCAGGACGATAGAGCAGAACCCGGGCCACAGCTGCTCGGGACGCCCCATAATAGGAGCCGCCCTGTCCAATGACAGGAATAAGCTTGACAGTCTCATCCAAAAGCGCATCATCCTGAAGCATCCAGGCTATAAGGCACAGGCGCACAGCCAAATCCGACGGACTCAAAGCCACCTGGTGCCAGGGGAAGATGCAGGGAGAAAGGGTTAAACCCTTCTGAGGAAGCTGTTTCAGGAGCGCCTTTAAAATACCATAAAACTCCTCCGCTTCATCTCTGCTGTCAAAATAGGCTTCCGTATCCAAAAGCCTGGGCCTTCTGGCTACGCAATCCCGAGGATAGTAAGTGTCTTGTTTTTCGTCCCTCACCAGTTGATAAAACTGAGAGCCTGCAGAGGCCATGAAGCCCGGCATAAAGCAGGCGGCTAGCTCCAGATCCTCGGGATAGGAACGAAGAACCTCCTTGGCGGAGCGCATGGTCAGCTTTTCATTCTGCAGGGAGGTATTAAAATAGGAGGCCGTTAGTTTCTGTTGTCTGGTGCCGTGGCGAATCAGCTCCAGAATATCCTCCACCGCAGCTTCCGCGCTGTAAAAGCCTCTGGCCCAGAGGGCGCAGCTGATGGCCACGGCATCGTTTGTGGTCAGCTGTTCCTTTTGAAAACCGGGATCCCGCAGGCATTGGCCCATTAGGCGCATAAGCTTATCGCTGATGCGGTCCACGCTTTTTTCGTTGAAAATACCGATCCAGGTGCTGACAGCCCGCTTCACGGAGGAATAGCGGATCAGATTATGTTCCTCGATGACAGAGAACAGGTGGAGAAAGGCCTCCGGGCGTCCTGCATCCATGGTCTCGCAGACAGCCTGGCGGGCGCCCTCCTGAAGTCTTGCGGCCAGCAGAAATTTACCCAGATCCTCATAGAGTTCCCGGCTCTTTCCCTTTACAATTCCCAGGATCATTTCCCGGCTCATCATGGCTGTGTTGCCTTCGCCAAAGAGAATATCCCGGATGGCCTGGATCATGGCTTTGTCGTCCCGGTCGATCTGGGCGGCCATGATATCAGAATAGGAGAAGTACTCTGTCCTGGCATGATCATAGATTTCCGGGGATACGTTTCCGGTGAGAAGATCGGCAAGGGTGGCATGGTAGAAGCTGAGCCGGGAATACCCGCGCAGCAGCCGAATACTCTGATCCACAAAGGGGGTATAGCTGCCGGAGCGGATACTTCTGCGGAACCATCCGGCTGTCATCTGATAGCAGTTCATCTGGTCCAGAGCGTAATAGAATTCCTCCTGCCACTCCTTTTTCACACAGACGTCCACCAGCGCCGGGAAGCGTTTCCGGTACATCTCGCTTAAGGACCGGAAGGTGCCCTTTTCCAGCAGCTCCCGCATTTCCTTGCACACATCCTGTGGAATCGAATAGTGATAGACGCTGGGCAGCATGTTTTTTTCCTGGGAAGAAAGGTGGGCGCCCCTTTTTTGGGCATCCTCCACCCAGGAGTCGGTAAGCTTTTTTCTTGTTTGATAGGTAAATTCTGCCATATTTTTCGCTCCTTTTCCTTTACCACCCGGACAGCATGGTCAGGCGGATAAATGTAAATACCAGGTCTTCCCTCCATGGAATCTCATCGGAGAGAGCCGTCAGCTCCTCCTCCCCGGCAAATACGCGATAAATTCCGTCCTCAAAACTCTGTATAGTGTTTTCAATGGCTTGATCTTCCTGGGCATCCTCTCCGCCCCGAAGGCCCAGGGATATTTTTCCACGCTGGGCCTGTGCAAAGATTTCCTCCTTTGTGAGAAAGGACAGGATCTGTCCCTGGTCTTTTCTGGCGTTATACTGCCGAACTCCAAGCCTGGTCAGACTTACGAGAAGCTCTTGGACGGTGTTAGGCTTCTCTTCCAGGGCATAGGGAGTAGGAGTAAGCTCCTGGCGCTTCTGCTTTCCCAGTTTTTTCATTCGTACATAGATGGTAAATGACATAGATTCTCCTTCCAGATTCATTCTGCGGTTGAGGCATGGTTTTGATCTAAAGTCTGCCGATTATCCCGGACCTCCAGCTCCATGCCAGGCTCCAGGAGATCGGCGTCTTCTCCGATGACCGTCTGATTTTCCCTATAGAGTTCTGTCCACCTGTTCCCATCTCCCAGCAGTTTCCTGGCGATTCGGGAGAGGGAATCTCCCTCCCGCACCATGACTGTAGTGGTGCGGGCAAAAAGATTGTCCTTTTCCCATTTCAGACGGGGATATGTATTGGAGGGAGTTTCGGCCCAGGAGTCCTCCCACAGAGTATCCTCTGGAAGCAGCATGCTTTCCCACTGTTCCTGGTCAAATTCCCTCCAGTCTATAGCCGTGCACAGATACCTGTAGAATCCGGTGTCAAACCCTTCCACCTGTACGTCCCGGCGGTAAAGCCATACCTGCACCGGATCCCGGTCAATGCCCGCGCCGGGGAAGCCGTAAATATATCCGTTATAGTCTCTGGGATCCTGAAAGATCTCCTTATCCGTCTTTTCCACTCTCGTTATGTTCCTGCCGCCCATAAAGCAATTTCGGATACGGGCCCCGGCGGAGGCGCCTTGGGGAACACGTACCGCCATGGACTGGATTTCTCCGATCATGCCGCCGGTGCGCACATAACCTGCCACGTCTGTGCGGGTGTAGCAGCCGGTGATACAGGCTCCCATGCCGGTAATACCGCCCACACTGTTGTAGCCCTCTACGGCGCCTATGGAGTAGGAGTTCCGGACACAGACCGCCATGCCGCCGATGCCCCCCACATAGCCGCTGCCAGTCACGGTTCCCCGCATATAGCATCGGTCTATATAATAGGCTTCCCCGGCAATGCCTCCTGCAGAACCCAGGGAGGTCAGAGTGCCCTGAAAGCTGCTGTCCTTTACGGCAGAGACAATTCCCCCCACGCCTCCTCCGGTGCCGTAGGAGGTGACCTTCCCGGTTACATGGCAGTTGGTCAGATTGATTTCTCCGAAATCTTCCTGAAAAAAGTTCCAAAGACAGCCCATGACAGGTCCCGTGCCAGAGCCTCCTGTCACATCACAGTCTTTGATATAAAGGTTTTTGATGGTGGTCTCTGCCTTTTCCCGAAAAGAAGGGCTTTCCATATCCACAGAATAGGGAAAATCCGTGGGCCGCAGATCCTCCCGGCAACCAAAGAGCCCCTGGGCCTGTTCCTGCGGACGGTTGATATAAAGCCCAGTAATCACATGATTCCCGCCGTCAAAGGAACCGTTAAAATAGCCGCCCTCCACATATACGCCGGCGCTGTCCATGTGCCCGGCCCGGCCGATGGGCTCCCAGCCCTCCGGATCCTTGCAGTATTCTCTTAAATCCAGATCCGTTGTCAGCAAATAAGAAGCCGTCTGAGCCGGCACACCCGGCTCCACCTCCTGATTTTCGTTGACCAGGAGGGCAAGCTTTCTAAGATCCTCCTCCGACTGGATCAGATAGACAGAGCCCTCCCTTGCAAAGCAGGCTTGTCTATCCCCGGTATCTGCAGCATTTGTGCGTAAGGGCAGACACCACAGCAAAAGTAAAAAAATAATCCATTTTGTTCTCAATTTATCGCCCCATTTTATTAGCCCTGGAGAAATATTACAGATATTTTTTGGATTCTTCAGGACTGAGTAATATTTTACCATACCACTTTCGTTTACTCAATGAGAAAATCAGCATTGTAACCAATCAGGCGGCAGTGGCCAATCACCATGTTAACAAAACGGGCGGAAGTGTACGATTATGTTGGTGGAATTTTCTCTGTGAAAAGACTATAATCAGGACATAACAAAGAGAGGAGGAAACGCCATATGAGTTTAGGAAATCATTTATTTGACGCGCGGAAGAAGAAGGGAATGTCACAGGAGGAGGTGGCTGAAAAGCTGGGGATCAGCAGGCAGACGGTTTCAAAATGGGAGACAGATGAATCTCTTCCGGATATTCGTCAGTCAAAGAGGCTGGCGGTTTTGTATGGACTGTCACTGGATGAACTGGTGGAGTTTGACATTGATGTAAAAGAGATCCAAGAGGTGATTGACAGGACCAGTGAGCAGGTATCAGACAAGATTGACTGGACTAAGGCATGGAGTAAGAAATATCCGGTTCTGACCCGGTATCAGAAAGAGGTTGAAACAACCTGTTATAAGACAGAGCTGGATAAGCTTCTGAGAGACCTGGAAAAGAAATACGGATACAATGAGCTGGATTCCTTTCTTGTCCTTAAGGATATTCTGGCTTCTGTTTGGAAGGAGCGGCAAAACAGCGGCAAATCCTGCTGCGGATGAGAAAGAAGAGAGGATGAAATGGAGAATATGGATTTTGATATGGAGTTAAGGCGGGCAGAGTGCCCGGCAGAGGTGGCGGAGATTGTGGAGAAAACAATAAAAGCTGTGTATCCCCATTATTATCCCTTGGGAGCAGTTCGGTTTTTCCTTGAGCTGCACAGGGAGGAAAGGATCCGGGAGGCCATGGGCAAAGAGGAAATTTACTTTGCGCTGGTACAAGGAGAGATCGTGGGGACCGGCAGCATCCGAAAGAATGAGATCTGCAGGCTTTTTATTGTACCAAAACATCAGGCAAAGGGATATGGAAGCAGGCTTATGGATCTGCTGGAGGAAAGCGTGCTGGGGCAATATGGGGCGGTATATGTTGACGCGTCCTTTCCGGCGGAGAGCATGTATTTAAAGCGGGGCTACAGAATTATTTCCTATGAAAAAATTGAGACCGAGGGAGGGGATTTTCTCTGTTATCACAGGATGGAGAAGACGATGGGATAGGAGGAGTATCGATTATATTAATGTAAAACGGAATGGAATTGCGCATGTTAATCGGATGGGCTTTATAATGAGGAAATAAAAATTTTGCCCTTGGGGATTTGTTTTGGATTTTTTTCGTGGATCACAGTTCATCACAGAATTTTCATAATATTTCGTCTTGCTTTATCCTGGCTTTGAAACTATAATAGTAGTGTTATCCTGCGCTAACACAAGCAGAGTGAGAAGTGCAGAATGACATGCGAGGAGGATAAGGATGGACGATAACAGAAATCAGAACCGCAACCAAAATAACGGCGGTGGAAATAAAGATCCCAAAAATAAACAGAGTATTTTGGGCTTTTTGATTATCAGCCTGGTATTTCTCATGGGTTACAGCATGTTCCGCGGATTTATGGGCGGCGTGGGCAGCGAGGAGATTACCTATAACCAGTTTGTCCAGATGCTGGAGGAGGATCAGGTAGAGAAGGTGGAGGTGACCTCCAAACGGGTTACCATTACGCCCAAGGATTCCCCCATGCCGGGCATGGAGTATACCTATTATACAGGGTACTTTCCCGATTATGAGCTGCAGGAGCGGCTGGAGGCAGCCGGTGTGGAGTACAGCACCCCGGTGGAAAACGGGGCTGCGGCCCTGATCTATGAGATTGCCAGCATTATGATTCCCCTGATTCTGATCTGGGTGATCTTCGGTTTGGTTATGCGAAAGATGGGCGGCGGAGGCGGCCTTATGGGAGTGGGAAAGAGCAAGGCCAGGGTCTATATGGATAAGGAGACCGGGGTTACCTTCAAGGATGTGGCGGGCCAGGAGGAGGCCAAAGAGTCTTTGCAGGAGGTGGTGGACTTTCTGCACAATCCGGGCAAATATACTACCATTGGCGCCAAGCTTCCCAAGGGCGCGCTGCTGGTGGGACCTCCGGGAACAGGAAAAACACTGCTGGCCAAGGCTGTGGCGGGAGAGGCCCATGTGCCCTTTTTCTCCCTGTCCGGCTCGGATTTTGTGGAAATGTTTGTGGGCGTGGGAGCTTCCCGTGTGCGGGACCTCTTTGAGGAGGCAAAAAAGAATTCCCCCTGTATTATTTTTATTGATGAGATCGACGCCATTGGAAAGAGCCGGGATTCCCGGTACGGCGGCGGAAATGATGAGCGGGAGCAGACTCTGAATCAGCTTCTGGCAGAGATGGACGGTTTTGACAGCTCTAAGGCGTGTCTGGTGTTGGCTGCCACCAACCGGCCGGAAGTGCTGGACTCAGCCCTTTTGCGTCCGGGACGCTTTGACCGCCGGGTGATCGTAGATAAGCCGGATTTAAAAGGCCGGGTGGATATTTTAAAGGTTCATGCCAAAAATGTGTCCCTGGACGAGACCGTAGACCTAGACGCCATTGCCCTGGCCACCAGCGGAGCCGTAGGCTCTGACCTGGCAAATATGATTAACGAGGCGGCGATCCTGGCCGTAAAGAACGGGCGCAAGGCCGTGTCCCAGAAGGACTTATTTGAGTCTGTGGAAGTGGTGCTGGTGGGTAAGGAGAAAAAAGACCGGATTATGAGCAAGGAAGAGCGCCGGATCGTCTCCTACCACGAGGTAGGGCATGCATTGGTCAGCGCGCTGCAAAAGGATGCGGAGCCGGTGCAGAAGATTACCATTGTGCCCCGTACCATGGGAGCGCTGGGTTATGTCATGCAGGTGCCGGAGGAAGAGAAATTCCTGAACACCAAGAAAGAGATTGAGGCTATATTGGTGGGCTGTCTGGCCGGCCGTGCTGCTGAGGAGATTGTCTTTGACACGGTGACAACCGGAGCGTCAAATGATATTGAGAAGGCCACCCGGCTGGCGAGGGCCATGGTAACCCAGTATGGCATGTCGGAGAAATTCGGCCTCATGGGTCTGGCTACCCAGGAGAGCGAGTATCTGTCTAACCGGGCAGTGTTAAACTGCGGGGAGGCCACTGCAGCGGAGGTGGACCAGGAGGTTATGCGGATTCTGAAGGAATCCTACGAGGAGGCCAAGCGATTGCTGCTGGAAAACCGGGATGTGATGGATCAGATTGCAGAATTCCTTATCGAGAAGGAAACCATTACCGGCAAGGAGTTTATGAAGATCTTCCGCAAGGCCAAGGGACTGCCGGAGCCGGAGGAAGAAGAGGCCGGGGAGGCAAAGCAGCGGATCCAGGAGAAAGGGGACGCCTTAGAAAAGATGCCGGAAGAGAAAACCCCTTCCACAGAAGAGAAAAGACCTGCCGAGACAGAAGAAATCAGGGAAGCCCCAGAGAAAGACACGGAAGGAGATTTCCGGGAGATGGTAGAGACGTCTTCCCAGGAGCGGTTAGAAGCTGGGGATGGACAGGAGCAGACGAAAGCTTTGGAGACCGGGAAATCAGAAGAAGCTGCAAAGGAACAGAAACAGGAACTGACAGAGGAACAGGAAGAATCCCCAAAGCCTGAGATTATTGTAGAAGAGATAAAGAAATAAGAGAAAAGACAGAAGGGGAGTATCACAGATGCGTGATACTTCCTTTTTGACTATCCGCATCAAAGCTGGTACAATAAGCTTTAAGCACATAAGAAAGGATTTAACCCATGTTTGACATAGAAGAGGAACTAAAAAAGCTTCCGGCCCGTCCCGGAGTCTATCTTATGCATGATGAGAAGGACGCCATTATCTATGTGGGCAAGGCTATTTCTCTGAAAAACCGGGTGCGGCAGTATTTCCAGTCCAGCAGAAATAAAGGGGTGAAGATCGAGCAGATGGTCACCCACATTGCCCGGTTTGAGTATATTGTGACGGACTCCGAGCTGGAGGCCCTGGTGCTGGAATGCAATCTTATCAAGGAGCACCGGCCCAAATACAATACCATGCTTATGGATGACAAGACCTATCCCTACATCAAGGTGACCATGTACGAGGAGTATCCCCGGGTGCAGTTTTGCCGGCAGCTGAAAAAGGACAAGGGGAAATATTTCGGTCCCTACACCAGCGCAGGGGCTGTGAAAGACGCCATTGACATGATCCATAAGCTGTACCAGATCCGCACCTGTAACCGCAGCCTGCCCCGGGATATAGGAAAGGATCGGCCCTGCTTGAATTATCACATTAAGCAGTGCAGCGCCCCCTGCCAGGGATATATTTCCAGGGAGGAGTATGGAGAGAATATTCGAAAGGTTTTGGATTTCCTGGGAGGGAATTTCGGGCCTCTTTTGAAGGAGCTGGAGGAGAAGATGAAGGCGGCCTCGGACGCCATGGAGTTTGAGAAAGCCATGGAGTACCGGGATCTGCTGAACAGCGTCCGTCAGGTGGCCCAGAAGCAGAAGATTACCAACAGCGATCAGGAGGATAAGGATATCATCGCTCTTGCCAGCGAAGGAGAGGACGCGGTGGTCCAGGTATTCTTTGTGCGGGACGGTCGCCTCATTGGACGGGACCATTTCTATCTGCGCATTGCAGAGGGGGAGGGAACCGGGGAGATTTTGGACAGCTTTATCAAGCAATTCTATGCCGGAACTCCCTTTATTCCCCGGGAGCTGATGATCCAGCAGGAGATCGAGGACGCGGCTTTGGTGGAGGAATGGCTGAGCCAGAGAAAAGGACAGCGGGTGCGGATCCGGGTGCCGAAAATCGGCAGCAAGGAGAAGCTGGTGGAGCTGGCCAGGAAAAACGCAGCCCTGGTTTTAAGCCAGGACAAGGAGAAGATTAAGCGGGAGGAAGGCCGAACTATTGGCGCTATGAAGGAGATTGCCCGGCTTCTGGGCCTGGAGCGGATCTCCCGGGTGGAGGCCTTTGATATCTCCAATATCAGCGGGTTTGAGTCTGTGGGATCCATGGTGGTATACGAGGGCGGAAAGCCCAAGCGCAGCGATTACCGCAAGTTTAAGATCCGCACGGTTCAGGGGCCTGACGACTACGCCAGCATGGCCGAGGTGCTGGAGCGACGGTTCAGTCATGGACTGGAGGAACAGCAGCAGCTGGAGGACCGGGAGCTGCCCCGGGAGGTGGGAAGCTTTACGAAATTTCCGGATCTCCTTATGATGGACGGAGGCAGAGGACAGGTGAATGTGGCCTTACGGGTGCTGGAACATCTGGGGCTTTCCATCCCGGTTTGCGGCATGGTCAAGGATGATAATCACAGGACCCGGGGACTATATTTTCAGAACCAGGAGCTTCCTATAGAACGGAACTCCGAGGGCTTTCGGCTCATTACCCGGATTCAGGATGAGGCCCACCGGTTCGCCATCGAGTATCACCGCTCTCTTCGCAGCAAGGAACAGGTGCACTCTATTCTGGACGATATTCCCGGCATCGGTCCCTCCCGGCGAAAGGCTCTCATGCGGCATTTTCAGTCCCTGGAATCCATTCGGGCGGCAAGCGTGGAGGACCTAAGCCAGGTGCCCTCCATGAACCGGGGGGCGGCGGAGAAGGTGTATGGTTTTTTTCATTAAACCTTGTCGTTTTGCCTGGATAATGATATAGTAGTAACAGCCGGATACCCTGGGTGTACAAGGGGACACGAAGGGGAGGCAAACAAGATAGAAGAAAGACCGCCGTATGCTGGCGGCAAAACAGGAGAATGCGTATGGCAATGATACAGTCTGTCGATATGACAAAGCTAGTGGAAAAATTGAATCTGAAGAATCTGACCCCAGATATCAGTCTGCTGAACCGGAAGGTCACTTCCCCGGAAATCAACCGTCCGGCTTTGCAGCTAACCGGATACTTTGATCACTTTGCATCAGAGCGTGTACAGATCGTGGGATATGTGGAGTACACCTATCTTATGAGTAAAACCAGAGAGGAGAAATATCCCATATACGAACGGTTTTTCTCCAGCAATATTCCCTGCGTCATCTATACTTCCCGGACAGAGCCGGAGGAGGATGTGCTGGCCCTGGCCAATCAATACGAAGTGCCTGTTTTAAGCACAGACGTGGGAACCTCTCCCTTCATGGCAAAGATCATTCGTTGGCTGGGGGTGGAGCTGGCTCCCCGGATTTCCATTCATGGAGTGCTGGTGGATGTGTACGGCGAGGGCGTGCTGATCATGGGCGAGAGCGGCATCGGCAAGAGCGAGGCGGCTCTGGAGCTGATTAAACGAGGTCACCGTCTGGTGACAGACGATGTGGTGGAGATCAGCAAGGTCAGCGACGATACGCTGGTGGGCCGCTCCCCGGAGATTACCAAGCATTTTATTGAGCTTCGCGGCATCGGTATTGTGGACGTAAAGACCCTGTTCGGTGTGGAGAGCGTGAAGGAAACCCAGTCCATTGACATGGTCATTAAGCTGGAGGACTGGGATAAGGATAAGGATTACGACCGCCTGGGTCTGGAGGAGGAGTACACAGAATTCCTGGGAAATAAGGTGGTCTGTCATTCCCTGCCTATTCGTCCGGGCCGGAATCTGGCCATAATCGTAGAGTCGGCGGCCGTCAACCACCGGCAGAAGAAGATGGGCTACAACGCGGCCCAGGAGCTGTATCGGAGAGTGCAGGAGAGCATTGCCAAGGGATGAAGTCTGGGGGCGGCATAGAGGGAAGCAGCAGTGCTTCCCGCCCATTAGAATAAAACGAAGAAGGCTGCAGGGATAATGCGGCGACAGGAGGCGGCATGAGCGTGAAGGAGTATTGTATTGGAGTAGACGTAGGCGGAACCACTGTAAAAATGGGACTGTTCAATCGCGGCGGTGATTTGTTGGACAAATGGGAGATTGTGACACGCACAGAGAACGGCGGAGAGGCCATTTTGCCGGATATTGCGGCTTCTATCAAGGAGAAACTGGCAGTTCATCAGGTAACCCCACAGGAGGTGTGCGGCATTGGCATCGGCGTGCCAGGCCCCATGAATGCGGAAGGCACGGTTCCCCATACAGCTAATCTGGGCTGGGGGAGAAAAGAGGTTACCAGGGAGCTTACGGAGCTTACAGGAATCCCAGCCCGGGGAGGAAACGACGCCAATGTGGCGGCCTTAGGCGAGATGTGGAAGGGCGGAGCGGAAGGCTACCGCAATGTAATTATGCTGACGCTGGGAACCGGCGTGGGCGGCGGAATCATTATTGACGGCAAGATATTGGTAGGATCTCACGGAGCAGGCGGCGAGGTGGGACATACCTATGCGGACGAGACGGTCAGCGGCCACTGCGGCTGCGGAAACAAGGGATGCCTGGAGCAGGTGGCGTCCGCCACAGGCCTTGTGAAGCTGGCGAAAGAGGAGCTGGAACGAAGCGCAGACGACTCTTTGCTTCGACAGGAGCCAGTGACAGCTAAGGCCGTGTTTGACGCGGTAAAGGCAGGGGACCAGCTGGCTATCCGGGTGGCAGAGCGTTTCGGGGACTATCTGGGGAAAGCCATCGCCACCTTTACGGCTGTGCTGGATCCGGAGGTAATTGTAATCGGCGGCGGAGTGTCCAAGGCCGGTCCGATTCTGCTGGAGTACATTCAGAAGCACTATCTGAGACACTGCTATAAGGCCACCCGGGGGGTGCAGTTTGTGCTGGCAACCCTGGGAAATGATGCGGGGATTTACGGATGTGCCAGGACTGTGCTGGACTAGTATAGAAGTGTTGTTTTCTGACGAGCCGTCCAAAAGGAAATCCCATTGGCGCAGGACTTTTAAATGGATTAGCAAATAACACCGTATATTTCCATATATTGACAGGAAGAAAAGGTTGACTTTTTTCTTCGACAGAGTTAGAATAAATACAACAAATGACAACAGATTTCGATATACCAAAGATAAAAAAGGCACTGCCCTGATCCCGGCGGTGCCTTTTGCTTTGTGATACAAAGACAGCCTGACTGCAGCCATCTGTGTGTCAGCCAGGTTCTTATTCCTTCTTTTTATTGGCCCATCGCTTCCAGATATCCAGCATCTGCCATACCCCGTGAACTCCCAAATGAATATCCCTGGTTTCCAGAGCCTGCACAATGGTTTTGTGGGAGATGAGGGTGGTTTGGGCATCTGCCCCCAGAACCTGTCCGGTCTCAAAATTATTCAGAATGGTGGGGGAGAAAATATCCATGGCCAGTAGATAGATTTCCTCCATCAATTTATTTTTCATACAGGCGGCGAAGAGACGGTGAAACCCCATATCCAGCTTGTGCAGCTGGGCATAGTCAGAGGGGGAATTCTCGATACAGGCAGTAAAAAGAGAAATATTCTCCTTAAGCAACAGCAGATCCTCCGGCTGCACGTGGGCCACGGCAAGATGAACCGCAGAGATTTCTATCTGTTCCCGAAATTCCACCATTTCATCCATGGAGGTATTTGTCAGGATCATCTTAAACAGCAGAGCGTTTGCGAAGGAGATGTCATCTGGGTTGGAAATATAGGTCCCGTCTCCCCGGCGAATCTGGATTAAGTGGGTGGCCTCCAGGATTTTCAGCGCTTCCCGCACAGAGCCCCGGCCCACGTTTAAGATTCTGCACAGCTCTACCTCGGTGGGAATTGGCGGGGGAAGCGGGACGTGCCATTGCCACCATAGATGAGGCGAAACAGATTCTGTGTCAACAGGTTACTTAAAGTACAGAATCCCAAAATCCTGAGGACGGTGAAAATCCGGTGTGGGATGATCGACCGGGTTCCAGGAAAGAAAATGGGGATTGGGCGTCAGATCCCCGCATTTGAAGCAGTTGGCCCGGATAGAACCGCCGGGGACAGCCTGAAAGTCCGGGAAAAAGAGCCGGATAAAGGAAAAGGGAATCTGATAAGCAATGGACCAGCCATCCTGGGTGCGCTCCGCCCGGGGAGAAAAGGCGGAGCGCGGGGGCAGCAGGCGGACCAGGTCATAACGGTTATGGGCAAGCCCCAGATACAGACAGCAGTTGGGATTAAACTCTATATTAAAATAGCGTGTATCCCCCGGCATAGGACAGAAAAAGAATTCCAGACAGCTGTCCTCGCAGGGGAAGTCCAGAGGATCCTTGTGCTCCGCACGAATCTGCGCTTCCACCGCCGTCAGCTTCACATACAGGGCCGTATCGTCATAGCAAAGCTGAGCAAAGGCCTGGATGCCTGCAGGCTGGCTCCACAGGGGGCAGTCTATGGAAAGCCGGGGAACAGTATCCCAGCAAAGGGATTGGGGTTTTTGGATTATGGTATCGTTTTTCATAGGTCTCCTTCCAAAATCACCGCATAGACGCCCGTTTGCGCAGAGTAGGATCCAAAATTTTCTTGCGGATCCGCAGGGTCTTGGGCGTGATCTCTAACAGCTCGTCCGTATCAATGAATTCCAGGCACTGCTCCAGGCTTAAGATCCGGGGCGGCGTAAGCTTAAGAGCTTCGTCAGCGCTGGAGGAACGGGTATTGGTAAGTTTTTTTGTTTTGCACACGTTAAGCTCAATATCCTCGGCCTTGCCGTTCTGGCCCACCACCATGCCGGCGTAAACCTTTTCCCCGGGACCAATGAAGAGGGCGCCCCGTTCCTGAGCGTTAAACAGGCCGTAGGTAATGGCTTCCCCGGCTTCGAAGGCAATGAGGGATCCCTGCTTCCGGTAGCTGATATCCCCCTTGTAGGGGCCGTAGCCGTCAAAAATAGTGTTGAGCACCCCGGTGCCCTTGGTGTCCGTGAGGAATTCGCCCCGGTATCCGATCAGGCCCCGGGCCGGAATGGAGAATTCCAGGCGGGTGGAGCCGCCGCTTCCGCTGTTCATGTTCAGAAGCTCGCCTTTTCGCTCGCTAAGCTTCTGGATCACCGTGCCGGAGAATTCGTCGTCCACATCCACATAGGCCCGCTCCATGGGCTCCAGCCGCTTGCCTTTCTCGTCGGTTTTGTACAAGACCTCCGCCTTGCTCACAGCAAACTCATAGCCCTCCCGGCGCATGTTCTCAATGAGAACGGACAGATGCAGTTCCCCCCGGCCGGAGACCTTGAAAGCCTCGGTGGTATCCGTTTCCTCCACCCGCAGGCTCACGTCCGTGTTCAGCTCCCGGAACAGCCGGTCCCGCAGATGGCGGGAGGTGACGTATTTGCCCTCCTGGCCGGCCATAGGGCTGTCGTTGACCATAAAATGCATGGAGATGGTGGGCTCGGAAATTTTCTGGAAGGGGATGGGATCCGGATGGTCCGGGGAGCACAGGGTATCTCCGATATGAATGTCTGCGATTCCGGAAATGGCTACAATGGAACCGATAGTGGCTTCTGTTACATCCACCTTGTTTAAGCCGTCAAACTCGTAGAGCTTGCTGATTTTTACCTTCTTGCATTTCTCCGGATCATGGTGATTCACCACCACCATTTCCTGATTCACCCGAATGGTGCCGTTGTCCACCTTGCCCACGCCGATGCGGCCCACATATTCATTGTAGTCAATGGTGCTGATAAGCACCTGGGTGCCGGCATCAGGATCTCCCTCCGGCGCCGGAATGTAGTCCAGAATAGTCTCGAAGAGAGGGCTCATGTTTTTCGGCTCATCCTCCAGGGAGCGCACCGCGTATCCTGCCTTGGCGGAGGCGTAAAGGAAGGGGCAGTCCAGCTGCTGGTCGGAGGCGTCCAGATCCATGAGAAGCTCCAGCACCTCATCCACCACCTCTTCCGGCCTGGCCTCGGGCCGGTCGATTTTGTTAATGCAGACAATCACGTGGAGGTCAAGCTCCAGAGCCTTTTTCAGCACGAATTTGGTCTGGGGCATGGAGCCCTCAAAGGCATCCACCACCAAGATCACCCCGTTGACCATTTTTAAAACACGCTCCACCTCCCCGCCGAAATCCGCGTGTCCCGGCGTGTCAATAATATTGATTTTGGTGTCCCCAAATGTCACCGCCGTATTTTTGGACAATATGGTAATTCCCCGCTCCCGCTCAATATCGCCGGAGTCCATAACACGCTCCGCCACCTCCTGATTTGCCCGGAATACGCCGCTTTGTTTCAGCAGCTCGTCCACCAGAGTGGTTTTCCCGTGGTCTACGTGAGCGATAATGGCTACATTTCTGATATTTTCTCTTTTCATCATTCAACCTCATAAAACAATATGCTTTTACAACTTATACAGTGTATCACATCTGCAAAAGATTACAATAAAAAATTTTCCAAAAACCCGGAAAAATCCGGAAAAAGTGGTTCTAAAGGGAAAAAGTGGGGAATATATATATAAAGATAACCAAAATACGAAAAGAGATGCTTCGCAAAAAGAAGGGAGAACATGCAGTATGGCAGATAAGGTAATTGAAAATAACCAGGTGTCTATGATCGGAGAAATTGTATCGGAATTCACATTCAGCCATGAGGTTTTCGGGGAGGGCTTCTATATTTTGGAGCTGTCAGTAAAGAGGCTTAGCGATTCTGCGGATATTATTCCTGTAATGATTTCCGAGCGGCTGGTGGATGTGACAGAGGATTATGTGGGAGAATATATCCGGGTTTCCGGCCAGTTTCGATCTTATAACCGGCACGAAGAGAAAAAGAACCGGCTGGTCCTGTCGGTATTTGCCAGGGAGATGGAATTCATGGAAGAGGAAGTGGAAAATGCCAAGACAAACCAGATTTTTCTGGATGGATATATTTGCAAACCGCCGGTTTACCGGAAAACCCCTCTGGGAAGGGAGATCGCAGATCTTCTCATCGCCGTGAACCGTCCTTATGGAAAGTCGGATTATATTCCCTGTATCTGCTGGGGCCGCAACGCCCGCTTTGCATCCAGCTTTGAGGTGGGAGGCCACGCCCAGATCTGGGGCCGGATTCAGAGCCGGGAATATGTAAAAAAGTTGGATGAATTCGAGTCGGAAAGGCGGGTGGCATACGAGGTTTCCGTGAGCAAGCTGGACTACGAGGAGAACTGAAAACCTGGCAGGATCCCTTTTTTCTTGCTTTTTCCCCCTGTATAGTGTATAGTAAAAATGCAAAACGGGTATGTTTCTGAGGAAAAAGTATAGGAGAATCGTATGGATCGGGAAATGATCACCGTATATTGCGGGGCGGGCAAGGGAAAGACGGCCGCTGCGCTGGGACAGGGACTGATGGCTGCAAACAGCGGAAAATCCGTGATTGTAATTCAGTTTTTAAAGGGATGCCAGGGAGAGAATCTGGAGCTGGTTCAACGTCTGGAGCCGGAGATGAAGGTATTCCGGTTTGAGAAATTTTCAGCCAACTACAATGATCTGGGGGTACAGGAGCAGGCCGAAGAAAGCGCCAACATTAAAAATGCGTTTGGATTTGCCAAAAAGGTGTTGGCCACAGGAGAATGCGATCTTTTGATTCTGGATGAGATTTTGGGATTATTGGATTTGAATTTAGTCAGTATTGAGGAAATGAAGTCCCTGTTGGCTGTGAAAGAGGACTCCGTGGGTCTGGTAGTCACTGGTATTCACATGAAGGAGGAGCTTTTTCCCTACGTGGATCAGGTGCATGAGATTGAGACCCGGAAAGGCTAGGCAAAATATAAAAGTAGGCGTTGACAACCAGAAACGTCTATGATAAAGTAGAACAAAAATAAGAGAAGAAGATAGAGGTTGCGTTTTTCAAGAGTACTCCGCCGGATATGACAGGCATAGGAGAAAGCGGAGGAAAGGGACGAACGCCGAAAGGAAGGATTTCCTGCAGATGTTTCCTTGGGCATAGGGTGAAGAATTCTATGACTGTCACCGAAATACAGGTGGGGCGCTATCGAAGAATGGATGAATACATGGATTCTTTAGAGGCAGACCTGACCGTCGGCCTCTATATTTTTGGCTCGTCTAGGGGAAGAACTCCTGGGGAGAACAAGTTTCGAAAGGGAAAGGGGAAATAAGCATGTCGATTTTTACAGGAGCAGGCGTGGCCGTTATTACGCCTATGAAGGAAAACGGAGAGGTGAACTATCCTAAGCTGGCGGAGATTCTGGAGGATCAGATTGCAAAGGGAACAGACAGCATCATTGCCTGCGGTACAACCGGGGAGGCCTCTACGCTGACCCACGAGGAGCATCTGGAGGTCATCCGCTTTACGGTGGAGCAGGTAAAGGGCAGAGTGCCGGTGATCGCAGGAACAGGATCCAACTGTACTGAGACAGCCATCTATCTGTCCGTGGAGGCGGAAAAGCATGGGGCGGACGCCCTGCTGGTGGTGACGCCCTACTACAATAAGGCTACCCAGAAAGGACTCATTGCCCATTATACAGCCGTTGCAGAGGCTGTGAAGCTTCCTATCATAATGTACAATGTGCCGGGCCGCACCGGCTGCAATATCCTTCCGGAGACGGCAGCCTACCTGGCGGAGCATGTGGAGAATATTGTGGCTATCAAGGAAGCGTCTGGAAATATTTCCCAGGTCGCCAAGCTTATGCAGCTGGCAGGGGGAAAGATTGACCTGTATTCCGGAAACGACGACCAGATCGTGCCCTTGCTGTCTCTGGGCGGTCAGGGGGTAATCTCCGTATTGTCCAATGTGGCGCCAAAGGAAACCCACGACATTGTGGCCAAGTGGATGGAGGGGGATATGAAGGGCAGTATGGAGCTGCAGCTTCGGGCGTTGCCCCTTATTGACCAGCTGTTCTGCGAGGTGAATCCTATCCCGGTGAAAGCGGCTATGAATCTGATGGGCTGGGAGGCAGGACCCTTGCGCATGCCTCTCACAGAGATGGAGGAGGCTCACAAGGAGAACCTGAAGGCGGCTATGAAGGAATTTGGAATCCCGGTGAAGGAATAAACGGATCCCGGAAGAGACAGAGGAGAAAGAAAATATGGTAAGAATCATTATGCACGGCTGCAATGGCCGAATGGGACGGATGATTGCCGATCTTTTGAAGGAGGACGCACAGGCTAGGATTGTGGCCGGTGTGGATGCGGCCAAGGGAGAGGATCACGCCTTTCCCGTGTTTACAGATCTGATGGATTGCACGGTGGAGGGGGATGTGGTCATTGACTTTTCCAGCGCGGCAGTCACCAGTCACCTTTTGCAGGTCTGCGTGAAAAAGCAGCTCCCCCTGGTGCTGTGCACCACAGGGCTTTCCCAGGAACAGCTGGAGGAGGTGAAGGAGGCAAGTTGTCAGGTGGCAATCCTGAAATCAGCCAACATGTCTCTGGGCATCAATCTGCTTTCGCGCCTGCTGGAGGAGATTACCCCCCTTCTTGCAGAGGCGGGATTTGACATAGAAATTGTGGAGAAGCACCACAATCAGAAGCTGGATGCGCCCAGCGGCACGGCTCTGGCCCTGGCGGATGCGGCAAATAAGGCGGCTGGGGACAGCTATACCTATGTGTATGACAGGAGCCAGCAGAGGAAAAAGCGTGACAGCAGAGAAATCGGAATTTCCGCTGTGCGGGGAGGCACCATTGTGGGAGATCATGAGGTGATCTTTGCAGGAGCGGACGAAGTGATTACCTTGCAGCACACGGCGTATTCCCGGGCAGTATTCGGTAAGGGAGCCATTGAGGCCGCCAAGTTTCTGGCAGGGAAACCGGCCGGATTGTATGATATGAGCCATGTGATCCGCAGCAATTCCCAAGGAAAATAGAAAGAACAGCAAAGGGGAAGTCCCGCAGGAAAGTCGAGGATGATTCGATGGTCCTGTTGGGACTTTTTTGCATAAAATGAAGTATAGACCACCTAATTGCTTTGGAAACTGTTTCCGCCCAGCCATATGGATATCTGTCAATTCCCCCGATGAATGGGAATATGGACAGAACTTGGCGTTTTAAATATTGTGTTCTACAGATTCGTTATGATATAATATGTACAGTTTTAAACGGAATGGAGAGCGAAATGGAAAAGAAGCAGAAAGAGAAAAAAAGAAACACTTTGTTTCTCTCAATTATATTTGTTTTTTGTATTTTAGGAGCGGTTGTGTTCTCTGTTGCCAGAAGGATATCCGTAGAGATGTCTACCTCGGCGATTCATAACCTAAACGAGAGCCTTGACCTGATTAAGAATACCATAGAATCCATCTTAATCAAGGAGACGGAATTTCAAAGGCTCATCGCACAGGAGATTGGAGCCTCGGCAGATCCCTATGAGTTTATCCGTTCCTATGAGAGCAATAAGACCATGGTTATGCTCTCCTTGATCCCTTCCGGGGAGACGGAAGGGATCTCTAGCACTGGCGAAGCTTTTTCTGAGGAGGGACTGGACTTTTCCTTTGAGAAGACCGTGGACGGCCTGCCTATTTCCCAGTCTTACCTGAATCAAATGGGGACTTGGGCGTATACCATGAAATGTCCTGTGACCAGGGATGGCCGTCAGTTTGGCACCCTCTATGTGGAATATACCTTTGATTCCTTTGAGAGTTCCCTTCCAGGGAAATTTTACAATGGCAGCGCCATGCTCTATATTATGGACACCAAGAGTCAACGTCTGGTGCTAAAGCCCACAGGTATGGGGGAAAGGGATGCCGGACACCTGAATCTGCAGGATTTTTACAGGGCAAACAGTATTTTGGATGAAGCGCTTCAGACAGAGGTAGCCATAAATATAGATGCCGGGGAAGATATTATGTTTTACCATGATATCCGGGATAAAAATTCCCTGATTTATATGTGGTCTGTGAATGAAGGCGCCATTTACCTTATTGGATACGTGCCTATTGAGGCAATTCAGCAGGAGGGGCGCTCGGTAAATCAGAATATCCTCATTGTGGTAATTGTTATGCTCATGGCCTTTTTACTCTGCTGTATTCTGTATTATTTCAACTGGAGGGAGCAGGATAAGGAGAGAAGAGAACGGGAGATCGAGCGGGAGATTCACAACAAACAGCTTGCGGACGCGCTTCAGACAGCACGGATTGCCAGTAACTCCAAGACCACCTTTCTCTCCAACATGTCCCACGATATCCGTACCCCCATGAATGCCATTTTGGGCTTTACCACCCTGCTGGCCAAGGATGCGGATAACCCTGTGAAGGTCAGAGAATATACCAGGAAAATTATGGCCTCCGGCCAGCATCTGCTCAGCCTGATCAATGATGTGCTGGACGTGTCCAAGATAGAGAGCGGAAAGGTAGTGCTTACCATCGGCGAATTCACATTGAACAACCTGGTATCTTCTGTGGATGCCATTATCCGACCCATGGCAAAGGAGAAGGTCCAGCATTTCTATGTGACTGTAACAGGCATCAAGCATGAATATCTCATTGGGGATGAGACCAGAATTAACCAGATTCTAATTAATCTTCTCTCCAATGCCGTGAAATACACGCCGGAGCACGGAAGCATCTGGTTTCGGATTATCGGACTGAAACAGTATTCCAGCCAATACGAGCATATCCGCATTGAGGTGGAAGACAATGGATACGGCATGACGCCGGAATATCTGGAGACAATCTTTGACGCCTTTACAAGAGCAGAAAACAGCACAACCAATAAGGTTCAGGGAACAGGGCTTGGCATGGCTATCACAAAAAATATTGTGGAGCTTATGGGGGGAACCATTGATGTGTCCAGCGAAGTGAATAAAGGCAGTCTGTTTCGGGTGGAGCTGGAGCTTCGGATTCCCAACGGACAGACAGATGAACAGTTCTGGAAGGAAAGCGGGATCACACGGATTTTGGCAGTGGATGATGATCTGGAGATCTGCAAGAGTATTCAGACGCTGATGAGGGATACGGACATCCCTGTGGACATTGCTCTTGGCGGGGCGGAGGCCTTACGCCTGGTAGAATACGCAAGGGATTCTCATAAGTCTTATGATGTGATTTTGCTGGACTGGAAGATGCCGGGAATGGATGGAGTGGAAACTGCCAAGAAAATGCGCAGGCTGCTCCCAAAATCTGTCCCCATTTTGTTTCTAACAGCCTACGATGGAGATGAGGTGCAGGAGGAAGCATATTCCATGGAGAATGTGGGGTTCATGGCAAAGCCCTTTTTTGTATCGGCATTTAAAGAAGCCCTTCTGAAAATACAAAGAGAAGTGGATGAAAATAGCTGCCAGCAGGAAACCCAGGAGGTCAGCAGTCTCAGCGGCCTTCATTTTCTGGTTGCCGAGGACAATGAGATCAACGCGGAGATTTTGTCAGAGCTCCTGGATATAGAAGACGCGGCCTGTGAGATTGTGGAGAATGGTCAACTGGCAGTGGAGCGTTTTGCCCAGGCTGCTCCAGGTGAATTTGACATGATTTTAATGGACGTTCAGATGCCTGTTATGAATGGCTATGATGCGGCCAGAGGGATCCGTGCCCTGGACCGGGAAGATGCCGGAAAAATACCGATTATCGCTATGACGGCCAATGCTTTTGCGGAAGATGTAAAGGATGCTTTGGATGCAGGCATGGATGCCCATATCGCCAAACCTATTGACATGGATTTGCTGAAAAAAACAGTAAGCCAATATATAAAGGGAGAGATGTAAAACGGCTTTCAGCAGATGAAAAGGTGATAGCATATTTCAAATCGTTTTTGGAGATGGAAAGAGGTATGGTATGAAGAGTCTGATGGGAAGATTTCACAAAGTTGCAATTTTAAGCTTGACAGGTATTGTGTTTTTATCTTTGTCCGCCTGTGGGAAAAAATATGGCATGGGAGAAAATCTAGTGGTGGACAAAGAGGAAGAGGGAACCAGAATCAATCTGTTTGGACCCATGGAAAAATCCAGGCCGGATGCACAAAATACTTCCAGAACAGCCTTTGACCGCACCATAGAGATGGCGGAAAAAGAATTAGACGTGACGGTAGAATATAGAACCTATACGGCGGAAAATTATCAGGAAAAGACCTACGATGACGTAACGCTGGACCGGGCCCGCCACAACATGGATGACCTGTATCTGTTGAATCCGGATACGCTTCGGACGCTGGGGGAGGAAGGGAAGCTTTTGGATTTGTCAGGGCTTGAAAGCGCCCGGAATCTGAGAGACGTTATAAGAGTCGCCAACACGGTGGATGGAAAGCTTGTGGCCATTCCCCAGGAAATCGTGGCCTATGGTCTGTTTGTCAATAAAGATCTGTTTGACCAGTACCAGCTGGAGCTTCCCAATACGCCGGAGGAATTTCTGGAGTGCTGCCGTGTGTTTCAGGAGAACGGCATTGATACGCCCATAGGCGCCAACCGCTGGTGGCTGGAGACCTTTGTCTTTGCCCAGGCATATGCAGAGCTATATAACGGGGGGAATACAGAGGCGGAAATTGAGGCGCTGAACAGCGGGGAGAAAAGGTACAGCGATTATATGCGGCCTGGTTTTGAATTTCTCCAGGAGCTGATAGATCAAGGGTATATTGATGCCCAGGAGGCCTATACCTATGAGGCCATTGAAGGCGAAGGACCTGACTTCCTTGCCCAGAAAACGCCGATTGTCATGGCGTACTGGGGAGCGGCGAACACGGAGACTGCTTATGGAAATCCGGATTTTAATATGCAGGTTATCGGATTCCCCAGTTCACTTGGACAGATGCCGGTGATCTCCCTGAGCGGATACGGGGTATGTGCCGAATCCGAAAATGAGGAGGAGGCCCTGGCTGTATTGGATATCATTCTCTCCGACCAGGCTCTGCGGCTCTATACAGAGGTAAACCGGGTGATCTCTCCATCGAAAAATGTGGAGGTGGAATGTGTTCCGGCTCTAAAGCCCCTCAATGACAGGGTACAGGAAAGTATTTATGTTCTGGGCTCCAATGCCAGCATGAATGTGGAGCAGTGGGGAAATACCTGTCTGATTGTTCGGGATCTCTTAAATGGGGCTTCCGTAGAAGCGTGTATGGCAGAGTTTGACCGGCTGCAGGAGGAGTCTCTGGAATAAATTCCAGGCTTTTCTCCTCAAGATCTGTATAGCCTTAGAGGGCCAGGAGAGAAAGAGTCATGAAGATGTGGAAGAAATTGCCTCATGTATTACTGGGGTTGGCGCTGACTTGTTTTATAATAGCCGGATCTGTGATTTTTACCCTGGCCTTTCGGCCTCTGTATTATCATGATATAAAATCCCTGTCTATCCAGGCTCAAAGCGGCATGGAAGAGGAGGAGATTCGCAGGAACTATGACGCGCTGATTGATTACAATATGAGCTGGGAGAAGGGGCTGCTGGAATTTCCCACACTGCCCCAGTCCCGGGAAGGACAGATCCATTTTGCAGAGGTAAAGGATATCTTTGACCTCTTTAAATATGTGGGCATAGCTGCTTTTTTTCTGAGTGTGGCAGGGGTTGTCTGGGCTGCGGGAAAGAGGGAGTTTTTCTATCTGAAATATGCCTCCATCCTGTCGGTGGCTTTGCCAGCCTGTGTGGGAGCTCTGGTGGCAGTGAACTGGGACAAGGCCTTTGTGCTGTTCCATGAGATTGCCTTTGACAATGATTTCTGGCTTTTTGATCCGGTCACGGATCCTGTGATTCAGATGCTGCCAGACGCATTCTTTTTGCACTGTGCAGTGATGATTCTGGGAGGAATTGTAGTGGGCAGCCTGGTTTGCGGGCTGGCTTTTCGGACGTGCACACGCAGGGACAGCAGGAAGAAGAGGGCGTAGATCTGGGGAATCCGGCGAAGACGATCTGGGGGAGGAGGGCTTCGCAGAGGATTTCGGACGGAATGATTGTAGTGAAGGAGAGGGAACAGGCCATGGGGCTTCTGGGACATTTATTTAAAAAGGAAACTGGGGAAATCAAGGAGGACCAGCGGGTCCTGCAGATCGTGGCGGTGACTGGGCCGGGGGGAGTTACGGGAAACCGGGAGCCGGGGGAAAAGCTTTGGATGGCCAGCATTATGCTAACGGCCTGGAGGCTGTCTCAGGCAAGCGAACCCGTTCATGAGGAGCCTAAGCGCCTCATGCTGGAGGTGGATGATGAAAGGCTTAAATGGCTCCAGCGCATGATAAAAAAAGATTCCGTGGTGCGCCTGCAGGTGCGGGAGGCTGCGGGAGGCTTTTGGCTGGAGGAGGTGCTGGAGAGCTTTTGCGCGGATGTGGAAATGCAGGAGATCTGTCGTCAGCAGCAGGAACCGGTCTATTACACAGATCCGGTGCTGGGAGAGTTTCGGCTCAACCGGGCCAAAGGAGCCTATGAGAAGCAGCTGCTTCGGCCTGGCACGGAGATCTGTCTGTTTTTTGTCCAGGAGGAGGAGGATCGGATGAAGCTGTCCCTGGAGACAGCTAGGATCCTGACAGAAAATCTGGAATTTTGGGTGGATGCAGCCGCTTCCTATGCGGCGGACCAGCTGCTACAGCTTAAGAATGAGACCTGGATGCAGGATCATGAGTCCGAGATCTCCCGGGAAGCCTTTCTGTCAGCCCTGTGGCTCAATGACATTCAGGTTCTGGCAGGAGGAAGCTTCCGATTCTGGTACAGCGACGGGAATCTGTTCGGCGGCAAATCCGTTTTTGTGGATGGCAGTGTGTACGGCAGGTTTTCCAGGGCGGGAATATAAGGATGGGGGAGCGGCGGGAAATCCAGGCCGTTCCCATCAGGTGAGAGAGTCCTGCCCGGCGATGACCTTTTCCAGGCCTCCCATATCGGCGGCAATGTCCGTAAAGGAGCTCCAGTAGCTGCCGATAAGCTTTTGTGTGGCGGCCAGGCCGTAGAGATCCAGAAGGGCGTCATGCATGCCGGCCACAGAATTGCGGTCCAGAGTACGGTTGGGATTGCTGATAATCTTGCCGGGAAAGGTTTCCCGCAGCAGGCGTTCCTCTGCCATGTCATCGGTGGCCAGGAAAAAGCAAGTATCTGGATGGGCGTCCAGTTCCTTTTTCATGAGAGTTATGAACTGCTCCGTGGTACTCTTGCCCATGGACACTGCGTTATCTGTGCGGCGGATGTGTACGCCCACGCAGCGGGGGCCGAAGGAGGCGGTGAGAGCGTCAAGACGGCTCTGCAAAGAGGGAATGGGCGCATAGCAGCTGTAATCCGAGGAGGGGTAGAAGTGCTCCCAGGTAAAGACATAGACGGGATCCTTTAAAGACCGGAAAAAGTCTTCGTGAAGGACGCCGTCTGTTTTATGTTGCAAAATGTCCTCATTTCCCAGGCGCTGCCGGGCTCGCAGCTGATAAAAAAGCTTTCGGGGATCCTTGAGAGAACGGATATTGTGGATAGTAAAATCATGAACGGGCAAAAATAAATCTTCAAAGGAGCAGTTCAGCTCCGCACAGGCGTACCACAGGACAATCAGAGCGTCGCCTCTTCGTTCTGCCAGGACTCTGGCGGAATTAATCACCCGCATTCTATTGCATAAACCGCCGGAAGGTTGTATGATTAGCATAATATGTCTGCCTTTCTCAGTGTTTTTCTGTATTTTACCATAGGCGGACAAAAATGAAAAGAGATAAAGGAGAGGCGGATGAAACCACAAAAATTAAAGAATCTGTTTTTACGGCAGAGCTATCAGGACGCTTGGGCGGACTATGAGAGATCTTTGACAAAAAAATACTTTACCCAGTGGGATTATGTGATTTTGACAGCGTCTAATGAAGAGCAGGCGGATGCCTACCGGGAACAGCTTAAACTTCGGCTGGAACAAGGTTTCCTGCCCAGGCAGACCCACTATGCTGTTTTACCAGATCCCGAAGGGAAGCGTGTGGGGTCCGGGGGCGCCACCTTTCATGTGATGAAGTACATCTGGGAACGCCATGAGGAGGAGGACTGCTTTGGGGGAAAGCGGATGCTGGTGATTCATTCCGGCGGGGATTCCAAGCGGGTGCCCCAGTATTCCGCCTGCGGCAAGCTTTTCTCTCCTGTTCCCCGGGAGCTGCCGGATGGACGCCGTTCCACCCTGTTTGACGAGTTTATGATTGCTATGGCCGGCATGCCGGCCCGGTTTAAGGAGGGCATGCTGGTGCTCTCCGGGGATGTGCTCCTTCTCTTTAATCCCCTGCAGATAGACTTTTCCTTCCATGGGGCGGCGGCCATTTCCATGAAGGAGCCAGTGGAGACAGGGCAGAATCATGGGGTGTTTTTAAGCGATGCCCAGGGAAATGTGGGCCAATTTCTCCACAAACAGAGCATGGAGCAGCTTCGGTCTCTGGGAGCAGTGAACGAGCAGGGACATGTGGATCTGGATACAGGGGCCGTCATGCTGGGCACAGAGCTTCTGCGGGGATTGTTCGGCCTCATCAGCCGGGAGGGACGGGTGGATCCGGAGCGCTTCTCCCGGTTTGTAAATGAAAAGGTAAGTCTTAGCTTTTACGGGGATTTCCTGTACCCTCTGGCGGCGCAGGCTACCCTAGATCAATATTTGAAAGAGAAGCCGGAGGGAAGCTTCTGTCCGGAACTGGAGGAGTGCCGCAGGAGCCTGTGGCAGGTGCTGCATCCCTTCTCTATGCGTCTCATCTGTCTGTCCCCGGCTCAGTTTATTCATTTTGGCACCACAAGGGAGCTTTTGTCCCTGATGACAGAGGAGATGGATAACTACGAATTCCTGGACTGGAGAGGGCAGATCTTGGGTGTGGAGGAGACGCCGGGAGCCTGTGCCTACAGCAACAGCTATATTGAGAGGGATACAAGCATAGCCGCATCCTCCTATATTGAGGACAGTTATATTTACAGCGGCAGCAAGGTGGGAGAGAGCTGTGTGATCTCCGGCGTAACCTTGCGAGGAGAGCAGGTTCCAGACAAAACGGTGCTCCATGGGCTTAAGCTTAAAGACGGGCGGTTTGTGGTGCGGGTGTACGGAATCCAGGATAATCCTAAGGGGACTCTGGAGGAGGATACCCGGTTTCTCGGCACCACGCTTGCGAAGTTTTTAAAGGCGGCCGGACTTAACCGGGGAGAGGTATGGCCCCAGAAGGAGTCCTATCTGTGGTTTGCCAGACTTTATCCTGTGTGCGATACTATTGAGGAGGCTGTACAAGCAGCGCTTCTGGTGTGCAGGCTTGCAGAGTGTAGTTGGAACCAGGAAGTAAGTTCCCAGGCTGTATGCCAGAAAGCAGAGGAGTCTGTAAATCAGGATGAGATGCATGGGTGCTGCCCACAAGAGTGGAAAAACCTGGCAGAAGAATACAGAAGCATGGAGCGCATGAGTCTTTATGAGAGCTTCAACCAGGCGGATACCCGGGAGATTCTGGCCTGGCAGCAGAAGCTTAACAGTCAGGTGCGCATGGCCCGTTTCCTGCGGGCTCTGGAACGGCGGGACAGCGTGGAGGAGGCAAGGGCTGTGTTTGGCTCCCAGGGCGTGACGCAGAATCAGGTGGAGCGGCTTACAGCTCTGGCAGAGCAGGAGTCCTTTGGGATCCGCATGCGGATCTATTATTATTTGTCCCGCATGACAAAGGGAGCGGTGAGCGAGGAGCTGGAAAATAAATGTTTCGGTTATCTCTGCGACAGTCTGTACGAAGCCAGCATTGGAAAGCAGCCAGGCCATGGGGCCTATGATATCAAAAACCCGGAGGTGGTGGTTAAGCTGCCGGTGCGCGTGAATTTTGGAGGAGGATGGTCTGATACGCCTCCCTACTGCAATGAGCACGGAGGGACTGTACTGAACGCAGCCGTTAAGCTTAACGGGGTTCTGCCTGTGGCGGTGACTCTGCGGCGGCTGGATAAGCCCTGTATTGTGCTCTCCAGCACAGATTCCGGGGCTTACCGGGAGTTTACGGACATCCGGGAGCTGCAGAACTGCCATGATCCCTTTGATCCCTTTGCCCTGCACAAGGCGGCTCTTGTGACCTGCGGCATCATTCCGGTGCCTGAGGCAGGAAACCGGGGAGCAGGGGCAGGAAACCAGGGAGCAGGGGCAGGAAACCAGGGAGTGAGCGCTGGGACTGGGGAGATAGGTACTGGGAACCAGGCGGCGGGAACCGGGAAGCAGGACATGGAGGGAAAAAATTTTTCCGGCGGAGCGACACTGGAAGAGATTCTGAAGAAACTGGGCGGAGGACTGTACCTGAATACGGAGGTTACGGGTATCCCCAGAGGATCAGGCCTTGGCACCAGCAGTATTCTGGCCGGAGCCTGCGTAAAGGGGATTTTCCAGTATATTGGAAAAGATGTGACAGAAAATGATTTATATACCTATGTGCTGTGTATGGAACAGCTTATGAGTACCGGCGGCGGCTGGCAGGATCAGGTGGGAGGACTTACCTGGGGCGTGAAGCTGGCTCATACAAGGCCGGGCCTTATGCAGGAGATACAGGTGGAGCACCTGGAGATTCCAACCGAAGCCATGGAGGAGCTGAAGAACCGGTTCGTGCTGATCTATACGGGGCAGCGCAGACTGGCTCGGAACCTGCTGCGGGAGGTGGTGGGAGGCTATATCGGTTCCAATCCCAACTCCCTGGAGGTGCTCTATGAGATTCAGCGAAAGGCAGTGCTCATGCGCTTTGAGCTGGAAAAGGGAGATATCGACGCCTTTGCCCGCCTTATGAACCAGCACTGGGAGCTATCCAAGCGCCTGGATCATGGCTGCACCAACACCTGCATTGAGCAGATTTTCCTGAGCTGCGAGGAGCTTTTGGAGGGGAGAATGATCTGCGGCGCCGGAGGAGGAGGCTTCCTCCAGGCTGTGCTGAAAAAGGGCTGCACTAAGGCAGATCTTCGCAGCAGGATCCGCCAGGTATTCCAGGACAGCGGCGTAGACGTGTGGGACTGCGAATTGATTTAAGTTTATCTGGCAGGCTCCAGCCGTTCATGCGGGAGGGAAGAGCCTGGGAAGGCGAAAAGCCGGGAATTTAGGGAGCCTGAGAGCGCTGGGGAGGATAGAAGAGAGGGAGCATGAAGGTTTTACAGATTAATACGGTTTGCGGCAGCGGAAGCGTGGGCCGCATTACAGTGGATTTGAGCCATTGTCTGAGGCAGGCCGGGGAGGAATGTGCCGTGGCCTACGGCAGGAGAAAGGCTCCCGGGGATGTGGAGGCCTGGAGGTTTGGCTCCAGCCTGGATATGGGGATCCATGTGCTTTGTACCTTTTTCCGGGGGGAACACGGCTTTGCCTCCAGCCGGCAGACCCGGCGGCTCATCCAATGGATCCGTGAGTATGATCCGGATGTGATCCACCTTCACAATATTCACGGCTTTTATCTGGATACGGAGCAGCTGTTTGGGTATCTGCGTCAGGCGGGAAAGCCGGTGGTGTGGACGCTCCACGATTGCTGGGCCTTTACGGGCCACTGCGCCTATTTTGACTATGCAGGCTGCCAGAAGTGGAAGAGCCAGTGTCAGCACTGCGCCCTGTACCGAAGCGCCTACCCCTACGCCCTGTTTCGGGATAATTCCCGGGATAATTACCAGAGAAAGAAAAGGATGCTAAAGGAGCATCCCATCCCCCATATGACCCTGGTGACGCCTTCCGCCTGGCTGGCCGGTCTGGTGAAGGAATCCTTTCTCCGGGACTATCCGGTGCGTGTGATTCCCAACGGCATTGATCTGAATCAGTTTCATCCCAGAAAGGATGCTGCGTGCCTTTCGAAAAAGCTTGGCATGGAAAAAAAATATATCATTCTGGGTGTGGCAAATATGTGGGAGGAGCGAAAGGGATATCCCTATTTTCTCCGGCTGGCCAAGGAGCTGGGAGACTCTTTTCAGGTGATTCTCATCGGCCTGGATAAGCGGAAGCTTAAAAGCCTGCCAAAGGGAATCCTGGGACTGGCCCGTACAGAGAGCGTGGAGGAGCTGGCCTCCTACTATGCCATGGCGGATGTGTATCTAAACGCCACCCTGGAGGATAATTTCCCCACCACAAATCTGGAAGCCCTGGCCTGTGGGACTCCGGTTATTACCTTTGCCACAGGGGGCAGCGTGGAATCCGTGGATGAGAGCTGCGGCCGGATCGTACCCAAGGGAGATTTGGCGGCCTTAAAGGAGACGGTGCTGGATCTTAGGGACCATCCCATATGCGGGGAGAATTGCCGCAAAAAAGCGCTGCAATACGATAAATACCACCGCTTTTCGGAATATGTGCAGTTGTACCGGGAGCTGAAGGAGAATACATGAAGCAGGAAAAAAAAGTGTCCATTGTGACAGCCACCTACAACGACGGGGAAAATCTTCGCCGGATCAAGAAGCAGATCCTTTCCCAGGACTATCAGAACATCGAGTATATTATTGTGGACGGAGCCTCCCAGGATCACACCATGGAGGTGATCCGGGAAGCGGAAAGTGAGTTTGGCCACCGGCTCCGGTGGATTTCAGAGCCAGATAAAGGGATCTATGATGCCCTGAACAAAGGTTTCCGTATGGCCACCGGGGATATTCTGGGCTGCTGCTTCGACCAGTTTGCCCATGAACAGGTGCTGAGTCATATGGTGGAGATCATGGAGCAGGAGGGGACAGACGGAGTCCACGGAGATCTGGTTTACGTGGAGGGAGACCGGGTGGTGCGCAGATGGCGTCAGGGACAGGGCAAAATCCGTTACGGCTGGATGCCGGGCCATCCCACCTTGTATTTGAGACGGCAGGTCTATGAGACCTACGGGTATTACAAGACCGACTACCGGATTTCCGCGGATTATGAGTTTATGATTCGCATTTTAAAGGAACAGAAGGTTCGCCTGTCCTATCTGCCGGAGGTTCTGATCAAAATGTCCCACGGAGGAACCAGCACAAACAGCCTGGGAGCCTACCTGGAGGGAATGAAGGAGGGGCACCGGGCGTTGAAGGAGAACGGGGTAAAGTTTGCGGCTTTTACAGATGTGTGCCGCACTCTTCGGGTGATGAGGCAGTTTTTGTGATTTACAGGAAGTCCCATTTTCATAGCGAATTTTAATGGATTTGCGAATGTTGCTGGGAATAAGCGGACCGAAGCGGCAATGAGGCTTGGGGCGGGATGAGAAAGGTTTGCAATCGCTGGCGAAAAATGGTACAATCTCAGACAGGCGGAGCAAGGGCTCTGCCGGTATGATCCGGAGAGTATGGAGATATGGACATGAAGTGTTTGATTATCATCCCCGCGTTTAATGAGGAAGAGAGCATTGAGCGCGTGGTTGACAATTTGCGGGACAACTATCCCCAATATGACTATATAATTATCAATGACGGCTCTTCAGACCGGACGGCGGAGATCTGCCGCAGGCGGGGATATGAGATTTTGGACCTGCCAGTGAACCTGGGACTTGCAGGGGCGTTTCAGACAGGATTGAAGTACGCCTATCGCAGAGGGTATGATTTTGCTCTGCAGTTTGACGCGGACGGACAGCATCTGCCGGAGTATATCGGGCCCATGCTGGACAAGATGCAGGAGGGCTATGACATTGTCATTGGTTCCCGGTTTGTGACAGAGAAGAAGCCGGCCAGCATGCGGATGCTGGGGAGCAATCTGATTTCCATTGCCACCCGCATGACCACAGGGAAGAAGGTGAAGGACCCCACCTCCGGGATGCGGGTGTTTAACCGGAGGATGATCGGGGAGTTTGCCCTGAATCTTAACTATGGGCCGGAGCCGGATACCATTTCCTATCTGTTAAAACAAGGCGCCACCATTGCGGAGGTGCAGGTGCAGATGGAAGAGCGGCAGGCGGGGGAGAGCTATCTGAATATCACTCGTTCCGTCATGTATATGATGCGCATGCTGCTGTCTATTCTGTTTATCCAGAACTTTCGCAAGCGCAGGGAGGTGCGGTAAATGACATTAGTTTTTCGGCTGCTTTTGATTGCGGCGTCCTTTCTTACCACATACTATATCTTAAAGAGGATCCGGCAGTCTAAGCTTCAGATTGAATATACCATATTCTGGCTTGTGTTTGCGGGAATTCTGGTGGTGTTCAGTTTGTTTCCGGAGCTGGTGGCCCTGTTTACGCGTATGGTGGGCATGCAGCTTCCGGTGAATTTTATATTTCTGTTTTTTATTTTTGTGCTGATGCTGAAGCTGTTTTTTACAACCATTGAATTGTCTGCTCTGGAAAATAAGGTAAAGGATCTGACCCAGGAGATTGCGCTTCTGGAAAAGGAGCGGGCAGACGAGCAGTGGGGGAAAGATAAGAGGTCCAAAGAATCATAGAAAATGCCAGTGGGAAAGGAGAACGGATATGAAAAAACTTATCATTACAGGCTGCAATGGCCAGTTGGGACGGGCAATCCATGAGCAGTATGCAAAGGATACGGAATATGAATTGATTCATACAGATGTGGAGGAGCTGGATATCACCAATGTGGATGCGGTGCTGGCTTTAAGCCGGGAGGTAAAGCCTTACGCCATTATCAACTGCGCGGCCTACACCAATGTGGACCGCTGTGAGGTGGATGTGGATCTGGCCTACCGGATCAATGCCATTGGGGCCAGGAATCTGGCCATTGCGGCCAGAGAGGCGGGGGCTAAGCTTATGCATGTGTCCACGGATTACGTGTTCCCGGGAACCTGTCCCAAGCCTCTGACGGAGTTTGACGCGCCGGGTCCCATTAGCATGTACGGAAAGACCAAGTACGCGGGTGAGCAGTTTGTACAGCAGTTTGCAGACAAATACTTTATGATCCGCACGGCCTGGCTCTATGGAGACGGACACAACTTTGCCAAAACCATGTTGAAGTTGTCGGAAAAGATGGACGAGATCGGCGTGGTCATGGATCAGTTCGGATCTCCCACCAGCGCCCTGGAGCTGGCAAAAGCCATTAAATATCTGCTGCCCACAGAGAATTACGGGCTGTTTCACGGAACCTGCGAAGGAGACACCAACTGGGCGGAGTTTGCGCAGACCGTGCTGCGTCTGGCGGGAAAGAGCACCCGCATTGAGCCTATAAGCTCTGAGGAGTACAAGCGGCGGTTCCCCGAGTCCGCCTCCCGTCCGGCCTACTCCATTCTGGACAATTATATGCTGCGGCTCACCACGGATTTTCGTTTTTCCTCCTGGCAAGACGCCATTGCGGTGTATATGCAGGAGCTTATGGGCTAGGGAACGCCTGGAAGGAAAGGGGAACGTATGGATAAAAAGCAGATCCTGTACCTGGTGATTCCCTGCTATAATGAGGAAGAGGTGCTGCCGGAGACGGCCAGACAGCTTCTTTTGAAGATGAACTCCATGTTTGAGCGGGAGATGATCGCAGGGGAAAGTAAAATTATGTTTGTAAACGACGGCTCCCGGGACAGGACCTGGGAGATTATCGAGGAGCTGCACCGGCAGAACCCCATCTACACAGGGGTGAAGCTGTCCCGGAATAAGGGACACCAAAACGCGCTGCTGGCTGGCCTTATGACGGCAAAGGGGCGGGCGGATATGGTCATTTCCCTGGATGCGGACCTGCAGGACGACGTGAATGTAATCGACCGCATGGTGGAATGCTATTATCAGGGTTATGACGTGGTTTATGGGGTGCGCAGCGCCCGGAAAACAGACACCTTCTTTAAGAAATTTACAGCCCAGAGCTTTTATAAGCTTATGAAAGCCATGGGCGTGGATATTGTGTACAATCACGCGGATTACCGCCTGATGAGCCGCCGGGCCCTGGAAGGGCTGTCAAAGTTTCGGGAGGTAAATCTCTTCCTGCGGGGCATTGTGCCGCTTATAGGCTACCGCTCCACAGAGGTAGCCTATGAACGCCATGAGCGTTTTGCCGGGGAATCCAAGTATCCCCTGAAAAAGATGCTAAGCTTTGCCACGGACGGGATTACCTCGTTTAGCATTAAACCGATCCGCATGATTACAGTGGCAGGCTTTCTAATTTTTGTCATGAGTCTGGCGATTCTCATCTATTCCCTGGTGGTACACAGCATGGGGAGGACCGTGTGGGGCTGGACCAGCACCATTGTGTCCATCTGGGCGATCGGAGGCCTGCAGCTTCTGGCGATTGGAGTCGTAGGGGAATATATTGGGAAAATCTATATGGAGACAAAAGACCGGCCCAAGTACATCATTGAAAAAATATTGGAGGAGTAAAAGCAGCCTATGAGGAAGCTAGGGGAAAAATATGAGCTGGACAGAGCAGATCTGCTGTTTCTGTTGGTGATCACAGGGATCGGACTGGCTATCCGCATGACCTTGCGGACCATTACCACGGTGGACTGGACTACCTACTGGGATCCCTGGATCACCATTCTGCGGGAGCAGGGGTTTCGGGCCCTGTCCACGGATTTTTATGATTATGCGCCGCCCTTTGTATATATTTTATGGATCATCAGCCGACTGCCTGTAAATCCCATGACAGCCTACAAGGGGCTCTGCATTGCAGTGGATTTCGTGGCGGCCCTTGTTATGGGGAAAATGGTCCGGGAGACCACGGGAAGCAGGACAAAAGGAATCTGCGCTTACGGCGTCATGCTGCTTGCGCCTACGATCTGGGCGAACAGCGCTCTGTGGGCCCAGTGCGACATTATCTTTATGACCTTTGTGCTCCTGTGCGTCTATGAGCTTTTGCAGGACAGGCCCAATCTGGCCATGGTATTTTATGGGATCGCCTTTGCATTTAAGCTTCAGTCCCTGTTTATTTTCCCCTTTCTGGTGATTTTGTGGGTGAATAAAAAGATTCGGTTTCAGCATTTTTTGTGGATTCCGGTCATGTATTTCCTGGGAATCCTGCCTGCCTGGATGGCAGGGAGGCCGCTTCTGGAGCTCATCAATATCTACGCAGCTCAGGGAGCCCAGGATGTGTGGTCTCTTTCTATTAAGTGGCCCAATATTTACCAGATCATTGGAAATCAGTTTTTCCTGTTGGAATATGCGGAGGCGGGGACCCTTCTGATCCTGGGGATCCTCATGTGCGTGATGTTCTGGATGGCCCAGAGGCGTTATCGCGTAAGTCAGGAGTTTATGGTACAGTTGGCTTTGTTTTTTGCCATTTTGTCCCCCTATTTTCTGCCTCATATGCATGAGCGGTACGGGTGTCTGGCGGATGTGCTGGCCATTCTCTACGCCTTTATGAACCGGCGGCGGTTTTTTGTGCCGGTGCTGCAGATTTTATTGTCCTTTAATTCCTATATGGCTTACTTAAGCCATCTGGGTGCGGATGAGCCCCCGGTGTATTACGGTGTGTGGGCATTTCTGGAGCTGGGACTTTTGATTGTCATAGGACTGGATTTGTACAGGTATTTTACGGATCCGGAGAATCAGATCCGCACGCGGAGTGTGCGCACCCTGGAGGAATGGGAGGAGAACAAGTATGGATGATTTTTTGCGGAAGCTTTTGTACCGGCGGTTTGAGGTGGGCCGGTTCCAGGTGACGGTGCTGGATCTTCTTCTGGCTGTGTGCATAACGGGCACAGGCGTGATGCTGCGGAAATCCGTCATGGAGTATACGCCTGTCACCCTGCTGAAATGGATCCGCATGGGCCTGGATTTTGTTATGGCCGGGCTTGGGGCCGGATATATAGCTCTGCGAACAGAGAGTAAAAATAAGACCATTCTCACCTATGCCCTGCTGGTAATCTGGCCGGTGTTTATCGCCAACAGCGCCTTGTGGGGGAAGAGCGGAGTCTACAGCGGGATCATCCTGATTCTGGGACTTCTGGCCTGGGAGCGGGGAATGAAATTGGTGGGCCTGGAGGCTGTTGCGGCTGCTGTTTTCCTTACGGCGCTGGAGCTTCCGGGAGCAGAGGAGGGAAGCCTTCTTACCTTGGGATGGCCCAACTTTTTTGAGCTGACGGGCAAGACCATGTTTGTGGACCTGTACAGCAAGGTTGCCTGGATGCTGATTTTAGGCTTTCTGTGCTGTGGGGTCTATGTCATGTGGAAGGGAAACGTAAGGCCTGGCCGGGAGATTTTCCTGCCCATCCTGTTGTTTCTGGCTATTCTGGTGCCTTATCTGGCGCCCTTTATGCCGGCCTGGGCCGGGTACGGGGCAGACGTGCTGGCAGTTTTGTTTGCAGTGACAGCGCCGGAGAAATTTTATGTGCCCATGCTGCATGTAGTGGTGTCCTACAGCGCCTATGCCTTTGCCCTCAATGGGGAGAGTAAGCTTCCCATGGCGGTTTACAGCGTGATTTTGCTGGTCCTTTTGCTGGATGTGGGGGCCTATGTATACCGGCTCGTGGCAGAGCAGGCGGAGGAAAGGTTAGATTCATGGCAACAAATGTAATGTTGACGCTGTGCTTTCTGGCAGCGGCGCTGGCTGTGTATTATATAATCCCTGCAGGAAAGCGCTGGGCCTGGCTGCTGCTGTGCAGCTATGTGTTTTACATGAGCGTGGATCCGCGTATGGCGCTGCTTCTGGGAGGGAGCAGTCTCTGGACCTGGTTTGCGGGACTGGGTCTGGAACGGGAGACGGGAGAGAGGCGGAGAAGAGTCTGGCTGTGGGCCGGGTGTGCTCCGCTTCTTGGCTTTCTGTTTCTGTTTAAATATCTGGACTTTTTTGTTCAGTCAGCGGCAAAGCTTCTGGGTATAACGGGAGTACATACCCTGGGCCTTGTTATGCCTCTGGGAATCTCCTACTATACCTTTAAGCTCTTAAGCTACCTCTTTGAGATCAAAAGGGGAAACCTGGAAGCGGAGCGTCATCCCGGGTATCTTTTGGTTTACACCTCCTTTTTTCCCCAGATTCTCTCCGGTCCCATAGAACGGCCGGGGAATATGCTGCCTCGGCTTCGCAGCCCCCGGTATGAGGGGGAACTCTTCAACCGGGGATTACAGAGGATGATTCTGGGGCTTTTTAAAAAAATGGTCATTGCCAACCGTCTGGCTGTGTATGTGGACCAGATCTTTGCGGATCCTGCCGGTTATCCGGCCCTGGCGGCCTGGATGGCGGCATTTTTCTATTCCATTCAGATTTACTGCGACTTTTCCGGTTACTCGGATCTGGCTCTTGGCATGTCAGACTGTATGGGAATCCCCTGCAGGGAGAATTTTTCTCTGCCCTATTTTTCCGCGGGGATTCGGGAATTCTGGAGCCGCTGGCATATTTCCCTATCCTCCTGGCTTAGAGATTATGTGTACATCCCTCTGGGCGGGAGCAGGTGCTCCAGGGCCAGGCGGAACCGGAATCTCATGCTTACCTTTCTGGTAAGCGGCCTGTGGCACGGGGACAACTGGACCTTTGTGCTCTGGGGCGGGCTTCACGGCCTGTGGAATATGGCCGGGAAAAAAGCAAAGCCTGATCGTGCATGGAAGAGGCTTGTATCCATCCTTGGAACCTTTGCAGGCGTAACCCTCTGCTGGATCTTTTTCCGGGCGGAATCGGTTTCCCGGGCCTTTGGATTTCTAAAAAGGATGATCACAGGCTTTTCCCTGGACTTTGCATCCTTGCAGGCAGCGGTGCTGCCCTTTTCCGGAGATAATACCTGCGCGGCTTTGCTGCTTACCGTGTGCGGGTGTATTCTGCTCTTGTTTGTCTATGAGCTTCAGAGGCATATAAGGGAGCGGAGAAAGCAGGACCATGGGGAAGAAGGAAGGGACAAGGATGGCAAAAGGGGCGGAAAAGAAGCTGCCGTAGGAAGCGATGCAGCAGGCCTGGAGATTCTCACCCCGGCCTGGACTGTGATTTTTCTGCTGACAACCATATTGCTGGGAGTATTTGGAAATTCTGCGTTTCTGTATGCGCAATTTTGAGGAAGATGATGAAAAAAAATCTGGGAAGAACCCTGTGCGCCGCTGTCATTTCTTTTTTGCTGGCCCTGGGAGTTCTGGGAATAAAAAATGAATATGCCAGGTATTTGCCCGGAGGCTCCTACGGCATGAAGCCTCTGGTGGAGACAGGGGGAGCAAAGCACGTATTCATAGGCTCCTCCATGTTCCGACAGGGACTGGATATCCGGGTACTGGAGGAGGAGCTGGGGGATTCTGTCTATATTCTGTCATACAATGGGAATCAGCCCCTCTTTATGGCCATGGAGCTTTCGTATCTGCTGGATCAGGGAGTGGAGATTTCCCACCTCTATGTGGATCTCTACGGATATACGGCCGCCTCTTCGCCCTGGATCAGCGACACGAAGATTCTTCTGGACACGGACCTGGATTTTAAATGGGCCACCTGGGACCAGATGAAGGAGTACAACCACACCAGCCTGCTGGACTTTTATGAGCTGTTTGTGACAGCAAACAATGAGCAGCTTCTCACCTGGCCGGTGCACAGCCGTCTCCTGGCTTCCCAATTTTACAAGGGGGGAACCCTGGTGTATTCCGGGGGAACCACCCGGGAGGCTCTGGACTATTCCCTGGGGGAGCGGGAAGGCGTTCATCCGGCTCAGGAGGCAGGGTATAAGGAGATCATAAGGCTGGCCCGTGAACAGGACATTTCCCTGACCTTTATCGAGACGCCCAAGTATGCGTCTATGGAGGGGGATGAGACCTATACGAAGCTTGTATCCCAGTGCCTGAAGGCTGTGGAGGGAGCGCCTGTAGTCCTGGCCCGTGAGGTGGAGTTTGACAATACGGATCCTTGCAGTTTTCAGGATCTGATTCACCTGTCCAGCCAGGGGAGAGAGGAGTATACCCGGGAGCTCTGCCGGGCGATCCTGTCCGGGGAAACAAGGATCGAGGAAGAGTAAAGCTTGCCGTCCTGGAAGGAAGGGGAAGGATATGCTGCAGAAAGGAAATGTGAGAGGAGATCATGAAAAAGCTGCACTACATTGACGGATTGAGGGGAATAGGGGCGCTGATGGTATACCTGTGCCATTTTGTGTTTGCCTTTTACTACGGAGCCTACAGCCTGCAGCCGGAACACGTTCACACGGCTTCCGGCCTGGAGATTCTCATAGGAAAATCCCCCCTGAATCTGTTCTATAACGGAAATTTCGCGGTGGAGCTGTTTCTGGTCCTCAGCGGATTTGTGCTGTGTCTGGGATATTTTTCCACAGGGGATCGAAATAGGCTGAGAAAGGGCGCGGCCGGCCGGTATTTTCGGCTCATGCCCCCTGTTTTGCTTGTAAATCTTCTGGTCTGGGGACTTATGCGGCTGGGAGCCTACCAAAACAGCTTAGCGGCGGAGGCCGCCTTATCTATGGACTGGTTTTATGGGTTTAACCATTTTCCGCCTGATTTGGGGGAAGCGCTTGTGGAGAGCCTGGCTGGCTGTTTTCTCTGGGGAAGCAATGCCTACAACGGGGTGCTGTGGACCATGCCCTATCTGTTTCTGGGCGCCTGGGTGGTTTACCTGGCGGCAGCCCTGGTGGGTGAAAATCCCCTGCGCTATGTGGCGTATGTGGTAATGATGGCCACTGCCCTGGTTACAAATATCTATTTTACTGGGGTCTTTTTCGGATTTTTCGTCTGCGATCTGGTGTGCACCAGAACGAAGTGGCTTTCCTGGTACAGGAAACGGCAATGGCTTTCCTGGCTCTTCTTTTTGTCTGGCGTTTATCTGGCCTCCTACCCCTCCATCGGGACGGACATGGGAGGGACCATCTATGCCGTGCTGGGTGTGCCCCGGGTGGTGCCGTATCATCTGGCCGGAGCAGGGCTTATTCTGCTGGGTGCGGTGGGGAATTCCTTTTGGCAGCGGGTTTTGGGCTTTAAGCCCCTGAGATTTCTGGGAAAGATTTCCTATTCTCTGTATTTGATCCATTTTCCTGTTATCGCCACCTTTTCCAGCTGGTTTTTCCTGAAGCTTCAGGGAAAGCTGGGCTACCACTGGACTGTGGGACTGGATTTTATTCTGACTACGCTTCTGGTTTTGGCCTTGTCCGCAGCAGGACAGCGGTATGTGGAGCCTCTGGGGAACCAGATGGCACAGGGCCTGCAGAGGATGATGGGAAAGAAAACAGGGAGAAGATGAAGCAAAAAGGACAAAAAAGAGCAGTGGAAAAAAGCGGTGGGGGAGAAGAGCGAGCAGCCGGAAAGGAAGGAATCAGGCATGGAAAAGAAACGGATTGTCTGGATGGATTTGGCGAAGGGAATAGGGATTCTGCTGGTTTTGCTAAACCATGCGGAGTTGAGCCTGGGAGCAATAACCTGGCTTGGGGGAATGTTTTATATGCCCCTGTTTTTTGTGCTGGCCGGAATGACTTTCTCCTGGAGGCAGGAGGAGTCCTTTTTCCAGTTTGCCCTGCGAAAGGCCAAACGCCTGCTGCTTCCCTATCTGGGCTATAACCTGTTCCTCTTTGTGTTTTTTTTCTGCAAGGACAGTCTGCTTCCTGGGCGAGTCACTGGGGACAGCTTTTTTCCGCTGGCCGGAATTCTCTATTCCCGCAACTGTCTGTTTCCCCTGGAAGCGGAAAATCATATGCAGCTTATGACAATCCTCAACGCGCCCACCTGGTTTCTCACCTGCCTGTTTCTCACGCTGCTGTTTTACGGAGGCCTTGACCGGCTTCGGAGGAAAACCATGTGGGGATGTTTAGGCGCGGGCCTGTCCTGTGTGCTGTTGTCCGTGGCGATGCGCTACGGGAGTCCTGTATTGCTGCCCTGGAGTTTGGAATGTGCCCTGTATGCTACCGCATTTCTGGAAGTGGGGCGCCAAATACAAAAGAGAAAGCTGGTGGAGGGGCTGTATGCCCGAAAATGGACGCTGGCTGTATTGTTGACCGCCTTTGTGATTCTTTCCCGGATTAATGGAAGGGTGAACATGTCTGTGGGCGATTATGGAAATTCCATGCTTCTTTACCTGTTGGTGGGAGCACTGGGCTCCTTTCTCTGTCTGGAGCTGGCCTATGGGGCAGAGCGTCTCCTGGCAGGGAGGCGGCTGATCCGGGCCGGTGCAGGGGCAGGACGGCAGAGCCTTCGGATTCTTTGCCTGCATCTGTTTTTGTTTATGTTTGTGAAGACCGGGGCTTCTCTTATTCCGGCCCTGGATGTGGAGGGTGTTTTTGTAAAAATCTGGATGATCGCCTTAAGCTTTTTGATCCTTACTCCGGGAAGCTGGAAAGAGAAGGGAAAGGGTGCGCTCTGGCTGTTTCTCCTGACCTGGTATCTGCCAGTGATTCACAAGGGACTCGACGTGCAGGACACCTGCTTTTATCTGGCTAATTACCGCTATGTATTTACTCCCCATGTGCAGGTCAACGAACTCTATTATCTGTTCGGAGAGGTGCTGGGAGGAATGGTGTATCATCTGTTTCCCGGCCGCCAGCTTCTGGCCCTGAATCTGACCTGCGCCTTTGTGTACACAGGGGTGGCTTTTCTGGTGTACCGGAAGCTTGAGATGCGGATGCCGAAAACAGTCCTGCTGCTCTGTGTGCTGGCGGGAAGCCTCTTTGCCATTACCTGGGTGCACTGCGTAAACTGGAATGCCTGGTCGGCGCTGTTTGTGACTCTGGGAGCCTGGCTGCTGCTCTATGCTCTGGAAAAGGGAAGCAGACTTCTCATAGGGGCGGCAGGGTTTCTCCTGGGGCTCAACGCCTTTGTGCGCATGCCCAATATCCTTTTTCTGTCCCTGGTGGCAGTAGTGTTCTGGCATACCTGGATGAAGGGAAGCGCCGGGTGGAAATCCCGGTTTAGGCTATGCCTGGGGAACTGCCTGCCCATGGTGCTGGGAGGCGCCCTGGCAGGAATCCTGGGCCTGGGGATCTCCGTAGGTCTGCTGGGAGTGGAGAAATTTACAGAGGATATGCAGGTTTTGACCTCCTTAAGTCAGGAGGGGGATCTGCACAGCGTGACCACGGGAATTTATCAGTTCCTGGTGGGATTAAAAGACGGTCTGCTGGTGTGGATGCGCTATGGAGTGATTCTCCTGGGGGCCGGGATTGTGCTTGGGCTCCTGAAGCGATTTGTCTTGTCCGGGCTTACCCGGGAGCAGCGGGATCAATGGGTTTCCGTCAGCGCGGTGCTGGCCGCTGGGATTTTTGGCTGGATGCAGGGCTGGCAGCAGGATATTTTGCGCATTCAGGTGTTTGTGGCTGTGGCCGGGATTGTGCTGCCTGGCATAGGGGCCTGGTATTACCGAAAACGGGATCTGGCCTTCAGCAGCCTTTGCCTGACCGCCATGATCATAGAGGGCTTTCTCACCATCGGCACGGATACAGCCACCATCTATTACCGGATTTATATGGGATTGCCCCTGGCCATGACAGTCTGCCTTTTGCTGAAATGGCTGGGAAGCCGCCGGGAATGGCTGGTCCTTCCCGCCTTTGCCCTGGCCTTTGTGCTGGCCGGAGGGATACGCTATGCGGATACCTATATTTACCATGACGGTCCGAGAGAAGAGCTGACAGCTGCCGTGGACCACCCCTTGTTTACCGGTATCTATACCACGCCGGAGCGGGCGGAATGTCTGAACCGGCTCCAGGAGCAGCTGGAACCCTATGAGGACTATGAGCTGATTACCATCGGAAACTTTACGGCGGCCCAGGCCATGACCAACATGAAGCCCTTCTTCCGCAGCTCCTGGCCGGACCTTGATTATCTGGTGGACAGCTTGTTTGAGGAAACCCTGGAGGAGAAGCTGGGGAACGGGATCTACCCGGTGGTGATTATCGCCACGGAGGAGGTCAACGGTCCCTACTGGATGCCGGAAAAGGTGGAGATGCTGGAGCAGCTGGTGGCGGGAGAGCCTTACAGGAAGCTGTATGAGGATCATCTGTACCGATTGTATGTGCCAACTATTGGAAAGATCTGAAAAGGTGCTTGATTGCTCCGCATGATAAATATTGGAGGGAATCCTTATGGTAAGAAAATTTAGAGCAGAGGATTTGGAAGCTGTTATGGATATATGGCTGGAAACGAACAAAAAGGCCCATTCTTTTATAGACGCCCAATATTGGACTGAACATTATGAGACAGTAAAAGCTCTGCTGCCTCAGGCAGAGCTCTATGTATTTGAAAATGATCATACAGGACAGATAGAGGGATTTATTGGATTAACAGATGAGTATATGGAGGGAATTTTTGTCAGGGAGGCTTTCCAGTCCCAGGGGATTGGCAGGCAATTACTGGATGAGGTGAAACGCAGGAAATCCAGGCTCAGCTTAAGCGTTTATAAAAAGAATACAAGGGCAGTCTCTTTTTATGAGAGAGAACAGTTTCGTATCCAGTCTGAAAATCTTGAGGAAGGGACAGGGGAGAAAGAGTTTCTTATGGTATGGAATGTATAGAGACTGACATTTCGAAAACTCTTAGCTTCATTCTATTTTGTATTCCTGCGGATAATATTTTTTCAATTCTTCCAAACCCGTCTCTTTCCCTTTATAAGTCTGAAGAAAATCTTCAAAATCAGGGTTCTTCCAGACCGTTCCATCCGCAAAGACGACTTGTTTCAAGCAAACCAGGGCGTATTTTGCCTGATTCGCCTCTCCATTTCCAACCTTGAGAACTTCACCCATAATTTCCCCGTCATACAGGGACCAGCCTCCGCGGTAGTCCTCTGTCTGATGGGGAAGAAGCATTTCCTCTGACTGAACCATAAGTTCAAAGCTTTTCTCGGCACTGCTGTCAAGAAAGTTCCAGGTTAGCTTTAAGGGAGAGCCCTTTTCATCATAGGCAAGCATACAATACTGTGTTTCCGTTATAGTTTGATCCGTATTATTTGTAAGAACGTCGTGAATATAAGGAGCTCCGTCTTCATAACAGAGAATATCTGCGCTTTCATAGACAATGGACACAGAGCCTTTTTCCCCTGTGAAGAGCTCTTTCCCACAGACCTGGGGATCAGGGAAAAGGGACCTGTCCTTTATAGCGCTGTCATGGGAAGCAGCTGCGGAGGTGGCGAACAGACTAACGGTAAGAAAGACTAGGAGACAGGCGGAAACAAGGGCAGTGCCAGTGCTTTGTTTTGTCTTCATAATGGCAGTAATCCTTTCTTCTGTGGCATTTATGTTAAAATTGCTGCAAAAGGGCCCCAGGCCGCTTTTCTCTGCTTCCATACGGATTAGCATAAGGGAATAGGCGGATTTGGATGTTTCCCCGAATTGCCGGATGACGCTTTCGTCACAAGCCAGTTCCATATCGCGATTGAGCAAAAGGTACAGGAGCCACACAAAAGGATTGAACCAGTGAATACAGAGAACAAATGCGGCAATCAGCTTGGTAAGGGCGTCAAAACGGCAAATATGTATATATTCATGTGAGAAAATATACTGTAACTCATTTCTTTTCTCCCAATGGATCGTTTTCGGCATCAAAATGACAGGACGGAATATTCCATAGGTCAGGGGGGTGGATATTCGATCCGATTGCCTGATGGAAAGGGGGCGTTTCAGCGGCCTCTCGTTTAACCACTGCTGTGCATAAGCATTGCTTACAGGCAGAGAAGTGCGAAATTCCAGTCGGCAGCGCAGATAGGCGCGGAGAAAACAGAGAGCGAAAAGGATCGTACCCGCGCACCACACAGCAGGCCAAAAAGAAGAGAAGGGAGGAGCTGACGGCAGCTGCTCTGCGCCCTGTACGGTGACAAGATGCTCCTGTGCTATGGCAGAGGTCAGGTGGTCTATTTTTAACTTCAAGGATAAGGAGGAGGAGATCCTGCGGTTCACAAAAGTATATACGCTAAACATAGACGGAAGCGGAAAGGGAAGCATGAACCGGATCAGCGCTGTTTCCCACAAAACAAGAAAGGTCTTTTTGGGCAGATGTGAAATTGTTGCTGCCCGAATAATCACAATTGCAAGAATAAAGATAGCTCCGGAAAAATTTATTTCTAGTAGAGTCATGGGTATCACCTCAAGTTGAGTCTGTGCCAATGGAAATGTGTTTTTTATAAGACTGAAGTAGTTTCTCTTGCACATATAGTACATGGTTTGTGGAAAAATGTCAATACTACTCTGGTAGTTTTTAATAGCTCTTTTAAGGACTTTTGAGGAATGTGCAAAAATTAATGATTAACATTAAATTTTTATTGAAAGACATGAATTTATATGCTATGATAATGTCAGGTAGAAAGATGGAATAAACCGGAGGTGACAGCAATGAAATTCATGGAAAAAATTATGAATGAGGGGTTTGCCAGATCAGCGGCCCAGCTTATGAAGCTTTTCTGTTATTTTGCAATCTGCTTTTTTGTACTGTGCATGGTCCTGGTTTTCATGGGGCGTCTAACCTTTTTTCTGCATACAAACAAGGGATCCTTTGAGCGGGCCATTTACGCGGAAAAAGATCATGGGGAACATTCCCGGGGCATGACGGTTCAAATGGGCGATGACATTCGTGTATGGACAAACAGCGACGGGAATATTGATTTGACCATCCAGATCGGGATTTCTCTTATGTACGCCGTGTATGCAGTTCCTGTGATTTTTGCCTTCTGGTTTTTGAGCCGGGTATTTTCTAATATACAGGAAGGAAAAATTTTCACGGAACAAAATGCATCCTGCCTGCTTTACTATGGGCTGCTCCAGTTTTTCGCGGCTGTCTTTGTTCCCTTTGTCAGGCTGTTGATTTGCTGGCTCGTCAACCTGGTGTCTGACAGCCGCATGTCCATTGCCACGGGACAGGATATGTTCAACATGCTGATTCCCAGCATTGCTTTTATGGTGGCTGCGTATATTGTCCATTACGGGGTGCATTTACAGGATGAGGTGGATCACACATTATGATTGTTATACGGCTTGATCGGATGTTGGCGGATCGGAAAATGCGGCTCAATGATCTGGCTTCCCAGGTGGGGATATCTAATGTGAACCTTTCCTATTTAAAGACGGGAAAGGTAAGGGCGATTCGGTTTAGTACCTTAGACGCCATTTGTAAGGCTTTGCATTGTCAGCCGGGAGATATTCTGGAATATGTGGAGGAAGAGAATTGAAGGTACAAAGATGCCAGGAGTAGAAAATCAGTTACAATTCACACCCACGCCAGTTTTTGAAAAGTTTTTATTTGATAAAGGTGCGAATTGTAATAGAAAATCAATACAGCGGCTTTGCATTGACTCCGGAGAAGATTTATACTATGATAGAGTGCAGGGAATAACAGAAAGATTACATACAGAATGTGAATGGAGAAAAACATGTATCAGCTGGCTGGAGAGGAGCAGGTACAGGCGCTTCTGGAATACTTTGAGCAGGATCTGAAGAATTGTCTGTACAGCTATATTGATTTGAAAAAATATGGGATTAAAAATCCCCATCTGCGAATTTTTTACAGCGCCCGGGAAGGGAAGATCCGGGCTGCGGCCACGGAATATTACAAGGGGATTCAGCTGGTTTCCCATGGGGATGAGCTGGATGTGCCGGAAACCCTGGAGCTGATTGAGAGGCTAAATGCGCCCATGATTAACGGAAGGTGGGAGCTGATTCAGAAGCTGGAGCCCTATTTGAAGGAACGCTTTGAGACGGAAAAGGGTTATGTGGCCTGGATGAAGGAGCTTCGTCCGGGAGCGTCCTGGGAAGGGGTGGAACAGGCCGGGGAGGAGGACTGCCTGGAGATTGCACGGCTCATATGCACAGATGAGGGACTGGGAGGCCATTATGAGCCTGGGGAGCTGGCTGGTCAGATGGCGGACAGGCAGAGAGAGGGTTTTGGCCGTAATATGGTGATCCGGGATCATGGAAAAATCGCAAGCCATGCAGCTACCTATGCGGAGATTCCCAATCTGGCCATTGTCAGCGGCGTTATTACCCAGGAGGACTATCGGGGACAGGGCCTGGGCTATCGAACCGTGTCTAAGCTGTGCAAAGATCTTCTGCAGGAGGGAAAGCGCCCCTGTATCTTCTATTTTAAAAAGGAAGCCGAGGGCCTTTATAAAAAGGTCGGCTTTGAGGAGGGAACCGGCTGGGGAAAGCTGTCCAGGCGGCATAACAGATATTACGTCAATCCCTATATTCGCGACTGTGTCCGGGTGTTTCCGGAGCAGGGACGGTACGGCAGGAAGCGGTACGACATGAATGAGAATCCGGAAGGGCTGCCCAAGGAGTTTGTGGACCGGGTTTTGAAGGAGATTACGCCGGAATTTCTGGCCATCTATCCGGAGCCGGACCGGTTTCTGGAAAAGTACGCAGCCCATATTGGCATGAAAAAGGAAAATTTATGCGCCACCAACGGTTCGGATATGGCAATCCGCTTTCTCATGGAGGTGTTTTCCCGGGAGGGAGGTCAGGTGGTGACTGTGGCTCCTTCCTTTGAGATGTACTGGGTGAACTGCAGTATGCTGGGACGCCGCCATGTGCCGGTGGACCTGGAACCGGATTTTACAGTGCCTGTGGAAAAGCTTATGGAGGCTATTACGGAGGAGACGGATCTAGTGGTGCTGGTAAATCCCAACAACCCTGTGGGTCACGGCTATTCCCTGGAGGATGGCCGCCGTCTGGCAGAAAAGGCCAGGGAATGCGGGGCCATCCTTCATGTGGACGAAGCCTACCATTATTTTCAGAAGGCTTCCCTGCTGCCCCTGGTGGAGGAGTTTGACAATGTGGTGGTTACCCGGACCTTTTCCAAGCTGTTTTCCATGGCGGCCCTGCGCCTAGGCGTGGTGATCTCCAATCCCCAGATGATCGGCTATCTGAAAAAGGCCACCCCTTCCTTTGAGGTCAACGCCGTGGCGTTGCTGTTTGCAGAGCGGGCCCTGGAGGAGCCAGGCCTCATAGAGGAGCTGATACGAAAAGAAGCGGAGGGAAAGGCCTATGTGGTGAATACTTTGCGGGAGAAGGGCTATGAGGCCTTTGCGGAGGCGGGAAATTTTATTTTCGTGAAGCCCAAAAGAGAGATTTCCAGGTTAATGGAAAGCCTGGAGAGGCGGCAGGTCCTGGTGAAAGCCTATGGAAATGAGATGCTGAAGGATTATCTGCGCATCTCCACAGGTTCCCGGGCGGCGATGGAGCGGTACATCAGAGAATTTCTGGAAGCAGAGGAGGAAGAGTAGCATGAGAGCGATTTTGTTGGCAGCCGGCGTGGGAAGCCGCATCAGCAGGGAGGTGGCAAAGCCCAAGAGTCTTTTGGATATTGGAACAGGAGAGGCGCTGATCCATTACACGGTGCGCATGCTTCTGCGTAATAAGATTTCCGTATCCATTGTGGTGGGATATCAGAAACAGCTGTTTTTTGAAGCTTTGGGAGATCTTCCGGTGACCTTTGTGGAGAATCCCTTTTACCGGGTATCCAACAGCATTGCTTCTCTGTGGTTTGCCCGGGATCTCATTGGCGGGGGAGAGGATTATCTCTTTGCCAATGCGGATGTTTACTTGGAGGAAGAAATTCTTCATAAGCTTCTGGCAGCCAAAGAGGATGTAACCATGCTGGCCGACTACCGTCGGGTGCTGGAAGGGGATTATTTCTTCCACTGCGAGAACGGGCTGGTGAAGGGGTATGGCAAGGAAATGCCTGTAAATCAGCGGACCTGTGAGTATGTGGGGGCGGCTAAGGTGGGAAGGGGTTACATCGAGACCTTTAAGCGGGATCTGCTGGCCATGGTGGACGCAGAGGAGTATCAGACCTGGTGGGAGACCGTGCTTTACGGGCACTGCGATCAGGTGGACATTTACACCATGGATGTGGCGCCCTACTTCTGGTCGGAGATTGATTACATAGAGGATTATGAGCGGATTGTGGATTTTGTAAAAGGAAAGTAATGTTGAGAACTTTTTGATAAAAATTTTAAAAGGCGCATAATTCATTTTGCATTTGCCATACTAGGAGTGTAACAAACATTTCAGGAGGTAAATGAATTATGGCAAACAATGCAAACAACGCAAACAATGCGAACAATGCAAACAACACCAGTTCTCAGAACAGCAATTCTCAGAATACCAGCTCTCAGAACAGCAGCTCCAAGAGCTCTTCCGGAAGCAATTCCAGAAACAGCTCCAAGAATTCCAGTTCTAAGAGCAGCTCCGGAAGCAACTGCAACTACTAAGAGCTGAGAAACAGACGGAAAAGAAAGACCTGAAAAATGGGGCCGCCGCATGGAAAAAGACTATGCGGCGGTCTTTTTGTCATCGTCTCTTTATTATGCGTCCCTTCCGGTAAAATGGTCAATGCGGTAGGACATTTCCAGCAGAAAGCGAACCTTGCTGTGATCCAGATCTGCCTGGGTCAGCTGTCGGATGCGTTCCAGGCGGTAATTCAGGGAATTCCGGTGGATAAATAGTTTCTGAGCCGTGTCCTTCACGCTGCAGCCGCAGGCCAGATAGGCTTCTAAGGTGTGATAGAAGTCGGTTCCGTTGGCGTGATCGTAGCGGCTTAGGATCGCCAGGGCAGGATGACAGTACAGGCCCAGCAGGTCCGGATCATTGGCGGCCCATAAAAGGTCATAAAAGGCATAGTCGGAATAAAGGCAGACAGCAGCCTCCGGATGAAGCCGGGAGGACAGCTCCAAAGCCCGCATGGCCTGTGCGTAGCGTTTGGAGAAATTTTCCACCTGGAAAAACAGGTTGGATACCCCAATGCGCAGGTATTCTTTTTCTGCCAGCTCTTCCAGGGCTTTCCCCATGTCTGGAGTAAGCTGGGGCGCGTCGCCTAAGGGAACCAGGGCGGCGATTCCATTTTCATGAAAGGTGAAGCGCGTATTCGGCAGGCATTGCAAAAGGCGTCCCGCGACCTCTTCCTTCAGATGCTTTTGGCCCAGATAACGGCTCTGGCGGATGCAGAGGGCGCACAGGTGAGGGGAAAAGGAAAGACCCGTAAGCTGGGGCGCGATTTCCTCCGGAGGCGCGCCGATGAGAAGATCGTAAAGCAGTTTCTCATAGATGGTGTTGTCTGAGAAGAGATAGGGGGCATAGCGGCAGACGGCGTCCCTGGCTGCGGCGCTGATCACGGGAAGGAGCTGGAAGTGCAGAGGAGAAATGGGAGTTTCTTTTTCCAGCATCAACACGATTCCCACCAAGGATCCCCGGACAAAAATTTTGCTGGACAGCTTGCGAAGAGGAGAAGCATAACAGGTGACTACTACGGGATCGGAATTGCGGGCGGCATTTTTTACCGCGTCAATCTGCTGGACGGCAGAGACAAATTCGTAGGTGCAGTAGCCAAGCCGGATGTTTTCCTCCCATAGGGGATCGTCAATGGGAAATATGGTGGAACAGGCCAGGATTTTGAAATTCGCGTCCAAAAGTACCAGAGAATTGCCAAGCTTAGCTGCCGCAAGATTGATGATGGGTTCAATGCTGTGAGAGCGGGCGGCGCAGTCCATCATCTCCCCGTAGAAGCCCTGATTCCTGGAGGCGTCTATGAGAGATTTGGCTAAGTTAAAGACACGGAAAAGTTCTCCTCTATCTACCAGGGCCAGGTTTGTGCCGGCCAGGGAAGAAGCATGCTCCCTGAACGCCTGGAGGGACGGCGGGTCTTCCGGGACAAAGGCGGAGCCGGAAGAGGACTCCCGGGCCAGGATGCACTGAGGCGGAAGCTTATGGTCCACCATGTCCCTGGCATAGCCGAAATACAGGGTTTCCCTGTTGTATTCCGTCTGGGAGCCGTCCAGAAAAGCCACGTCGGACAGATTATAGAGATCGTCGGAGTGCAGAAGCTTCACGGAGGTTCCCGGGCAGATTTCATTGATGAGACTTGTAAACAGCATAATTTCACCTCTTCTCTGTGATACAGGGCAGTTGTGGGGCGTCTTTTATCCTAGACGCCGGAAATTGCTTTTAGTATAGTGCACGGTGCACAAATTGTCAATTTGGATTCGGGCAGCAGGACCGTTTTCAGGGCGTCTTTTTCCGGCTATAATGGGGATATCACCAGCGGGTTGCGGCAGTGAGATGGGATAGCAGAAGTTTGTGAAGGCGTGGAACCCGCGGAAAAAAAGAAGGGAGAAATGGGATATGAAATTCCAGAATAAGGTTGCAGTCGTGACAGGTTCCACAAAGGGGATCGGCAGAGCTACGGCGCTGCTTATGGCAGAAGAGGGCGCTAAGGTAGTGGTGGTGGGAACCACGGAGGAGGCGGGAAACGCAGTGGCCGCCCAGATCCGTGAGGCTGGCGGGGAAGCCATTTTCCAGAGGACGGACGTGACCTGCGGCCAGGCGTTGGATGATCTGGTGAAAGCAGCTCTGGATGCTTACGGAAAAATTGACATTTTGGTAAACAATGCAGGCGTAGGCGGAAGCCTTGCCAATATGGATCAGATCACGGACGAGGAGTGGGACAAGGTTCTTGCCACCAATCTGACGGCGCCCTTCCAGCTTATGAAGCGGGTGATTCCCGTAATGGAAAAAGCAGGCGGAGGCAATATTGTCAATGTGGCGTCCATGGCCTCCACGGGAGCAGGAAGAGGAGGAATCGCCTACACTACAGCCAAACATGGGTTTATCGGACTGACCCGCCAGATTGCCCTGGATCATGGCCATGCAGGCATTCGCATAAACGCAGTGCTGCCCGGCCCCATTGACACCCAGATGATCGCCCGGATTCTTGACATGCCCCAACATCCTGTGAATATGAAGATCAAGATGAGTCCCTCTGGCCGTCCCGGCGCTCCGGAAGAGGTGGCAAAGACCATTGCATTTCTGGCCAGCGATGAGTCCAGTTATATCCATGGCGCATGCCTGGCAGTAGACGGCGGATACACGATTTTCTAAAAGAAAAGCTTAACTGGAACAGAAGGGATGGCAGTTTGTGCGATATGCCCCAGGGATACGCAAAGAATTTGCCTGAAAGGCTGTGCCAGTCTGAGCAGAACCAAGGGAGGGTATCTATGTACGAGAAATTATTTTCAGAGGGAAAAATCGGAAAGGTAATGTTAAAAAACCGCCTGGTTATGTCCCCCATGGGCATCGGTCTGGCGGAGCTGGACGGCACGCCCAGCCAGGATATGATCGCCTACTATGAGGCCCGGGCCATAGGCGGCGCGGGACTGATTATCCCGGAGATCACCCGGGTAAACGATGTTCACGGGCCGGGGCTTATGCGCCAGCTCTCCGTGACCCAGGACCGGCATATTGAGCCTTTAAGCCGCCTGGCCGGCGCCGTGCATAAGCATGGCAGCAAAATTTTCATTCAGCTTCATCATCCGGGGCGGGAGACGGTTACGGCCCTTCTGGGAGGGGCGCCGGTGGTATCGGCTTCGGATATTCCCTGCAAATATCTGCAGCAGCCCACCAGGGCTCTCTCCACAGAGGAGGTAAAGGAGCTTATTGGCCAGTTTGTGGCCGGGGCTGTCCGGGTGCAAAAAGCAGGCTGCGACGGGGTGGAGCTTCACTGTGCACACGGATATCTGCTGCAGCAATTTCTGTCCCCTTATACCAATAAGCGGACAGACCAGTATGGCGGCAGTTTTGAAAACCGCCTGCGCATGGTGAGCGAGATCATTGCGGGGATCCGCAGCGCCTGCGGGCCGGATTTCCCCATTGGCGTGCGTCTTTCCGTGGAGGAATTTCTGGAGAAGACAGGGGTTACGGAGGATTACATACATATACAGGACGGCGTAAAGATCGCTATGGCCCTGGAGGCCCAGGGACTGGACTTTATAGATGTGTCCGTAGGACTGTATGAGACGGGAATGACCTGCGTGGAGCCCGTGTCCTTCCCTCAGGGCTGGAGAAGGGATCTTATCAAAGCCGTGAAGGATCACGTAAACATTCCGGTTATGGGCGTGTCCGTTATCCGGGAACCTGCCGTGGCAGAGAAATTCCTGGAGGACGGCGTGGAGGACTTTGTGTCCATGGGCCGCAGCTGGCTGGCAGACGAGGCCTGGGGCAAGAAGGTTCAGGAGGGCCGGGAGAAGGAGCTGTGTAAATGCATCAACTGCCTGCGCTGCTTCGAGAGCCTGAATGAATACAACGGGGCAGGGATGCCGGCAGAATGCGCCTTGAATCCCCGGCTTGCCAGAGAGCGGAAATACGGGGAGCTTCCCTATGATGCCGCGCATCATCATGTAGTGGTGGCAGGAGGCGGACCCAGCGGTATGATGGCAGCCAAGACCCTGGCGGAGCGAGGCTGTCAGGTAACGCTTTTGGAGCAGGGCGACACCCTTGGGGGAACCATTAACCAGGCCAAGCTTCCTCCCTTTAAGGAGCGCATGGAGTGGATCATGGATTACTACCGGGCAGCCTTTGAGAATCTTGGCGTGGAGGTGCGCACCCAAACTACAGCCACGGCAGAGGAAATTGCCGCTATGAAGCCTGATGCGGTCATCGTGGGTACCGGTTCCAAGCCTGTGGTTCCGGGAAGGATTCCGGGAATAAAGCTGCCTCATGTATACACGATTCCGCAGGTGCTGGGAGGAGGGGCAGAACTCTCCGGCAAGAAAGTAGTGATTGTGGGCGCGGGAATGACAGGCATTGAGACGGCAGAATACCTGGCTCACCGCAAATGCAGCGTCACCATTGCAGACCTGCTGGAGCAGGTGGCTCCCAATGCCAACCACACCAATGTGGGAGATGTGTGCGGCCGTCTGACCCAATACGGCGCTTCTTTCCTTTTGGGTCATGCCCTTCAGGAGATTCGGGAGGATCAGGTGGTACTGGAAAAGCAGGCAGATCACTCTGTGGTCACGGTGCCCTGTGACGCTGTGGTTTTGTCCATGGGCTATCGGCCGGACACGTCCCTGGCCCAGGAATTGAAGGAGATGGGAATACCAGCCATTGCCGTGGGAAGCGCCGTAAAGGACGGAACCATTGCCCCGGCAGTGCGGGCCGGCTATGAAGCGGCCAGATCCCTGTTTGTGGAGACGAAGAAGTCTTCCTTCTATACAGGAAAAAAAGAACGAGAAGATTTCGGAAAGATATCTCTGATGGATGAGCAGGAAGGGCTCTATATGGCCTATCTGACGGATCCGGCGGCTATTGCACGGGTTCTGCCTGCGCCCCTCAAGCCATTCTCCATGCCGGTGGTGACCCTTTCTGTGTGCCATATTCACAAGCCTACCTTTGCGGACGATTATTATGAGGCGATCCTAGGCGTCTACGCCACCTACGGGAAATCCCTGGGATTGTATCCTCTTGGTCTGGTGCTTGGAGGGCCGGGAGCCGAGATGGCGGTGCAGTGCGGCCGTGATAATGGTTCCATTCCCAAGAAGCTGGGCGCAGAGTTTGTGATCCGCCGCAAGGGAAGCACTGTTACAGCAGGCGTTACCCGTCGGGGAACACAGTTGGTGGATATGACCCTGGAGCTTGGACAGTACAACAGTCCTTTGACCCATGCCCTTTACCAGGCTCCGGGAGCCGGAAAGCAGGTATTTGGCGGCGGATTCTACTTCCATTTTGACCGGATGCCAGATGAGCAGGGCGTTTCCCATTTTGTAAACGGGGCTTTGCTGCAGAACCTGTGCGAGTACAATTATCAGTCCTGGGAGCCGGGAACAGCATCCCTGAAACTCCAGTCCTCTGTGGATGATCCCTGGGCGGAGCTGCCCATTCAGACCATTGTGGGCGGAGCATATTCCAAAAACAGCCTGTTGGTACACAAGCTGAATCTGGTGGAGAAGCTGGATGCTGAGGAAATCGTGCCCTATCTTCTGACAGGACGCTATGACCGCACGGCATTTATGGAGACGGGACGGATCTAGGATGCGCCCTGCTTAGGGACATACGGTGCTTTATTTAATAGAATAGGAAGAGAAAAAGGAGCTGCCACGCAGAGTCATTTGCGGCGGCTTCTTTTTGTCAGGTCAAGTGCCTGGTTTCCCTGTCACATGTGTCAGGTTTTATGCATAGTATAAGATATCTGATAATAGAATAGAGGGTGAGGGTATGGAATTTGAGACCATTTCCCCGCGGGACGTAGATGCATATCTATTCCGGAAGGACTATGTGGTCATTGACATCAGAGAACCCCGCGATTATCGGAAACGTCATCTGAAGGGTGCCATTTGCATTCCCTATGAGCGGCTGGAGGAAGGTGTGGCGCTTCTAAAGCGGCAGGAGCTGATCCTGTACTGCGAGCGGGGCGCTACCAGCCTGATGGCGGCCAGAAAGCTGAGCGAAAAGGGATTTCATGTCAAATCTGTGGTGGGAGGCATCCAGGCCTATTCCGGTAAGAATGTGGAGAGCTACAGCACAGGCAGGAGAAGAGAGTGAAGCTTTCTGGAAAAAGAAGTTTAGAGGCGGGGTATTGACAGCCGGAAACAGAAAACGTATACTTTTCAAGTACCCTGCAGTGTGAAGCACAGAAGGGGAAGAGACAAGACGGTACAAAATTCATAGGAAAAAGAACGGGAGATAGAATGGAGACATTTGAACTGATCGCACCCTGTCATTTTGGTCTGGAGGCGGTGCTGAAGAGAGAAATACAGGATCTGGGCTATGAGATTACTCTGGTGGAGGACGGGAAGGTGACCTTCCGGGCCGACGCAGCGGGAATCTGCCGGGCCAATATCTTTCTTCGGACTGCGGAGCGGGTGCTGCTGCGGGTGGGAAAATTCCGGGCGGTGACCTTTGATGAGCTCTTTGAGCAGACAAAAGCGATTCCCTGGGAGCGATATCTTCCGGCAAATGCAAAATTTTGGGTTACAAAAGCGACATCCATTAAAAGCCGGCTTTTTAGTCCCTCTGACATTCAGTCTATTGTAAAAAAGGCGATGGTAGAGCGGATGAGGGAGCATTATCACTTGAGCTGGTTTGCGGAGGACGGCGAGGAATATCCTGTGCGTGTGACATTTCTGAAGGACGAAGCGACTTTGGGAATCGATACCTCAGGAATCTCGCTACATAAACGGGGCTATCGCCAGCTGACCAGCAAGGCCCCCATTACGGAGACCCTGGCGGCAGCGCTGATCCTGCTGACCCCCTGGAAGCAGGACCGGATTCTGGTAGATCCCTTCTGTGGAAGCGGAACCTTTCCCATAGAGGCAGCCATGATGGCTGCTCACATAGCGCCTGGCATGAACCGCGCCTTTACGGCAGAGCGCTGGACAAACCTGATGGGGAGAAGCCTGTGGTATCAGGCAGTGGACGAGGCCCAGGATCTTATGGACGACCAGGTTTCCGTGGACATTCAGGGATATGACCTTGACGGGGCGGTGGTGAAGGCAGCCCGGGAAAACGCCCGGGAAGCTGGCGTGGAGCACATGATCCATTTTCAGCAACGGCCCGTAAAGGAATTGAGCCATCCGAAAAAATACGGCTTTGTGATTACCAATCCGCCCTATGGGGAGCGTCTGGAGGAGCGGGAACATCTGCCGGTTCTGTATGGGGAGCTGGGGGATGCCCTGGGGCGGCTTGATACCTGGTCTGCCTATGTGATTACCAGCTATGAAAACGCACAGCGGGATATGGGCCGCCAGGCAGACCGAAACCGGAAAATTTATAATGGAATGTTGAAAACGTATTTTTATCAGTTTTTGGGGCCAAAGCCGCCGAAACGAGAAGATAGGAGCGAACAGACCCATTGAAGATTGTGAAAAAAATTCTTGGGGGCGTGTTTTTTCTGTTTCTGCTCATGACCGCAGAGGTCTGGATTCAAGAGAAGCATCCCTTTGCAGAAGAGGAGCTGGGAGCCATTGTGTTCCTGGAAAAGGGCCAGGAGCGTCTGGCTGCCATAGAGCCTGTTTTGGAAATGGCGCCGGAAACAGAATTGGAGCTGGTGCAGGAGGCGGAAGCCAAGCCTCTTCCTGAGGAGCTGCCCGCTGTCTATGACTACCGGCAGGAGGGACGCGCTCCAATGGTCAAGGATCAGGAACAGGTGAATAACTGCTGGGCCTATGCAGGTACCAGCGCTTTGGAGTCCGCGCTTTTGCCAGGGGAAAACCTGGTGCTTTCTGCGGATCACATGACATACCAAAACAGCTACGCCTTTGCTCCGGAGGAAGGCGGCGCTTACGTCATGGCCGTGGCTTATCTCACCTCCTGGCAGGGGCCGGTTCGAGAGGAGGACGACCCTTCCGGGGACGGAGTGTCGCCGGAGGGATTGAATGCTGTGAAGCAGGTGCTGGACGTGCGGTTTCTGGGAGACAAGGATTACGATGCGATCAAGTGGACCATTCTCCAGTACGGCGGAGTGGAGAGCTCTATTTACATGGATTTTACCCAGGAGGATGGAAGCTCGGCCTCCTATTCGCCGGAGGCCTGCAGCTACTGCTATCTGGGGGAAACGCAGTCCAACCACGACGTATTGATGATCGGATGGGACGATACTTACCCGGCGGAGAACTTTTTGCAGCAGCCGGAGGGAGACGGGGCCTTTATCTGCCAGAACAGCTGGGGAGAAGAGTTCGGGGAGTCCGGGATCTTCTACGTCTCCTACTATGACAGCAATATCGGAAAGAATACGGCAGCCTACACCCGGATTGAGAATGCGGGATATTTTGACGGCGTATATCAAAGCGATCTGTGCGGCTGGACCGGACAGGTGGGATATAATACGGAGGAGGCCTGGTTTTCCAGTATTTATACGGCGGAACAGGCGGAGGAGCTGGAAGCTGCAGGATTTTACGCCACCGGGCCGGAGAGCACCTACGAGGTGTATGTGGTTTCGGAATTTACGGATCCCGCGTCTCTGAATAAGCGCAGCCTTGTGGGCGAGGGGCATCTGCAGTACGGCGGATATTACACGGTGGAGTTTTCCAGGAACATTCCTTTGAAGCAGGGGCAGCGATTTGCCTTGGTGGTCCATATGACCACAAAGGATGCTGTTTATCCTATTGCAGTGGAATATGAGCAGAAGGAGGATCCCCGGTACACGGTGACTCTGGAGGACGGGGAGAGCTATATCAGCGACAAGGGAAAGCTGTGGTCCCGGGCGGAAGAGGAATGTCAGAGTAATGTGTGCCTGAAGGCTTATGTGAGCAGGTCGTAAATCTATTTGGAAAAGTGGAAAGCCGGAAAAGTGGAAAGCCGGCAGCAGGGCCTGGAGGACAAAGTGGATAGACCATAGATGTGAGCCATGTGAGAAAACAGTGTTTGGGGACAGGATACAGAGGAAGAAAAGCCAGGGGGAGGACAAAAGAAATGCTGAAAAAGCGGATTGTGTTTGCAACGGAAAATGAAGGGAAGATGAAAGAAATACGAAAGATCCTGGAGGATCCAAAGGTGGAGCTTTTGTCTTTGCGGGAGGCCGGAATTCACGCAGATATTGTGGAGGACGGGGAGACTTTTGAGGAAAATGCAGCCATTAAGGCCCGGGAGATTGCCAAGCTTACAGATGCCATTGTCTTGGCAGATGATTCCGGTCTGGAGGTGGACTATCTGCATCAGGAGCCCGGGGTACATTCTGCCCGCTACATGGGATATGATACCTCCTACCGGGTAAAGAATCAGCATATCCTGGATCTTCTGAAGGGAGTGCCTGAGGAACAGCGCACAGCCCGCTTTGTCTGCGCTATTGCAGCTGCGCTTCCGGAGGGACAAGTGCTTCTGGTGAGAGAGACTATAGAGGGCATGATCGGCTATGAAGAGCGGGGAGAGGGCGGCTTTGGCTATGATCCCATCTTTTACCTGCCGGAGTATGGCTGTTCCACTGCGGAACTTTCCCTGGAAAAGAAAAATGAGTTAAGCCATCGGGGAAAAGCCCTGCGCCGCATGAAGGAGAAGCTGGAGGAATATATGGGATGAAGATATTGGTAGTCAGCGACACGCACGGGAAAAACCGTACCCTGGAGCAGGTGCTGGAACAGGTGGGACCAGTGGACATGCTGGTGCACTGCGGGGACATAGAGGGCAGTGAAGACTATATCCGCTCTCTGGTATCCTGCCCGGTTCACATGGTGGCAGGAAACAATGATTTCTTCTCTGACCTGGAGCGGGAGGAAGAGTTTATGATCGGCGAACACCGGGTGATGCTGACCCATGGACATTATTACTATGTGTTTATGGGGGCCAAGGAAATTCGTCAGGAGGCCAGAGACAGAGGCTGCGACGTGGTGCTGTTTGGGCATACCCACAAGCCCCTGGTGGATGTACAGAAGGGCGTGGCGGTCTGCAATCCGGGTAGCCTTTCCTATCCCCGGCAGGAAGGACGCAGGCCCAGCTATCTGATCATAGAGCTGGACCGGGAGGGGCAGCTTCATTATACGATTAATTATTTATAGAAAATTTTATCAATAAATTTGAAAATATTGTTGACATTTGGGAACTGGTATAGTAGAATATACCTTGCGTCACGGTAGAAGACTGCGATACGGGGTGTGGCTCAGCTTGGCTAGAGCGCCTGGTTTGGGACCAGGAGGTCGCAGGTTCGAATCCTGTCACCCCGATATATTTACCGGATGTCATGCGGGTGTAGTTCAGTGGTAGAACACCAGCCTTCCAAGCTGGATATGTGGGTTCGATTCCCATCACCCGCTTGCCTTGTGCACAGAGCATAAAAGCTCTTTGTGCGAAAGCGGATCCGATCTGCCAGCGCGGATGCTGCGCCGGATGGACATGTTTTTCGCATAGTCTGTGTTCGTAGCTCAGTTGGATAGAGCAACGGCCTTCTAAGCCGTGGGTCGGGGGTTCGAATCCCTTCGAGCACGTTTGCCTAAGCTAGGCATTGATATGGTGGGTATAGCGCAGTTGGTTAGCGCGCCAGATTGTGGCTCTGGAGGCCAAGGGTTCGAATCCCTTTATCCACCCTTTGATGGGCTATCGCCAAGCGGTAAGGCACAGGACTTTGACTCCTGCATTCGCTGGTTCAAATCCAGCTAGCCCAGTTGGGAGATGCAAAGAGCAAAGCCTGTGGATAACCCAGACAGCTGCATCACAATTTTACAGAGACGGGGTATTAGCTCAGTCGGTAGAGCACTTGACTTTTAATCAAGTTGTCCGGGGTTCGAATCCCCGATGCCTCATTCACAGATAAGCTGAAAAAATGGCGGAAATCCTTAGAAAACCTTGGATTTCCGCCATTTTTTGTGAGTGAAATATTTGTTTGGATAGTAACGAAGTATTCGTTGTAATACACTTTTTTGTCATGAATTTGTCATGAAAATTAGTAGAAAATTGACTGTTGCAGTTTCCGTGCAGCCTCTCTTTTTCTCTCTTCTTCCTTTTCCATCATGGAATGTCGATACACAGATTTCATAATGTGGTCTGATTCCCATCCGCCCAGCTTTAAAATGTCTGCTTCTGGAACATTCATTGAGCTCATTTTTGATGCAAAATAATGTCTTAATTTGTGTATGGAGAATCTTGGGATATTCAATGCATCTTGGGCAGATGCAAGAAATTTGGTAATGCTACAGGGACTCCCCTTGTATATGTATCCCTGATCCTGGATCTTTTTTGCGACAGGCTCCGGTATGATAATTTGTCTTGTACTGGCTGTTGTTTTTGTGGATTTTATCACCCAGTTTCCATCTTGATCTTGTACCTTTGCTTTATCAATATTTACAACATCCCCATTTATGTCTCCTAATGTCAGTGCACATATCTCTGAGCGCCGCATCCCGTAACAGGCAAGTATAATTGGAATTTCATAAACGGTTCCCCGGGATGCTTCTATCACCAACTTTACATCTTGGTCAGAAGGGATGTAAGGTTCAGATTTTCGCTTTTGTGGCAGGGTAGTGCTTAGCTTAAGATTCGGACAAAACATACCTAGCACAGCAGAGATAAAGCCATGGTAGTTTCTCACGGTCTTGGGGCCATGAGCCTTTGCCAGGCGGTTTATTTCCTTTTGCACATCATAGGCCTCTATGTCATGTACATTTTTTTGTCTAAAGGTATTTTCAAGGTGGGCCAGGATATTGGAGTAGCCTCCTATTGTGCTGGGAGATAAGACATTTCTTTTGGATTCTATGTATTCATCTGCGGCTTCCTGAAATGTCATGCTTTTATGTTTGGTCTGAATTTTTTCCAATTCCTTAGCCATGGCCATCATAGCTTCCTTTTGCGTGGGTTTTCGATCGAACACGACTGTATATATTTTCCCCTGATACATTTTTCGGATTCGGTAGGAGCCGGATGGCAGTTTCTCGATCTTCATGGTATCATCCTCCTTTGGTAAAAATGGGTATAAAAATAACACCCAGACAGTTTTTCTGGTTGACTGGATGTTCCCGGAGGTGATACAATATTTGTAGGTTTGAGAGACCTATTGTATCCCCTCTTGGGATATATCTAAAGCCGTTCGGTGCTGGTAACACCGGGCGGTTTTGTTTTGGATTAAGCTGCAGTATTATAATCCACAACAGCGATTTCGGTCAAAAGTCCTTTGAGTTTTTCGAGGATATTTTCTATTTTTTTAAGGGTAACCCCATTCAAATATTCCTCTCCGCATTGCATGCATTTTGAACAGGGCACATTTTTAATAATAATATAGCAGCCGTTATATTCTGTCATATATGATGTGATAGCTTTTTGTACATCCCCTTTACACATAAGGCAAGTCATAAGTTATTCCCCTTTCTGGTTTTAAAGTCATCTTCCCATTTTTGCAAACTTGGGAAGTAGGCAGTTATAATCCATAACACTTTCAGATCACTGCCAACCACAACATGTAAATGCTGCTGTCCGATAGACAGACCGAGAATCAAGCAACTTGGATAGGGGTAATCGGTCGGATATTGTTCTATTATTTCCCCGCTCTGTATGCAGGATATGACATCTTCTATGAAAATACCGCGTTGCTCCAGCCTTTTGGAAGCATGTAAGGTGATTTCGATATTTTCAAGAGCGCATATACTGCGGATTTCTTCAATGCTTAGTTCCATGTGGTATATTCCCTTCTTATAATTTCCCAATCACTTTTCCCATACAAACAATGTTGTCATATTCGGCAATCCGGATATTGGGAGAATCCGGATTGCATGGCTGCCCCGAAAATGATACAATACTTTTGGGTGGTGTACCATTTTCGGTATTTCTTGGCCGGTCCGGTGTTGGTAGCACTGGGCCGGTTTTCATGTAAAGCTATTTTAATAACTCGGAAACTGTGATCCGAAAGCCGGGAAAGATTTTTGCTTCCACCGGAGTTTCAAAAGAATAAAAAGCAGGCGCAGCTTCTTTTTCATAGTGGTATACAACAACTGCTTTTTTTTGTGGGTCCACAATCCAATATTCCCGAACTCCTGCATCCGCATAGAGAGCATTTTTTGTGACATAATCCATCTTCCCGTTGGAGGGGGAGACGATTTCTACGATCAGATCAGGAGCTCCGGAGCATCCTTTCTCGGATAATTTATCAGGGTCACAGATAACGGAAATATCAGGCTCCACCCAGATATCATCATCTGCAAGAAGATTTACTGCAAAGGGCGCAGGGATTACCATACACTGTCCGGCGTGGGAATCAATATAGGAACTGAGTAACTGGGTAAATTTTGCAACAAGCCTTTGATGGGTTAGGGTAGGAGGAGCCATGGCATATAATTTGCCATTGATTAGCTCGGCGCGCTGCCCATCCGGAAGGGCCCAGTAATCTGCAGCAGTGTAAGTTTGTTCTTTTAACAGAGGCATGCGTTTCATCCTTTCTTTCATGGTTTCGATCCATTCATGTATTATGCGCCCAGAATTTTTTATGGCCTCCGCCACGTCGGCAATCTGGACATTAGGAGAGTCCCAATTCTCTAATCACATCATCCGAAGAAACAAATTCCTGACAGTCTGGATCATTTTCAATTTCTTTTAACATAGCTAGATCAAATTCATCTGGGGGACCTTCCTCAATATCTTCCCAGGTTTTAGGAGAAATAATGTAATGGCTTTTAATTAATTCCCAGAAGTTTTCAGCGTCTTTATCAGTCATTAAAGTAACAGCTCCGATTATACGTTCTTTTATTACAGCCATGAAATCACACTCCTTTATAGATTTGTCCACGATTATCAATCTTTTTTATTAACAATATGCTTCCTTTTTTATCAAAAATAATCCGGTAATCGCCGACACGCAAGCGGAATCCCTTTCTAAGCTCTATTAAACGTTCCCTGAATGTCATGATATACCACCTATGGGCTCGTTTTTCAGTATATCTTGGCTGCTCTAGTGTTGGTAGCACTGGGCGATTTTTATTTAGGACAGATTTTCAGAATTTAAAATCAATGCCGCTTTGCTTCAAAATTGCATTTGCAGTATGACGGGATTTTATTTTTGTATCAACTGTTACATGGCGGTTTGTGATTGGGCTATACCAAATATCATGGTCTCCTTTTCCATGACGACGGAAAGTACAGCCATTTTTAGAGAGGATATCACGGACCTTTTTTCATATTCGGCCATCAAAGCACCATCCTTTCATGGCGTTCCGACACGAAAGATAGATAGAGAGGCTGTGTGTCAGGAGAATTTAAAGCAAGCAGCTCGGGAACGGCAAATCGCGTGCGCTCCAATAGAGCATCAAAGGAACCGGATTCCAATACAAGTCCGGGGATATCATTACTTGTTGCTATCCATACGCCGGCTTCATCATCCCAAGTAAAATTAATAGTATATTCCATGGTAACACCTCCTAGTTTGCAGAATATTATCAAATTATCTTTACAACAGTAAGACATGGCTCAAAAAATATAGTGTAATTATTTACCGTAGTATAAGGGCTATACTTACTCCGGTAACATTGGAGGGCTTCTATAAGAAATTTTAATGTTACATCAAGATATTCAGCGATCTCCTCCAGCTCTGTCAAATGAGCTTCATACGCTCGAATAATCCCCTGCAGGCCGATCATTTTATTATAGGCCCAGAGCCTGGCACGCAGTTCTTGCTTGCGATTACTTATGTCGTCCTGGTTTAAAATATCCTCATATGTAGTGTAATGGTGACCAAGCTCTTCCGCAAGAACACATGATTTTTCTGTGGCAGAAAGAGAATTATGTATAGCGATATTTTCGTTATAATAAAATCCTTTCATTCCGCTGATCTCAGAAAGATCCATTTCTTTTATAAATAGATTCTCATTTTGAATTTGCAGTTCCTCATAATTCATAAGATCACCCTTTTGGTCTGGCAGCAAGGAGCAGTTTTTTATATTCTTCAATTTTAGCTAATTCATCTGGGGTGAAATTTTCCCCATCCTTATGGGCGGCTATTGTAGAAATATTTGTCTTTTTAGAGGATTTTACAATAGTTCCGGTGGCTAGACTTTCAGTGTCTATGCCTAATTCCTTAGTTATTTTTATGACATTGGTAATATTTGAATTAGCAATGCCTCTTTTTAAAATGCTATCAAGAGTAGTCCAAGGCATACCTATAATTTCGCAGAATTTGTTTAAACTACCATATCTTTCAATAATCATTTCACGTATTTTAATTTCTGTTTCAGCCATTTCCGTTTCCTCCGCTGAATAAAGCATACTATAATAATATCGAAAAATCAAGATAAAATAACACTGTAAAAGAATAAAATATCGAAAATTCGTAAAACATATTGAGATTAACGAAAAATTGAGTATATTGAGAATGCAATCACGAAAAATCGAGAAATGAGGAAAATAATTTGTTTCCAAATTTAGATGCAGAAATGGCAAGAAGGAAAATAACTAGAAACGCTCTTGCGGAAAGGATTCACAAAACTCTAACAACACTATCCATGAAATTGAATGGAAAGGCTCCATTAACATTAAAAGAGTGTATAGAGATTAGGGATGAAGTCAATTCAGATTGTACAGTGGACTATTTATTTACGGTAGAGGAAGAGAAGGAGGTGATATAGGTGGGGCTGGACGACCATGAAGAAGTTATGCAAAAAGAAATACAGAGCCTCAAAAGGAAGACTCTGTAGATAGGAGTTGTAACCGTGGCAATTATGGTTAATCTGATTTTTTCGACGGCTGATCAGGTAAGGTACTATGCGTCTATTCGAGACTATTATCAACATTCTCTAAATCTTGATCAGGAACAGGAGCGTCATCGACAGAAACAAAATCGGATTCTTGAAGAGATAATTCCAAAGCTTGAAGACATTCGGTCACGCCTTCAAGCGACAAAATCAGATTCTCAATCGCATCAGAATTAGAACATTTGGAGGTATCAATGGAATTAAGCCATCTCTCTACGTATTCGACCTGCCGTGGTCTGTAAGAAGAGTGTACTACAGGGGGGAAGAAAATGGAAGGATACAAAGAAGCTGGGAGGAGCCAGAGGAGGAATGGAGTGAAGAAGTGGATAAAAAAGGAGGTATTAGTAATTTGGAAACTAATACCTCCAGCGATTGCAGCTATTGCAGGTTGGGAATTAGGAAAACTATTATTTTTTTAAGGTTATAGAATATTTATCTGCAATAGAGTTAAGTTCTTTTGATAGATTTTGATAATCATGCTGAGTTTGCATACTGTAAAACTTTGACTTAAGTTGCTTATATTCTTTATCAGAAATGTAAGGGGATACAATTTCAATATTATTTAATGTTTTGACAGTTGTGCGTGCTTTGAACGAAATAAACCCCATGATGCCCCAAAAAAAGATAAAAAAAAGGATATAAAAAGCAAAAAATATAATTTTAACGCGTGTATGATGGCCCTTTTTTGCAATCGTATGGACCGGGATATTTTCTGTGATAACTTGTTGGTGGAAGGGAGTTTTTATAATGCTAAGGAGAATTGATGTTATAAGACCCGTTAAAATACCTACCAGCATAGCAAGAGTTATATCAGAGCTTAGATTTAAGTAACCATCTGATATGTCTTTATAGGCATTATCGATCATGTTGTTAATAAGAGAAAGTCCGAAAGATTGTATATGTGTAAAGATAAAAGTAAAAAGATCTGCAAATATGCTTTCCCAAAGTAATGTGGTTAGTAAGCCAATGATTATGGAAATCAGGATATTGTTTTTTAAACTAGAATTTGGAGGTGTACTGTTTGACATAATTAATAACCTTCCTTTCATCCTAAATATACCATATTCACCAAAATATTACAAGGATTACGATCTCTTTCAGGGCCCAGGAGCCATAGCTCAGAGGGCAGAGCAGACGTCTCATAAACGACCGGTCCCGGGTTCGAATCCCCGATGTCTCATTCACAGATAAGCTGAAAAAATGGCGGAAATCCTTGAAAACCTTGGATTTCCGTTATTTTTTGCTGAAAGTTCGCGGGCTGAACGGACGGTGAGTCATAACTATTTCAAAAAAGTATTCGTCCGGATAGTTAGTTTATAAACATTTAAGATTTCCAATCTTGACATTCCCCCTGGAAGTGATTACTATATAGTATGCTATCTATTATCCTGAAATTTTCTGTCAGAAAAATACCAGGCAGCCTGTTCTTAGATAGCAATATGAAGTTTCAGGGAGGAGCCCTATGGATACAGAGGCAGACGGAGGGAAGGAGACGGCTGTGAACCGTCAGCGCATGGAAATCGGCCACCGGATTAAGATCATCAGCAATGCCTTTGAGTGGGAGAAAAATCGTTTTCTGAATCAGCATGATCTGACCAATTCCCAGGTGGAGATTTTGATGTATCTTTTGAAGAACCAGAAGAAAACCATTTACCAGAAGGAGCTTGAGAAGGCCTTTCGCCTGAGTAATCCTACGGTGACCGGGATTTTGGACCGCATGGAGGAAAAGGGCATGGTCAACCGCCGGGTGGATGAGCGGGACCGCAGGTATCGGGCCGTGACCCTGACAAAACGGGGCCGGGAGACCATGGAGAACCTGTGGGAAGGCTTTCAAAAAACCGAGGAGCTGCTGTTTGGATGCCTGGAGGCGGAGGAAGAGGCGGAGCTTTTGCGTCTGCTTGAGAAGGTGACGGATTATGTGATCCGGGAGCGGTGGGGAACAGGAGAAATAAAACGAGGAGGAAACATATGCTGAATACGTTAAAACCTTATGCGAGAGAATTTAAGTGGCAGGCGATTCTGACTCCCATATTTATTATTTTGGAGGTTATTTTGGAAATGGTGATTCCTCGCCTGATGGCGAATATCATCGACAATGGTCTGGGAAAGTCGGATGTGAATTATGTGGTGCGGGTAGGGCTTATGATGGTGGCTATCGCCATGTGCTCCCTGGTCTGCGGGGCACTGGCGGGAAAATACGGAGCCATTGCCTCCACAGGGCTTGCCAGGAATCTGCGGGCAGGCATGTATGAAAATATCCAGGAATTCTCTTTTTCTAATATTGATAAATTTTCCACGGCAGGGCTGGTGACCCGTCTGACCACAGATGTGACCAATGTGCAGAATGCGTATCAGATGCTGCTGCGCATGTTTACCCGGGCGCCCATTACTCTGATTGTGGCCATGACCATGGCTTTCATGGTAAATGCAAGACTTTCCCTGGTATTTTTGGCAGCCATTGTGTTTCTGGGCATTGTTATCCTGTTCCTGATGGGACGGGTGGGACCCTATTTCCGGGAAATGTTTGAGAAATATGACGCTCTCAACGCCAATGTGCAGGAAAATCTCACCGGCATTCGGGTGGTGAAGGCCTATGTGCGGGAGGAGCATGAGACAAAAAAATTCCGCAAAACCTCGGAGCTTTTGTATCAATGCTCCATTCGGGCGGAAAAGCTGATGGTCATGGTGATGCCCATCATGCAGTTTACCGTGTACACCTGTATTTTACTGCTGTCCTGGCTGGGGGCAAAGGTGATTGTAGTGGGCGATATGACCACGGGAAATCTGATGAGCCTGCTTACCTATACCATGAATATTCTCATGAGTCTGATGATGATTGCCATGGTTACGGTTATGGTTTCCATGGCAAAATCCTCTGCAGAGCGTATTTGTGAGGTGCTGGGGGAAAAGAGCAGCATTGCAAGTCCTAAGGAAGCGGCGGGGCAGGTTTTGGACGGCTCCATTTCCTTTGAGGATGTGTGCTTCAGCTACCATGGGGATCAGGAAAACCTGCATCTTTCCCATGTGAATCTGAAGATTGCCTCCGGGCAGACCGTGGGAATTCTGGGCGGTACCGGCAGCGCAAAGTCCACTCTGGTGCAGCTGATTCCCAGACTTTATGATGTGACATCAGGATCTGTGAAGGTGGGGGGCCGGGATGTGCGGGAGTATGATCTGGAGGCCCTGCGCAATGAGGTGTCCATGGTGCTGCAGAAGAATGTGCTGTTTTCCGGAACCATAGCGGAGAACCTGCGGTGGGGCAATCCGGAGGCCAGCCAGGAGGAGCTGGAGCGGGTATGCCGCCTGGCCTGCGCTCATGAGTTTATCGAGAAATTCCCGGATAGCTATGAGACCCGGATCGAGCAGGGAGGCACCAATGTGTCCGGCGGACAGAAGCAGCGCCTCTGTATTGCCCGGGCTCTGCTGAAGAAGCCGAAGATTTTGATTCTGGACGATTCCACCAGTGCGGTGGATACCCATACGGACGCTATGATCCGCAAGGCATTCCGGGAGGAGATTCCGGAGACCACCAAGCTTATCATTGCCCAGCGGATTTCTTCTGTGCAGGATGCGGATGTGATTGTGGTGCTCAATGACGGCCGGATCGACGGAGTAGGCACCCATGAAGAGCTTCTGGCGTCCAACGCTATTTACCAGGAAGTATACCATTCACAGCAGAAAGGCGGTGAGGACCATGAGTAATCGCGGACCCAGAGGACCCATGGGACGAAAGGGAATGAAGGGGGGAGGCCCCAAGGCCAAGAATCCGGGCAAGACGCTGAAACGAGTGCTTTCTATTGTGGTGAAGGGATATCCGGTGCACTGCACGCTGGTAGTTGCGGGGATTCTCCTGAGCGTATTTGCAAATGTACGGGGAACCCTGTTTCTGCAGACGCTTATTGACGATTATATTACGCCTATGATCGGAGAAGCCAACCCGGATTTCAGCCTTCTCCTGCAGGCGATTACCACCATGGCGCTGATTTACCTGGTGGGGGTGGCCTCCACCTATTTATATAATCGTTTGATGGTCAATGTGGCCCAGGGATCACTGAAGAAGATCCGGGATGAGCTGTTTGCCCACATGGAGACTCTGTCCATCCCCTACTTTGACCAGCATGCCCATGGGGATATTATGAGTATATACACCAACGACACGGATACCCTGCGCCAGCTTATCAGCCAGAGTATTCCCCAGCTCATATCCTCCAGCATTACCATTGTCAGCGTATTTGCCTCCATGCTGGTGCTGAGTCCGGTTTTGACTCTGCTGGTAGTTTTTATGATCTTTATTATGATCCAGGTAATCGGCAAAATCGGCGGGCAGTCCGGGCGGTACTTTATGGCCCAGCAGAAGGATTTGGGAGCGCTGAACGGCTACATTGAGGAGATGATGGAGGGACAGAAGGTGGTCAAGGTGTTCTGCCATGAGAAGGAGGCCAAAGACCGCTTCCGGGAGCTCAATGACCAGCTGCTGGACAGCGCCAGCAACGCCAACATATTTGCCAACATTCTTATGCCTATTATGTCAAATATTGGAAATATCAGCTATGTGCTGACGGCTATGGTTGGCTCCCTGGTGGCCATTAAGGGAATCGGCGGCTTGACTCTGGGCGGCCTGGCCTCCTTCCTGCAGCTGAACCGAAGCTTTACCCATCCAGTGACCCAGGTGTCTCAGCAGTTTAATGCCATTATCATGGCCCTGGCAGGCGCGGAGCGGATTTTTGATCTTATGGATCAGGAGCCGGAGCAGGATCAGGGGTATGTGACGCTGGTTCATGCCCGGATCAATGAGCAGGGGCAGATCGAGGAGAGCGAAGAGCGGACGGGAACCTGGGCCTGGAAGCATCCCCACAAGGACGGGACCCTGACCTATCAGCTGCTGCAGGGAGACGTGGTCATGGACGGGGTGGATTTCGGCTATACGGACGACAAGATCGTGCTCCATGATATAAAGCTTTTTGCCAATCCGGGAGAGAAGGTGGCCTTTGTGGGCGCCACGGGAGCGGGAAAGACCACCATTACCAACCTGATCAACCGCTTCTACGATATTCAGGACGGAAAGATCCGCTATGACGGCATTAATATCAACAAAATCCGGAAATCGGACCTGCGTCGTTCCCTGGGCATGGTGCTGCAGGATACCCATCTCTTCACGGGAACCGTGGCGGAAAATATCCGTTACGGAAAGCTGGACGCCTCGGACTCTGAGGTGAAGGGAGCAGCCATGCTGGCCGGAGCGGATACCTTTATCCAGCATCTGCCCCAGGGCTATGATACGGTGCTCACCGGGGATGGAGCGAATCTTTCCCAGGGCCAGCGGCAGCTTTTGGCTATTGCCCGGGCTGCGATTGCGGATCCGCCGGTACTGATTCTGGATGAGGCCACCTCCAGCATTGACACCCGCACGGAAGCCATTGTGCAGCGGGGCATGGACAGTCTCATGGAGGGCCGCACGGTCTTTGTAATCGCCCACCGTCTGTCCACGGTGCAGAACTCCGACGTGATTATGGTGCTGGAGCAGGGGAACATTATAGAGCGGGGCAGCCATGAGGAGCTGATCGCAGAGCGGGGGAAATATTATCAGCTGTATACGGGGGCTTTTGAGCTGTCCTAAGGCTACCCTATTCGCGCAGACAAAAGAGGTCATGAGACGTATTTTTACACGTTTCATGACCTTTTTTATGAATGTCTATGGATAAGGATGTCTAAACCATAGACGATTCCCTTGGCAAATTGTCCTGCAGGGAAAACGTGCCAGTCTGTCTGTAGAAATTGATTATACGAAAATCACCTGGCTGGTCCGTTCCGGGGCGGTGGGATGCTGGCAGTCGGCATAGCCCAGGATGCAGGAGCCTACGCCGATGTACTCGCCCTCTACGCCCCATTTTTTCAGCAGCGCCTTGCCGTCCTCTCTCTCGAAGGTCTCCTTGATCCGATTGATCCAGCAGGAGCCCAGGCCCAGGGCATAGGCGGCGTTCATCATATTGCCCAGCATGAGACTGCCGTCGCAGACTCCCGTGGGTACGTCCGCCTTTACCAGCACCAACAGGATTGTGGGCGCCCCGTAGAAGGGATCTGAAGATTTGTCCCAGATCTCGGCATTGATACAGGAAAGCTCCGCAATGGTTTCTTTATCCTGGACGGCTATGATCAATCCCGGCTGCCGGTTTCTGGCAGTGGGGGCGTAGCGGGCTGCATCTATGACAGCCTTAAGCTCCTCCTGGGTGATCTGGTCCGGCTTATATTTCCGGATGCTTCTCCGCTCCAATAAAACTTCCATACCATTTTTCATGACAGCCTCCATTCTGCCGCTTTTTAGCGGCATGTGATATAAAATAAAGTATCATATGCCAGGGAGGCTGTCAAGCTTTCCAGGAGCTTGTTTCAAAGCGCCACAGATACGAAAGGCAAATTCCAGATCCTCCTCCCCGCTGATATGGAAAGCCGGTTCCACGTCCCTGCCCCAGCTGTCAATGCCACCTACTCCGCGGACAGCGCCGCAGATGGTGAGAACAGTTCTCCGGGCAGGGGGAAGCTCCTCCTGATGGGTGGCGTTTTCCAGCTCCTGGGGGGTATAGGGCAGGCAGGAGAATGCAAAGGGCTTTTCTATAGCCTCAAAGCGGACAGATGTGGGGCTGTCCGGAGCATGCCCCCGGCATACGCTGACCCAGCTGGTATCCATGTGCATGCCGCAGTCCTGGGGAACCAGATAGGGGGTGACAGGCAGGCCCTCCACTTCATAGATGCCGGGGATGCCCCCGGCCTTCCGGTCCGGATAGGTTTCCCCGGAAAGTCCCTGGTAGGAAAAGCCGGCGGCACAGTCTGGCATGAGGAACCGAAGGCCCAATACAGGCAGCTCAGGCAACCCCTTTGCCCCGTGATAATGCACCCGCACCTTAAGGGAGCCGTCTTGTCTGACCTGATAGGACACGTCTACCAGGGCGCGGGGCCTGGTGATTGTGGCGTAAGTGTAGGTAATCTGGATTTGCCCGGCCTGCTCCTGATCTGTATAGCGGTTGTTTTCCGGCGCAACAGGCAGGGGGATTTCCTGGCCGTTTACGGCCACAGAGATCTCCTGACAGGAAAGAAACTGGTCCGCGGCCAGCCAGATGCCGCTTCGACGGGCAAAGGCGCAGCCCCGGTCATTGTCTGTCAGAGCCCGCCAGAAGCAGGGCATGGGCGGACGGTAGAGCCATTCCCGGCCCTGCCATACAAAGGATTCCGGGCCTCCTAAAGCGTAGGAGAAGATAAAGTGAAAGCCAGATCCGTCTGCATGGCCATGGACGCCCAGGGTTGCATCCCCATAGACGATGCGAAGAGGCTCTGCTTTTGGAGGCGGAACGGTCTGACAGCCAGGATTGGCTTGGGGAAGCAGAGCTGTCTGGTAGCCAGGCGCTGGGTTTGGGAACGAAACTTTTTCGGGGGAGGCGCCTGCTTTGCTCCACAGCCCATAATAATAGCGCACCTCCTGCATGGCCGGTTTTTCCCTGCGGTCTGCAAAGAGCAGGCCGTTTCCGGAGAAAGCATAATCCGAGGGGCGATCGTCGAAATCCCCTCCATAGCACAAGGTCTGTCTGCCGGTTACGGGATCTGTCCGCAGAAGGGCCTGGTCGATCCAATCCCAGATAAAGCCGCCGTGATAGGATTCATAATCCTCCAAAAGCTGCATGTAGGAGGCCATGCCACCCAGGGAATTTCCCATGTCGTGCATATATTCGCACAGTAGAAAAGGCTTTTTGGGGCTGTTTTCCAGATAGGCGCGGATTTCCTGGGGAGGCGCGTACATACGGCTTTCCACATGGGAAATCCGATCCTCGTAGCTGCGGTTGTGGAATACGCCCTCATAGTGAATCAGCCTTCCGTCGTCTTTTTGTTTTAGCCAGTCATGAGCGCAAGCCAGCACTTCTCCGGCATAGGATTCATTTCCCAGGGACCAGAACAGAATGGAGGGATGGTTTTTCAGCAGCTCAAAATTGCTGCGGATCCGGTCCAGAACCGCCTCCCTCCAGGGATGCAGGCTGCCGGGAACATTCCAGGAGGGCTCCACAACGCCCATTTTCTGCCAGCTTCCATGAGATTCCAGATTGGCCTCGGCCATGACATAGATTCCCTTTTCGTCGCAAAGGGAGTACCAGGGCAGCTGATCCGGATAATGGCAGGTGCGCACGGCATTAAAATGGTTTTCCAGAAGAAGCTTCATATCCTGCTCCATTTCTGAAATGCCGATGCAGCGGCCCTTTGTCATGCTCCACTCATGGCGGTTGACGCCGCAGAGAACCAGACGCTGCCCGTTCAGGCGGATCACCTGGTCTTTGATTTCCAGAGAATAAAACCCTATAGCACAGGGGACAATTTCCACCAGATGGTTTTCCCTGTCATAGAGACGGATCAGAAGCCGGTACAGGTAAGGGCTGTTATGCTCCCAGGGCTGTATGGTTCCCAGGGGCTGAGGGTCTAGCAGACAGGAGATTTCCCCATAATCTTGCTGGAAGGGAGCGTTCTCTGGGGGAGGATTTTCGCTGCTGCCGGCGTGGGTCTCCAGGCGCAGGGAACGGCGGAACAAGAGTTTGTCATTCTGGTCCTCCAGGGAAATCTCTGCCCTTCCCCAAAGATTTACAGGCATGGAAACCGTGAATTCCAAGGAGAAGTTTCCGGTTCCGTCCTCCAGGAGCCGGGGCTTTGCCCACAGATCCTCCACATGCATCACAGGCTTGGCATACAGGGTTACGTTTCGGAAAATGCCAAAAAAGCGGAAAAAATCCTGATCCTCCAGGAAAGCAGCCGTGCTTCGCTTGTGGACCTCCACAGCCAGAAGATTTCCCCTCTCCTGGATATAGGGCGTCAGATCGAACTCGGAAGGGGTAAAGCTGTCCTCCGCATAGCCCACAAAGCTTCCGTTGAGCCACAGAAAAAAAGCCTGTTCCACACCCTCCAGCCGGATCATTACCCGTTTTCCCCAAAGGGGCTTCTCCAGGTCAAAGCTTTTGCGATAGGAGCCTACCGGATTGTAGGAGGCTTGGCTGAACATGCCGCAGCCATTTTGCTCTCTCAGGCTGTGGGCAGGTCTTCGGTACGCGTGGCCCTCCCAGGGATACATGGTGTTAATATACTGAATTTTGTCGTAGCCTGCCAGCTCAATATGTCCGGGAACCGGGATCTGGTCAAAGCCAGAGGCGTCAAAGTCCGGCTCATAAAAATGAGCGGGGCGCCTGTCTGCACAGACGGAATAGCAGAAATCCCAAAGGCCGTTTAAAGACTGGGACAGGGAGGAGTTTTCTCTGTTCAGTTCCCGATGATTTGCGTAAAAGCAATGGTCGCTGTGGGCAGGAAGCTGGTTGACCCGAAATACCTGGGGATCGTCCAGCCATTTTATATCTGGTTTCATGGCAATCTCCTTTTTGAAAAGAATTCATGGTATGTATGAATATCATTATAGCTGTTTTTCAAATTTTTTGAAAATAAAAAATCGCATAAAACGCGAAAAATAGGATCATACTGAATATGAGACCGGCATTTTGGACTTGTGATTAAGGAAGGGATGCCAGACTGTCCATAAACCGGACAGAAAAAAGGAAAGGAGATTTTAGTATGAAAAGGTTTAAAAAGTTTACCATGGTCGCCTTTTTAACACTGGCCATGGTCACAGTGACAGCCTGTGGAAACAACAGAAATGATACCAACGATACCACAAACGGTACAGAGAATGGAACCACCAATGGAACCACAAATAACGGAACCACCAATGGGACCACGAACAATGGAACCACCAATGGGACCACGAACAATGGAACCACCAATGGGACCACGAACAATGGAACCACTAATGGGACCACGAACAATGGAACCACTAATGGGACCACGAACAATGGAACCACCAATGGGACTACGAACAATGGAACCACCAACGGGACTATGAACAATGGAACCACCAATGGGACCACGGACGGCGATGGCCTCATGGAGGATGTAGGCGAGGGCATTGACAATGTAGTGGACGATACCGTTGATGGAGTGGAAGGTCTGGTAGACGGCGTAACCGGAAACGATAGAACCCCATAGCTTTCCTTCATGCTGGAAAGATCTTGTCTGGCAGGGATGCAGAAGAATTCTGGCATCCCTGCCTTTTCTTGTTTTATGCTGGTTCTGGTTGCACAGGACGGAAAAATAGAGTATACTTACCAGTAATATGAAATGGATAGAAGGGGATTGGTTCTATGAAGCTGATTACGGTAAAGGAGCTGTTTTCGGACAGCCAGAAGTATTTGGAACAGGAGATTGAGGTAGGAGGCTGGGTGCGGAGCAACCGGGGCTCCAAAGCTTTTGGATTTTTGGTATTAAATGACGGGACATGCTTTCAGACATTGCAGGTCGTGTATCATGACACGATGGATAATTTCGGAGAAATTTCCAAGATCAATGTGGGTGCGGCAGTGCTGGTGAAGGGAACTCTGGTAGCCACACCGGAGGCCAAGCAGCCCTTTGAGATCCAGGCGGCTTCCCTCTGCGTGGAGGGAGCCAGCGCTCCGGATTATCCGTTGCAGAAGAAGCGCCACAGCTTTGAATATCTGCGGACAGTGACCCATCTGCGGCCCCGGACCAACACGTTTCAGGCCGTATTCCGGGTGCGTTCCCTGGTGGCCTTCGCCATCCATAAGTTTTTCCAGGAGCGGGGCTTTGTCTATGTGCACACGCCCATTATCACAGGCAGCGACTGTGAGGGAGCTGGGGAAATGTTTCAGGTGACCACCCTGGATCTGGAAAATCTGCCCAGGAATGAGGAGGGGAAACTGGATTATGCCCAGGATTTCTTTAATAAGGAAACGAATCTGACAGTAAGCGGTCAGCTGAACTGTGAGACCTTTGCCATGGCGTTCCGCAATGTGTATACCTTTGGTCCCACCTTCCGGGCGGAGAACTCCAACACTACCCGCCATGCAGCGGAGTTTTGGATGATTGAGCCGGAGATTGCCTTCGCAGACCTGGAGGACAACATGGCTCTGGCCGAGGATATGCTGAAATATATCATTCAGTATGTGCTGGAGGAAGCGCCGGAGGAGATGAATTTCTTTAACCAATTTGTGGATAAGGGACTGCTGGACCGGCTGAACGGAGTGCTGAAGGCCCAGTTCGGCCACGTAACTTATACAGAGGCCATTGAGATTCTGGAAAAGAATAACGAGAACTTTGACTATAAGGTAAGCTGGGGCTGCGATTTGCAGACCGAGCATGAGCGGTACCTGACGGAGGAAATTTTCAAGCGTCCGGTGTTTGTGACGGATTACCCCAAAGAGATCAAAGCTTTCTATATGAAGCTTAACGAGGACGGAAAGACCGTGGCAGCCATGGACTGCCTGGTGCCTGGAATCGGAGAGATCATTGGGGGCAGCCAGAGAGAGGACGATTATGAGAAGCTTCTGGGACGTATGCAGGAGCTGGGGCTCAAGGAAGAGGATTATGGATTCTACCTGGATCTTCGCAAGTATGGCTCCACCCGCCATGCAGGTTTTGGCCTGGGCTTTGAACGGTGCGTCATGTATCTGACCGGCATGGCAAATATCCGGGACGTGCTGCCCTTCCCCCGGACCGTGAACAACTGCGAGCTGTAGGACAGTTTGGCTGGTCACAACCTGGGCAGAGGCGGCATTACGTGTTTTCCTGCTTCACAGGAGCCGAAGTCCTGGCGAACAGGGAGGGCGGACAGCCTACGGATTTGGCAAACTTCCTGGAAAAATACTGGGGAGAGGAATACCCCAGAAGCTCGGAGATCTGGGTGACTGTCAGCTGCCCTTCCAGAAGAAGCTGACGGGCCTGGGCCATGCGTTCCTCGGAGAGAAATTCGTTGATGCCTGTGCCGGTAGTCGCTTTATAGATGGTGGAGAGCCGGGAGCGGCTGTAGTGAAATTCCCCAGCGATTTTTTCCACGGTCAAGGGCTCCCGGATATGGCTGCGGATGTAGGCGGACACATTGTCTGCCAGAAATTGATTCACTGCCTTTGTAAAATTTTTGTCGGGAATGGGCTTTCCATTCTGTTTCGTGATTTCCCGGAGGATGTCGATGATGATCTGTTCCAGATAATTGCAGATCAGCTGCTCGGATCCTACCGGGGAATTTTGATTGGGCGAAAAATGCACTCTGCGCCGCTTCTGGTCCTCCGGCTCAAAGGCCAGCTCCAGCTCGTCAAGCACCTGCTGAAACAGGCGCTCCTGCCTGGAGGTGACAGGAAGAATGCTGTTGCTTAAGACCTTGATGTAGCTGTCCGAGCAGGTGAAGGATATGAGAAAGGCCCTGGTGGAGTCGTGGGTTATCTGGGAGTCGTGGGTGGTTCCCGGGCTTATAAAAGTGATTTCCCCGGAACAAAGAGAAAGGGGCTGGTTATTTTTAAACAGGAGAAGCTCTCCCTGGAGGCAGTAACACAGCTCCCAGGCCCCGTCATGCCGATGGGAAAAGCAGGGAGTATAGGTTTCGTGGACATAATCTGCGGATACAATGTCGTAAATGGTGATAACCCGGGTAAGCGGATAGTTTTCATAGGAGAGGGACTTTGCCATAAACTCACATTCTTTCATATTGTTTTCAGAAAAGACAAGGAAACGTAAAACAAAAATATAAATAGAAGAAACAAAAATGAATTCTGTTTTTTGTGAGAATCCATTACTCTCTATTATATAGATGTTTTCTGAAAATAACAAGAGAGAGAGGAAAAGAGCAATGGGATTATACGATGAATTTCGGTTTAAGCCGGCAGCCTGGCTGCCAAACAGCCATATGCCCCTGGAGGAGCTGGAGCGGATTCGAAATATCCGGCGGGAGGATATGGAGTATGTAAATGAGAACGGATTTCAGGTAAAGGTGGTTCTGGATCCCACCCTGTGTATGGTACAGGATGTGTTCTACCGGATTCTCATGAGTGATCTTAACGATACCCATCTGACCATGATCTTCCCCAATCAGTGGCCGGGAGCCTATGGAGCCATTGCGGAAATGCTGAATAAGTTTAACGTAAGCGCCCGCAATGTGGATGCCTTTGCCATGGACGAGTGGGCGGATGAGGAAGGAAATGTGGCGCCTCTCACCTATGGGGCCGGTCTGGGGTATTCCTTCCGCAACCATTTTTACGGGAAAATCCGGGAGGATCTGCGGCCGGATGTGGAGCACTGGCACGTGTTTACCAATGAGAACAAGGCCCCGGGAGTGTACAGTCAGATGATCGAGGAGGCTGGACAGGGAGGAGCCGATGTGGTGTACTCTGCTACGGGATGGCCGGGACACACGGCCTTTATTGATCCCGGAAGCCCGGAATTTGCCGCGGATTCCCTGGAGGAATTCTGTAAGCTTGGATCCCGGCTTGTGACGGAGACTCCTCTTACCATCTGTGAGAATTCTCTGTTCAGTCCCATGGGAAATTCCGGGGACGTGTGGGCAGTTCCCCCAAAGGCGGCCACCATTGGTCCCAGGGATATTGTCAATGCCCGGGAGCGCTTTGAGATGCACAATATTTTAACCAGTGAAAGCGGAGCTACCTGGCAGAGAATGATTTCAAGGATTGAGCTTTACGGCCCTATTTCTATGGAATGCCCGGCCTCCATCATGCGTCTGGGAAAGGGCGTGTGCTATGTATCGGAGGCATTGGCAAAGCCTTTTGCCAGCTGGCACTGCGGCATTGAGGATCAGGATTTATAGGAGAAAAGGAGAGGCAAGATGACAGGGAGAGAAGGAAGAACCTACGCAATCACCAATACCAAGCTGGTTTTGGAGGATGGAATTCTGTGGGACGGAGCCATCACCTACCGGGACGGAAAGATCCTGCAGGTGGGGGCGAAAGGGGAGATTTCGATTCCACAGGACGCGGAGGTTTTGGACGCCCGTGGGCTTTACACGGCGCCGGGGCTGGTGGATATTCACAACCATGGATGCAAACATGTGTATTTCAGCCAGGAGCCGGAAATTTGTTCCCAGCATTTTCTTCGTCACGGGGAGACCACGGTGCTTCCCACCTTTTACTGTATCATGACCCTGGAGGAGATGCTGGAGGGCGCTAGGCGGATCCGGGAGGCTTCCCGGCAGGGCGCGGGCCGGATTATGGACGGGCTTTATATGGAAGGGCCCTACATGTGCGGCAGGGGAAGCAACCAGAACCGGATTTTGTGGACCGGGGAAATCCGAAGGGAGGAGTACATTCCTCTGCTGGAGGGCCTGGAAGGAATGGTCCGGGTGTGGGCCATTGATCCGGAACGGGAGGGCATCGAGGGATTTATGAAGGATGTAAAGCGTCTGGAGCCCCAGGCGATCTTTGCGCTGGGACACTCTATAGCTACTGCTCCCCAGTGCCGCAGGCTCAAGCATTACGGGATCCGGGTGCAGACCCACCACGGAGACTCTGGCAAAGCCCCTGGTTTTGCCCAGGGAACCATGGGAGCCGGCTGCGATGAGTTTACCCTCTATGATCCGGACATATATGCGGAGCTGATCTGCGATGAAAACGGAATCCATGTGGCTCCGGACCTTTTGAAAATGGTGGTCAGAACCAAAGGAGTGGAGCGGATTATCCTCATCAGCGATTCCATGCCCGCAGAGGGGGATTACACCAACAATGAGGCCGAGGGCATTGCCTATGGACCGGACCTGAACTATGACTATGAGGGGCATCTGGCGGGAAGCCATCTGACTCTGGACTGCGCCTGCCGGAATCTTATGAAGCACACCGGATACGGGCTCTGCCACGCCATCCGCTTTGCCAGCCTCAACCCGGCCAGAATGCTGGGGATCGATGATCAGGTGGGAAGCCTGGAGAGAGGAAAAAAAGCCAACCTGATTGTCATTGACGACATGGTTCATGTAAAATCTGTGATTCTGGAGGGAGAGACCTTTTTTTCTGAGATTTAGGTCCCCCGGGACGGGTTGTTTTCTGTTTTTGCCTATGTTATACTGTTACCGTTATATGCCCGGAAACAAAAGGGATATGAGAGCAGGGAAACAGGAGGCGCCTTATGAACGAACATCCACATACCCACATAGGAGAGGACGGCACAGAATACACCCATGTCCATGAGCATACCCATGCCCACACGCACCAGAATACAAAGGCTGTGTTGAACCGCCTTTCCCGGGCCATCGGCCATATGGAATCCATTAAGCGTATGGTGGAGGAGGGAAGGGACTGCAGCGAGGTGCTGGTGCAGCTGTCCGCCGTAAAGGCAGCCATTAACAATACGGCCAAGGTAATCTTAAAAGATCATATTGAGCATTGCCTGGTGGATGCGGTGGAGTCCGGAGACCATGAGGCCCTGGAGGAACTGACGGATGCCATTGACCGGTTTATGAAGTGATTCTTTGGGAGCCCGGAGGGAGAAGTCGGGAAGAGGGAGGAGAACCGATAAGGAAAGGGATGTCCTATGCAGACAAAGGGGGAAGCGTATGGGAAGCTATGTAATGGCGCTGGATGCGGGAACCACCAGCAACCGGTGCATTTTGTTTAACGAGAAGGGGGAGCCCTGCAGCACGGCGCAAAAGGAGTTTACCCAGTATTTTCCAAAGCCTGGCTGGGTGGAGCACAATGCAGATGAGATCTGGTCCACCCAGCTGGGGGTGGCAGTGGAGGCCATGAGCAAGATCGGAGCCGGGGCGGAGGATATTGCGGCCATTGGCATTACCAATCAGCGGGAGACGGTGATTGTGTGGGACAAGGAGACGGGAGCGCCTGTGGGCCCAGCCATTGTCTGGCAGTGCCGCCGCACCTCGGAATACTGTGACAGCTTAAAAGAGCAGGGACTTACGGAATGGTTTTGCCAGAAGACGGGCCTGATCATCGACGCCTATTTTTCCGGCACCAAGCTTAAGTGGATTCTGGACCATGTGGAGGGCGCCAGAGAGCGGGCAAAGAGGGGAGAGCTCTTGTTCGGTACCGTGGAGACCTGGCTGATCTGGAAGCTGACCAGGGGGCGCGTCCATGTGACAGATTATTCCAATGCCTCCCGCACGCTGCTTTTCAATATTCGGGAATTAAAGTGGGATGAGGAAATTCTCAAGCTTCTGGATATTCCTGCTGCTATGCTGCCCCAGGTAAAGCCCAGCAGTATGGTCTATGGGAAAACGGATCCCTCCTTTTTCGGCGGGGAGATCCCCATTGGCGGAGCGGCGGGAGACCAGCAGGCAGCTCTGTTCGGCCAGACCTGTTTTCAGGCGGGAGACGCGAAAAATACTTACGGTACTGGGTGCTTTCTGCTGATGAACACAGGAGAACAGCCGGTGTTTTCCAGAAACGGACTGTTGACCACCATTGCCTGGGGCCTGGAGGGAAAGGTGTCTTATGCCCTGGAGGGTTCTATCTTCGTGGCAGGAGCAGCGATTCAGTGGCTGCGGGATGAGATGCGTCTCATTGACTCGGCGGCGGACTCGGACTATATGGCAAGGAAGGTGCCGGATACCAACGGCTGCTACGTGGTGCCTGCTTTTACAGGGCTTGGAGCCCCTCACTGGGATCAGTACGCCCGGGGCACCATTGTGGGAATTACCCGGGGCGTGAATAAATACCATATTATCCGGGCTACCCTGGAATCTCTGGCCTATCAGGTATACGACGTGATCAAGGCCATGGAGATGGACGCAGGGATTCCCCTGCGGAGCCTGCGGGTAGACGGAGGAGCCAGCGCCAATGATTTTCTCATGCAGTGCCAGGCGGATATGAACCAGACGCCAGTGCACCGGCCTGCCTGTGTGGAGACCACGGCAATGGGCGCCGCTTATCTGGCAGGACTTGCCGTAGGGTATTGGAAGGATCTGGAAGAAATAAAAGCAAATTGGAGTCTCAATGCGGTCTTTACGCCCAAGCTTTCCCCGGAGGTACGGGAAAAGCGTTTGAAGGGCTGGAAAAAGGCTGTGCGGTATGCCTTTGACTGGGAGAAGGAGGAGGCGTAGTCTGGATTTCTCTAAGGCAATCTGACGGGAGATGTGCAGGGAGCACAGGGGGCGGAACGTTTTGGAAGCTCTCTCATATACTGGTAGGGAATACGAGGATATGAGGGAGCTTTTTATGGGGATTCACAAAATGTGGGCCATGCAGGCGGATGCGGAGGATCCGGGCCGGCTGCAGATCCGGGTTACCACAGCCGCGGGGGCAAAGCCCATTGCCGGGGCAAGGGTTAGGATTTACTATACCGGGGAACCGGAAAATGAGATTATGGAAGTGACGACGGATGAATCCGGCCAGACAGAAGCGCTGGCCCTGGAAGCGCCGCCACTGGAATACAGCGTTAATTTTAGCGAGCAACAGCCCTATGCGGAATACACGGTGGAGGTGTCTGCAGATGGATTTGAGCCGGTGGAGGTGGCCGGAACGGAAATTTTGCCCGAGGTGACAGCCATACAGGAAATCCGCATGAGGCAGCAGGAGCCGGGAGAAGAATTCCAGCGCTATGTCATCGGACCTCACACGCTGTTTGGGGATTATCCGCCCAAGATTGCGGAGGCGGAGATTAAGCCTACCGGCCAGTCCGGTGAGATTGTATTAAGCCGGGTGGTAGTCCCGGAGTACATCATTGTCCATGACGGAGTGCCCACGGACAGCACGGCCACCAATTACTGGGTGCGCTATAAGGACTATATCAAAAATGTGGCTTCCAGTGAAATTTATGCCACCTGGACAGATGCGGCTATTCGGGCCAATATTCTGGCGATTATGTCCTTTACCTTGAATCGGGTGTATACCGAGTGGTATCGGAATAAAGGCTATGAATTTACCATTACCTCCTCCACGGCCTTTGACCACAAATGGATCAACGGGCGAAATATTTTCGAGAATATTTCCCGGATTGTGGATGAGATGTTTGGAAATTATCTGTCCAGGCCCAATGTGAAGCAGCCCATTCTCACCCAGTACTGCGACGGGCAGCGGGTGAGCTGTCCCAACTGGATGAGCCAGTGGGGAAGCCAGAGTTTGGGAGAGCAGGGATACACAGCCGCTGAGATTCTTCGTTATTATTATGGGGACAGCATTTACATCAACACGGCGGAGCAGATCTCCGGGGTTCCCTATTCCTGGCCAGGATCGGATCTGGCGGTGGGCTCCTCAGGGCAGAAGGTGCTGCAGATGCAGGAGCAGCTCAATGCCATTGCCCGGAATTATCCGGCGATTCCCCGAATTGCGGAGGACGGGATCTTTGGGCCTGCCACCAAGGCCGCGGTGTCCACCTTCCAGTCTATTTTTGGCCTTCCGGCCAATGGGGTGGTGGATTATACTACCTGGTATAAGATTTCGGAGATTTACGTGGCGGTGACCCGTATTGCGGAGCTCAACTAAATGGGACTGGGGCTATACAGGAAAGCTGCCATTGGCAGCTTTCCGTCTCTGCATGGTTTGGCTGACCTTGGAAAAATTGCCACAGAAAAAGGAGGAAAGACATGCGTTTTCGGCCATGTATTGATATTCATAATGGAAAAGTGAAACAGATTGTAGGAGGAAGCCTGCGGGATACAGGGGACGAGGCGGCGGAGAATTTTGTGTCGGAGCAGACGGCGGATTTTTACGCGGATTTATATAGAAGGGACAAGCTTCCCGGCGGCCATATGATTCTTTTGAATCCTCCCACCTCCCCTTATTATGAGGCCACCAGGCGGCAGGCCTTTGAGGCTCTTTACGCCTTTCCCGGGGGACTTCAGGTGGGTGGAGGCATCACGCCGGAGAATGCAGGGGAATACCTGGATGCGGGAGCCAGCCATGTGATTGTGACCTCCTATGTGTTTCAGGAGGGACAGATCCACAGGGAGCGCCTCAGAAGGCTTGTGCAGCAGGTGGGCCGGGAACATCTGGTGCTGGATTTAAGCTGCCGCAGACGGGAGGACGGGTACTATATTGTGACGGACCGCTGGCAGAGGTTTACCCAGGTAAAGCTGGATGTGTCCATACTGGAGGAGCTGGGGGATTCCTGCGATGAATATCTCATTCATGCGGTGGATGTAGAGGGAAAGGCCGCAGGCATCGAGACAGAGGTGGCTTCCCTTTTGGGGGAGTGGGGCAGGCTTCCCATGACTTACGCAGGCGGTGTTGGCAGTCTGGAGGATGTGCAAAAACTGGAAAAACTTGGGAAAGGAAGGCTGGATGTGACCATTGGAAGCGCATTAGATCTGTTTGGTGGTTGTATCAAATATAAAGATATGGTATACTATACCAATAGAGCAGATTCCTTTTCTGCCTTATAATAGTGAGGAAGGAGTTGATAGGATGCGTTATATTATCAGCGGAAAAAACATTGATGTGACAGATGGGTTACGGGCTGCGATCACGGACAAGCTTGGCAAGCTGGAGCGCTATTTTACGCCGGATACGGAGGTGCAGGTAACCTTAAGTGTGGAGAAGGAGAGGCAGAAGATAGAGGTTACGATCCCGGTGAAGGGAAACATCATCCGCTCGGAGCAGGTCAGCAGCGATATGTATGTTTCCATTGATCTGGTGGAGGAGGTCATCGAGCGTCAGCTTCGGAAATATAAGACAAAACTGGTGGAGCGCCAGCAAGAAGGCGGAAACTTCCGCCAGGAATTCATGGAGAAAGAGGCGGAGGACGAGGAAGTACGGATCATTCGCACCAAGCAGTTTGACATGAAACCCATGTATCCCGAGGATGCCTGTGTGCAGATGGAGCTTCTGGGACATAACTTCTATGTGTTTATGAATGCGGAAACTGATCAGGTCAATGTGGTGTACAAGCGCAAGGGAAACACCTACGGACTTATGGAGCCGGAGCTGTAGGGAGAAAAAACAGCAGGCAGAAAATAAAGAAAGTCTCAGGGCCGGAGGAAGACAAAGGACAGATGTGCGTCCCTTTGTTCCCCCGGCCCTGTATGGCTGGTTAGCATCCGCCGTTTTTCAGCAAATTCTGAAGCAGCATAATATGATATTCCTCGTCCAGGATGATTCTCCTGATCACCGCATCCACACAGTCATCCTTTATAATCCTCCGGTGCATCTCATACTGGTGAATGGCAGCCCGCTCCGCCTCTATGTCGGCCTGGAGCATTTTATTTGTCTGCTCCGGCAAAGTCAGGTACTCCGGAGTCCACATACGGTGATTCCCGTTCCGCATGCGGGCTACAAAATCCACCTGTCCTCCCAGGAGACATATGAGTTCCCCCAAATGCTGTAAATGCATCATTTCCGCAATGGCAATGCCAAGAAGCGCCCGGGCCAGAGCACAGCCGTGGGCAGACAACCGGTTTTCATTGTTAATATACTGGGTAATAGCAGAAAGCTCTGACACAGAGCCGCAGTAGTCAATGCTGAGCAGATTGGCATAAGCCGGATTCTGCTCCCTTACTTGAATGGGCGGATAAGGCAGGTCAACTATAGCAGGCCGGATGCCGGAAAAACTGCAGGCCTTGGCCAGAGGAAGATCCTTTTGTTCCATCATCAAAATCCCTCCTTAAAATTTATTTCTTTACTATTATATGAAGCCGGGATAAAAGTGGTCGTTATCCCATTGGAGCATCGAATAAAAAATGGATTCGGGAAGATTACAGCGGCGGGATTTCCAGGCGAAAACCAGTGAAATCGGATTTCCCTTGAATAATACAAGGGATAGTGCTACAATAGCTTACAAGGGATTTTTCCCAAACCTCAGGATATAGGAGTAGATACATGAGTCTGATTACAAAAATTTTCGGAACACACAGCCAGCATGAGCTGAAAAGAGTGTATCCGATGGTGGACAAGATCGAGGCTTTGCGGCCTGCCATGATGGAATTGTCCGATGAGCAGCTGCGGGAAAAGACAAGAGAGTATAAAGAGCGTTTTAAGAACGGGGAGACCCTGGATGATCTTCTGGTGGAGGCTTTTGCCACGGTGCGGGAGGCTGCCCGCCGGGTATTGGGCATGGAGCACTACCGGGTTCAGCTGGTGGGCGGCATTATCCTTCATCAGGGACGAATCGCGGAGATGCGTACCGGTGAAGGAAAGACTCTGGTGTCTACGCTTCCGGCTTATTTAAATGCCCTGGAAGGCCGAGGGGTCCATGTGGTTACGGTCAACGATTATCTGGCAAACCGTGACGCCCAGTGGATGGGCGAGGTGCATAAGGCTTTGGGACTTACCGTGGGCGTGGTGCTGAACAGCAGCACCAATGACGAGCGCCGGGCGGCCTATGCCTGCGATATTACCTATATCACTAACAATGAGCTGGGCTTTGACTATCTGCGGGACAACATGGTGATTTACAAGGAGCAGCTGGTGCAGCGGGAGCTCCACTATGCCATTATCGACGAGGTGGACTCGGTGCTTATCGACGAAGCCCGCACGCCTTTGATTATCTCTGGTCAGAGTGGGAAATCCACTAAGCTCTATGAGATCTGCGACGCCCTGGCCAAGACCATGAAGCGGGGCGAGGTCAGCGGAGAATTCACCAAGATGAACGCCATTATGGGCGAGGACATTGAGGAGACGGGAGAGTTTATTGTAAACGAGAAGGATAAGGTGGTAAACCTGACGGCGGACGGCGTCACCCGGGTGGAGCAGTATTTCCACATTGAGAACCTGGCGGATCCGGAAAACCTGGAAATTCAGCACAATATGATTTTGGCTTTGCGGGCCAATTACCTGATGTTCCGGGATCAGGATTATGTGGTGAAGGACGACCAGGTGCTTATCGTGGATGAGTTTACAGGGCGTATCATGCCAGGGCGGCGGTATTCTGACGGACTCCATCAGGCTATTGAGGCCAAGGAGCACGTGAAGGTAAAGCGGGAGAGCAAGACGCTGGCTAACATCACCTTCCAGAATTTCTTTAATAAATATGACAAGAAGGCGGGCATGACCGGTACAGCGCTTACAGAGGAGAAGGAGTTCCGGGATATCTATGGTATGGACGTCATTGAGATTCCCACCAATATGCCTGTGATCCGGCAGGATCTGCAGGATGCGGTGTACAAGACCCGGAAGGAAAAGCTGTTTGCGGTAATCAACGCCATTGAGGAGGCTCATAAAAAAGGACAGCCGGTGCTGGTGGGTACCATTACCATTGAGGCTTCCGAGGAAATCAGCGCCCTGCTTCGCAAGAGAGGCATTCAGCATGAGGTGCTGAACGCCAAGTTCCATGAGCGGGAGGCGGAGATCGTGGCCCAGGCCGGACAGCACGGGGCCGTGACCATTGCCACCAACATGGCAGGCCGTGGTACGGATATTAAGCTGGACGACGGGGCGCGGCAGGCAGGAGGGCTTCGGATTATTGGCACGGAGCGCCATGAGTCCCGCCGTATTGACAATCAGCTGCGGGGACGTTCCGGACGTCAGGGAGATCCGGGTGTGTCCCGCTTCTATATTTCCCTGGAGGACGATCTCATGCGCCTCTTTGGCTCCGAGCGTCTCATGAGCATGTTCAATGCCCTGGGCGTACCGGAAAACGAGGAAATCGAGCACAAAATGCTCACCAGCGCCATTGAAAAGGCGCAGACCAAGATTGAGAATAACAACTTCGGAATCCGCAAAAACCTGCTGGAATATGACCAGGTTATGAATGAGCAGCGGGAAATCATTTACAAGGAGCGCCGCCGGGTGCTGGACGGCGAGAGCATGCGGGATTCCATCTATAAAATGCTGACGGACACTGTGGAGAATACGGTGGACTCCCTGATCGGGGACGATCAGGAGAAGGAAGAATGGGATCTGGCAGGGCTTAACGAGAGCTTACGCCCCATCATTCCTCTGAAGCCCATTACCATGGACCGGATCACCGGAAGCCGGAAAAATGAGCTGAAGCACCAGCTAAAGGAGGAGGCCGTGAAGCTCTATGAGCTGAAAGAGGCGGAATTCCCCAATCCGGAAATGCTCCGGGAGCTGGAGCGTGTGTTCCTCTTAAAGGTTATTGACCGGAAATGGATGGATCACATTGACGATATGGATCAGCTGCGCCAGGGAATCGGTCTTCAGGCCTTTGCCCAGCGGGATCCGCTGGTGGAATATAAGCTTAGCGGCTACGAAATGTTTGACGCCATGACGGCCAGCATCCAGGAGGATACGGTGCGCATCCTGCTACATGTGCGGGTAGAGGAAAAGGCAGAGCGGGAGCAGGTAGCTAAGGTTACAGGCACCAACAAGGATACCAGTCTGGCCAAGGCGCCCAAGAAGCGGGAGTCGGAGAAGGTGTATCCCAACGATCCTTGTCCCTGCGGCAGCGGCAAGAAGTATAAGCAGTGCTGCGGGCGGAGATAAAGAGCAAAGAACGTGAAAAGACATGGAGCTTGCGGCGTAAATATACTTTGGCGTCGAAGCGATAAAAAGAAAGAGGTGAGTAACAGTGGTAGAACTGGATCAGTTTAAGTATACCTTAAACGGCTATCAGGGGCCATTGGTGGAATTGAGGGATTCACTTTAACCTGGCTGAAAAGGCAAAGCGAATCGAGGAACTGGAGCGGGAGATGGAGGAGCCCGGATACTGGGACAATGCGGAAAGCTCCCAGGCGGGCATGAAGGAGCTTTCTGCCCTAAAGGAGGAAGCCGGGACCTATGGATCCTTGCAGACCCAGTACGAGGATATTGAGACCCTGCTGGAAATGGGCTACGAGGAGGAGGATGCCTCCCTGATTCCGGAAATTCAGCAGGAGCTGCAGGAATTTCAGGAAAAATTTGAGAATATGCGCATTAAGACCCTGCTGTCTGGCGAATATGACAGGAACAATGCCATTCTCAAGCTAAACGCCGGAGCTGGCGGCACGGAGAGCTGCGACTGGGCGGGCATGCTGTACCGCATGTACACCCGCTGGGCGGAGCGCAAGGGCTTTTCCGTGGAGGTGCTGGACTTTCTGGACGGGGATGAGGCGGGCATTAAGTCCGTCACTTTCCAGGTAAACGGGGAAAATGCCTATGGATATCTGAAATCCGAGAAAGGCGTGCACCGGCTGGTGCGGATTTCTCCCTTTAACGCCCAGGGAAAACGGCAGACCTCCTTTGTGTCCCTGGACGTTATGCCGGATATTGAGGACGACATCGACATTGAGATCCGGGAGGAGGATCTGCGCATTGACACCTACCGGTCCAGCGGCGCCGGAGGCCAGCACATCAACAAGACATCCTCGGCTATTCGCATCACCCATCTGCCCACCAACACGGTGGTGCAGTGCCAGAACGAGCGGTCTCAGTTCCAGAATAAGGATAAGGCCATGCAGATGCTGAAGGCAAAGCTCTTTTTGCTGGAGCAGCAGAAAAATGCGGAGAAGCTCTCCGGGATTCGGGGCGAGGTGAAGGAAATCGGCTGGGGAAACCAGATCCGTTCCTATGTAATGCAGCCCTATACCCTGGTGAAGGATCACCGGACCAGCGCGGAGGTCAGCAATGTGAACGGGGTCATGGATGGAAATATCGATCCCTTTATCAACGCCTATCTGAAATGGATCAATACCAAGGATGAGGAAGAGACGCAGTAAGCGGTTGGGTAAGCCGGGGCTTCAAAAAAGGGGCTCCGGCCTTCCTATTCAGCCCCTGTGAATGGGAAGGAGGCTGCCAGCGTTGCCGCAACTTTGTGTATACTTTTCAAATAAAAGGATTGCATCTTGCGGTGAAATGTGGTAAGATCGTAACTGTTCAAGTCCTTGATGGAAACACAAACGTTCACAAGGAAAAAACACGAAGGGATAAGAACCAAGATATGGCGGAGAAAAGCAGATATTTTGTGGTGAAGCAAAAGGCAGTGCCAGAGGTGTTGCTGAAGGTTGTGGAAGCCAAGCGTTTGTTGGATTCTTCAAAGGTTATGACCGTGCAGGAGGCTGCCGAACAAGTGGGGATCAGTCGCAGTTCCTTCTATAAGTATAAGGATGATATTTTTCCCTTTCATGATAATTCCAGGGGAAAAAGCATTACCTTTGTACTGCAGATGGATGATGAGCCAGGACTCCTGTCGGATGTGCTGAAGACTGTGGCAGAGTTTAAGGGAAATATTCTGACCATCCATCAGACCATTCCCATCAACGGAGTGGCTTCTCTCACACTGACCGTGGATCTGTTGCCCACCACGGGGGATGTGTCTTCCATGATTGAGCAGATCGAGAGCCAGCCAGGGATTCACTATTTGAAAATATTGGCAAAAGAGTAAATGAGTTTGGAGGGCAGCCTCCGGCTTTATGAGGATGGCGTCATAGGCGCCATGAAAGGAGAAACTATGATACAGATTGCAGTTATGGGGTATGGAACCGTGGGTTCCGGAGTCGTGGAAGTACTAAATACCAATCAGTCCAGCATTGATAAGCGGGTGGGAGAGGAAGTCCAGGTAAAATATGTGCTGGATCTGCGAGAATTTCCAGGGGATCCGGTAGAGAGTAAGCTGGTGCACGATTTTGAGACCATTGTCCAGGATCCGGAAGTGAAGATTGTGGTGGAGGTCATGGGAGGCGTGGAGCCGGCCTATACCTTTAGCAAGCGCTGCCTGGAGGCGGGAAAGAGCGTTTGTACCTCCAACAAGGAGCTGGTGGCCCGGCATGGGGCGGAGCTTATGGAGATTGCCAGAAGCCGCAACCTGAATTATCTCTTTGAGGCCTCGGTAGGCGGCGGTATTCCCATTATCCGGCCCCTGAATTCTTCTCTCACAGCCGATGAGATTGAGGAAATCACAGGAATTCTCAACGGCACCACCAACTATATGCTGAGCAAGATGACCCATGAAGGGCTGGATTTTGACAGCGTGCTGAAGGATGCCCAGAAAAAGGGATATGCGGAGCTTCATCCCGAGGCGGATATCGAGGGCTACGACGCCTGCCGCAAGATTGCCATTCTTACCTCCCTGGTCAGTGGTCAGCAGGTGGATTATCAGGATATCTATACAGAGGGGATTACAAAAATCACGGCAGAGGACATTCAGTATGCCAGGAAGCTTGGCCGGGCGGTAAAGCTTCTGGCCTCCAGTAAAAAGGTGGACGGCAGATTTTACGCCATGGTAGCGCCTTTCCTTATTGGGGAGCAGCATCCCTTGTACAGCGTGGAGGGCGTGTTCAACGCTATTTTCGTTCGGGGAAATGTGCTGGGCGACGCCATGTTTTACGGCAGCGGCGCAGGAAAGCTTCCCACAGCCAGCGCGGTGGTGGCGGATGTGGTGGACGCGGCCCGTCATTTGGATGAAAGCGTTATGGGCTACTGGACCAGCCAGAAGCTGGAGCTGTCTGACATCAAGAGCTCCAGATGCCGTTTCTTTGTGCGGGCAAAGGGCGACGCAGGGGCAGACGCCCCCTCTATGTCAGAGCTGTTTGGATCCATAGAGCTTGTCTCGGCCGGACTGGAGGGCGAGTACGGGTTTGTGACTGAAATGCTTACAGAAGAAGAATTTGCCCGGAAGGCAGAAAAGACAGACCAAATCATCAACCGGATTCGGATGGAAGGATAGGATCGTCAACCAGATTTGAATGGAAGGATGAGAGTATGAAGTATATCATCATATTGGGGGACGGCATGGCAGATGAGCCCCGGCAGGAGCTGGGAGGAAAGACGCCTCTGGAATACGCCAGGACTCCGGCCCTGGACGCTCTGGCTCCCCTGTCGGAGCTGGGAATGGCCCATACCATTCCGGAGGGCATGGCCCCTGGCAGCGACACGGCCAACCTGGCGGTGCTGGGCTATGACCCGAAGAAATATTACACAGGCCGTTCTCCCCTGGAGGCCCTGAGCATTGGGGTGGATCTTGGGGAGGACGACGTGGCCCTGCGCACCAACCTGGTGACTGTCACCGAGAAAGAAGGCGTTCCCTATGAGAAGCAGACTATGGTGGACCACAGCGCCGGGGAAATCAGCACAGAGGACGCGGCTATTTTGCTGGGAGCCGTGAAAGAAAGCCTGGAAAAGGAGGGATTTCGCTTCTACACGGGTACCAGCTATCGGCATCTGCTGATCTGGAAGAAGGGGAAAACCCTGGCTCTGCGCGGGCCCCACGATATTCTGGAGCAGGAGATCGGAGCCTATCTGCCGGCGGAGGCAGAGCTTCGCTACATGCAGGAGAGAAGCTATGAGATTTTGAGAGAGCATCCCCTGAACCTGGAGCGGAAGAAGCGGGGGGAGAACCCGGCCAACTCCATCTGGTTCTGGGGAGCCGGCACCCGGCCCAGCCTCACCTCCTTTGGGGAGCTTCGGGGAAAACGAGGAGCCATGATCTCTGCGGTGGACCTGCTGAAGGGAATCGCTATGGGAGCCGGCATGAAAAACATAGAGGTGGAGGGGGCCAACGGTCAGCTTCACACCAATTATGAGGGCAAGGCGGACGCAGCCTGCAGGGCCCTTCTGGAGGAAGGCTTCGACTTTGTCTACGTCCATGTGGAGGCCCCGGATGAAATGGGCCACCAGGGCAGTACAGAGAGGAAAGTGCAGGCCATCGAATACCTGGATCAGCGGGTGATCCGCCGGGTGCGGGAGCAGCTTGACGCCTCCGGGGAGCCCTACCGGATGCTGGTCATGCCGGATCATCCCACGCCCATCCGGGTACGCACTCATACGGCGGATCCGGTGCCCTATCTGCTCTATGACAGCACTCATCCCCTTGAAAGGGACTGGGTTTACAATGAGGCTCAGGCAGAAAAAAGTGGGATCTTGCTGCAGGAGGGATTTCGCTTGATCGAGAGGCTGTTTGAGAAGCCGGGTCTTTAAATGCCTGAAAGCTTGGCTTGTGAAATAGGGCCTTCAAATGCCTGAAAACAAGCGCTTTTGATTTGTTATGACTGTCTTTTGGGGAAGCAGTTTTACAGCTGAGGAATTCTTGCAGAGGAACATATCTGCGGAGAAGCTTCTGGGGAAGACAGGATTTTCGAAAGAAAATGAGGAGTAAAAGAGGAGAAAACAGATCATGTTGATTGTGAAAAAATTTGGCGGCACATCCGTGGGCGACAAGGAACGGATTTTCCATGTGGCCCGGCGGTGTGTGGAGGAGTACAGAAAAGGAAATGATGTGATCATCGTGCTTTCCGCCATGGGAAAGACCACGGACGAGCTGATCGCAAAGGCTATGGAAATTACGCCCAACCCGCCCAGGCGGGAGCTGGATATGCTGTTGACCACAGGAGAGCAGGTTTCCGTGGCCCTTATGGCTATGGCTATTGATTCCATGGGAGTGCCCGTAGTGTCCCTGAATGCGTTCCAGGTATCCATGCATACCACTCGGGTATATGGAAATGCCCGGATTAAGAGAATTGACACAGACCGTATTATGCACGAGCTGGAAATCCGTCGGATTGTTATTGTCACCGGCTTCCAGGGCGTAAACAAATACGATAACTATACCACCCTGGGCAGGGGAGGCTCCGACACCACGGCTGTGGCCCTGGCGGCAGCCCTTCATGCGGACGCTTGCGAGATCTACACGGATGTGGACGGGGTATACACGGCAGATCCCCGGGTGGTGCCCACAGCCCGCAAGCTGAAGGAGATCACCTACGACGAAATGCTGGATCTGGCAACCCTGGGAGCAGGAGTTCTGCACAATCGTTCCGTGGAAATGGCAAAGAAATACGGCGTACAGCTGGTAGTAAGGTCAAGCTTAAATGATAATGAGGGAACCATCGTAAAGGAGGAAACAAGTGTGGAAAGAATGTTGATCAGCGGCGTGGCGCTGGATCGGAATACAGCCAGAATTTCAGTAATCGGATTAAAGGATCAGCCGGGTATTGCCTTCAAGCTCTTTAACCTGCTGGCAAAGGAAAATATCAATGTGGACGTGATTCTCCAGTCCATCGGACGTGAGAACAGCAAGGATATCTCCTTTACCGTGGCCAGAAGCGAGGCCGATGAGGCCGTGGAAATCCTGACCCAGAACAAAAACCGGGTGGGTGCGGCCAGCATCTCCTGCAACAAGTCCGTGGCCAAGGTCTCCATTGTAGGCGCCGGTATGATGTCCAATCCCGGCGTGGCAGCCAAGATGTTTGAGGCTCTCTACAATGAGAATGTAAACATCAATATGATCTCCACCTCGGAGATCCGGGTGACTGTGCTCATCGACGAGAAGGATGCGGAGCGGGCTATGAACGCCGTCCATGGGGCGTTTGGGCTGGAGGAGTAGGCGGAGCAGGTCTGCAGGAAACGAAAGCTTGCGATAGGATGAAACGTGCAGGGATGCCTCTGAGAGGGGAGGACCTGCACGTTTTTTTGCTTTACGGGAAATAGGATAGCTTTGACTCGAATAGGAATATATATCAACAAATGATCTCATAAAATAAGAATGTTTATAAAATTAGAAAAATATTTTTGATTTTTATGAGTGTATTTTACAAAAAATCCCAATAAATAAGAAATAATAGTTGTGATTTCCGCTTAAAGGTGTATAATGAAAGGAAAGGACATATCCTATGTCATTATAGAAAGAGTGTGAGACCATGACAAAGTATATTGAAAATGTGAATATGTATTTGTCTCAAATGAAGATTAAGCAGACCTATATCAGTATGAGAACAGGAATTGATTCCAAAAAGCTGTCCAGAATCTTGACGGGTGTGCAGGACATAAACAGCGCGGATATGGAGAAGATTGCAAAAGCATTGGGACAAAAGATGGAATTTTTCCTGGGTGATGATGTTTGCGTGCCTCAAATCGGAGCATTCATGCCGGAGAAAATGGCTTTTTATGCGGGCAGCCCAACCGCTGAACAGGAAAGGATAGCAGAAAAACTGGTAAGATTTATGGAAAATATAGATGAGGTTCTGGGGGCCAGAGCCCGGTTTCTGAATTTGTCTAGGGAGTAAAAGGATTTGCTGTTTTTCCTGAATGGGCGTGTGAGGAACCGCTGCTGTTTATATCTGGAAAGGAATGACGAGAGATATGAATATAGAGCGTCTGAGAAAAATTATTGCATATAGTGATGCTAACAGAGATGAGATAGAAGCTAAGGTGAAGAGCTTCTGCGCCTTTGCAGGGATAAGCAGTGACAAAGAGGTACTCAACCTGATGCAGATTATCAGGCCATGTTTCCACAAAAAGGGATATCTGATTTTCGAGCTGCCTCTTGGGGATGAGGAAATCGGGGCACTCTGTTACAGGGGGGACGGGCAGGGATATCTTGTGCTTAATACATCTCTTCCCCAAATCAATGTTCATTTTGCTTTGTGCCATGAATTGTATCATGTTTTCTATGGGGAAATGAAATTTGGACATAAGGTGGAATTTTCCAACGATCATTATTATGAGCATGAAGAAGAATTTGCCGCGAATCTCTTTGCCGGGATGCTTTTGATGCCGGAAACGGGTTTTCGGTTGATGTACAGCAGATTTAAGGAAGAATCCGGGAATCGGGAAGAGGATACTGTGATTCGGTTAATGAATTATTATCAGGCGCCTTATATGGCGGTACTGATCCGCTGTTACGAGCTGGGTCTTCCAGATACCGGCAGCATTTCCCAGGAACTGCTGCACATGAATCGGGAACGTGTGAGAGAAAAATTTATGGATTTGTGGTTGGATGAAAGTATTCTGGACGCGACGAAAAAGGACGACTATGCACATGTAGAAGCGATTGTTACCCGTTTGGGGGAGGAGGGGATCAAGGAATCTTATTTAAATGAGAGAACGCTTAAGAAGGTTCTTCATAATATGCGGGGGCTTTATTCTGAGATTAAAAATCCCTGCCCGGACAAAGGATCAGATTCCATCTGGAATACGGATTGTAAAGATAAGGGGGAGCAGTGAATGAGCGCTGGTTATACAGATACGCCTCATAATATGGAAGAGATTGCTCCCTATGTGATCGTTGAGAAAAAGGACATAGCTGCAGAAATTCTGGAAAGGAAAACATGCTACTTCTACGATACCTGCTCCTTTCGGAGATATTCCAATTTAAACCGGGAGGAAGCAGAATATTTTCTGAAATATGTAAAGGCACAGGATGGGATCCTTGTGTTGAACCGCTGTATCCTGATGGAATTAGCTTCTCATAGCGGCGTGCTGAACCCGGAATATGTTCGATACATAAAATATAGCAGGGAGCTTGGAATTCCTATTTTAGTTCTGTATGAAGAGGATTTATTTTCGGTTATGGACCTGGTATTCAGCACCAACGCTGCCATTAACACCTATCTGTGCTGGGCAGTCAGAAGCATCCGGGGACCGGTGAGCACCATTACGGAGACACTGGAGCAGAATGCCAGGCTGTATGATGAAGTAATCAGAGGGAAAAACCTGGATCACAGGGATATGTACCAGCGATTTTTTCAAGCAGTCAGACAGAAGAAAGAAGCAGGAGACCATTTGGGGGAAGAGCTGCTGGCCATTTGCCTGCATATACTTTCCTACCTGCCTGGTGAGGAGGATGGGAAATTTAATATCATTACAGATGATAAAGGGGCTGCAGGCAAGATAGATCAGTTATTTAAGAAAACGGCAAGGCAGTATAAAGGAAAGCGGGTCGGCATATTCAGCACACCTAAAATCGTACAGATTCTGCATCGGGAAAAGATCCTGGAGAACCGGGAGCATATGAAAGCAATTTTAAGCACAGGAACAGAAGGAAATCTGGCAGTGCTGGGAGCTAGGATCTTTGATGTACGAAGCCAAAAGATATCCATAGACGCGGAGCAGTTAACGGATTTAATACTGGAGCCCAACGGAATACAGATTATTTTCTAGCTTAGTCAGAGCAGGAGTTGGAGTTCAGGGCATCCAGCAGAGGAACTAAATATTTTTTGTCTGTCCAATCACAGACCTGGCCGGCAGAACTTAGGAGAGCCTCCATCCACGGTTCATATGCGTCCGGGTCTTTTTTTGCCAGAGATTTTTGCAGCATCCCGCACAGGATTCGGTCCACAAATGTCATCCGACTCTCATCCCAGGCGCCACGCCCGTAAAAAAGCGGGATTTCCTTTAAATATCCTGTCATATTGTGCTGTCTGATTTCGGCAAAGGCAGCTTCCTCATAAGGGGAGGCTCCCACGCAGAGGACAAGGATCTTTTTATCCTTCCAGCAGGGGAGATTTTTCTTCAGGGAAGAGAGACCCGCGATGCCGGAGGCATAAATGCCGCCGCAGAACAGGATGGTATCACAGGCGTCTGCCCTGTTCCATGCGGCCTTTGACGCTTCCAGGCAGTCAAAGCCGGTGAGATCCCGAAGCCAGTGGGCGTATTTTTTTGCTGATCCATATTTGGATTTGTAGATGATGATTCCCTGGTTCATGTGTGTCTCCTTTTCTTTTTCATGACTTAGGCCCCTCATTGCTTAATACCCACTGTAAAAATACCTCATAGGCCAATTCCTGCTGCGTATAGATTTCTTCAGCGGAAATCCCAGGGGTGGTGACGGAAAAAATAGTGCCGATCCCTATGGTATAGATCAGCATGTGCAAATGCAGCTGCTTTGCCTGGGAAATGCTTATATTCAGGCTTTCTGCAATAGCCTGAGGCATCTGAGGGCTGGCTTCTGCTTCATATAAATCCTCCAGGGACGAAATCCCCCTCCTCTCATGTAAAACAAAGAGCTTAAATAAATGAGGCTCCTCCTTTGCTAATTGTAGATAGGCCTGGCCTGTGCTGCGGAATAAATCCTTTGGATCTAAATGCTGTGCCACAAAATCTCGGATAAATACACAGGCCTGCTGAGTTATATCCTGACGCAAGCCGTCCATGTTTTTGCAGTAGCTGTAGATGGGCTGCACCGAGCAGCCGATTTTATCCGCAATATTTTTTACCAGAACCTGCTCCATGCCGCTGGCTCTTGCTATTTCAAAGGCAGCGGCGATGACCGTTTCTCTTGTGATGCGCTGTTTGGGCATTGGTAAGATCTCCTTCAAATCACAAATAATCTATTTATATAAAATATTTATATAACTGGATTATATATTTGAGAAGTGGGTTTGTCAATAGATTAGTGATAAAAAAAGAGATATCATTATGGGATTTTATGATCGAAAAAAGAAAGTGTGTTTTGAAAAATAAAGCATAGAAATAGAATATTTTGGAAAATATAAAGAAAAATCATATTAATTATAAAATATACAGCAATTAACAATCAATAACAGCGAGATAAAAGCAATTTTCGTAGAGTACCCTACTCTACGAAAATTGCTTTTGCTCAACAGGTACTATTATAACCAGAATCTACGGTTTTTTCAATATGAATTGTAATTTTTGACTTATTTTACTACTTTTTTATCTCCAAATCCTGGAATCCAGGATAAAATTCCCGAAATTAAGGCGTGACAAATCCTATTGAATTCAAAATATTCTGTCTTATTATTTCCCTGAAGAAAATATTTCACAAACAGCTTTCAGAATTTTCGTAGAGTAGGGTACTCTACGAAAATCCATGCAAAATTATCATGAAAACAGATAAAAAATGGGAAGAAACCGTAAAGGAGGCTGCCGGCATCTGGTATTTCATACATTGTAAAAGTCAAAATAGCCAGGATGTGCTTGCCCTGTGCAGGCAGACCTTAAGCCCGGAAGCGCTGCAGGATGCTTTTGTATTTACCTGTGATCATATGCGCCGGTATGAGGGTTCCTGGCATCTGGAGCGGAAGCTTTGTTTCCCGCAGTATGTGTTTTTGGAAAGTGGGAACAGGGAGCTGCTGATCCGAGAGCTGAAAAATAGTTCCTATATGAGAGATATTCTTGCGGACAGCAGTCTCTTGGTTCCCCTGAATCCGGAGGAAGAGCAGTTTTTGCGGAACTTGTGGGGAGCCGGACATCATCTGGGAATGTCCCGGGGTTATATCCGGGACGGACAGACCTTTGTGACAGAGGGGCCCCTTCAGGGAAAAGAGCAGCTGATTCGGAGGATAGACCGGCATAAGCGGATGGCTCGGATTGGGATTGCTCCTGAGAAAACCTGGGACAAGGATTTTCCGGAACTGCAGGTGGGACTGGAAATCATGGCGAAGAGCTGAGAAAAATGCGTTCCTGACAGAGAACAGGGAGTCTGTGATTTGGCTTTGCTGTTTAGTAACAAAGTACCAGGCGTGCCTTACAGTATGAGACTGCGAAGCATGCCAACGTACCAGATAACGAATCCATAGAATTTGGGGGATTGGCCGCAAAGTGGCGGAGCATAGGCTTTTTTACAGGAAATTGCATTTTGTAAAGCAAAAAGCCCTCTGGGGGATGCGCACGCCGCGTAAAGGAAAGTGCATCCTGTAAAGCAAAATCAGGGAAAGGAAAATCAGCATGTGGTATGCCATACAGACCATCACAGGAGAGGAAGAGAAGACCATAGATATGATCCGCCGGGTGATTGCCCCGGAGGCCTGTGAGGATTGTTTCCTATTAAAAAGGGAGGCAGTCTGGCGGATTCAGGGAAGCTGCCGGATTCATACAGAGCGGTTGTTCCCTGGATATGTGTTTGTACGTACCGGGGAACCGGAGGCGTTCTACCGGCAGTTAAAGGCTGTGCCCCAGTTTACCCGTCTCCTGGGGAAAGAAGAAGGGGAATTTTATCCGGTTTCCCAGGAGGAGGAAGCGTTTTTGAAGAAGCTTCTTCAGGGGGATGAAGAGTATACGGTGCGGCTGTCACCTGTGAAGGTGGATAAACAGGGGAATATTGTGGCCTGTGGGGAACCTCTGCGGGATTATTTGGGATGTGTGGTGAAAAAGCGAATCCGGCTGCGGTATGTGGTGATTCGAGTACGGTTGTTTGGGAGAGAGAGGGAGATTTTGTTGGGGATTTGGGTGGAAGGGGATTCAATAGAAAATCGTGTCCTGGAAAGGAATGGCGTAGTGTGAGACAAAAGGGATATTTAAAAATAAAAAGGGGAATAGATCTGATTTTATCTGTGGTGGGATTCATTCTACTATCACCCTTGTTTTTAGTGATTATAGTGGCAATAAAACTGGACTCTCAGGGGCCAGTTTTTTTTCGGCAGAAACGGATAGGAATTCATAAGAGTAATTTTTATATTTTAAAATTCCGCACTATGCGGATTGATACTCCTAAGGATATGCCAACCCATACGCTGGAAAATCCGAAGCAGTATATTACAAAGGTAGGAAAATTTCTGCGGAAAACATCTTTGGATGAATTGCCGCAGATTTTTAACATTGTTAAGGGAGAGATGAGCGTCATCGGTCCCAGACCAGCTCTTTGGAATCAATATGACCTGATTGCAGAGCGGGATCAATATGGAGCAAATGACATATTGCCGGGATTAACCGGCTGGGCTCAGATCAATGGGCGAGATGAATTGGAGATACCAGTGAAGGCTCGCCTGGATGGGGAGTATGTGAGACGCATGAGCCTTGGATTTGATATCCGTTGCTTTTGGGGAACGGTTTTGTCTGTCTTGCGCTCTGAGGGAGTAGTGGAAGGCGGAACCGGGGCGCTGAGTGAAAGAAAACAAGAAAAGGGATGAAGCAGAATGAAGAGTGTTTTGATAACAGGGGCAAACAGCTACATAGGGGAATCCTTTGAGAGGTGGGCAAGGGAGAGACATGGCGGGGAGTATGAGATAGAGACGCAGGATATGCTGGATGGGAGCTGGAGGCAGAGGAGCTTTACGGGGTATGATGTGGTGTTCCATGTGGCGGGGATTGTGCACAGGAAAGAGCGGCCGGAATTGAAGGAGCTGTATGAGCAGGTAAATACGGCGCTGCCTGTGGAGGTGGCCCAAAAAGCAAAAAGAGAAAAGGTAAAGCAATTTATCTTTATGAGCTCCATGAGTGTGTATGGAATGGACACAGGCACCATTGACAGGAATACGGTGCCGAAACCAAAGACCTGGTATGGAAAAAGCAAGTTAAGGGCAGAGAAGGAGCTAAAAAAGCTTGAAGATTTGGAATTTGGAGTGGCCATTGTGCGTCCCCCCATGGTGTATGGAGAAGGATGCAAAGGGAACTATGTTACCCTGGAGAAAATAGCAAAGAAGATTCCCTTGTTCCCAGATATAAAAAATGAAAGAAGTATGTTGTATATTGAGGATTTATGTGAATTCCTATGCCTTTTGATGGGAGATGGGGGGAGAAAGGTTTACTTCCCGCAGAATAGGGAATATGTGAGGACTAGCGACATGGTAAGGGTGATAGCAAAAGGGGCAGGCCACCCGATGCTGATTTCTAAGCTGTGGAACCCCTTGGTATGGCTGGGAAAAAGAATCCCTGGAAAAATCAGCGTTTTAACAAATAAGGTGTTTGGCAGCCTGGTTTATGAACAGGAGATGAGTAAGGACTTTGATGGGAACTATCAAAGGAACCGGTTAGAGACAAGTATCTGTGGAAGGAATTAGAAGGAAGTAGAAGGAAACAGAAGTGAAAAAAATATTTTTGCTGGGAAATGAGGCCTCGTATATCTATAACCTGCGCCATGAACTGATAGAGCGGCTGCTGGAGGAAGGGAATAAGGTAGGGATCGTATTGCCCTATGGAAAAGAAGTGGAGCTGTTAAAGAAGGAGGGCTGTGCTTACTTTGCCACAAAGGTAGACCGTCGTGGGACAAGCGTATGGAAGGATGGAAAGCTATTCTTTACATACTGGAACATCCTGAGACGGGAAAAGCCAGATGTAGTTTTGACGTATACCATAAAGCCCAATGTGTACGGGAGCCTGGCGGCAAGGATACAAAAGATACCAAGTATCGTAAATATAACGGGCCTGGGCAGCGCGGTAGAGAACAAAGGGCTCATGCAGAAAATATCCTTATTTTTATATAAGTTGGCCCTAAAGAGGGCAGGCTGTGTTTTCTTTCAAAACCAAGCCAATATGGATTTATTCCTGAGAAAACAGATCTGTGTTGGGAAACATGAGCTGTTGCCTGGGTCTGGGGTAAATACAAAACGCCAAGCATTGCAAGGGTATCCGGAAGGAACCGTAAAGTTTGTGTTTGTAGGCAGGCTCATGAGGGAGAAGGGGATAGAGGAATACCTGTATGCAGCCAAAGCCATAAAGAGGAAATATCCGGATACGGAGTTTCATATCTGTGGTTTCTGTGAGGAGGAGTATCTACAGAGAATGAAAGGGCTCCAAGAGGAGCATACCGTAGTCTACCATGGCATGGTAGCGGATATGAGAGAGATTTACAGCCAGATGAGCTGTATTGTATTGCCCAGCTACCATGAGGGAATGTCCAATGTACTGTTGGAGGCGGCAGCAACGGGAAGGCCGGGAATTGCCTCTGACATACCAGGCTGTAGAGAAATCATAGCCCATGGAAAAACAGGATTTTTATTTGAGAAGAAGAACCAGACAAAGCTGTGTGAGATGATGGAACAGGTGATAAAAATGTCCCATGAGGAACGAGCGGCTATGGGACTTGCGGCCAGGAAAAAGGTGGAACAGGAATTTGATAGGAATATCATTGTGGAAAAATATTTAGATGTGATAAAGGAGCTATAAAGATGAGTTTATTTGAGGAGATTTTGGAGCAGAGAGAAAAAATCAGTTTGGTAGGCCTAGGCTATGTGGGGATGCCCATTGCGGTAGCCTTTGCAAAAAAGGTACAGGTGATTGGCTTTGACTTGAATGAGGAAAAAATCAAGCTCTATCAGTCAGGCATCGACCCAACCAATGAGGTGGGAAATGAGGTAATCCAGCAAACTTCCGTGGTATTTACCAGTGATGAGAGGAAACTTCGGGAGGCTAAGTTTCACATCGTGGCGGTCCCAACCCCGGTCAATGCAGACCATACGCCAGATTTGACTCCGGTGGAGGGAGCAAGCCGGATACTGGGAAGGAATCTTACCAGGGGCTCTATTGTTGTGTATGAATCTACGGTCTATCCAGGGGTGACAGAGGAGGTGTGTGTGCCTATTTTGGAACGGGAAAGCGGCCTGAAATGTGGAGTGGATTTCAAGGTAGGCTATTCCCCGGAGCGGATTAACCCAGGGGACAAGGTACATAGGCTGGAAACCATCACCAAGATTGTGTCTGGAATGGATGGAGAGACTTTGGAGGAGGTGGCAAAGGTCTATGAGCTGGTGGTGGATGCAGGGGTTTACCGGGCAGAGAGCATCAAGGTGGCAGAGGCAGCGAAGGTGATAGAAAACAGCCAGCGGGACATAAACATAGCGTTTATGAATGAATTGTCCATCATTTTCAATAAGATGGGGATTGACACAAAGGCAGTGCTTGAGGCAGCCGGGACCAAGTGGAATTTCCTGCCTTTCACGCCAGGGTTAGTGGGGGGCCACTGTATTGGGGTAGACCCCTATTACCTGACCTACAAGGCAGAGCAGCTGGGGTATCACAGCCAGATAATATTGTCTGGAAGAAGAATCAATGACGATATGGGAAAGTATGTGGCGGAGAATGTGGTGAAAAACCTCATTCAGTCCAATATACCAGTAAGGCGGGCCCAGGTAGCAATCCTGGGCTTTACGTTTAAGGAAAATTGTCCGGATACCAGGAACACCAAGGTGATAGATATCGTGAAGGAGCTGCGGGAGTATGGGATAGAGCCAATCATCACAGACCCGGTGGCAGACGCCAAGGAGGCAAAGAGGCTGTATGGGGTGGAGATTGCGTCTATGGAAGAAGTAAAGGAGATGGATGCGGTAATCCTTGCCGTGTGTCATAAGGAGTTTACAAAGCTAACCATGGAGCAGGTGGATGGGATGTTTAAAAGGACAGAGAATGAGAAAAAGGTGCTGGTGGAGGTGAAGGGCATGCTAGACAAGGATGCCTTTGTTCTAGCGGGATACCATTACTGGAGACTGTAGGGAAAAGAGGAAAGAGAAGATGAGTTATCAAGAGTTAAAATTCCCAGAAAAGAGCCTGTTTCTGGTGACAGGGGGAGCGGGATTTATTGGATCCAATTTGTGTGAGGCAATCCTGGAGATGGGGTATCAGGTTCGCTGCCTGGACAATCTGTCAACAGGCAAGCAGGAGAATGTGGATTTGTTTTTGGAGAATGAAAGGTTTACCTTCATCAAGGGAGACATAAGAGAGCTTAATACCTGTCTGGAGGCCTGTGAAGGGGTAGATTATGTGCTGAATGAGGCGGCCTGGGGGAGTGTGCCCCGGAGTATCGAGATGCCGCTATACTATGAGGAGGTGAATATCCGGGGGACGCTGAACATGATGGAGGCGGCAAGGCAAAAGGGGATAAAAAAGTTTGTCTATGCCTCCAGTTCTTCTGTGTATGGGGACCATCCCCTATTGCCGAAAAGGGAGGGGCAGGAGGGAACCCTTCTATCCCCCTATGCGCTGACAAAGCGGGTGGATGAGGAATATGGAAAGCTGTACAAAAAGCTCTATAACTTAGACACCTATGGATTGAGGTACTTCAATGTGTTTGGGAGGAGGCAGGACCCGAATGGGGCGTATGCAGCGGTGATACCAAAATTTATCAAGCAGCTGCTGCATGGAGAAAGGCCAACGATCCATGGGGATGGAAAACAGAGCCGTGATTTCACGTATATAGAAAATGTGATAGAGGCGAACCTAAAAGCGTGCCTGGCGCCAGAGGAGGCAGCGGGACAGGCGTATAACATAGCCTATGGGGGAAGGGAATATTTGATAGATATATATCATGAGCTAGCCCATGCTTTGGGGAAAGAAGAGGAGCCAGAGTATGGCCCAGAGAGGGCAGGGGACATAAAGCACAGCAATGCAGATATAAGCAAGGCCAGGGAGCAGCTGGGGTATGAGCCGGAGTGGGATTTTGAGCGAGGGATTCAAGAGGCGATTGCTTGGTATAGGGAGAATTTGTAATGGGGGGCTTGGAAACCAAGAAAGCACCAAGAGGACGAGAGGAATTCAAACGCTATCAGGGGATTATGAATGTATTGGCAAGGATTTTCTTATGCTTTCCTAGAAAAGCTCGAGTTTTCCTTTTCGATTTTTGCAGAAATATAAATGGAAAAAAGGGGATTGCCATACGCTATATCCTCTTAAAGACCCTGGCAAAGGAATGTGGCCAGAATGTGGCCATTTTTGAGGGGGTATATGTAAGAAATATAGAACAGATAAGCTTTGGCAGCAATGTGAGTATTCATGCAATGAGTTATATAGAAGGAGCCGGAGGGATTATGCTAGGGAATCATGTGGCTATCGCAAATGGAGTTAGTTTGATTTCTACAGAGCATAATTACTCGAATCCGTCTATTCCTATCAAGGATCAGGGGATAGAATTAGCGCCCATCGTAATAGAAGATGATGTGTGGATAGGCTCCAGGGCTGTTATTTTGTCAGGTAACAGGATTAGAAAGGGCTCTATTATCGGGGCTGGAGCTGTGGTAACAAAGGATGTAGAAGAATACTTGATTTGTGTTGGAGTACCTGCAAGGCCTGTAAAGGATAGACATAGCCTATAAGGGAAGAGGGAGAATTTATGAAAGGAAGAGATTCCATTGCAGTGGTGACGGCTACTTATAATCGAAAAGAATTGCTGCCTAGGTTATATAAGAGCTTAACAGAACAAAGTATGCAGGACTTTTCGTGGATTATTGTGGATGACGGGAGCAAGGATGGGACAAAGGAATATGTCCAGTCTATAGAGCATGCAAACATTCAGATCGAGTATTTACAAATTGATAATGGAGGAAAATGTCGTGCATTAAATAGGGTATTTGAGACATATACAGAATTTGAATTGTATGTCATCGTGGACAGTGATGACTGTTTACAGCCGCAGGCCCTTGAAAAAATCAAGAATACTATGGTGAAATATCAGCGGGATAGGAATATTGGCGGGATTTTTTTCCGGTATATTAATAAGGAAACGCAACATATCATTTCCGCAAAAAAAGATTATTCTGGTGATACTGTGATTGTTTCCAGATTAGAGCATGATGAGACGTATGGAAAATATGATGGATGTATTGCTTATTATAACAGGGCGATAAAAAAATATTCTTATCCTGAATTTCAAAATGAAAATTATATAGGGCCTATTGTTTTACAGCTATTGATGGAGCCAGAATTTAAAATCGTTTTTACAAAAATCATTGTTGGAATTGCGGAATATCAGCAGGATGGCCTTTCGAGGACAGGAAGAATTTTAAGATTGCGCAATCCATTAGGGATGATATGCTATTGTGGTTTCCTGCAACAGTCCTCCAGGATTTGGGTGAGAATAAAATATGCCATGTTGGCCCAGGCCTATCGTATCTTTCAACATATATCACCAGAGGAATTACAGAAAGCAAATATCCCCAAAGCTACATTCCCAAGATACGCTCTTTTGGGAGGATATGTTCTTGCGGCTTATTGGAAATATAAATATAAATTGTTAAAATGAGGACTTATGAAAAATATTTTATTAATCGTGCCATCTTTGGGCCGTGGAGGACAGGAGATGGTTGCAGTTCGGACAGCGGAACTATTGCGTAATACAAATACATATGGCGTATTTATGTATGTATTAGGCCCGGCAAGGAATGAATTAGAGACAGGGAGTATTCCCGTTTTTAGAAGTAGTAAAATAATCAGAAAAAAAAGTGTTGTCGGCAGTGTGATAAATTATGGAATCAATTATGTTAGTCTAAGACAATATAAGAAAAGAATGAAGATAGATGTAGCAATATCCATTGCGTCAGCAGCGAATCTATTAAATATTCTTACAAAAAGAAGAGAAAGAGTGATAACGAGTCTACGAGGCGTAAAATCTTTATATTCTTTTACAAGCTCCATAAAATTTATTCAAAGAAAGACAGATAAATTATTTTGTGTATCAAAAGGATTGATGGACAAGGCGCAAGAATATTATAAGCTAGATAGAAGGCGCATGGAGTATTTGTATAATCCCTATCATTTAGAGACCATATTGGAAAAGGGAAATGAAACCATAGAGGCGGAGTATCTACATCCCAATACCATAGTTACGGTGGGAAGAATAGAGCCAGTGAAGGGATATGAACATTTATTAAGGGCATATGCGAAAGTGGTACAGCAGGTCCCCAATAGCCAATTAGTAATTGTTGGCGAGGGAAGTATGACGCAGGCATTGATGGGATTGTGCGGGAAACTGGGGATAAAAGATAAGGTACATTTGATAGGCTATAGAGATAACCCCTATGGTTACTTGAAGAATTCAAAGGTATTTGTACTTACCTCAGAAAATGAAGGCTTTCCAAACGCGCTGGTAGAGGCCATGGCATTCACTGCGGTGATCAGCGTAGATTGCGAAACTGGGCCAAGGGAGATTTTGTGTAAGGAAGAAACGCAAGAGGAAATTAGGGATATTCGGTATGAAGATTACGGGATTTTAGTGAGACAAATGGAAAAAACAAGGGATTATACGAAAACAGACCTAGAGAAAAGTGAGGAAATACTTGCGAAGGCCATAATCCATGTACTAAAGGATGAAAAATTAGCAGAACATTATAGACAGGTTGCACAAAGACGAGTACAGGATTTTTCGGAAGAGGTATATTTACAGAAATTAATCTCCATGATAGAGGAAAGGGGATGAATCCTTGTTGTGCAGAAAATGTAACATGATATATATCTACTTTACGATAGCAATTTTAACTATAGTGGTATGGATGACTTCCAATGTATATATACAAGCAGGATGTTTTTTTCTATTGTATATTATATGCTTGCTGTCCATTGACTTTGATATATCACATCCTTACGTTTGGTTTATCCCATTGTTTACCTTATATACCATCGGGTACCCGCTCATGCATCAGCAAGGCTACTATGCCATTCTCCCAAATTGTGGTTATGTAAAGGCGAATTCCCATGCGCTGTTTATTCATTGGTGTGCGTTATGTGCATTTATTATCACAGTTTCTAATAAGCAGGTAGTTTATAAAAGGAAGTATCATTATAAACTGAATGGTATATTTGTAAAAGCGATTACCGTGGCGCTTATAGGAATTTTATGTCTGCAATTTTTGGCTATCATGCAGTCGGGATTTCAAACGAAACGGGAAATTTTAGATGGACTTAGTCAAAATATTTTTTTTCGGCTTGGGAAGATAGCAAATCAATTATTGCCTATATTTGCTGCACTTTTGATTATAGATCCGACAATAAGAAAAAAACAAAAAATTGTTTGGGGATTGTCTGTAACGTTTATCTCTTTTTTAGAAATGGTTATTGTTGGAGAGAGAAGTGCTTTTATTCAAATACTTATTGTGGAATTATTGGCTTATAATATTGTCATAAAGAAAATAAACTTAAAAAAGGCATGTATCGCTGCCTTTTTTTTGTTGGCGCTAATTATAGTTGGGGTGAGTTTAAAAGCATCCTTTGGCAGAAATCAAAACTTTGGGCGCCTATTATCGGATGAACCATTGTGGGTAAAATTATTTAATGCAGAGTTTAGCAGCGCGTCAATTAACACGGCGAATATCCTAAATCATAGAAGATTCTGGGATTATGGATATGGATTAAAGTATTTGCTATTAATTTTTATCCCTTTTAATTTTAAACCTTTATCCGGGATTTTGAAAGTTCTAGGAAGTGAAGGACTTTTTGCGATTTCAGATAATTCCTTATGGTATCACGATGAGATATTGACTGGCGCCAGATCTGGCTATGGATTTTCCATGGTTGCAGATGGATATATGGAGTTAGGAATTTTAGGAGTGATTGCTTTTTATGTATTGTTGGGCTTGATTATAAAAAAAGCATATGAAAAGAGTGCTGTTTCTATGCTGGGACTTGTCTTTTATATTGTATTGGTTCCCATTTTTATTTATAGTACCAGGGCCACATTGCTATATTTTATGAATTATTTGATTAAGTACATCTTGTTGCCACTGGTTTTACTTAGCATATGTAAAGTATATAGAAAGGAATATTCATTTTAGGAGAGATTTTTGTGAAAAAGGTTTTTATCGGTTTATATAAAATAACTGCAAAAAATATGCCCATCTCTGGAAGATGTAAATTAGCAAAGAGGTTACGGGCGTGGTTTGGCAAAAAGATTATGGCCTCGGTAGGAATGGATGTAAATATTGAAAAGGGAGCGGTTTTTGGTCCAGATTGTAAGCTAGGCGATAAATCTGGGATTGGAGTTCACTGTGAATTATATGGACCCGTATATATTGGAAGGTATGTGAATATGGGACCCGAGGTAGTAATATACACAAGAAATCATAATACCTCCCGAACAGATATTATTATGCAAATGCAAGGTTATGATGATGAAAAGTCAGTTATCATTGAAGATGATGTTTGGATTGGCCGGAGAGTTATCATATTACCAGGTGTTACGATAGGAAAAGGCAGTGTGGTTGGGGCAGGGGCTGTGGTCTCCAGGAGTATCCCGCCATTTTCAGTAGCAGTAGGGAATCCAGCAAAAGTTGTGAAAACAAGAACAGATAGATAAGGATAGATTTCATAGCATGGCGAAGAAGAATTTATCAAACCAGATTATAAGCGCTTTTATCGCAACGCTTATTTCAGCGATTATCAATTTTATTTCCATTCCTATTATTACGAGAATTTTTCCCAAAAGTGATTATGGCACTATTTCTCTGTTTATATCATATCAAAATATCTTTTTGTCCATTGTTTATTTGGGGATGGATCAGTCCATGTCCAGATTCTATTATGAGCCTTTAGGGAAAAATAATAGTAAATCGTTATCTACCATATGTTTGGAAATTTCCCTATTGGTGTTTTGTTTCGTATCTTTGTTTTTGGTGATAAATTGGAAACGTATTGCCTATTCTCTGGTTGGAGAATTTTCCTTTTGGGTCATTTTTTGTTCTCTGATTTATATATTATCTCAGATGATATTAAGGTATCTAAATCTTATATCCAGGCTACAGAAAAATGCCATAGGCTATGCGGTTCAAGCTGTAGGTATTACCATGGTCACAAAATTATCTTATGCATTGGCAGCAATCGTAAATCCTACAAGCAAATATGGAATTATTGTGCTATGTAGCAGTTCGCTGACCTTGGCCATAGCAATGCTTTGCCTGAAAGGGAGGAGAAGCTTTCAACGAAACGTTGATATTTCTTTTCCGGTTTTAAAAGAATTGTTTCAGTTTGGCTTGCCGCAAATACCAGTATTCTTATTGAGCAATGCAAATAATTCCATTCCGCAGCTGGTTATGAATACCTTTATGAACCGTGACAGCATTGGGATTTATGCAAATGCCGTTTCTATTACATCCATTCTGATTATTGTTCAAAATAGTGTGAATGTATTTTGGGCTCCCTATGTTTATGAAAATTATAAAACAAAGCAGAAACATATTATTCAAATACATCATTGTGTTTCTTATGTAATGATGATTGCTACCTTAGGTATCTGTATGTTTTCCGACATAATCTATGCTGTACTTGTAGATAAAACATACTGGGAAAGTAAAATGCTCCTTCCTTTATTATTGGTATCCCCTCTGTGTTATACAATTTCGGAAACCCTGGGAATTGGCTTTAAAATAGAAAAAAAGTCTTATTGGAATATTGTGGTATATGCGGCCAATTTTTTGACGAATTTGGGCTTGTGTTACGTATTGATTCCCAGATGGGGAGCAAAGGGAGCTGCCTGCTCTGTAGCAATTTCAGCGTTAGTAATGCTGATTTTAAAGACCATGATTGGAGAAAGATATTATAAATGTACAGATTCCAATGTGCGCCTAATCGTATCTTTCCTATGCTACTTTTTATGTGTGATACCTTTTGTTTTCTTTTCAAAAAAATATTTATCCATAATCTTTGAAGGAGTAGGAATCATAGGGATTAGTTTTTTATATTTCAAAGAGCTAAGATTTCTGGTTGAAAGTATTTTTCAGCTAATAAAACAAAAATTATCCTGGTTGAGAAGGAAAAGGGGAGCTAACTAGGAGGAGTATAAAGTGAATAAAGCTAGGGATATTCTCATCACCATAGGCTTTGTGGTGATGATTCTATGTATTGGGCCGTTTGACATCTTTTTTCATGGATTTTATTGTGAAACAAAAGAATACGACCAAATTTATGAGGAGGATTTGCAAAGCCTTCCGCTGCTGGAGCAAAACTTTGAACAGGTCTTTGTTCCACAAAAGAGGCACTTTGCTGGGGTTTCCATGTATCTTGCTGGGAGTGAAACTGAAACCGCAGGAGAGCTGCTTTTAAGGATCTATGATGAAAAGGGAACATGCATGGATCAGGCGCTGGTGCATTTGGAGAGTGTCCAACTGGATGAATGGCATCCGGTATATATGGGAAAGAGGTTGAAGGCTGGAGAAACCTATACTCTTCAAATTTGTACACAAAACCGGCAAGAGCCACTTCATCTAAAGCTTGTAGATGCAGATTATCTGCCAGAGGAAACCATAAAGGGGAATCTTTTGGTTGGCTATGCCTATGGGGAATCTACCTTTGATTTTCAGGAGAAAACGCTTATTATTTTGTTTTTGGTAGCCGTATGGTTGTTTTTGTTTCGGAAACAAGTACGGTTGCCTTTTATCCAAGGAATTGGAGGAACAGAAATTGCCAGATTTCTGTTTTTGACAATCCTGCTGACCTGGAACTACTCCTTTAATTCTATGAATCATGGAAATGAGGCGTTTGTGGATTTTCATGCAAGGGGAGAGACTTTGGTGATGGGGTGTGTCTATGCAGAGCACGGGGGGGTAGTTTTACACGAATACGGCCTGGGCAGATATACGGATATAAAGGGAACCCTGTCCAATTATACCACGGATTTTTTGACAGATGAAAACTGGGAGCATGGGTACTCTAGGACAGAGCCTATGATTGCTGTGGCCAATCATCCATTTACCAAAAGGACATGTGTTGTGGGAAATACCATTCGGTTTGCGAATGGGGATGCATTTGTAATCGAGCAGATAACGGAAAAAAAGAAATATCTGTATCTTGCACTTTCAGCGGAACAAGCGCTTTTGGAAGGGAAATATGGCAGCCTTTCTGAGGTGCAATTTTTAGACCAGGAGGGAAAGGTATTAAAGGGAGGAATGCTGGAGGATTATGAGTCCCAGTATGGCCTCCAGGGGAAGGTATTCCGCACCCTTGCCAGATATATGGAGTTTGAAAAGGTTCTCACAAATCTACGGTTTTTATGCAGCTTAGGTACGGCAGTAATCTTTACCCTGCTGGTCTTGGCGCTGGCATATAAATATAATACAGTATTGGCCTTTTCCTTTTATCTTGTATTCTGGCTGTCCCCCTGGGTGGTGAATTTTGCGCATAATCTTTATTGGGTGGAATTTACCTGGTTTCTGCCTATGCTGATAGGCATTATCTGTTCTATAAAGCTGGAAGACAAAAGATATAGGCTTTCCTGTTATGGGGCTGTTATGATAGCCGTTCTGGGAAAAAGCTTGTGCGGGTATGAATATATTACCAATGTTATGCTGGGCGGAATTACTTTTTTCGTTCTGGATTTTGTGAATGCGGTAAGGGAAAAGGATAAGGAGAGGGGAAAATTAATTTTTTGTACCACCTTTTGGTTTGGGCTTTTTTCCTTGCTGGGTTTTTTGCTGGCCATCTGTATGCATGGAAAACTGAGAGGAAATGGAGATATATTGGCAGGAATCCAGTCGATTCTGGAGCAGGATGTATTGCGCAGAGTAGGCGGAGGAGAGATGGGTAATTTTGAGCCAGTGTACTGGGATTCTTTGAATACATCGGTATGGGAAACCTTGGGAAGATATTTTCATTTCTCAACGGAGGTACTAGCGGGAATCCCTGGGAATGTATTTCCCTTGTTATGCAGTACCCCAGTTGGCATATTTCTATATAGATATAAAAAGGGGACCATCAACTGGAAGGACGTGTGGATGTATCTGACTTTTTTTACAGTTTGCGTGTCCTGGTTTGTATTGGCAAAGCCCCATTCCTATATTCATCTGCATTTGAACTATGTGCTCTGGTATTTTGGATATGTACAAATCTGTATTTATATCATTGTGAAACAGGTGCTGGGAAAGGAGTTCTATGCTTTATAATTCCTATATATTTATCTTGGTATTTTTGCCAGCTGTACTGGCAGGATACTTTTTACTAAACCATTTGAAACGCTATCCGTTAGCATTGGCATGGCTTTGTGTGGCCTCGCTCTTTTTTTATGGATATTTTAATTGGTCTTATCTGCCGATTATACTTGTCATCAATGTTCTATTTGGTACAGATATTTCTCTCTTACATTTACTGTTGCCTTTGGGAATCAGTTTTTTTACATTCCAGCAAATGTCTTATTTGTAAAATACTTGTTAAACAAGGACGTGCTAATTGACGACGTAAGGTTGATGTTAAAGAAAAATGAAACGGGCGATGTTCCATTGCTGACCCAGGCTTATAGTTGGTATGAAACTCGAAAGGATGAGTTTTCCAAGGAGAACGCGTTAAAGAACTGTTCTATTACAGGAGTGTTTGAGGAGGTTACGCAAAGGGAGCCTTCAGTAGAAGAAAACACAGTAAAAGCAGCGGAAACGATAAAGGGGTTGGCCTTGCGGTATCCAAATACCAGGTTTCAATTTTTTTATTCCCCTTTTTGCATGTCTTATTGGTATGGACGCTATGCAGAGGGAAGATTTTTGTCAGATGTAAGGGTGCTGGAGTATTCCATGGAAGAACTTTTGCTGTGTGAGAATATAGAGCTGTTTTTTCCAACAACGTATGAGATGATTACGGATTTTGACAGCTATAAGGATTCCATGCATTTTGATATGGAAATTCAGTATCAGATTTTTGAGGAAATGCGAGATGGGAAAAATCGTCTGACAAAAGAGAATTATAAAGATTATATAGAAAATTTTAAAAACATGATATTGGAGAGCAACTTTGAGGAGCTATTTAAGTCGTAGAAAAGACAGAGAATGGAATAATTGCTGGATGTGTACCTGGGCGGCAGGGATGGGGGTTCTTATTTTTTTGATGATTTATGGATGGACCCCTTTAGAGGTACAAAATGACGCCTGGATTATGGCTGGATATGATGAGGTAGATATTAAGCAGCATTATGCCGGCTGGCTGGCCTTTCGAAAATCAGAGTGGACATTTCCCCTGGGAATGGCACAGGATATGGCGGTTGGCACAGGGACTATTATTTCCTTTACGGACAGTATTCCCTGGGTGGCCATGTTCTTTAAGCTTTTTCGGAATGTTTTGCCGGAAACATTCCAGTATTTTGGCATTTATACGGGATTGTGTTATATTCTGTAAGCAATCGCTGCATTTCAGATTTTGTATACAAAAACAAAAGGGCTGTTTTACTCCTATACAGGAACCGTCTTGTTTTGCCTGGCGCCTATTTTGATGGAGCGGGCATTTCGCCATACAGCCCTGGGGTCTCAGTGGCTGATTTTATTTTCCATCTATCTTTATTTAAAGCATCGCAGGAAAGCAGAAAGAAAGACGTATCTCTGGTATCTGTTGCTGGAGATTTTGGCAGTCGGCATCCATCCCTATTTTTTGTCCATGATTTCCAGTTTTTCCCTGCTTTGTGTGGTGGAGGATTTCAGGCATGGAACGTGGGGAAGTGGTTTTGCCTTTGCTGGTCAACTGGCGCTTACGTATTTAGCTGGCTGCCTGATAGGAGTTTTAGGGCAGGGAATTAGCTCTTCCAGAAAAGGCTTTGGCTATTATTCCATGAATATCAATGCCCTCTTGAATCCCACAAGCTGCGGAGGCTATAACTGGTCGAGAATCCTGAAGGTACATGGGCAGACACTGGGAAATTATGATGGCTTTAACTATTTTGGGGTCGGGATGCTGTTCTTGTTGCTGCTTTTGCTGGCTTTCATGCTGGTAACAAATAAATATAGCTCCTTACTGGGGTGCCTGAAACGGAACTGGCCAGTTTGTATGCTGGCGATATTTTTGACGGCCTTTGCAGTCAGCAATGTAATTACATACAACGGGCGGGAGCTACTTACCATTCCTTTACCTCAATGGCTAGGAAAGCTGTGTGGCATTTTCCGGGCCAGTTCCCGGATGTTTTATCCCGTTTATTATTTACTCTATTTCTTTTTGCTGTTTCAATGGTGGGATATGAGGATGGAATTTAAGAAATCCCATATTTATATGCTTGTGCTGTTGTGTGTCTGTGTACAGATATTTGATTTGCAGGGTGTCATGGCACAAAAGCATCAGCAGATGGAAGAACATGCAGACTATGTATCTATTTTAAATGAAACGGCATTAAGCGAAGATGTCCGGGGCTGTGAAACTCTTTATTTAGAGAAGGACATAGATGTGTATGAAAAGAGAGATTTAGCCATCTGGGCATTGAAAAATAATATAAATACGTATTTCTCTGTGGCAAACAGTGGAGATTACAGCATGAGTCGGAAATTGGCCGTGAAGACCATACAGGAACAAAAGGATAGAGGAAGTATTGGGGGGGATAATTATTGCGACGACCAAGGAGGAAACAGTCAGAGAATACTTATCCGTATTTGCTGATGGGAAGTGTTATGTTTACGGCGATGTGTATCTAATTTATAGACAATCATAGGAATTGTTTCACAAGGGAGAAAATAAGAGTGAACAAAGAATTAAGCGATAGGATAAAAGTCTTGGGATTTCTGATGACATGTGTGATAGCAGTTTATCATTGTGGCTCCCCCAAAAATCCTATCAATGGGTTTGATATGAAATGGAATACCTTTATTGGTCAAGCTTTTGATGCGTTAGCCCTTTTGGCAATGAGCTATTTTTTTACAGTTACAGGTTTTTTGTTTTTCCGTGGTCTAAAATTGAAGAATTATTTTGGAAAGATTAAAAAGAGATTCTATACCTTAGTTCTTCCATATTTCATATGGCAAATCATAATCATGGTTTAAGATAATGATTTCGGGGGGGCAAAACTGGACGCTTAAAATGTTTATAGAGAGGGTTTTTCTTATGCAGCCGTGGCCTCCGGACGGAGCGTTATGGTACTTATATGCAGTCTTTGTTCTTGCCCTAATATCGCCCATCTTCCTTTTCCTGTTTCATCACAAAAATATTGGGTGGATTTCCGTTATGCTCCTTGTGATCGCAGGATACCGATTGAATTTTTTATCTCATCCAGCGGTTGTGGCATTCCGGACATATGGTTATGTGGGCAATATTTTATGCTATTTTCCCCCTATATAGTTGGGGCCTATTATGGCATGCACACAAAGGAATCATCCAATGCCCAACAGCTCAAGTATGTTTTGGCTATGCTTTTTACCGCTATGCTTTTAGAAGGGTTATATGATGGGTTTTTACATGACATAACAGGGAAAATGATGCCTATTTTACTCCTATACCTTTTCCCAGTCATACCATGTATGAAAGACAGAAAAATATACAAATTATCATTTTTGATATATGCGATCCATCATCCCATCATTAGTGATGTTCTGCGCCCCTTACGTAAGCTTTTTTCAGCTCTTACTCCCTATGCATGCATTTCCAATATAGGTACAAGAGTGATTTGCTTAGGAATTGATTTTGTTATCGCTGGGATTCTTTATTATTTTCTGCAAAAATTTGCACCAAAAGTATTAAGCTTGTTGACGGGAGGAAGAGCGTTTAGATAATCTAAGACGAGTTCTGTTAAATGCCTGAAAAGTTATGTGGATATCGTTCGAGATAGTTTGTTGTTTTCCACATAGTTATCATGGCTCTCCTAGTATATCAGATGCAAAATTCAGACATATGGTCTAAATTTTAATGAGATACTCCATATGCCTGAGATTTAAAATTGATAGCTGATTTATCCCACAACTTCCTGATAATACCTCTCTGCCTGCTCCGCAGTAAGCCCATAATTCTTTTGTAGCTTTTGTAAAATCTTACCTGCAGAAATTCCCTCTGCAAGAAATTCTGAAATAAAAATATGAATAGCTTTCCGCTGTTCTTCCAGCCGCCCTTCTTCCTGGCCCTCCAGTCGTCCTTCCTCCCGCGCCCTCTGCTGCTCCAATACTTTTTCTTCCCAGGCCTGCATATACTTCACTCCAATCTCTTCGCTGGATTTGATCGCCGCAACCCGCGTCTGGATATCCCGAATCCGTTTGCTTTTACACTGCAAGGAAACCTCCTCCGAGGTATGCTCCATATATTGGAGCAATTCCACCAGCTCCGGATCTATGGATTCCGGATGCTCTCCATGGGTGTTCAGAAAAATACGGACGGCTCCGTCCCCCAAGGACAGCTCCGGAATCTCCTTGCACTGCATTTGAAAGGTATACTGATAAAGGCCATACCCAAACAGGTCAAAGGGCGCGATCAGGATTATGTAGGCGTCATTCAGGGCGTTGAAATCAATACTTCCCGGGGGGGAGCAGGTTGCTGTCCAGCAGGCCCTGATAGAGACGGCTGCGCTTAGGGAGATTTAAGGTATTTTCCTTTTGCACCTCCAGATCATAAACAGAATCCTCTGTATCCATCCCCCAGACGTCCATGCGGATAAAACGCCGAAGGGGAGTACGGCGGGCTTCTTTTTCCGTCTGAGGAAAGCCCCAAAGGGCAATGTCCTTGTTCAGGATAATTTCCAGTACATGCTGCAGGATTACGGGGTCCTCCATAGCCTCTGCAAACAGAAAGCGGTCCAGCAGGTCTAAATCCTGCAGCGGTTTTGGTGTGTGTTTCAATTTGTTTTCTCCTTTCATTATAAATAAGGTTTCTGAGCATTACAAGTCTCATTTTTAGGGATTCCCGCGTGATTTTGCATGATGCTGCATGATTTTGTCAGGTACCTGTGATAGGTCAGTCTGGACAGATGAAATGTTTTTTGAACCGACGGGATGTGGGTTCGAAATTTCGTGAGCGCCTTTCTCTCTTAATACAATACGTAACTGCTCATGTGGGAAAAGTGTTTGGGAATGCTGAACGGATTGTTCCTGATTTTGATAACCGCATTTTTCGGTTCGTTTTTATTATAAAGAGGCGAAATCAAAATAGCAAGCTTTATTTATTTTATTTGGCTTTTCCTGCGAAAAAATTTACATTTCCCCCACTTTATGCTATACTGTTTAATCGACAAAGTATGATGGAGGAATACAGATGGCGACGATGGATCAGGGAAAAATTCGCAATTTCTGCATTATTGCGCATATCGATCACGGGAAATCCACGCTGGCGGACCGGATTATTGAGATGACAGGGCTCCTGACCAGCCGGGAAATGCAGGCCCAGGTGCTGGACAATATGGATCTGGAGCGGGAGCGGGGCATTACGATTAAGGCTCAGACGGTGCGGACCGTATACCGGGCCAGGAATGGGGAAGAATATATTTTTAATCTGATCGATACGCCGGGACATGTGGACTTTAACTATGAGGTTTCCCGCAGCCTGGCTGCCTGCGACGGGGCCATTCTGGTGGTGGACGCTGCGCAGGGAATTGAGGCCCAGACCTTGGCCAATGTATATCTGGCCTTGGATCACGACTTGGATGTGGTGCCGGTAATTAATAAAATTGATCTTCCCAGTGCGGAGCCGGAGCGTGTCATTGATGAAATTGAGGATGTGATCGGTCTGGAAGCTCAGGATGCGCCCAGGATTTCTGCCAAAACCGGACAGAATGTGGAAGAGGTGCTGGAGGCCATTGTGGAGCGGATTCCAGCTCCGGGCGGAGATTCGTCGGCGCCTTTAAAGGCTCTGATTTTTGATTCAGTCTATGATTCCTACAAGGGGGTTATCGTATTCTGCCGGATCAAGGAGGGCTGCGTGAAGCGGGGAACACCTATTCGCATGATGGCCACGGGAGCTACGGCCGATGTGGTGGAGGTGGGATATTTCGGCGCGGGTCAGTTTATTCCCTGCGAGGAGCTCAGCGCCGGTATGGTGGGATATCTCACGGCCAGCATTAAGAATGTGAAGGATACCATGGTGGGCGATACCATTACCAACCGGGAACGGCCCTGTGCGGAGCCTTTGCCTGGGTACAAGAAGGTGCTGCCCATGGTGTACTGTGGCATGTACCCGGCGGATGGGGCTAAATATCCGGATCTGCGGGATGCTCTGGAGAAGCTGCAGCTCAACGACGCTTCCCTGCAGTTTGAGGCGGAGACCTCGGTGGCTCTGGGCTTTGGCTTTCGCTGTGGGTTCCTGGGACTCTTGCATCTGGAGATTATTCAGGAGCGGCTGGAGCGGGAGTATAACCTGGACCTGGTGACTACGGCTCCCGGCGTAATCTACAAGGTGCACAAGACTAACGGCGAGGTGGTGGAGTTGACCAATCCCTCCAACCTGCCGGATCCCTCGGAGATCGAGTATATGGAGGAGCCTGTGGTCAGTGCGGAGATTATGGTGACCACGGAATTTATTGGTTCCATTATGGAGCTCTGCCAGGAGCGGCGGGGCAATTATCTGGGCATGGAATACATGGAAGAGACCCGGGCCCTTCTGCGCTACGAGCTTCCTCTAAACGAGATTATATATGACTTTTTTGACGCCCTGAAATCCCGTTCCCGGGGGTATGCCTCCTTTGACTATGAGCTGAAAGGCTATGAGCAGTCAGAGCTGGTGAAGCTGGACATCCTCATCAATAAGGAGGAAGTGGACGCCCTGTCCTTTATTGTTCACAGTGGAACAGCCTATGAGCGGGGACGAAAAATGTGCGAGAAGCTGAAGGAGGAGATTCCCCGGCAGCTCTTTGAGATTCCCATTCAGGCAGCGGTGGGCAGCAAAATTATTGCCCGGGAGACCGTGAAGGCTATGCGCAAAGATGTGTTGGCCAAGTGCTACGGCGGCGATATTACCCGGAAGAAGAAGCTTTTGGAGAAGCAAAAGGAGGGAAAGAAGCGCATGCGCCAGATCGGAAATGTGGAAATCCCTCAGAAAGCCTTTATGAGTGTGCTAAAGCTGGACGATAAGTAATTTCCCTTTGAAAGGGATCCCAGGCATGTGGGCCGGATTGGGAGAATATGGTATCCAGGGGAAAGAGGTTTTTCGGGAGGAAGCTGTGACATGGGGGATCGCTCCGGAAAAAAAGTATTGGAAATTTATATTCATATTCCATTCTGCGTGCGAAAGTGCGCCTACTGCGACTTTCTCTCGGCCCCTGCCTCCCGGCAGGTACAGGCGGCCTATGTGGACGCCCTGAAACAGGAGCTGCGGGCAAACCAGTACATGGCAGAGGAATATGAAGTTTCCACTGTTTTTGTAGGCGGCGGCACGCCCTCCATGCTGGAGGGTGAGAAGCTGGCGGAAATCCTGGAGGAGCTGCATAAGTGCTTCGAGATCCGGCCTCAGGCGGAGATCACGGTGGAGTGCAATCCGGGAACATTGACCCAGGAGAAGCTTAAGCGTTATCGGAGTGTGGGAGTGAATCGTCTGAGTCTGGGCCTGCAGTCAGCCCAGGAGCAGGAGCTTCGGATTCTGGGGCGGATTCATACCTGGGAGGACTTTCGGGAGAGCTTTTTCCTGGCGCGGGAGGCGGGATTTTCCAATATCAATGTGGATCTCATGTCTGGGCTTCCCGGACAGACCAGGGAAAGCTGGCGGGACACCCTGGGTCGGGTAATAGAGCTTGGGCCGGAGCATATTTCTGCCTACAGCCTGATCCTGGAGGAGGGAACGCCCCTCTATGCCAGGTATGCCATGGGGCAGGAAGCAGAAGCTGACCAGGGGAGAGAGACCCTGTCTTCCTTATGGAACGAGCCCACAGAGACGAAGATTCCCGCAGAGACAGCGGAAAGGGAGGCTCTGCCCGACGAGGATACGGAGCGGCAAATGTACTATGATACCAGAGAGCTTCTGGAGGAAGCCGGCTTTGTCCGCTATGAGATTTCCAATTATGCCAGGCCGGGAAAGGAGTGCCGGCATAACCTGGGTTACTGGCAGAGAAGGGAATACCGGGGCTTTGGGATCGGGGCGGCTTCCCTGTTGGGAAACTGCCGTTTTCATAATACCAGAGACCTGAATACCTATCTGCTGGGAGGCTTTTGGCCGGAGGAACAGGAAATATTGACATGGGCAGATGAATTGTCGGAAACCATGTTTCTGGGCCTTCGCACCCGGAAGGGAGTGTTCCTCACAGAGGAGATGCGGCGGATTTACCGGAAGGCGCTGAGAAAGTATACGGATCAGGGCTTTCTGGTGGAGGAGGACAGCTTTCTACGGCTTACAGATGCAGGGATTGATGTGAGCAACTGGATTCTGGCTGATTTTCTGCTGGATGCGGGAGAGCCGAATTCCGGTACATGCAGCTGAAAGAATAATAAGCGGATGTGGGAGAGAATACTTACGAAAGCCGGCAGGCAGCGACTATAAGATAGAGGAAAAAGAGGAGAGACAGTATGATTTCTTTGGAGACATTGCAGGAGCAGCAGGTAAGTCCGGGCCTGATTCGGGACCTGGAGCGGTTCCGGCAGCAATATCCGGTGGAGAGAGAGCTGGCGGACCGGTTATCGGAGCCGCCCATTCCTTTCTATGGGAAAGAGATTTTGGAGATGGCCATTGCGGCTTTGCTGCAGGGGGAGAATTTGCTGCTCTGCGGGGCCAAGGCCACGGGAAAAAATATTCTGGCGGAGAATCTGGCCTGGCTGTTCGGCCGGCCCATGTACAATATTTCTTTTCATGTGAATACGGACAGCAGTACCCTCATCGGCACGGATACTTTCCGGGATAATGAGGTGCAGCTGCGCAAGGGGCCGGTGTATCAGTGCGCCCAATACGGAGGCTTCGGAGTGCTGGATGAGATTAATATGGCGAAGAACGACGCGGTTTCCGTGCTCCATGCAACCCTGGATTACCGGAGGATTATTGATGTGCCCGGCTATGACCGGGTCTGCCTGCATCCGGCGGCCCGGTTTATCGGCACCATGAATTACGGCTACGCCGGGACCCGGGAGCTGAATGAGGCCCTGGTATCCCGGTTTCTGGTGATCCGGATGCCGGATCTTTCAGAGGAGACCCTGCTGTTGATTATGAAGACCAGTTTTCCGGATGCAAAGGCAGAGGCTCTCCGGCAGTTTGCCGGCCTCTTTCTGGACCTCCAGGCCAAGGCGGCCAACAGCGAGATTTCCACAAAGGCCATGGATCTGCGGGGGCTTCTGGCCGCGCTTCGCACCATTCGGGGAGGCCTTAAGCCCAGGCTGGCTGTGGAAATGGGACTGACCAATAAATGCTTTGACGGCTTTGAGCGAGAGCTGATCGAGGATATGGTCATGACCCGGATTCCTGAGAGCTGGACGCCGGAGGATGTGTTCTAGCGGAATGGTTCATCCGGAACAAGGCCTGGAGAGGCAAACGGCGCCAGTACGAATTTGATGTGAAAGCTGTGCTTTGTGAGAGCGCCCGTCTATGAGCAGGTCAGCTGTGAGGGCAGCGGGAAAGCACCATAGGTAGGACACTGCCCAGTGCGAATGGGTATGTGCTGAACGGAAAATATATGACATATATGGAGCGGAAAGAAAAACAGGTGTGGAAACGGAGGGAAAGGCTTGCGGGAATATGCAATGGGCTCGGAAACGGAGCAGGAAGAGGCAGAACGCCAGATGGAAATCGAACAGCGCATGCAGAATCTCTGCTGGACGGTCAGCGGGGATTATTCCCTGCGCCTGAAGCTTGACACAAAGGCCTTTGCACGCTCCAAGTACGCGGCTCTCTACGACGCGGTGAAGCAGGGGGCCTTTGCCAAATATTTCTCCAAGGAAGAGCTGGGCATGTATCTGGTGAAAAAGCTGTATTTCGGAGCCCAGGAGCAGGAGCTTTTGCAGCTGTCCCAGCTCTGCGTGGACTGTGCGGTGATCCGGCGGATCTCCGGAGAGCGAAGCGGCGTGGAGGAGCTGCGTAAGAAAGCTTTTTTGGATTTGCTGGATCAGGATTTTCATCGCATGGCATCCTCTTTTCTGGGACAGGTGAAGATCAGCCTTATGAAGGAGGCAGTCTACGGACAGGAGTCCATGACCGCGCGGGTCCGCCAGGTGGTGGACCGGCTTTTAAGCCTGCGTCAGGCGGCGGATACCAGAGAGGTGTTGGCCTGCCTGGATGAGCTGTATAATCAGCTGGTAGACCGGCATTTTGAGGAAAAATACGGGGGCTTGGAGGCCGTGCTGGCCGTGACCATGGAGGATCTGAAGGAATTTAACTGGAAGGATTTCCTGGAGGAGGAGCTCTATGAGGAGGATCTGGACCGTTACCTGGATCAGCTGACCCAGGCGGCTACTGCCATGCAGTCCAGGGAGCCGGAGGAACAGAAGCGAAGGGCGGGAGCCCGGGTGATTCTGGTGGATGAAGAGGCCGCGGCAAAAATGTACTCCTATATTGAGCTGAATTACGGCCGTTCTTATCTGGATGAGCGGGAGCAGAGACGGCGCAATGCCCTGCTCTGCCGGGGAGCTCACGCAGACTGCCAGCTGTATTTTACAGACGGGATTCTGGAAAATATGGTGCGGAAAAATTATCAGTCCGAGTATGCCAGACGGGCCAAGGAAATCAATCTGCGGATCTACGGCAATCATTTCCGGGTAGCCAGACGGAATATTGAGCAGCTGTCGGATTCTCTGCGCCGTTCTCTGCAGGCACGCAGCGAGCGGGAGGTTATGTCCATGGATTACGGCGCCATTGTGCCGGGACGCCTCTGGAAGGTGGGACGAAGCAGCGATACCCGGCTGTTTCAGAAGGAAATCCGCAAAAACAGCTCGGATTTTGCCGTCTATGTGCTCATTGATGCCAGCGGTTCCCAGAGAAGCCGCCAGAGCCTGGTGGCAATCCAGGGCTATATGCTCAGCGAGGCCCTGAGTAATGTGGGGATTCCTCACATGGTGGCAGGCTTTTGCAGCTTTTGGGATTACACGGTCATGCGCCGATTCCGGGATTATGAGGAGGGACGGGATGCCAACCGGCGGATTTTTGAGTTTCATGCCTCCTCCAATAACCGGGACGGCCTGGCCATCCGCACTGCGGCCTGGAGCTTGAGCCAGCGGGAGGAGGAAAACAAGATCCTCATTGTGCTCAGCGACGGGAGGCCTAATGACCAGATTGTAAACCGGCCAAACAGCAGAAACCCCCAGTCCTACTGTGGGGAATATGCGGTGCGCGATACAGCCCAGGAGGTGCGCAAGGTGCGCAGCCAGGGGATCTCCGTGCTGGGAGTTTTTGCCGGGGAGGAGCAGGATGTACAGGCAGAGCGCAGGATATTCGGGAAGGATTTCGCCTATATCCGGAATATTATGAATTTTTCCCATGTGGTGGGCTTGTATTTGCAGAAGCAGCTGGATGAGACAGGGTAGAGAGAGGAGAACAGACCAAATGAAAGAATATGAAGTAGTACACGAGATTTTCAACCAGTGTTCCGGCAATCAGATGCGGGATGTGTTTATCGAGGAGGCGCAGATCGGGGATCTGGACGCCTATGTGAAGAGCCGCCATACGGAAAAGAGCGCGTCCTTTGAACGGGAGGATTTGGCGGACGGCACCATTGTCTATCATGTGGACATTTCCGGATTGCTGCAGCGCTATACCTTTACGGAGCTGTAAAAGGTGCGGAACTCTGCCCTGGAGGACAGGCCAATTGTGGTGTGGACAATGCTGCAAGGCCGAATTTGGTGGGAATCAACAGGAGATTTGTGAAAGATAACCAAGAAAATAGAAAAATCAGAGAAAAAGTCCTTAAATTTTCACAAAATACTGGCATTTTTCTCCGTTTGGGTGTAGAATAGAACTATCAATTACAGGACGGAGGTAGAAGCATGAAACGATATGAGCTGGTGAAAGAGAATTTGGGATATTGTCCGGGAAATCAGGGCCGCAAGACAGCCATTGAAGAGGTCGAGGTTGCGGATCTGGACGAGTATATCAAGAACCTGCACAATGAAAAGAGCTATAAATATGAAAAAGAAGAGATGCCCGGCGGCGTGGTAATCTATCATCTGGATGTGGCTGGCGTGGTGGAGCGCTATACCTTTACGGAGATTCCAGACTAAGGACGTATTTTTCCGGAGCTAAGGGAAAGAAAATACTGCCTGGCCGTAAGTGGCGTGTATTTTCCATTAGCGGCGTTACCCTCAGCGGCCAAGGGGCGTGTATCCCTATGTTCACTGTGGGTAGAATCGTAAAATGAAACCCTGTTTCCAGAATGGCTGCAGAAGAACCTGCAGCCATTTTTGTCAACGGCATGTGTGATACGGAAGGCAAAATAGCCGGAAAATTGCGGGAAACATACGGCCATGTTTTTCAAAAGAGGAGAGTGAAAGTATGCAGTGGTCCTTTGGATGGGAGGATCAGTTTCTTCTGTTTTTACAAAATCAGGTGCGCAGTCCCTGGCTGGATGCTCTTATGGGAGCTGTGACCCGGTTGGGGGATGCGGGGATTCTGGCAATCTGCGCTTGTATTCTGCTGCTCTGCATCCCTTCCCTGCGAAACACAGGAGTGATGGCGGCCCAGTCTCTGGCTATGGATGTGATATTGGTAAACGGGATATTAAAGACACTGGTAAACCGGGTGAGGCCCTATGTGGCTGTGGAGGGGTTGATTCCCATTGCGCGTCTCCCGGCGGATGCCTCCTTTCCCTCAGGGCACACAGGGGCCAGCTTTGCGGTTGCAAGCGTCATATACCTGTGTATGCCGAAGAAAATCGGGATTCCGGTACTTTTGCTGGCGGCTCTGATTGGGTTCTCCAGGCTCTATCTGGGGGTCCATTACCCTACGGATGTGCTGGCTGGGGCAGTGATTGGCCTTTGTACCGGCTGGTTTGCCGTGTGGATGGGAAAGCGGCGGGAACAGAGAAAAATTGCAGGCGTGTCTGAGAATAAAGATTGAAGAAGCCTTTTCATCTCGTGAATGGGCGAAGGGCTAAACCTGAAAAAAGAGAAAATGAGAGAAGACAAACCGCATAAAAGAAAAACTGCCAGGAGAGCTTGTGATTCCCATAAGGGAATCAGGCCTTCCTGGCAGCTTTGCTGTCCGTTATTTTAGAAAAGCCGTCCTTTGCCTGAACGGCGCCGGTAGCATTACTCCTCAGAGAAATCTTCCTTGCCTACGGAGCAAAGGGGGCATACCCAATCCTCGGGAAGATCCTCGAATGCAGTGCCCGGCTCAATTCCGTTGTCAGGATCGCCGATTTCCGGATCATAGACGTATCCGCATGTGTCGCATACATATTTTTTCATAAGATTTACCTCGCTTTCTTTTATAAATCGTATTTTTTCTCAGACTGCAGCATACAGCCCGTTGACGTTATCATAACAGATTATGCCAAAAAATGCTATGAAAAATTCCTTTTGCGGGAAATTTTTATTCCTGGCAAACCTTTCATCAAGCTAGGATTTGAATAGCTGCTGTTCCTGGGAACAATAAATCTACCGGCTGCTACCGGCTGCCAGCTCCCCATCCACCAGGTCAATGGTGATGGTATCCCCCTGGGACACGTTTCCCTGAAGGATGAGCCGTGCCGTAAGGGTTTCCACGTATTTTTGGATATACCGCTTCAGGGGACGGGCGCCATAGACGGGATCATAGCCGTTTTCAATGACAAACTGCCTGGCCTTTGGAGTCAGTACAAGCTTAAGCTCTCTGTCAGCCAGCCGTTCATTCAGCTCATCCAGAAGAAGCGTTACAATACCGCCAATGTTGTCCCTGGTCAGAGGCTTAAATAAAATGGTTTCGTCCAGCCGGTTCAGGAATTCCGGCCGGAAATGGGCCCGCAGGTCGTTCATGACCAGCTCCTGAGCCTGATTACTGATTTCTCCCCTTTCATCAATGCCCTCCAGCAGATAGGAGGAGCCGATGTTGGAGGTCATAATGAGAATGGTGTTTTTGAAGTCCACGGTGCGGCCCTGGGAGTCGGTAATGCGGCCGTCGTCCAGCACCTGCAGCAGCACATTGAACACATCCGGATGGGCCTTTTCAATCTCGTCGAACAGCACCACGGAATAGGGCTTGCGCCGCACGGCCTCTGTGAGCTGGCCGCCCTCCTCATAGCCTACGTATCCGGGAGGCGCTCCGATGAGGCGGGATACGGAGTATTTCTCCATGTATTCGCTCATATCAATGCGCACCATGTTCTGCTGGTCGTCGAAGAGACTGGCGGCCAGGGCCTTTGCCAGCTCCGTCTTGCCCACGCCTGTGGGACCCAGAAACAGGAAGGAACCGATGGGCTTTCCCGGATCCTTGATGCCGGCCTTGGAGCGGATAATAGCGTCCGTCACCTTCTGTACGCCCTCCTCCTGGCCGATGACCCGTTTGTGCAGCTCCTCATCCAGGTGCAGGGTTTTGCTGCGCTCGCTTTCATTAAGCTTGGTGACAGGAATGCCGGTCCAGCGGGAGATGATCCGGGCAATTTCCTCTTCGGTGACGCTCTCATGAACCAGAGACAGGTCCTGATTTTTCACCTTTTCCTCCTCAATCTGGAGCTGCTGCTGCAGGGAGGGAAGCTGTCCGTATTGGAGTTCCGCGGCTTTATTCAGGTCGTAGGCCTGTTGGGCCGCCTGGATCTGCCGGTTTACCTCCTCGATTTCCTCCCGCAGTTTTTGCAGGCGTTCCACGCTTGTCTTCTCATTGTCCCACTGGGCCTTGCGGCTGGAGAATTCCTCCCTAAGCTCCGCCAGCTCCCGCTGCAAATGCTCCAGACGCTCCTGACTTAGACGGTCCGTTTCCTTTTTCAGGGCGGCCTCCTCGATTTCCAGCTGCATGACCCTGCGGCTCAGCTCGTCCAGCTCTGTGGGCATGGAATCCAGCTCCGTCTTGATCAGAGCGCAGGCCTCGTCCACCAGGTCAATGGCCTTGTCCGGCAGGAAACGGTCGGAGATATAGCGGTTGGAGAGGGCGGCGGCGGAGACCAGGGCTCCGTCTGTAATTTTCACCCCGTGAAAGACCTCGTAACGCTCCTTTAGACCCCGCAGGATGGAAATGGTGTCCTCCACGGTAGGTTCGTCCACCAGAACCGGTTGAAACCTTCGTTCCAGAGCCGCATCCTTTTCAATATACTGGCGGTATTCATCCAGGGTGGTGGCTCCGATGCAGTGCAGTTCGCCCCGGGCCAGCATGGGTTTGAGCATATTGCCGGCATCCATGGCTCCGTCGGTTTTTCCCGCGCCCACGATCAGGTGCAGCTCGTCAATAAAGAGGATGATATTTCCCTCGCTCTTTTTCACCTCCTCCAATACAGCCTTCAGGCGTTCTTCAAATTCTCCCCTGTATTTAGCGCCGGCCACCAAGGCTCCCATGTCCAGGGCAAAAAGCTTTTTGTCCTTTAATCCCTCCGGCACATCTCCCCGGACGATCCGCTGAGCCAGCCCCTCAATGGCAGCTGTTTTTCCCACTCCGGGCTCTCCGATGAGTACGGGGTTATTTTTTGTTTTTCTGGACAAAATACGAATGATGTTGCGGATCTCCGCATCCCGGCCGATGACCGGATCCAGTTTCTGTTCCCGTGCACGCTCCACCAGGTCGTATCCGTACTTATTTAAAGTGTCGTAGGTGGCCTCGGGATTATCGCTGGTCACCCGCTGATTTCCGCGCACCGTGGACAGCGCCTGCAAAAAGCGGTCCCTGGTAATGCCGTATTCCTTCCACAAAGGCTTCATGGAAGGACTGGGATTGTCCAGCAGAGCCAAAAAGAGATGCTCCACAGACACATACTCATCCCCCATGCCCCTGGCCTCATCCTCTGCGCTGAGGAGCGCTTTGTTTAGGTACTGACCAATATAGGGCTGCCCGCCGGAGACTTTGACCCGCCTGGAAAGAAATTCTTCTACCTTATTTAAAAAGTGCTCCTGGTTGATCTCCATCTTGGCGATAAGCTTCAGGATCAGGCTGTCCTCCTGTCGGAGCAGACTGACCAGCAGATGCTCCTGCTCGATTTCCTGGTTTCCGTATTCATAGGCGATCTTTTCCAGATCATTGACGGCCTGCAGGGATTTCTGCGTAAATTTACTGATATTCATATGCATTGCTCCTTTCTTTTATAAATGGTGAAAACCGGGGCTTTCACAGCAAAAAGACCCTCACGTTAAGCTTAATCACTTAAGGTAAGGGCCGTATTTGTTTCACTACCTAGTATATAACACTAAAGCGAAAAAAATGCAAGGGGTTTTTTTAAAATCATTGAGGCTGAACTTTTCTATTAAAAATCTATAAACTCTCTTGACAAATGTAGGGCGTAGTGATATTTTAATGTTAGCACTCAAGAGGGCCGAGTGCTAATAGAAAGAATAACACGCAGGAGGGGCAGGATGCAGCTGGATGAACGGAAATACCGGATTTTACAGGCGATTATAAAGAATTACCTGGAGACAGGCGAGCCGGTAGGTTCCCGGACGATTTCCAAGTATTCCGATTTAAAATTAAGCTCTGCCACCATTCGCAATGAGATGTCAGATCTGGAGGAAATGGGATATATTATCCAGCCCCATACTTCCGCAGGACGCATCCCTTCGGATAAGGGGTACCGCTTGTACGTGGATCAGATGATGGAGGAAAAGGATAAGGAGGTCCAGGAGCTCAAAGAGCTGATGATTGACCGCACAGACCGCATGGAGCAGGTGCTCAAGCAGGTGGTGAAGGTACTGGCCACCAATACCAACTACGCCACCATGGTTTCCACTCCCCGGTCCCAGGGCAATAAGCTGAAATTCATTCAGCTCTCCAAGGTGAACAGTACCCAGATCCTGGCGGTGATCATGATGGAGCGCAATCTGGTTCGCAACCGGATCATTGATGTGACGGAGGAGCTGGACCAGGAAACGGTGCTGAAGCTTAACATCCTTCTCAACAGCATTTTAAACGGACTCTCCATTGAAGAGATTACCCTGAGCATGATTACAGCGCTGAAGGAGCAGGCGGGAATTCACAGCTCTCTTGTGGGGGATGTGATTGACGCGGTGGCCGAGGTGATAAGGGCTGAGGAGGAAGTAGAGATCTATACCAGCGGCGCCACCAATATTTTCCGTTATCCGGAGCTTACGGAAAACGGAAAGGCAAGCGAGCTGATCAGCGCCTTTGAGGAAAAGAAGGAGCTGACGGATCTGGTCAATGAGACCATGGCCAATAGCGAGGAGCGGGGAATCCAGATTTACATTGGACAGGAGGCGCCGGTGCAGACCATGCGGGACTGCAGCGTGGTGACAGCCACCTATGAGCTGGGCGAGGGCCTGCAGGGAACCATCGGAATTATCGGACCCAAGAGAATGGACTATGAGAAAGTAGTAAACACCCTGAAAACCCTGACGGAACAGCTGGACGACATTTATAATAGAAGAAAGTAACTGGCAATATGCTGGAATCATTTACAGCGAGTAAGAATAGAAAGAAAGGGGCATGACCCGTGGAGCAGGAAAAACAGATGGAGGATATGCAGGAGGCGCAGGAGCTCAGGGAGGAACAGCAGGAAGAAAGCGCTGCCGAGGGCTGCAGGGAGGAAACGACGGAGGAAACAGTCGAGACGACGGAAACCCTGAACGAGGAACCAGGTGAGGAAGAGCCGCAGGAAGCAGAGGAGGCCCAGGCCGAAGAGGAAGAAAAAGAGGCTGAGAGCGGAAAATCCTTCTTTAAAAAGAAGAAAAAAGAGGATAAAAAGGATCTGCGCATTGCAGAACTGGAGGACCGGGTAAAGCGTCAGCTGGCGGAATTTGAAAACTTCCGTAACCGGACAGAAAAAGAAAAATCCCACATGTATGAGGTGGGGGCAAAGGAAGTGATTGAAAAGATCCTGCCCGTGGTAGACAACTTTGAGAGAGGCCTGGCGGCAGTACCCGAGGATAAGAAAACCGATCCCTTTGCCGAGGGCATGGATAAGATTTATAAACAGTTGATGACCACCCTGGCAGACCTGGGCGTGAAGCCCATAGAAGCCGTAGGTCAGGAATTTGATCCCAACTTCCACAACGCAGTCATGCACGTGGAAGACGAAGAGGTGGGAGAGAACACCGTGGCGGAGGAATTCCAGAAGGGATATCTCTACCACGAAAGCGTAATCCGACACAGCATGGTAAAAGTGGCAAACTGACGCGAAAGCATTGAGCAGTGCGAAAACTGACAGACAAGGAGCGCGCCGTGCTAGCACGGAGCAGCGAGTTGCCTGACAGTTTTCATAGGGCGAAAGCCCGCGCACGAAAGAGCCGGAGGCTCTTGAGTGTGC
>JAAWJI010000003.1 GCA_022796795.1 Lachnospiraceae bacterium | reverse complement strand
TCCGAAAACCCTGCAAAATCAAGCATTTGAGAAGAAATACAGGATATATAAGGAGTTATAGAAAAATGATAAAAATTTTATTTGTTTGCCACGGCAATATTTGCAGAAGCCCCATGTCCCAGTTCGTCATGCAGGACCTGGTAAACAAAAAAGGCCTTTCCCACCTGTTCCACATCGACTCTGCCGCCACCAGCACGGAAGAAATCGGAAGCGGCGTTCACCGTGGAACACGTTCTGTTTTGAAACGGGAGGGCATTCCTCTGGGGGACCATCGGGCTGTGCAGATGCAGCGCAGAGATTACGGTGCCTATGATTATCTGATCGGCATGGATCAGTGGAATATCCGGAATATCCAGAGGATTGCAGGAGGCGATCCGGAGGGGAAGGTTTTCCGGCTTTTAGATTTTACAGATCATCCCCGGGATATTGCGGATCCCTGGTATACCGGAGATTTTGATGAGACCTATGAGGACGTGCGGACTGGCTGTGAAGCTCTGCTTTCATATCTTTATAGGAATTTGCCACCGGTAAAGTAAAAGTCCTCTGGAGGGATACGCATTCCTGGTAATGTATGCAGTATCCATAGAAATTGCTTGTGCCCTTGTGACGAAACGCTAGAGAAAAGGAGAGAATTCCTATGAACAAAGAAGCCTGGGAGACCAGCATTGCTCCCTTTCCCATCTGTGAGTACGCCTGGATTGCTGTGAAGGATATTCCCTTCTTATCCCAGGTGCGCTATATCTGCGAGACAGAGTGTCCCCGCTATGGCACTTCCTGGTCCTGTCCTCCGGCGGTGGGCACTGTGGAGGAGTGCCGGGAACGCTGCCTTGCCTATGAGGGAGCCTTTTTGTTTACCACAATGGCTGAAGTAACGGATATTTCTGATCTGGAGGAGACTTTGCGGACCCGGAAGGAACACGAGGAGGTTACCCGGCAGGTGGGGGCTTTGATGGGAGAGCAGTGTGAGCGGGTGTTGATCCTGTCTACGGAGTCCTGTGCCAACTGTGAGACCTGCACCTACCCGGGAGCGCCCTGCAGGCATCCGGACCGTATGTTTCCCTGCATTGAGAGCTATGGGATTTTGGTAACGGAGCTGGCGGAAAGAAACGGTATTTCCTTCCTAAGCGGAGGAAACATAGTGGTATGGTTCAGCCTGATTTTCTATGCCTAAACTTCCCGCCTCATGCATATAGTAAGTAATAATAAACGCAGAAGGCGAGTGGCTATGAAGTGGAAAGAGGAGCTGGCGAAACAGATGGATTTGCCCAAGGATCTCATGCTGGGTGCTGTTATCGTAACCCTTACCGGAAACCAGGAGGCTTATGTGGAAAACTACATGAGCCTCATTGAATATACGCAGGAACTGATCCGGCTGCAGACCCGAGACTGCCGGGTGGAAATCCATGGTTCCTGCCTTTTTATTGCGTATTTTACCACTGCGGAGATGAAGATTTCCGGACAGATCCGGGAGGTGAAATATTGCTAAAATCGCTGATTCACCTGTTTTGGGGGTATGTGCGGATTCGTCTCACCGGATATTCCCCGGAGCGCTTTTTGAATCTGTGCCGCAGCCGCAGGATCCTTATCTGGGATCTTCAGAATCGGGGAATTACATATGAAATGTGCATGAGCGTGGCAGATTTCCGGAAGCTTCGCCCCATGCTGCGGAAAACCCATTGTCGGATGATTCTGCTGGAACGCCATGGACTACCCTTTTTCCTATACCGCTACCGCAAGCGGAAAATGTTTTTTGCGGGCATTGTGCTGGCCGGATTCATCCTGTACGGCCTTTCCTTTTTTATCTGGAATATTCATATCGAGGGGAATGTGAGTCTGTCCACCGAGGTGCTGCTCCAATATTTGGAGGAAGAAAACGTGGTTCACGGCATGTGGAAAAAGGATGTGGACTGTGAAGCAATCCGGACGGGCCTTCGTATCCAATATCCGGATATTGTTTGGGTTTCCGCGGAAATCCGGGGTACCAGGCTTATTATCCGCATGAAGGAAAACCGGGACAGCTTTGAGCCAGAGGAGGAACAGGCGGAAAAGGGGCCTCAGGACCTGGTGGCGTCAAAGGCCGGGACACTGACCAGCGTGCTGGTGCGCTCCGGCGTGCCCGTTGCTGCTGCAGGGGAGACCGTGGAGGAGGGACAGCTCCTGGTTTCCGGTACCCTGGATATTCTGGATGACGGGGGGAATGTGGTGCGCCAGGAATACATTCATTCTGACGGAACCATTTACGCAGAGACTACCTATGCCTATGAGGACTCGTTTCTCCTGTCCCATGAGGAGCAGATCTATACCGGGAGGAAGCGCCGCACCTTTTATCTGGAAGCCAACGGACATCGCCTGTCCCTGGAGAATCCCTTTCAGACCTTTCAGAACAGCAGCACCATCAAAAAGGAGTATCCTCTGCATTTGACAGAGAACTTTTACCTGCCTCTGATCTTTGGCTCCACCCTCAATGAGGAGTACGAAATTCAGGTGCGTTCCTACACAAAAGAGGAGGCGCAGAAGCTTGCCCAGGAGCATTTAAAAGAATTTTTGAAAAATTTAAGAGAAAAAGGGGTTCAAATTATAAAAAATGATGTTAAAATAAGAACAACGGCTTTTGACTGTCAGGTATCCGGGACTATCTATGCTCTGGAGGAGATCGGAAAACCCGTGCCTCTGAACCCGGAGGCAATGGAAACGGAACCTGGCTCATCCTCAGAGGAGGAAACGGCTTTGGAGAGCCAGGCAGGTCCGTAGGCTCTGCCTGGTATCGCCGGGCATACTGCCGGAAAAGTCAAATGCCTGTAGGCAGATGCCAAATGCCTGTAAGCAGACGCTTGATTTGCCGGCCGCAGGAATATCAGCAAAAAACGGAACCGGGAAGGCTCCGGAAAGAGAAAGGGACTTTAGATTCGTGAGTATGACAGAGGTAACCATAGACATTCCGGCAGAGCACGAAAAAAATATTTTCGGCCAGTTTGATGCCTATGTAAAAAAGATTGAGCGTACCCTGGAGGTTTCTGTGGTTTCCCGGGACGGCATGTTAAAGATCATGGGCTCCGGGGAACGGGTGCGGCAGGCGCAGTCTGTGTTTGAGCAGTTAAAAACCCTTTCCCTGCGGGGAAATGTGATTCAGGAGCAAAATGTGGACTATATGCTTTCTTTGTCTATGGAAGGCAGGGAGCAGGCTGCGGTGGAAATCGACCGGGACCTGATCTGCCATACCATTCAGGGAAAGCCCATTAAGCCTAAGACCCTGGGACAAAAGCAGTATGTAGACCTGATTCGGGAACGGATGATCGTCTTCGGCACCGGGCCTGCGGGAACCGGAAAAACCTATCTGGCTATGGCCATGGCTATTACCGCTTTTAAAAGCGGGGAGGTAAGCAGGATCATTCTGACCCGGCCGGCCATTGAGGCGGGAGAAAAGCTGGGCTTTTTGCCCGGAGATCTGCAGAGCAAGGTGGATCCTTATCTTCGTCCCCTCTACGACGCCCTGTATCAGATCATGGGGGCGGAAAGCTTTGTGAAAAATATGGAAAAAGGCCTCATCGAGGTGGCTCCTCTGGCCTATATGCGGGGACGTACCCTGGACAATGCCTTTATTATTCTGGATGAGGCCCAGAATACCACGCCGGCGCAGATGAAAATGTTTCTCACACGCATTGGATTCGGCTCCAAGGTCATAGTCACCGGGGACGCCAGCCAGAAGGATCTTCCAGTGGGGGCCAAATCCGGTCTGGAGATAGCCATGCGGGTGCTTTCCCGGGTGGAAGATGTGGGATTTTGCAGCCTGACCAGCAAGGATGTGGTGCGACATCCCCTGGTGCAAAAAATTGTACAGGCCTACGAGGATTATGAGAAAAAAACTGCCCGCAGGGAGGAGAGAAAGAGAAGATGACATTGCATATGGAGGAGGAGGGCAAGGCCTCCCTGGGCTTTGACTGGGAGGAGACTGCCCGGGAGGTAATCGCCGCATGCCTGGAGCAGGAGGGATGTCCCTACGAGGCCGAGGTGGATCTGCTCTTGACAAATGACCAGGAAATTCATAAAATCAATCTGGAGTACCGGGGAATGGACCGGCCCACGGATGTGCTTTCTTTTCCCCTGGCAGACTATCCGGCTCCCGGAGATTTTTCTCTGGTAGAGCAGCGGAATATGGAGTATTTCAATCCGGAGACAGGAGAATTGATGCTGGGAGATATTATTCTATCCAAGGATCATGTTCTGGAGCAGGCGGAAAAATATGGTCACAGCATCCTGCGGGAATTTGCCTTTTTGATTACCCACAGCATGTTCCATCTTATGGGCTACGATCACAGGAATTCTCAGGAAGCGCTGGAAATGGAGGCAAAACAGAATCAGGTTCTGGATGCCTTGCGTATTACAAGATAGTGAGGAGAATCATTTTATGAAAAAGCAAAGCATATGGATCGCTGCTTTGCTGTTTTTGCTGGCTGTGGGAATATATGGTTGCGCAAAAACAGAAGAGGGGGATCCAGGCAATACCGGGGATGCGGGCAGCAGCACCTTCTTTAATACGGAGGCGGAAATCCTGCAGGCTGCAGATCCGACGCAGGAGTCCACAGAAGAAGAGGAAGAAAACTTCTGGGCCGTGGTGGACGGAAAGACTCGCAGCAGCCTCACTGGGGAGTGGATCCCTGTGGAGATGGCAAAGAAACGGCCTCTGGCTATTATGCTTAACAATACGGCGGCGGCCCTGCCCATGTCCGGGGTCTCCAATGCCGGCGTCATCTACGAATGTGCCGTGGAGGGACGGATCACCCGCTGGATGGGACTCTTCCAGGACTGGGAGGATCTGGATCGCATCGGCTCTGTCCGCAGCTGCCGTCAGTATTATCTTCATTTTGCCCAGGAATTTGACGCCATTTACTGTCATTTCGGACAGGCCATCTACGCCCTGGACGACCTGAACAGCGGAAAATATGACGTGTTGTCTGGCGGAACCGCCGGGATCAAGAGCCCGGCCACAGCCATGTACGACCGCATTAACCGGCCGGGAAAAGCCTCAGAGCACACCCTCTATGCATTTCCCTCCCGGATTCCCCAGGATATTGAGAAAAAGGGATACCGGACAGAGCGGAAGGAGGAATTTCCCCGGAAATTCCGCTTTGCCCCGGACGGACAGGTGGTTACCTATGAGGGATATCCGGACGCCACCTTTTTGCAGCCTGGCGGAACCGGCGGGAAAAACGGCTTCGGCGGCGTTAAGGCCACTTTCCAGTACAATGAGGGGGATCACCTGTATTACCGTTCCACCTACGGAAATCCCCACATGGATGAGCTTACAGGCAAGCAGGTGTCTGTGAAAAATGTGATTTTCCAGTATTGCGAGGGAAATGTGCTGGATGCCAAGGACTATCTGTCTTTTGCCACTCAGAGAGTGGGCGGCAAATGCACGGTGTTCACCGAAGGCAAAATGGTGGAGGGCAGCTGGTCCAATCCGGGAGAATTGGGAACCCCGGCCCGGTATTATGATACTGAGGGAAATGAGATTATGCTGAATACAGGCACCACCTTTATCTGCATTATCTGGGAAGATTATGCAAACGACGTGGTAATCCAGTAAAAGGGGTCCGGCAGAGAGGCAGTTACATACAGGCAGAGCCTCTCCCTTCCGCCGGGAATAGAATTCCCCTATTTGGAACATACTGCTTACATAAGATAAGAGGAAGATTCATGGCAAACAGGAGATCATCGAAATCTAACTATATTGTTCAGGGAAGCATCCTGGCTGCGGCTTCCATACTGGTACGCATCATTGGCATGCTTTACCGGATTCCTGTGAATAATATAATCGGGGACGTGGGGATGGATTACTATTCCGGCGCTTTTGAGATCTATAATATTATTCTTTTGATTTCCTCCTATAGCCTTCCCCTGGCAGTGTCCAAGCTGGTGGCGGCCCGGGTAAAGCTGAATCAATACCGAAACGCTATGCGTCTGTTCCGGGGAGCCATGATGTTTGCCCTGGCCGCAGGCGCCGTTGGCGCTTTGTTTACGTTTTTCTGCGCGGATTTTCTGGCCTCTGAGGTGGTGCATACGCCCCAGAGCTCGCCGGCCCTGAAGGTTCTGGCAGCAGCAGTGTTTATTCTGGCTATTATGGGCGTGATCCGGGGCTATTTCCAGGGACTGGGAACCATGATGCCCACGGCGGTCTCCCAGATTATTGAGCAGATTGTCAATGCCATTGTCAGCATTGCCGCCGCCGGATGGCTGTTTCGCTATGGCCTCGAGCTTGACCAGGAGGCCGGAATCTTACAGGGAACAACCGCCGCCTCCTACGGTGCGGCGGGAAGCACTCTTGGTACCTCGGCAGGGGCTCTGGCCGGTCTTTTGTTTCTGATTGCTGTAATGCTTTTGTACAACCGGGTTCTCCAGCGAAGGATAAAGAAAGATCAAACCAGGCGGCTTCTCAGCTATTCCAGTCTGATGAAAACCCTGCTCTTAACCATTCTTCCCGTAATTCTGAGCACGGCCATCTATAACGTAAACGGCATCATTGATCAGGGCGTGTTTAAATATCTCATGCTGGATGTGCTGAAGGAGGATCCTCTCACGGTAAGCCAGCAGTGGGGAGCCTTTACAGGAAAATATAAGCTTCTGACCAATGTTCCCATTGCCGTGGCTTCCGCTCTGTCAGCCTCCACCATTCCGGCTTTGACCGCAGCCCGGATTTCCGGCAGCACCCGGGAGATGCAGAGAAAAACAGACGGGGCGATCCGCATGGTCATGATGGTCTGTATCCCCTCGGCGGTGGGGCTCATGGCCTTGGGAAGCCCCATTGTAGAGCTTTTGTTTCACGAGGGGGTGGAGCTTTCCGGGAAACTGCTTCTGTACGGTTCGGTTTCCGTAGTATTTTGCGGCCTGTCCACCCTGACCAACGGAATTCTCCAGGGTATTGATCAGATGCGCCTGCCGGTGATTCACGCGGCGGTGGCTCTAGTGCTGCATCTGGTGCTTCTGGTGGTTCTGGTGCTGACAGGTGACCTGGGAATCTATGCGGTCATGGCTTCCTATGTGTTCTTTGCCCTGATTATGTGTGTCTTAAACGGCATTGCCATCCGGAAGCATCTGCGCTACCGGCAGGAGCTGCGGCGTACCTTTTTAGTGCCCATTCTGTCCTCTGCCATTATGGGGATTTCCAGCTGGCTTATTTACGATTTCCTGAACGAAATTCTGGGAAATCTCATCACTCTCTGCATTTGCCTGCCCTTTGCCGTGCTGGTATACGGGATCTTTATCCTGGTGCTCCAGGGGGTAACGGAGGCGGAGCTTTTAAGCTTTCCCAAAGGGCGCACCCTGGCCCGTATTCTGAAAAAGGTCCATCTATTGTAAAATGGAATTCCAAAAACAGGATTGAAAACCCTTCTTTTTGCTCATACTAAGGAAAAAGGAGGGTTTTTGTATGAAAAAAGCAGTGCTGGGATTGTTTTCCTTCTGCGCGCTGTGTGGATTGGCCTATTATTCCACCTACCTGTATTCAGACCGGTATCAGCAGGACCAGAACTTTGGAACTGAGCTGGAGGCGGAGCAGCAGCCGGCCGGGGAGGAGGCAGGGAATCGAAAAGAGCCAGAAACGTCAGGGGAAAACAAAGAGGATGCGCTGGGAGACCAGGAGACAAGCTTCGGACAGGGAAAGCCTTCGGGATCAGGAGACCCTAAGGATCCACAGGGAATTGACAGCCTGGAGACTAAGGCCGGGGAACAAGCCGATATGGGAGGAGCAGAGGAGGAGACGGACCATTCGCTTCTGGAAACCGGGCTTCCTGCGGACGCCGTACAGGCGGAAACTGAGTACACCTATTACCTTATTGAAGAATTTGGCTATGTGAATATTTATAACGCAGATCAGGAAACCATTTATGAGTACACAGAGATTTCCATCGGGGATCTGCCTGAGGAGCTGCAGCAGGAAATTTGCACAGGCAAGGGTGTGGTAACTGAGCAGGAGCTCTATGATTTTCTGGAGAATTACTCTAGTTAGCACTTGCGATTCTTTTACGAATGGTGTAAATTAATATGGAGTATAGGAACAGACGGCAGGAAAAATTTTCCTGTCTGTCCGGGGAGGAACGAATGAATTACGAAGAACTGTTGAGAGGAAAAAAGAGGATTGTCATAAAGGTAGGCTCATCTACCCTGACCCATCCGGAGACGGGAGCTCTGGATCTGATAAAAATGGAACGTCTGGTCCGGGAGCTGACGGATCTTCGCAACCAGGGCCGTGAGGTGGTGCTTGTCACCTCCGGCGCCATTGCCGTAGGCCGCAAGGCTGTGGGCTTAAAGGGACGTCCCGTGGCCATTGCCACCAAGCAGGCCTGCGCGGCTGTAGGCCAGGGGAGGCTTATGATGGTCTATCAAAAGCTCTTTGGAGAATACAATCAGGTGGCGGCTCAGATCCTTATGACCCGCAATACCATGGTCAACGATCACAACCGGCATAATGCCCAGAATACCTTTGAAGAGCTTTTGATGCTGGGAGCCGTTCCCATTGTCAATGAGAATGACACCGTGTCTACTTATGAGCTGAATCGTCTGGAGCAGTTTGGAGACAATGATACCTTGTCTGCTGTAGTGGCAGCCCTGATCCACGCGGATCTTCTGATCCTGCTGTCGGATATTGATGGACTGTACACGGATGATCCCAACCGCAACCCAGATGCCCGCTTCATCCATCTGGTGGAACACCTGAATGAGGAGCTGCTTTCCATGGGAAAGGATGCGGCCAGTGATGTGGGGACCGGAGGAATGGCTACTAAGCTTTCCGCTGCCCGTCTGGCCACTACGGCCGGAGCCGATATGGTGATTGCAAACGGCCGGGATGTGGGAGTGATCCATGAGATTCTGGAGGGCAAACAGGTGGGGACTCTCTTTTTGGCAGATCCGAAAAAGGAATTTCGACTGAAACGCTTTTTAGAGGAGATGAATGTATGAGAAAGACCGGTTTGATTCTGGAGGGAGGAGGCACCCGGGGAGTCTTTACCGCAGGCGTATTGGATTATCTGATGGAGGAGGATCTGTATCTGCCCTATGTCATCGGCGTATCCGCAGGAGCCTGCAACGCAGTGAATTATGTGTCTCATCAACCGGGAAGAACCAGGAAATGCACCATTGACTATCTGGCTGCCGGAAGTTATGTGGGATTGAAATATCTGATTCGTAACCACAGCTTATTTAATATGGAGCTGATTTTTGATATTTTCCCCAACACCATATTTCCCTATGACTACGACAGGTTCTTTCAGTCTGAACAGACCTGTATTCTGACGGCTACCAACTGCCTGACAGGCGAGGCGGCCTATTTGCAGGAGAGGGAAAGCCGGGAGCGGCTTATGCAGATCTGTCGGGCCTCCAGCAGCCTGCCCATTGTGTCCCCCATGGTACATGTGGATGGCATTCCTATGCTGGACGGGGGCGTAGCGGATTCCATTCCCCTTCGCAAGGCTTTCCGGGACGGCATTCGGCACAATGTGATCGTGCTGACCCGGGAAAAGGGATATCGAAAGAAACCTGCCAGAAAGTCCCTGCGCATGGCCCGGATTATGTACCAGAAATATCCCAGGCTTGTGCAGGCCATCAAATACCGTGCGGCTATGTACAACCGCACCATGGAGCTTATTGAAAACCTGGAAGAGCGGGGACATGTGTTTGTAATCCGTCCCCAGGTTCCGGTGGTGAAAAATACAGAGGATGACAGACAGGTTTTGACCGCCTTCTATCAGCACGGCTACGACTACGCACGGGAAATCTTTCCTCAGCTGAAGACCTACCTGCATATTTCATAGAGGCTGGGATCCTGCGGTGTTTTGACACAAAGCTTCAGAGAAACATAAAGGGAAAATCAGGAAACATAGCCCGCCACGAAAAAGAGAACAGGATATTTCAGAATGGATGAGAAAAAAATCGCAAGAATCAACGAACTTTACCATAAATCCAAGGCCGAGGGTCTGACCAATAAGGAAAAGCAGGAGCAGGCCCAGCTTCGCCGGGAATATATTGAAACCATCCGCAGTAACCTGCGGGGGCAGATGAATCAGATCAATATTCAGGAAGAGGATGGAAGCATCACCAATCTGGGAGAAAAATTTGGAGGAAAGCCTTCCAAATCCAATGGAATCCCTCAGTAAGAGGGGCAGAAAAGAGGAATGTATGGAAGCAAAACAGGACAATCGACAAGCAATCATGGAAGAAAAGAAGGCGGTGCGCAAAGAGGTGCAAAGCCTCCGCAGAAGCCAGACAGAGAGCCAGATCCACGCCTGGAGTCAGGAGATTACGAAGCGGCTGATGGCCCAGCCGGAATATCAGGCGTCCTCCTGCATTTACGCCTATATGGATTATAATCATGAGGTGGAGACCCGGATGCTTATAGAGAAAGCCTGGGCAGACGGGAAGCGGGTAGCTGTGCCAAGGGTTCAGGGAAAGGAAATGGAGTTCTATTACATAGAAAGCTTTGACCAGCTGGAACAGGGATATTTCGGAATCCTGGAGCCTAGGGAAGGACTTGTTCCTGCCAGGGAAGCGGATGCCTTGTTGCTTCTTCCCGGGGTAGCCTTTGATGAGGCCCTGCACCGGGTAGGCTATGGCGGAGGTTTCTATGACCGGTATCAGGAGGCCTGGCCAGGGCTTACCACAGTTGCCCTGGCATTTGAATTCCAGGTCTTTCCCAAAGTGCCTTTTGAAGCATTTGACAAAACGCCTCAGAAACTTATCACCCAGCAGCGCTGTCTGGAAAGCCTTGATTCCATAGGCTCCAAGGCAAAGGCAGCGGAGCCCCTGCTTGCCTGCCTGACCACAGAGGAAAAGAATCAGGTGCTGGAGCTTGCGGCCAAACAGCTCCTTGTGGACGAAGAGCTCATTCTTTCGGCCAATGCTTTGGATATGGAGGCGGGAAGAGCAAAGGGTATGCCTGAGGGGCTTTTGGACCGCTTAAAACTTTCCCACGACCGAATTGTATCCATGCAGGAGGGACTTCTCCAGGTGGCATCCCTTCCGGATCCCATTGGTAGCCTTCTGTCGGAGCGCAGGCCTCCAAACGGCCTTCACATACGTCAGGTGCGTGTGCCCCTGGGCGTGGTGGGAATTATCTATGAGGCCAGACCCAATGTAACGGCAGATGCTTTCGGCCTCTGCTTCAAAACCGGAAATGCTGTGATCCTCCGGGGCGGAAGCGATGCCATTCATTCCAATCAGGCCATTGTGGACTCCCTTCGAAGAGCCCTGGCTCAGGCTGGAAAGACGGAGGATGCGGTGCAGCTGATCGGCGGAACTAGCCGGGAGACGGCGGCAGCCTTTATGCGGATGGATCAGTATGTGGACGTGCTGATTCCCAGGGGCAGCGCAGGATTAATTTATACCGTGGTTCACAACAGCACCATTCCCGTGATTGAGACAGGATCGGGAAACTGCCATATTTATGTGGATGAGGGGGCGGATATTTCCATGGCCCTGGATATCATCTACAATGCCAAGACCCAGCGCATTGGCGTATGCAATGCCTGTGAATCCCTGATCGTCCACGAATCTATGACAGAGGAATTCCTGCCTCTTTTGGAAAAACGGCTGCAAGAAAAGCAGGTGGAGCTTCGGGGGGATGAGAAGGCACGGGCAGCAGTTTCCATGACAGCGGCCACAGAAGCTGACTGGGGAATGGAGTACCTGGACTACATTCTCTCTGTGAAAACCGTTTCCTCCCTGGAGGAGGCCATTGCCCACATTAACCGGTACAATACCGGCCATTCAGAAGCAATCATTACAAACAACCAGGATCACGCAGAACAGTTTTTGAAGGAGGTGGACGCGGCGGCTGTCTATGTCAACGCCTCCACCCGCTTTACAGACGGATTTGAGTTTGGCTTCGGGGCGGAGATTGGCATCAGCACCCAGAAGCTTCACGCCAGAGGCCCCATGGGCCTGGAAGCTTTGACCTCCAGCAAATATGAGATCTACGGAACAGGACAGGTGCGGGCATGAGAGTGATTGCAGGACTTGCAAGAAATACTCCTCTGTGTACGGTTCCCGGACTGGACACCCGGCCCACCACGGACCGGATCAAGGAGACCCTCTTTAATATCTGTCAGCCCTATCTGGCGGACTGCAGGTTTTTGGATCTCTTTGCTGGAAGCGGCGCCATTGGCATCGAGGCCTTAAGCCGGGGAGCCTCCCAGGCTGTTTTTGTGGAGCAAAGCCCTAAGGCTTCCGCATGTATCCGGAAGAATCTGCAGGCAGCAAAGCTGGAGAAATCCGCCCAGGTTTTGGTTATGAATGTACAGAGCGGCCTTGAAAGGCTTAAAGATCAGGAGCCCTTTGATTTTATTTTCCTGGATCCCCCTTACGGAAAGGGTCTGGAGCATCAGGTTTTTTGTTTCCTGTCCCACTCCGGCCTTGTGAAGGAAGATACCTGGATTATCCTGGAGACAAAGCTTGGGGAGCCGTTGGAATATACAGAAGAATACGGATTCTCCCTGTTGAGAATCAAAAAATATAAGACAAATCAGCACGTGTTTTTCACACGTGCCGGAGAGGATACCCTATGATTCGAGCAATTTATGCGGGCAGCTTTGACCCGGTCACCTTTGGACATCTGGACATTATCCGCCGCTCCTCTCATGTGGTGGACGAGCTGATTGTGGGCGTTTTGAACAATCGGGCAAAAAGTCCGTTGTTTTCCGTGGAGGAACGTGTTAAGATGTTAGAGGAAGTGACAGCAGAGCTTCCTAATGTACGGATAGAGTCCTTTACCGGCCTTCTGGCAGAGTTTGCCAGGGCCTCGGAGGCAAAGATTATTGTGCGGGGGCTGCGGGCGATTACGGATTTTGACTACGAGCTGCAGATGGCCCAGACCAACCGCATCATTAATCCGGATATTGATACCATGTTTTTGAGCACCAGCCTGGAATACGCTTATCTGAGTTCCACCACGGTGAAAGAGGTGGCGGAATTCGGCGGGGATTTAAGCGCCTTTGTTCCGGCTTCGGTGATCGGTCCCATGCAGCGACGAATACAGGAGAGAGCTGCAGGGAAAGAAAAAAGATAGGAGCAATTATGAGCAGTAGAATAGAACAGATTATAGAGGAAATCGAGGAATACATCGACAGCTGTAAGCCGCAGACCTTGTCCAAGGCCAACATTATTGTAAATAAGGAGGAGATTGAGGAGCTGCTTCGGGAGCTTCGGATGAAGACTCCGGAGGAGATCCGCCGTTACCAGAAGATTCTGGCCAATAAGGACGCCATTTTGGCGGACGCTCAGGCAAAGGCAAATACCATGATCAAGGAGGCCAGTATACATACGACCGAATTGATCAACGAACATGAGATCATGCAGCAGGCCTATATCCAGGCCAATGAAGTGGTGGAGGCTGCGGCCCAGCAGGCCCAGCAGATCGTGGACAACGCCACCATCGACGCCAACAATATCCGTATGGGAGCCATGCAGTACACGGACGATATGTTGGGAAATCTTCAGTCTATTATACAGAATGCCATCAACACCTATGCGTCCAAGTATGAATCCCTCATGGCTTCCCTGCAGAACTGTTATGATATTGTCAGCACCAACCGCAGCGAACTGGCGCCCACCCTGAACGGAGAGGATCTGGCTTCGAGGGAAGGTTAGGCCTGAAACAAATCTACAGCGGGCGCTTACACAAGATTGCTGCGGCATAAGAGGAGAGCGGCCAGCAGCACGGCAAGGGCTGTGGTCACAACCTTGGCTTTCACATAGTTTTTGATGGAAAGTCCACTTCCTGACAGCATACTGTAGGTCTGGGCAATGCCGGAGCCGCCCCCAAAGACCAGGAAACCAAGAACCGCTGCATAGCGGATCGAAAGGGGAAGAGGCAGGGGGCTTACGGCAGCAATTCCGTTTGTAATCTCAAGGATTCCAATGGCCAAACCGCAGTACAGCGGATTTTTCCAGGGAAGCAGTGCGGCAAATCTGGCCATGATGGAGAATAAAAGGATATAGCATCCAAGCTTTAAGATGCTTTCCAGTCCGTCCATAATACAGGCGTCCACGATTTTAAAGCTGATTTGAAATCCAGATGCCTGTTTTTGTGTGGCTTTTGGAAATCCGCCCTCTGTAACTGGGACAAACCGGCGGCCGCGGTGCCAGAATACAGCCAGCGCCAGGGGCAGGCCGTAGACAATTCCCAGGGTCATGGGGATGAGTTCCGGCGCTTTCAGGTGTTCGTTCATGCAGAAGCCCAGCAGAAAGGCAGGGCTTACATTATTGCAGAATAAGAGCAGGTATTCCCCTTCCTGGGACGTGATTTTCTGTTCCCGGACCAGATCCGCGGCTACCTTGGCTCCCATAGGATACCCGCAGAGAAACCCCAGCAAAAGTCCGTAGGCTCCCATAGGGGAAAGTCCCCAAAGCCTTCTTGTAACGGGACTTAAGAGCCGGGTCAGGGGCGTGATTCCCTCCAGGGATATGAGCAGCCGGGACAGGATAAAAAAGGGAAGCAGCACCGGAAGTACGGAATTTGCCCACAGCAGCAGTCCAGCCCGGGAGCCCTTCAGGGCCTCTGCAGGATTCAGCAGCAGAAAGCCCAGCAGAAGTAAAATTATACAGACAGCAAGCATTTTTTTCTTCATGGTCTATATATATGAAACAGGAGGACAAATATGAGATATTTAGAAAATCTGGAACCGAAATCCGTTTTTATGTTTTTTGAGGAAATCTGCGGGATTCCCCACGGCTCCGGCCATACCCAGGCCTTAAGCGATTACTGCCAGGAGTTTGCCAGGAAGCGGGGGCTTTCCTGCATACAGGATGAAATGGGAAATGTGGTCATTCAAAAACCGGCGGCTCCCGGCTATGAAAAGGCCGATACGGTGATTCTCCAGGGACATCTGGATATGGTATTGGAACAGCTTCCGGGAAATACCAGGGATCTGAAAACCCAGGGGCTGCTTCTGGGAGTGGATGGAGACTGGGTCCATGCCAACGGCACCACCCTGGGCGGAGACGACGGCATTGCGGTGGCCTATATGCTGGCCCTGCTGGACAATGATTACGCCCATCCATCCCTGGAATGTGTGTTTACCGTGGATGAGGAGACCGGACTTTTGGGCGCGGACGCTCTGGATGCTTCTGTCCTAAAGGGAACCCGCATGATTAACTTGGATTCTGAGGAGGAAGGCATTTTTACCGTTGGCTGCGCCGGGGGTCTGACCGGCATTGGAACCCTGCCCGTAGGCTGGATTCCCGGACAGGGAACCTTGGTTACCCTGACGGTGGAAGGACTCCAAGGCGGCCACTCCGGCGTGGAAATCCAGAAACAGCGGGGCAATGCCATTAAGCTTCTGGGACGTCTTTTGGGACGGCTGGACCGGTACTTTTCCTTTACTGTAGTCTCCATGGAGGGTGGCCGGGTGGAAAACGCCATTCCCAACCAGGCCTCTGTAAAAATTGCCGTGGATCCCGGGGAAGCGGAAATGCTGTGCCAGGAGGTTTCCTCCTGTGAAGAGGATTTTCGCCATGAATTTCGGGCAAGCGATCCCCAGGTGCGCATCTCCCTGGAGAAAGGGGATTCCTATGAGGGGAAGGTGCTGGATCCCCGGTCCCTGGCCCTTGTGCTCTTTTTACTGCAAATGATTCCCTCTGGTGTAGACCGGTACAGCATGGAAATTCCCGGACTGGTGGAAACATCTTCCAACCTGGGGGTAATCCGGCTTACGGAAGAACAGTTCCAGGTGTATCACTCGGTTCGAAGCTCCATAGATTCCCAAAAAGAATATGTAAGCGATCAGGTGCGTCTGCTCCTGGAATTCTTCGGGGGAGAATATGAAACACAGGGCGTATATCCGGGCTGGGAATTTCAGAAGGATTCCAAGCTTCTCCAGGTCATGAAGGACCAATATAAAAGCCTGTACAAAAAAGAACCCACCGTAGAGGCTATTCACGCAGGCTTGGAGTGCGGTATTTTCTGCAGCCGCATAGAAGGGCTGGAGTGCGTTTCCATTGGCCCCTCCATGCAGGATATCCATTCCGGCAAGGAGCGCTTAAGCATTTCCTCTGTGAAGCGGGTGTGGGAGTTTTTGCTGGCTGTGCTGGAGCAGTTGTAAGCTTTGGCAGCAAAATTTACGCCTGGATTTTCCTGTCGTCTGCGGTATGGCTGCTTTTGAGAGAAAACAACATCCGTTCAGCCCGCGACCCTTTTAATTGGAATAATTTGGAAACTCCTATCATAGAATAGTCTGTATGAGACAGAAAAATTCTCTGGCTGCAGCGATCCTGCTGCTGTTATTCCTGGGACTCTCTATTCACTGGGAACTGGCGTGGCTTCAGGAGAACCTTGCCAGCCCACAGATGCAAAGCTCTGACCTGGAACAGGCGCGGGAGTATTTTACCCTATATGAAAATATCTGGAAGGATCTTACCTATTTTCCGGTTCCTCTGTCCACGGAAAATCCCAGGCTTCAGATTCAGTTTGAGGACAGCTGGATGTTTGAGCGCAGCTACGGCGGAAGCTACGGACATGAGGGGACGGATCTGATGCCGGATACCAATGTGGCCGGGTTTTATCCTGTGCTCAGCATGACGGACGGCGTAGTGGAAAATATCGGCTGGCTGGAAAAGGGCGGTTATCGCATTGGCATCCGCAGCCCCCACGACGTATACTTTTACTATGCCCATCTGGATTCCTATGCAAAGGATTTTCAGATCGGGGATGTGGTGAAGGCCGGGGAGCTTCTGGGACTCATGGGGGATACCGGATACGGGACGGAGGGAACACGGGGAAAATTTGCCGTCCATCTCCATGTAGGCATCTACCTGCGTACAGACCAGATCCCGGAGATCGCCGTAAATCCCTATTGGTTTCTTCGATATCTGGAGGACCGTAAATTAAGCTATGCGTATGAGTAAAGTTGTGATATACTAATAGTATCCGTGCAGCTACGGAACTGATAATGGAGTACTTCGCCCAGCGGGGCAGTAAGTAGGAAGGACAGAAGATAAGACATCGGGCTTGCCCTTAAAAGGAGAAGGATATTTATGGAAATACAATTATGGAGAGAGATTTTAAATCCTTACGAGCTGGCCGTAAAAGAGGTCACTACCAAGCTTGAGAATCTGGTCAAGGAGCACCGGAACCGGGGACTGTACTGTCCTATTGAGCAAGTGGAGGGACGGGTAAAGACCATTTCCAGCATCCTGGACAAATGCCAGAAGAAAAAGATCTCTTTGGAGGATCTGGAGATCCGCATGCGGGATCTGGCCGGAATCCGCATTATCTGCCAGTTTGTGGAGGATATCGACAAGGTGGTGGAGATCATTCACAACCGGAACGATATGGAGGTCCTGCAGGAGCGGGATTATATTCGTGAAATGAAAAAATCCGGCTACCGCAGCTATCATATGATTATCTATTATACGGTATACACCCTGGACGGACCCAAGAGGCTACATATGGAAGTGCAGATCCGCACCATGGCCATGAATTTCTGGGCAACCGTGGAGCACTCTCTGCAGTATAAGTATAAGCGGAACATTCCAGATCATATTAAAGAACGTCTTTTGAATGCCGCAGACGCCATTATCATGCTGGACAACGAGATGTCCACGGTGCGCAGCGAGATTATGGATGCCCAGATTTCTCTGCGGAACCGGGCTAATATTGTATCCGATATTCTGAACAATATTCAGAATCTGTACCGTGTGGCCAATAAGCGGGAAATTGAGAAAATTCAGGACGAGTTTTACCGAATCTATGCTATGAACGATATTGAACAGCTGGAGCGTTTTCACAAGCAGCTGGACATTATTGCAGAGGGCTATCGCGCCCAGGATATTTATACCGGAACGGACGAATACTGACAAAGCCTGCATGAGGGAGAGAATTACCTATGGAACTGCCAGTGCAGTATGTGAATATGATGAAGGTCCTTTTGGGGACAGACTATGAGGCCTATGAAAAATGTCTGGAGCTCCCCTCTTACCGGGGGCTCCGTGTAAATACGGCAAAGTTGGAAGCGGAGGAATTTGAGAGGATTTCTCCGTTTCCCTGTGCGCAGATTCCCTGGATTCCCAACGGCTATTATATCCCCCGGCAAGCGGCTGCCTCCCGCCATCCCTACTATGGGGCAGGGCTTTATTATCTGCAGGAGCCCAGCGCCATGACGCCGGCCCAGACCCTGCCGGTGCGCCCGGGGGACCGGGTTCTGGACCTGTGTGCGGCTCCTGGAGGAAAGGCCACGGAGCTTGGAGCCCGGCTTCAGGGAACTGGGGTTTTAGTAGCCAACGATATCAGCAGCTCCCGGGCCCGGGGACTTTTGAAGAATCTGGAGCTTTTGGGGCTGCCCAACATCTGCGTAACCAGCGAGACGCCGGCCAGGCTGGCAGAATATTTTCCGGAGTATTTTGATAAAATTCTGGTGGACGCCCCCTGCTCTGGAGAGGGCATGTTTCGGAAAGATCCCTCTATGAGGAAAAGCTGGGAGGAGAGGGGGCCAAAGTTTTATGCTCCTTTGCAGCGGGAAATCCTGGAAGCGGCTGCCCGAATGCTGCGTCCCGGAGGCCTGCTTCTCTACTCCACCTGTACCTTTCATCCCCTGGAAAATGAGGGCAGTATCCAGGCTCTCCTGGAGGCAGAACCGGATTTCTCTGTGATTCTTCCGGAGCCGGAGCTTACCAAAGCATTTTGGGAGAACGGCTTCTGCCCGGGAAGGCCGGAGCTGATTCCTGGGGGAAGGGAGGAGCTTCAGAATTGCTTCCGCCTGTATCCTCACCGGGTAAAGGGGGAAGGGCATTTCCTGGCGCTCCTGAAAAAGAAGGGCAAGGAGACAGGGGAGGATTTTTTCCAGTCTCGAATATCCCTGGAAACGAAAAAAGATACAGCAGAAAAGAGGGGCAAATTTCCGAAAAAGGGCAGACAGGGAAAAGCATGGGAGAAAGGACAGGATTCCAGGAGGCAGATTTGCAGGGAGCTTATATCCCTGGAGCCTCTGGAAGAATTTCTGTCCCTGCTTGATGAGAGCTGTCCTTTTGCGGGGCTTGACCTGTCTCCCAATGGCCTTTCTGGCCAAAGCCCGTTGGGACAAGGCCCGGATACCTCAAAATGTCCTTATGTGCTGAAGCTGCAGGGAGAACAGCTCTATGCTCTGCCCCGGGAGCTGCCTGGTCTCGGGGGGCTTCGGATGCTGCGCACAGGCTGCTATCTGGGAGACCTGGCAAAGAAACGCTTTGAGCCAAGCCAGGCCCTGGCTATGGCATTGAAAGAGAAGGACTGGCCGGGAAGGCTTGCTCTTACAGCCTCGGATCCCCTGGTTTTCCGCTATCTGCGGGGGGAATCTCCGCAGCTGGAAGAAGACCTGCCGGACGGCTGGTATCTGGTCTGCGTGGACGGCTTTTCCCTGGGCTGGGCCAAGCTTGTAAAGGGAGCGTTTCGAAATAAATATTACCCTGGATGGCGATGGCAGGGAGTCGGCGTGGGAACAGGAGAGGAATCCAATGCGTCTGGATAAATTTTTGTGTGATATGGGCCTGGGCACCCGCTCAGAGATCAAGAACGGAATCCGAAAGGGAATGGCCCTGGTGGACGGCAAGGTCTGCAAAAGGCCGGAAACCCAGGTTTCAGAGGAGCAGCAGGTGAGCTACCAGGGAAAGCCTGTGTCCTATACGGCTTTTGAATACTATATGCTTCATAAGCCTGCCGGGGTGGTTTCGGCCACGGAGGATTCCAGGGACCGGACAGTTTTGGATTTGATTCAGGAGAAGAAGCGAAAGGATCTGTTTCCGGTGGGACGCCTGGACAAGGATACGGAGGGACTGCTCCTGATCACCAACGACGGGCCCCTGGCTCACCGGCTCCTCTCACCCAAAAAGCATGTGGACAAGGTCTATGAGGCCCTGGTGAAGGGGCAGGTAACGGAGGAACATGCAGAGAGATTTCAGCAGGGTATTGACATCGGAGATGAGCGTCTCACACTTCCGGCAAAGCTTACCATCCTTCCCGAGGATCTCTCCCGGGCTCCGGCTGAGGTTCTCCATGCTTTGGAGGAAATCCAGAAAGGGACTTCTGTAACCAGGATCCGGCTTACCCTCCGGGAGGGTCGTTTCCACCAGGTAAAACGCATGATGGAGGCTGTGGGCTGCCCGGTAGTCTATTTGAAACGACTGTCCATGGGGCCCCTCCTTTTGGATCCGAAACTAAAGCCGGGAGAATACCGCCCCCTTACACAAGAAGAGCTGCAATGGCTGAAGGAGTTATGATATGCTGGAACAGGTAAAAACAGTTTTATTTGATTTGGACGGCACTCTGGTGGATTCCATGTGGATGTGGCAGGAGATTGACGTGGAGTACTTAGGTTCCCTAGGATTCACGGTGCCGGAGAATCTGCACGAGAAAATTGAGGGCATGAGCTTTTCCGAGACTGCCGTCTATTTTAAGGAAACCTTTCAAGTGCCTCAGAGCCTGGAGGAGATTAAAAGCGTTTGGATTTCCATGGCTGTGGAAAAATACGCCCTTGAGGTGCCCTTTAAGCCTGGGGCAAAAAATTTCTTAAAGGAGCTTCGCAGAAGAGGGATCCGGACCGGAATCTGCACCAGCAACAGCCGGGAGCTTTTGCAGGCTGTGGTGGATTCCCTGGGGCTTGACCAATATATAGACTGCTTTATGACAGCCTGCGAGGTGAGGGCCGGAAAGCCTGCCCCGGACATTTACCTGGCAGTGGCTCAAAGGCTGGAAACCCATCCCAAAGACTGTCTGGTATTTGAGGATATTCCCAACGGCATTGAGGCAGGGCTTCGGGCCGGTATGAAAGTATGCGCCGTGGAAGACACCTTCTCTCTGGACCGGAAAGAGATCATTCAGAAAATGGCTCACTACTACATCCGCTCCTATGATCAGGTGCTGGACGGAACCTATGAGAAGAGGAATGAGGTCCTATGAATAGGGAATTTCTGCCGGTGAGTCTGGAAGAATGCCGGCAAAGAGGAATCGGACAGCTGGATTTCGTATATGTGGTGGGAGACGCCTATGTGGATCACCCCTCCTTTGGACATGCCATTATCAGCCGGGTTCTGGAGAGCCATGGATATCGGGTGGGAATCCTGGCACAGCCGGATTTTCGTGATCCTGCCAGTATCCGGGCCTTGGGGGAACCCAGGCTGGCCTTTTTGGTTACTGCCGGAAACATGGACTCCATGGTGAACCACTACAGCGTATCCAAGAAAAGGCGGAAGATTGACGCCTATTCTCCGGGAGGCCAGATGGGAAAACGGCCGGACCGGGCCTGCATCAGCTATTGCAACCTGATCCGCCGCAGCTATAAACACACGCCCATTATTCTGGGCGGCATTGAGGCCAGCTTGCGAAGACTGGCCCACTATGATTACTGGAGCGACAGCCTGAAGCGTTCCCTTCTGCTGGATTCCGGGGCGGACCTGATTTCCTATGGAATGGGAGAGCGCTCCATAGTGGAGATTGCGGATGCCCTGGACAGCGGCCTGGCAGTCCGGGATATTACCTTTGTGGATGGCACTGTCTATAAGACTCCGCATTGGGAAACCATATACGACGCCCTTCGTCTGCCGGATTATGAAGAACTGCTCCGGGAAAAGAGCTCTTATGCCAAAAGCTTCTGGCAGCAGTACCAGAATTCCGATCCCTATGGGGGAAAGCGTTTGGTGGAGGCCTATTCCACCCATTGCTTTGTGGTGCAGAATCCTCCGGCAAAGCCTCTGTCCACGGAAGAAATGGATGCGGTCTATGATCTCCCCTACGCCAGGAGGGCCCATCCCTCCTACCAAAGCCAGGGAGGAATCCCGGCCACCCGGGAGGTACAATTTAGCCTGGTCAGCAGCCGGGGCTGTTTTGGGGGCTGTTCTTTTTGCGCCCTGACCTTTCACCAGGGGCGGATCGTACAGGTGCGAAGTCATGAATCTCTGGTAAAAGAAGCTGAAGCTATGACCAAGGATCCGGAATTTAAGGGATATATTCACGATGTGGGAGGTCCTACAGCCAATTTCCGTCATCCCTCCTGTAAAAAACAGCTGCAGGCCGGGGTGTGCAAAAACCGTCAGTGCCTGTTTCCCTCTCCCTGTAAAAATCTGGATACCAGCCATGAGGATTACCGGCGGCTTTTGCAAAAGCTTCGAAGCATTCCCAAGGTGAAGAAAGTATTTATCCGCTCCGGTATCCGCTTTGACTATCTTTTGGCGGAAAAGCGGCCGGAATTTTTAGAGGAGCTGTGCGCCTACCACGTAAGCGGACAACTGAAAGTGGCCCCGGAACACATTTCCGATGGGGTACTCACCCGTATGGGAAAGCCCAAGAGACAGGTCTACGACGCCTTCTGCAAGGCTTATGAGGATACCAACAGGAGGCTTGGAAAAAAGCAGTATCTGGTTCCCTATCTCATGTCCTCCCACCCGGGGTCCACGCTTAAAGAGGCAGTCCGCCTGGCAGAGTACTGCAGAGACCTGGGATATATGCCGGAGCAGGTGCAGGATTTTTATCCCACGCCCTCCACCCTTTCCACCTGCATGTATAATACGGGTCTGGATCCCCGGAATATGGAGCCTGTCTATGTGCCCGTATCTCCCCATGAAAAGGCCATGCAGCGTGCCCTGATTCAATACCGGAACCCAGAAAACTATGGCCTGGTTTGGGAAGCCCTGCAAAAGGCGGGGCGTATGGATCTGGTGGGGTATGACAAGAAGTGCCTGATCCGGCCGCCCAGAGAAATGCAGGGAAGCGCAAAAGCTGCGAAATCCCATACCCCGAAACCGAGAAACGGCAAACCCAGTCCCTTACGGCAAATACACAAGAAGAAAACAAACAGGAGTAGAAATACATCATGAATATCCAACAGATTCGAAGCTCCCTGCTGCTGTTGCTCACGGCAGTGATCTGGGGCGTGGCCTTTGTGGCCCAGAGCGTAGGCATGGATTATGTGGGCCCCTTTACCTTTACCTGCGTGCGCTCGGTAATCGGCGGACTGGCCCTGATACCCTGCATTGCCTTTTTGAATAAAAAGGAGGCCGGGCAGTCTTCTCCTAAGGCTTCTGCCCCTCAAAAGCCAGGACAAGGGCGGGAGCTTTTCCTGGGAGGCCTCTGCTGCGGGCTGGCCCTTGGCTTTGCCAGCTGCTTTCAGCAGTTTGGGATCCAGTACACTACCGTGGGAAAGGCCGGATTTATCACCGCCTTTTACATTATCATTGTACCCATTCTGGGGTTATTTTTCCGCAGGAAATGCGGGCTCCAGGTGTGGATCGGCGTCATCCTGGCCCTGGCAGGCCTGTATTTTCTGTGCATCAACGAGACCTTGCGCGTGGGAAAGGGAGACCTTCTGGTCTTTATCTGCGCCCTCCTGTTTGCCGTACACATTCTGGTAATCGACCACTTTACCCAGCGGGTGGACGGGATCCGCATGTCCTGCATTCAGTTCTTTGTCTGCGGGCTTCTCTGTGCCGTTGGCATGGTGCTCTTTGAACGGCCCCAGCTGTCCCAGATTCTGGCGGCCTGGAAACCGGTTCTCTATGCGGGCTTTCTCTCCAGCGGCGTGGGATACACCCTGCAGATCGTGGGGCAAAAAGGCATGAATCCCACCGTGGCCTCCCTGATTCTCAGTCTGGAATCCGTGGTCTCTGTGCTGGCAGGCATACTTTTGCTGGATCAGACCTTAAGCCGCCGGGAGATCATAGGCTGCGTCCTGATGTTTGCGGCAATTATCCTGGCACAGCTGCCGGATAAAAACATTCCGGTGGGAAGGATTAAGAAACAAAAAGAATAGAGGATAAAGAAATGACGGAAAAACACACGAAAAAGGCGGAGAGCAAAAGCCCCAAAGCTTCTTCCAGAGCGGAAGCAGCCAAACTGAAGCAAAAACAGGAGCTGGCCCTTCAGATCATCGACCTGTTGAAAAAGGAATACCCGGAGGCTGGCTGTACCCTGGACTACAATCAGGCCTGGAAGCTATTGGTTTCCGTGCGTCTGGCCGCCCAGTGTACGGACGCACGGGTCAATGTGGTGGTGGAGGATCTCTATGCTAAATACCCGGATATCCCGTCTTTGGCCCAGGCGCCGGTGGAGGATATTGAGGCTATTGTAAAGCCCTGCGGACTGGGTCACAGCAAAGCCCGGGATATCAGCGCCTGCATGAAAATTCTCCAGGAAGAATATGAGGGCCAGGTACCGGACCAGTTTGAGAAGCTTTTAAAGCTGCCGGGAGTAGGAAGAAAAAGCGCAAACCTGATTATGGGGGATGTGTTTGGAAAGCCTGCCATTGTCACGGATACCCATTGTATCCGCCTGGTAAACCGCATGGGGCTGGTGGATGGCTTCAAAGAGCCTAAGAAGGTGGAGATGGCGTTGTGGAAGATCATTCCTCCAAAGGAGGGAAGTGATTTCTGCCACCGTCTGGTGTACCACGGGCGGGAGATCTGCACGGCCCGGACAAAGCCTCACTGTGACCGGTGCTGCCTGAAGGAGATCTGCAAAAAGCAGGGGGTGGAACCATAGCAAAAGAAACCGTCCAACTAGCAGCGCATGACATTTGTTTTAGAACAAGGGGAAAGGAAGGAGGCAGGGGATGTATCTTGCGGTTGTAACCGGGGCGTCCTCCGGTATGGGAAGAGAATTTGTGCGTCAGATCTGGCAGTCCTACAAGTCTCTGGATGAAATCTGGCTTATTGCACGCCGGGAGGATGCCTTGAGGGAACTCTGTGAGGAACTGGAGGGGAGTCCCCACAGACACAAGGGAAACTGGGGAATTCCGGAAATCAGAAAGACAAAGCTTCGGAGCTTTCCCCTGGATTTGACTCAGAAAACAGATCTGAACCGCTTTCGGGAATCCCTAAAGGCCTGCGCTCCCCATATCCGCCTGCTGGTTAACGGAGCCGGGGTGGGATTTTACGGAAAAGCCCAGGAGCTTTCCGTGGAAGATCAGCTGAGCATGATTGATCTGAATTGCAGGGCATTGACCCAGGTAACGCTGGACTGTCTGCCTTATCTGGCAAGGGGTAGCCGGATTTTGCAGATCGCCTCAGGCTCTGCCTTTTGCCCTCAGGCCCGCTTTGCTGTCTATGCCGCCGGGAAGGCCTATGTGGTTTCCTTTTCCCGTGCATTGGCCCGGGAGTTAAAAGAGAGGAAGATTACGGTTACCAGCGTATGTCCGGGGCCCGTGGACACGGAATTCTTTGCCCATGGAGGGATCCGGCTGCCCTTCTGGAAACGGCCCTTTCTGGCCGATTGCAAACGGGTGGTGAGAAAGGCTTTGTTTGACGCAGAGTCCGGGAAACAACTATCTGTCTACGGGCTTCCCATGAAGCTGGTATATTGGGGCAGGATCCTTTTTTGCAGAGGGGTATGAAACGAATGATAACGGTTTGTTCAAAAAAGTTGAGAGGAAAAAATGAAAAATATGAAAGAAGATCATGTGGAAATTATCGGAGGTGCGGACGGTCCCACCAGCATTTTTCTTGCCGGAAAGCGAGGCCGGGCTCACCAGTCTCTTCGGGATCGCATTCGCCAGTATCTTTACCGGAAGCGGCGGGAGCGGATCATGGCAGGAATCAAATCCTCCACCCACACTCTGGATGAAGTGCTTCTCTATGCCAGGCGCAAATATGGGGCAAAGGCCTGTTCCACAGAAAGCTGGAAATATAAGGAGGCCTTTTCCAACTGTCGGGAGGCTCTGTTAGAGCAGTACCGGCCGGAGCTTCTGGGCCCCTCCCTTCGGGATTTTGTCCCCGAAAGCTTTGAGGATGAAGAGGCCATACAGGAATTTTTAAAGCGGTGTGAAGAATATCATAAACGGGCCGCCCGGATTCCCCACAGTATTTTTCCCTTGGATTTTAAGCTATATCTGATCCATCTGGGAAAAAACGGCACCATCTGGATTGCCGGAGAGTTAACCTATGAATTTTTTGGCGTGGATTATTCGGTGGGAAGGGAAAACCGAAGGCAGGCGGAACGGATTGTCCGGGATTTGTATCTGTACTACGGGGTGAGTAAAAAGGATATTCGGGAGAAAAGCCAGCGGTTCCAGATGTTGGTCACTACCCTTGCCTCCTGAAAAATATGAATCAGCCTGATTCCACATAAAACATTCGCCCTGGCGCATGCAGCGTCAGGGCGGTCTTTTTGTCAGTCGTCAATGCCGAAAATCAGTTCTAGGTAATCCTCCGCGTCGTCCAGACGGTCCTCCAGATATTCCAGATCCCGCTCCATCCGCTTGTATTCCTCTCGGCTCAGAGACTGCTTCCGGTAAAGGTATTCCAGCTCATCCTCATGAAGATCAAGCTTATCGTCGATCTGTTTCTCCTCCTGCTTAAGGCTGAAAAACTGCTCCATATTCTCAGAATCGCTTCCCTTTGCTGAGGAAGAGCTGACTTTCTCCTCAAAGGCAGCCACCAGGGCCTCCAAAGTCTCCAGGGAATCCGTCGTCTTCGGTTCTAATGGGGCGGCTTCTGCCTGCTTCTCTGCATTTCCAGCTTCTGCAGGGGCTGGATTCTCCTGTTCCGGAGCAGGACTTGCCGGGGCAGGGGTCTCTGGGGATGCGGCTGGGGCAGGCTCTGCCGGCGCAGCTTCCGCAGGAGGCGCCTCCTGGCTGGTCTGATTCTCCTGAGCCTGCTGTTCCAGCTGGCTGATCTGTTGCTCCAGACTAGCGATCTGTTCCTTCAAATCCTCTGTCTGGGCATCTGTGCCAGCTTTTTGTCCGCAACCGGAAAGAAGCAGGGCAGTCAACATTCCCACGGCAAACAGACTTTTCATTCCATGTATTCTTTTCATAATGATCCTCCTTTTCTAAGAGTATATTAAAAAGGAAGGAAAAAAACAATAGTAAATCAAATGTTTGAGTGGTTTTGTATCTGTCTTAGTTACTTTTCACACCCACGCCAATCACTCCGCTGATTGGCGTGGAGCCAATACAGTTAAGTGGCCGAAGGGACTGCTCCTCGCCGAAGGCGACTTTAAATGGGAAGTCCCTGTTACAATTCGCACCCTTATCAAATAAAAACTTTTCCAAAACTGGCCTGGGTGTGAATTGTAACCTGTCTTATTCTTGCTCATTTTATCAGGCAAGTGTATACTATATATAAGAAATCAGTATATAAGAAATCAGTTCCGGTTGTACGAACGGTTTATAAAACGCATACCAGGAGGTGCGCAAAGAATGGATGAAATTTGGGAAGAAATGGTCAGCGGCTATTGCCGGGCTTATGATCAGACACGGATTGTAACCTGCGAATATGAGAAAATGCCGGAAGGGCGCCGCCTGCAGTCTACAGACTGCGACTACGGAAATTGTATACACAGTAAGAGCTGCCGGCTTATGAGACAGGCTTTGGAGCTGGAGACAGGAGAAAATCCATAGAGCGCTCCGGGGGAGTCTGGAAAAATCCTTACAGATTTTTAAAACTGGATTTCTTAAATTTCCATAAAAAAGCATTCCAGCAATGATTTTCGGTTGAGGTTTTTCCAAAAGAATGCTATGATAATTCCCGGCGTCAAAGATTACAGGTAAAAGAAAGAGTTGAAGAATGAAAAAGATTGCAAAAGGTTCCTATGGCTACACAGCTAACCACAAAAAGAGGCAGGCAGTGAAAACCCTGATTTTCTTTTCCCTGCCCCTGGCTTTGGTGGCCGTGGGACTGCTGAGTACCAATGAAAAAATCAATCTGCTGGCTGTCATCGGTATGGTGGGCTCCCTGCCGGCCTGCAAGGAGCTGGTAAATCTGCTTATTTTCCTGCCCCGCAAATCCATGGATCCGTCTCTCTATAACACCATTCATCCCCATGTAGAGTCTCTGGTCCATGTATATGAACTGGTGCTCACCACCTATGAGAAAAATTATCCCATAGACAGTATGGTTATTTCCGGCAGCAATTTGGCCGCTTATTCCACCAGGAAAGATTTGGATACAAAGGCTGCGGAGAATCATATCCGCAAGATTTTGAAGGATAATGGACTGCGGCAGAATGTGAAAATTTTTACGGATCTGAAGCATTATCTGGAGCGTGCGGACGCCCTGGCTGCCAAAACGGAAAAAGAGGAGATTCCCTTTACACCAGATGAACGTTATCCGCAGCTTACACGGGAAGAGCTGATCATGCATCTCATGCTGGCCATATCCATCTGAAAATCCTGACACTGGCTGGATCAATCTGTAAAAACAGAATGGGTCCCGGCGCAAAAAGCAGGGTGGAATATTTGCAGGAAAACAGCTGGAAAAGAGAACAATACTAAAAAGGAGACTGTGGACAGGATGCGCACACTGCAGGTGGGAAAAAACGAGGCAGGACAACGTCTGGACAAGCTGTTGGGAAAATATCTGGATCAGGCTCCCAAAAGCTTTCTCTACAAAATGCTCCGAAAAAAGAATATTAAGCTTAACGGCAAAAGAGCCCAGGGAAACGAGCTTTTGTCCCTGGGGGATACCCTGGAGCTCTATTTGTCTGAGGACACCATTTCCAATTTCCAGACAGCGGCATGCAAAAAGGGATCTTTCGTCCCTCCTGTGCCGTCTGTCCCCTTGGATATTGTCTACGAGGACGCCCATGTGCTTCTTTTGAACAAGCCTGCGGGCATGCTTTCCCAGAAGGCAAAACCAGGCGATATTTCTCTGGTGGAGCATCTGATTTCCTATTTGATCCATTCCGGACAGCTGACAGAGGAAGCGCTTTTGACCTTCCGCCCGGGCATCTGCAACCGACTGGATCGCAATACCAGCGGCCTTATTGCGGCGGGAAAGAGCCTGTGCGCCCTCCAGGATTTGAATGTCCTGTTTCAGGAGCGGAGCCTGCATAAATACTACCGCTGTATTGTGGCTGGAGCCTTAAAAAAGCCCTGCCGGGCGGAGGGGTGGCTAAGAAAGGATGAAAGGACCAACCAGGTACAAATCTATTCTCAGAAGCAGGGGGATTCTCTTCCCATCTGCACGGAATATATGCCCCTTGGGCAGTTTCAGGCAGGGGGGAGGACCTTTACCAGCCTGGAGGTGAATCTGATTACAGGCCGTTCCCATCAGATCCGGGCCCATCTGGCAAGCTTAGGACATCCCCTGATCGGGGATTCTAAATATGGAAACCGGGAGATTAACACCTATTTTCAGAAGCAGTACGGCCTTTCCCATCAGCTTCTTCACGCCTACAGGCTGGAGCTTCCCATGCTTAGTCAATGCCTGGAGGGCATCTCGGAAAGAGTGTTTACAGCCCCTCTTCCGGAGCTGTTCGGCCAGATTCAGGGCGAAAGCAGCGGCCCTTCTCCCTGCCCGCAAAAATAGAAGATGGGGCGGCACATTTTTCTCAAACAAGCAAGACAGCAGACAGGAAAGAGGAGAACTACATGGCTACCTGGAACTCAAGAGGCCTTCGGGGATCCACTCTGGAGGATCTGGTCAACCGGACCAACGATAAATACCGGGAGCATGGGCTGGCGCTAATCCAGAAGGTGCCCACCCCCATTACCCCTATGCAGATTGACAAAGAACATCGGCATATTACTCTGGCCTATTTTGACCAGAAGAGTACCGTGGACTATATCGGGGCAGTCCAGGGAATTCCCATCTGCTTTGACGCCAAGGAATGCGCCACCGATACCTTTCCCCTGCAGAATATTCACGCCCATCAGGTGGCGTTTATGGGAGACTTTGAACGGCAGGGAGGCTGCGCCTTTCTGTTGATTTACTATACACAGCGGAATCAGTTTTATTACCTGCCCTATGACCATATGCGGAAATTCTGGGAACGTGCCCAGGAGGGCGGCCGCAAAAGCTTCCGCTATGAGGAGCTGGAGGAAGAATTTTTCCTGCATCCCAACGGCGGCTTTCTGGTTCCCTATCTGGAGGGGCTGCAGCGGGATTTAGAGAGAAAAGATGCTTCGGCGGATAACGGTTGACATTTCCTATTCTGTATCCTATAATAAGTGCCATGGCACTTTCTTAATTTACCATAATAAAGCGCCGGAAGTAAAGAATCGGGTGAAAGAATCAGACATTTCGCTACAGCTTGCGCCTGGAAAGGATTGATGAAATACATGAAACAGATTTTGCACACCCCGGAAGGAGTACGGGATATTTACAATGAAGAGTGCCGGAAAAAACGGAAGCTGCAGGAGATGCTGCACAGTGTCATGCATCGGTACGGGTATCGGGATATTGAGACTCCCACCTTTGAATTTTTCGATGTGTTCAGCAAGGAGGTGGGAACCGTTCCCTCCCGGGAGCTGTACAAGTTTTTCGACAAGGAGGGAAACACTCTGGTGCTGCGGCCGGATTTTACCCCCTCCATTGCCCGGGCCGCCTCGAAATATTTTTTGGAGGAGGATATGCCCATCCGCCTGTGCTATATGGGAAATACCTTTATTAACAACGCCAGCTTTCAGGGGCGTTTGAAGGAGACTACCCAGCTGGGGGCGGAATACATGGGGGATTCCTCTGTGGATGCAGACGCGGAGATGCTGTCTCTTGTGATTGAGGCCTTGCTCCAGGCCGGACTCAAGGAATTCCAGGTCAGCGTGGGCCATATTGACTACTTCAAAAGCCTGCTTTTGGAGGCAGGTATGAATGAGGAGGAAGAGCAGACCCTGCGGGATCTCATCTCCAACAAAAATCCCTTCGGAGTGGAAGAGCTTCTGTCCGGCCTGGAGCTGTCTGCAGAAGTAAAGGAAGGCTTTTCCCGGCTGCCCCAGCTCTACGGTTCTGTGGAAATTCTGGAGGAGGCTGGCAAACTTGCCGTAAATCCTCTGGGAGTAAACTCCGTAGAACGCCTGTCCAGGCTCTATGATCTGCTGCAGCTCTATGGCCTGGAACGCTACGTATCCTTTGATCTGGGCATTGTTAGCAAGTACAAGTATTATACGGGCATTATCTTCCGCGCCTATACCTACGGAACCGGGGAGCCGGTGGTCAAGGGAGGCCGCTATGATTCCCTGTTGTCTCAGTTTGGAAAGGAATCTCCTTCCGTGGGCTTCGCCATTGTGGTGGATCAGCTTCTCACTGCTCTCAATCGTCAGGGGATCTCTGTAAAGACAGGCTGTCCCCCCACCCTTCTTCTCTATCGGGAGCAGGAGCGGGGCAGGGCCATTTCCTATGCCAAGGGGCTGCGGGACGCCCAGAGTCCTGTGGAGCTTCTGCGGATGGAAGAGGGAAAGACACTGGAGGATTACCGGGCCTACGCCCATCGAATCCAGGCCAAAGCTATGCGGTATTTTGAAAACGGAAGTATCCGGGAGGAGCTTTTACAGCTTTCCTGACACAGAACGACCTTCATCTTGTAGCGCTTGACAGATGAGGCGGAACCGGAAAATGAAAACGAGGAAATGGGACATGAGATATCTGACTGTTGCACTGACCAAGGGCCGTCTGGCAAAGAAAACCCTGGAGCTTTTTGAGCAGGTGGGCGTCACCTGCCAGGAGATGCAGGATCCGGACAGCCGGAAGCTGATTTTTGTAAATGAGGAGCTGGGCATGCGCTTTTTTCTGGCCAAAGGGCCGGATGTGCCCACCTATGTGGAGTATGGCGCTGCTGATATTGGAATTGTAGGTAAGGATACCATCCTGGAGGAAGGACGATCCATGTACGAGGTTCTGGACCTGGGCTTTGGAAAATGCCGCATGTGCGTCTGCGGTCCTGCTTCCGCCAAAGAGCTTTTGAAGCACCAGGATCTGATCCGGGTAGCCACCAAGTACCCCAATATTGCCAAGGATTATTTCTATAATAAAAAGCATCAGACCGTAGAGATCATTAAGCTAAGCGGCTCCATTGAGCTGGCTCCCATTGTGGGCCTGTCCGAGGTCATCGTGGATATTGTGGAAACCGGCTCCACGCTGCGGGAAAACGGCCTGGAGGTGCTGGAGGAGATTGTGCCTTTGTCCGCCCGCATGGTGGTCAATCAGGTGAGCATGAAAATGGAACAGGAGCGCATCGGAAATTTGATTCGGGATTTGAGAAACGTTCTGTAGTACATGGAGGTAAAAGCAAAGATTGGCTTGCCGAAAAGGCGTAACGGTCCGGTTTAGAATCGGGTCTGCTAAAAAGGCGTAAAATCTGGCTTAGGGCAGGTTTTGGGAAAGGAGCATGAAATGATGAGAATCATACAGCTGAATGAGGACAGCCGAAAGGATCTGCTGGAGAATCTTTTAAAGCGCAGTCCCAATCACTATGAGGAGTACAGCGATCGGGTTATGAATATCCTGAACCGGGTGCGAAAAGAGGGGGATCAGGCCCTGTTTGACTATACCAGCCGTTTTGACAAGGTGCAGCTTACCAGGGATAACATCCGGGTCACAGAGGAAGAGGTGCAGGAGGCCTATGAGGCCGTGGATCCCGCCCTTCTGGAGGTTCTTCGAAAGGCTCTAACAAATATCCGCAGCTACCACGAAAAGCAGCGCCGCTACAGCTGGTTTGACAGCAGCGCCCAGGGCACCTTGCTGGGACAAAAGATCACGCCTCTAGCCTCCTGCGGAGTTTATGTGCCCGGGGGAAAGGCTGTGTATCCCTCCTCTGTTCTCATGAACATTATTCCGGCCCAGGTAGCTGGAGTGGAACAAATTATCATGACCACGCCGCCGGGAAAGGATGGAAAGATAAGCTCCAACACCCTTGTGGCTGCCTGGGAAGCAGGGGTAAGAGAAATCTATAAGGCTGGCGGCGCCCAGGCCATTGCAGCTCTCGCCTTTGGAACAGAGAGCATCCCCAAGGTAGATAAGATCGTGGGGCCCGGAAACATCTATGTGGCCCTGGCAAAAAAGGCGGTCTTCGGCTATGTGAGCATTGACTCCATTGCCGGTCCCAGCGAGATCCTGGTGCTGGCAGACGAGACAGCGAATCCCCGTTACGTGGCGGCTGATCTTTTGTCTCAGGCAGAGCATGACGAGATGGCCTCCGCCATTTTGGTAACTACAAGCCGGGATCTGGCAGAGAGGGTCTCCCGGGAAGTAGATCTCTTTGTGGAGCAGCTGTCCAGAAAGGAGATTATTACCAGGTCTTTGGAACAGTACGGGTATATTCTGGTGGCAGAGGATCTGAACGGGGCCATTGACGCCGCCAATGAAATCGCCTCAGAGCACCTGGAAATCATCACCCGGGATCCCTTCTATGTGATGACAAAAATCAAAAATGCCGGAGCGATTTTCCTGGGAGAATATGCCAGCGAGCCTCTGGGAGATTATTTTGCAGGCCCCAATCATGTGCTTCCCACCAACGGCACGGCCAAATTTTTCTCTCCCTTAAGCGTGGATGACTTTATCAAGAAGTCCAGTATTGTCTACTACGCCAAGGAGGCCCTTGCTCCAATCCATAAAGATATAGAAACCTTTGCAAAGGCTGAACAGCTCACTGCTCACGCCAATTCCATTGCGGTTCGGTTTGAACAAGAGTAAAGAGAAAAGGAGGAGAAGCCCATGGAGCGAAAAGCCAGTATAACACGCACTACAAAGGAAACGGATATTTCCCTTACCTTTGCTCTGGACGGCAGCGGAAACGCGCAGCTTTCCACAGGAATCGGCTTTTTTGATCATATGCTGGACGGCTTTGCCCGTCACGGCCTGTTTGATCTGACCTGCCAGGTAAAAGGGGATCTTTGGGTGGACTGCCACCATACCATTGAGGACACGGGAATTGTCCTGGGGCAGGCCATCCGGCAGGCTGTGGGAGACAAGAGGGGGATCGCCCGCTACGGAACCTGTATCCTGCCCATGGATGAGGCCCTGGTTCTCTGTTCCCTGGATCTGTCCGGAAGGCCCTACTATGTGTCTGACGCAGAGTTCCCCACCCAGCAGATCGGTGACTTTGATACCCAGATGATCCGGGAATTCTTTTATGCCCTGTCCTACAGCGCGGCCATGAACCTGCATTTTCGCATGCTGTCCGGTTCCAACAGCCATCATATGGCCGAAGGAATGTTTAAGGCCTTTGCCAAGGCTCTGGACATGGCTGTGGCAAAAGATCCCAGAATCCAGGATGTATTATCCACGAAAGGAAGTTTATAATATGACAAAACAGTTGAACACAGGATGTATCCGCCTGTCCCAGGGCCTTACAGAAGACAAGAAAGACCCAGTTGCCCTGGCAGGCTACTACAGCGACAACGGAGCCGACGAGATCCTGGTTTTTGATCTGTCCCACAGCGAGGAAGAGCACGAAAAAAACCTAGGCGTACTAAAAGAAATCGTCCGCACCGTAGAGGTGCCTGTAAAGGCCGCCGGCCATATCCAAAGGCTGGAGGATGTGAAGAAGATTCTCTATACCGGCTGCAGCAAGGCGATTCTCAACTATGGCAAGCAGTCTAATATTGATCTCACCGAGGAGGTTTCCAGGCGTTTCGGAAAAGAAAAAATTGCGGCCGCCGTCAACAGCTCAGATGTGGTCAGCGCGCCGGCAGCCCTGGTGGAGGAGTATGTAAGCGAGCTGATTTATCTCAATGAGCTGGCGCCCTTTGAGGAAAAGCTTCGCCCTCTGGACTGCAACATGGAGTGGTCTGAGTTTAAGCTTAATTCCGACGGCATGGTTCCCGTGATCGTACAGGACTACCGCAGCGATCAGGTGCTGATGGCAGCCTATATGAATGAGGAAGCCTATACGGCCACCCTGAAAACAGGAAGAATGACCTACTGGAGCAGAAGCAGACAGGAGCTATGGGTAAAAGGGGCTACCAGCGGCCATTTTCAGTATGTGAAGGAGCTTTTGGTGGACTGCGATTATGATACCATTCTGGCCCGGGTTTCCCAGACCGGGGCTGCCTGCCACACCGGAAACCGCAGCTGCTTTTTCCAGGATATTGCCAGGAGAGAAACCAAAAGCTATGCGCCTGGCAAGGTGTTTGAGCAGGTCTATCAGGTTATTGCAGACAGAAAAAGCCATCCCAAGGAAGGCTCCTACACCAACTATCTTTTTGACAAGGGCATTGACAAGATTCTCAAAAAGGTGGGAGAGGAGGCGGCGGAACTTATCATTGCCGCCAAGAATCCGGATCCGGAGGAAATCAAATACGAGATGTCCGATTTGCTCTATCACGCCATGGTACTGATGGTAGAGCGGGGGGTTACCTGGGAGGATATTACCCGGGAACTTTCTAACCGGTAAAATCCGGCATGTTCCATTTTTTCGCGCATATACTTTAGTAGTGCAATGACATGTCTCTGTTAAAAGTAGAAAACGCGAAAAAGGAGTGGAAATATGGCAAGAGAGGCCGGGCAATATCGAAAAATGCTGCTGGAGCAGCAGACAAATCACATGCAGCACCCATACAGCGGTTCGGAGTGGCACACAGATTTCTCCTGGGAGCGGTTTCGGTTTTACGTATGTCTTGCGCTCTTTGTAGGGTATGTACTGCTGGACTATACCGGGGGCAGCATCTATGAGCTGAATAGCAGTCAGATTCTGTCTGAGGTTCAAAAGGACATGACCCAGGAGCTGCATCTGGATCAGCTTTTAGCCGGAATGCTGGAGGAGATTGAGATTACGGAGGAACCTGTACTGCCGGCCAGTACAATTCCCGGGGAAGAGAGCATGGCAAAGCCAGAGGGGGAGGATGGGGAGTCGGATTTTACCTAGATCTGACAAACTCGTCCACAAAACAGAGAGGGATTCGGAAGAGGGAAAATAAATAACAGATCCAGGAGTCTTGGATGACTTCTGGATCAACCGGTGATTGCAAGAAAATACTGATTATTTTGACTGGAAAGGAAGCCTGATTTTTATGATGGGCCAAAGACACTTTTTTGGAAAATCCAAATTGCTGCTGGGCTTGTCTGCCCTGTGGCTCGTATTCTGCATACTTCTAACACCTGTTTACACCACGGTAAAGCTTGACTTTGATCAGGATCCAAGCGGGGAGGCCATTGCCACCGTGTTTACCAGCCTTCATGGGCCGGTGACTGCCCGGGGAGCTAAAGCCCGGGTCATCACAAGCGGCACGGTCCGCATTTCATTTCTTGATTTTCAATATGGAAGCCATTGCTCCTTTCAGCGCATAGACCCGGTAGACGAATATTGGCAGCAGGAGGAGCTCTTAACTCTGAGGGGAATTACCGTTTACAAAAATGGATTTCCCGTAATGAAGCTGTCCGGGACAAGCCTTACAGACTATTTCTCCGGCAACGAGCAGGTAGAGATCCAGGACTCCCAGGAAGGACTGGCCTTTTTTGTCCGGGGAGGAGACCCTCAGCTTTTGCCAACTTGGGCCTTTACCGATCTCTATGTAAAAAGTGGACGGCTTTGGTCCGTTCTCTCAAGCTTTCTCCTGGGCGGGCTTTTGCTTGGCGGCTTTGGGGTTCTTTTGCAACGGTTTTCCCTCCAGATCCGCACCATGGAAAACCGGTTCACCCGGATAACCTGCTGGATCTGCTTTGCAGGCATTCTGTCTGCTGTTTTTCTGTGCGTTTATGTGGGACTTCGCAGCCCTTTCTGGCTCAATCCCGATGAATATGACACTAGATCTGCCATCCTTTACTACGGCACCCACTGGGCTCCGCCGGATATTCGAAGCGAGGACGTGGGAAGCAGCTATTCTGTATACGGCATGAGCCGGCATTTTGAACTGAATACCTTCTACTTCTGGGCAGGAAAGCTGGGCAGCCTGTTCTCGGATCCCACCTTGCAGGTCCGGGCCTTCAGCCTGCTGATCCTGGGGATTATGGCTGTTTTGATTCTGAAGAACATCCGGAATTACACGGCTCTTTCCTGTGTGCTTCTTTTGACGCCCCAGGTCTGGTATCTGTTCAGCTACGCCACCTCCGACGCCCTGGATCTCTTTGTGGGATTCCTGTGCCTCTACCAGCTGATCCGGCAGGAAAGCCTGTTGAACCGGATGCTGGCCCAGCCCTTTACGTTCCGGCAGGCGCCGGGATATCTGTTGATGGCCTATTTATTTGTCCATGTATTCTGGTCCAAGCCTTCTTTTTTCACCATTCTCATTTTTCTCTTCCTGATCCTTCTGATCCGGTTGTTTGAGAAACAGGGAAAAGAGAGAAAGATCCTCTTTCAGAAATACCTGGCATTGGCCGGGCTTACTCTGGCAATTTTTGTCGTGCGCTATCTGATTACGGATTACCCCTATTACGGCCTGGAGAAAATGCAGGTTATCGCAGAGGTCACAGAGCGCCACGCGCAGTACAGCTACAAGCCTTCCACGCCGCCCCAGCTCCAGGCTCCCTCCAAGGGTCTTTGTAGTAAGGGCGTGACTCTAGGAGAGTTTTTCCGGAATTATGAGTTTAACAAAAGTCTATTTCGCACCTTAAGCGGCTTTTTCGGCTGCTATGCCTTTGGCGCGGAGGACTGGTACTATGTGGTTATGGGAATTTTGTATCTGGCCCTGTTTGTCTGCCTGGTCTATTATTTCCGACGCATGAAAAAAAGGCAGAAGTGGCTGGAATTTGCCGCCGTCTGCTTTACCCTGGCAGTGCAGTATGCCCTGGTGGTATTTAACGCCTATGTGGTGGATTTTCAGCCTCAGGGTCGCTATCTCTTTCCATCGCTGCTCTTTGTGGCCTACCTGATCCACACCTGCGAACCGGCCAAAAGCAGCCGGGTAGTCCGGGGGATCCTGTGCGCCACCTGCCTCATGTCCTTGTACGCTTTTGTATCCATTGGCATTCCCAATCTGGTTCCCCTTCATACAGGGGCGATTCATTGATACAAGTATGCTCTATGCGCCAATTTAAATGGACTTGCAGTTCCCACGCAAAATGTTTATAATGGTAACATTGAGTTTTGCAAACCCTGCTGTTTGCACGAAAGGATTACCATGAGAAAACTTGCTTTAACAGATGAAATTTTATTGAAGGTGGAGAAGCCGGCCAGATACCTGGGAAATGAGATAAACCGAGTGATGAAGAATGCAAACCAGGTAGAGATTCGCTTCGCCATGTGTTTCCCCGACGTGTATGAGATCGGTATGTCCCATCTGGGGATTCAGATTCTCTACGATCTCTTTAACCGCAGGGAGGATACCTGGTGTGAACGAGTGTATTCTCCCTGGGTGGATCTGGACCGGATTTTGCGTGAGAAACAGATTCCCCTCTTTGCCCTGGAGTCCCAGGATCCGGTACGGGAGTTTGATTTTCTGGGGATTACCCTCCAGTACGAAATGTGCTACACCAATGTTTTACAGGTTCTGGAATTGTCCCAGATCCCTCTCCATGCCAGGGAGAGGACAAATGAAGATCCCATTGTCATCGGCGGCGGCCCCTGCGCCTCCAATCCGGAGCCTCTGGCAGACTTTTTCGACCTGTTTTATATCGGAGAGGGGGAAACCTCCTATCCGGCTCTTCTGGAGGTCTACAAGGCCAACCGGGCAGCCGGGGGAAGCCGGGAGGATTTCCTGGAGCAGGCAGCCCGGATTCCGGGAATCTATGTGCCCTCCCTCTATGAAGTTACCTACAAGGAGGATGGAACCATTGCCTCCTTTACGCCCCAAAAGCCTTTTGTGCCTGCCACGGTGCAAAAGCAGCTGGTGGAGGATCTCACAAGCGCCGTTTATCCCAGGAAGCCTCTGGTTCCCTTTATAAAAGTTACCCAGGACCGGGTGGTGCTGGAAATCCAGAGGGGCTGTATCCGGGGCTGTCGGTTCTGTCAGGCTGGCATGCTGTACCGTCCCACCAGGGAGCGGGATGCCCATATGCTGAAGGAATGTGCTTGTGATCTTCTGGATTCCACGGGACAAGAGGAGATTTCCCTAAGCTCCTTAAGCTCCAGCGATTATTCCCAGCTTCCAGAACTGGTGGATTTTCTCATTGACACGGCTGGAAACCGTGGAGTCAATATTTCTCTGCCCTCCTTACGCATTGACGCCTTCTCCCTGGATGTAATGCGCAAGGTGCAGGATATCCGAAAGAGCAGCCTGACCTTTGCCCCGGAGGCGGGAACCCAGCGCATGCGGGACGTGATCAATAAGGGACTGACGGAGGAGGATATTCTCTCGGGAGCCGGACAGGCCTTTGAGGGCGGCTGGAGCAAGGTTAAGCTCTATTTCATGCTGGGACTGCCCACGGAGACGGAAGAGGATATCCGGGGAATCCCCCGGCTGGCGGAAAAGATTGCCAGGCGATATTATGAGATTCCCAAGGAGCAGCGGAATGGAAAATGCCAGATTACCATCAGCACCTCCTTCTTTGTCCCCAAGCCCTTTACCCCCTTCCAGTGGGCGGCCATGAACACCCAGGAGGAATTTTTATCCAAGGCCCATATGGTGAATCAGGAGCTTAAGGAGCAGCTGAATAAAAAAAGCATGAAATACAACTGGCATGAGGCGGACGTATCCGTGCTGGAAGGCGTCTTTGCACGGGGCGACCGGCGCCTGGGAGCAGTCCTGGAGGCCGCCTATCATAAGGGGTGCCTCTACGATTCTTGGAGCGAATATTTCCATCCGGAATGGTGGCAGGAGGCCTTTGCCCAGGAGGGGATCTCCCCAGCCTTTTACGCTTCCCGTCAGAGAGATACGGAGGAAATTTTGCCCTGGGATTTCCTGGATATGGGCGTGACCAAAGATTTTCTGCTGCGGGAGTGGGAGAAAAGTCAAAAGGAGCTGGTGACGAAAAACTGCAGCCAGCAGTGTCAGGGCTGCGGAGCCGGGCGCTATGGGACGGGAGTCTGCAGTAGTCACAGGGATTTGGGGAAAGGAGGCTGCCCTCAATGAAAATCCGAATTAAATTCTGCAAGTATGGGGAGATGAAGTTCATCGGCCATCTGGATATGATGCGCTATTTTCAGAAAGCTTTGCGAAGGGCAGGCATTCCAGTATGCTATTCCGGCGGTTTCAGCCCCCACATGATCATGTCCTTTGCCCAGCCTCTGGGCGTAGGCATTACCAGCGACGGAGAATATCTGGATCTTGAGGTAGAATCGGTTCTCTCCTCTGCAGACTGCGTGCGCCGTCTCAATGAGGTCATGGCTGATGGCGTGGAGGTCCGGTCCTTCCGGCAGATTTCGGAGGAGAAATCCCAGAATGCCATGTCTTTGGTGGCAGCAGCCGATTATAAGGTGGGGTTCCGGCCCGGAAGCGAACCGGAAGAGGGCTGGCAGCAGGCATTTGCCGATTTTCTGGCCCAGCCGGAGATCCTGGTGCTAAAAAAGGGAAAGAAATCAGAACGGGAGCTGGATATCCGACCTCTCATCTATAAAGCTTTTATTCAGGAGGACGGTATTTTTCTCTGTCTGTCCGCGGGAAGCGTGGCTAACATTAAGCCGGAGCTTGTGATGGAAGCCTTTTTTGCCTTTCTCTCCCAGCCTTTTGATCCCCTTATCCTGCTCTTGCACCGAATGGAGCTTTACGCCCTGCAAACCAATGCTGCAAAGGGAGCCTGCCAGGGAGAACCGGCGCTGGTCTCCCTGGAAGAGCTGGGACAGGAGATCGAGTAGAATGGAACAAAACCGACAAGTAATCATTACCCGCTGGCCTAAAGAAACCCAAAAAGGGATTTTAACAGCTCTCACAGAGGAGGGAAGGGCTGTGGAGCTTTCCCTGGAACCGGCAAAGAATCCTTCTTTGCTGGGCAATATCTATATCGGAAAGGTAAAAAATCTGGCTCCCCAGATTGGAGCCGCCTTTGTGGAGATCGGGGAAGGGCAGATCTGCTATTTCTCCCTCCAGGAAAATCCTTCCCCCCTGCTTGTGAATCGGCTTAATCCCAACACGAAAAAACCTCTGGTTCCCGGGGATGAGCTGATTGTTCAGGTATGTCGGGAGGCCTTAAAAACCAAGGCTCCTGCCGTAACCTGTAACCTGAATTTTCCCGGAAAATATCTGGTACTCACCAGTCAGAATAGAAAAATCGGCATATCCGGAAAGCTGGATAGTGATTCCAGGGAGCGGCTTCTGCGTCTTCTTACCCCTCTCTGGGATGGCACCTATGGTCTCATTGCCCGGACCAACGCCAGGGACGCCGGAGAGGAGGTTCTTAAAAAGGAATTGGACCGCCTTGAAAAGACCTGGAAATCTGTGTTGGAAAAGGGAAAGAGCCGCACCTGTTTCAGCCTTCTCTACCAGGAGGAGCCTCCCTTCTTGTCCGCCTTACGTTCTGCGCGGGAAGGAACCCTGTCCCGGATCCTCACCGATGATCCCAAGCTCTGGGAGCAGATTCGGGAATATCTTCTGGCCTTTCAACCAGAGGATCTGAATAAGCTAGGCCTCTATGAGGACCGGCAGCTTCCCCTCCATAAGCTTTACAGCCTGGAAAAAGCTTTGGAGGAGGCGCTGCGGGAACGTGTGTGGCTGAAATCCGGAGGGTACCTGGTGATCCAGCCCACAGAGGCCCTGACCGTGGTGGATGTAAACACGGGAAAATACGAGGGCGGAAAGAAAAAGCAGCAGACATACCGGAAAATCAACCGGGAGGCTGCCCTGGAGACGGCCCGGCAGCTGCGTCTCCGCAATCTCTCCGGCATTATTATCATTGACTTTATTGATATGGAGAGCGAAGAAGATCAGGAGGATCTGTTGACTCTTCTGGCAGAAGAGCTGAAAAAGGATCCGGTCAAGGCTCTTGTCATGGATATGACCAGGCTTCATTTGGTGGAGCTGACTCGGAAAAAGCTGCGGAAAAGTCTGGCAGAGCAGTGGCAAGAGTTGCAAAACAGCCCGGAGTCTGCTAAAATAAATTCCAGAGAAAACGAATAGGCGGAGTATACAGAAGATGAAGGAGCTGGAATATCCCTTTGACAGTCAGTGGATTCTAAAAAAGAAAAAAAGTATCCGGCGGGAGCTCATTGCCGGACGATCCGATTTTCTGAAAAAGAAAATTGCTGTTCTGGGTGGTTCTACCACCCATGACATTCTGTTGATCCTGGATCTCTTTTTGCTGAATCAGGGAATTCAGGCAGAATTTTATGAGTCCGAATACAATCAGTATTATCAGGATGCTATGTTTCCCAACCCCAAACTGGAGGCCTTTGCCCCGGATTTTATCTATCTGTATACCACAAACCGCAATATAACTGCCTATCCGGCGGCCAACGCCTCGCAGCAGGAGACAGAAGACCTACTGGACGGGGAATACCAGCGGTTTGAAGCCATGTGGGAACGGCTGAAGGACCAGTATCACTGTCCCATGATTCAGAATAATTTCGAATTTCCCTCCTATCGCCTGCTGGGAAATCAGGATGCTGTGTACAGGCAGGGACGGGTATCCTTCCTGAACCGTCTGAATGAGCGGTTTGCCGCCTACGCCCGTTCCCATGAGGGCTTTTATCTCCTGGATCTGCAGTATATAAGCGCCCGATGCGGTCTGGATGCCTGGCAGGATCCCTTTTACTGGTATATGTACAAATACGCTCTGGCCGTGCCCTTTATCCCGGAGCTGTCCTTTGAGATAAGCAAAATCATAAAATCTGCTCTGGGCCGGAACAAAAAGGGACTGGTGCTGGATCTGGACAATACCCTGTGGGGCGGGGTGGTGGGAGATGAAGGGCCGGAAAATCTGGCTATTGGACAGGAAACTCCCGCCGGACAGGCTTACACGGAATTTCAGCAATATTTGAAGGAGCTGAAAAATTCTGGTATCCTGCTGAATGTAAATTCCAAAAACGATATGGAAAATGCATTGGCAGGCCTGAAGCATCCCGACGCCCCCCTAAAGCCGGAGGATTTTATCCTTATCAAGGCCAACTGGTCCCCCAAGGATGAGAATTTCCGGGAAATCGCTCAGGAGTTGAACCTGCTTCCGGAAAGCCTGGTTTTTCTGGACGACAATCCGGCAGAGCAGGCCCTGGTAAAGGAGCAGCTTCCGGAGGTTTCTGTCCCCAAGCTTCAAAAACCGGAGGAGGCCATTCAGCTTCTGGACCGGTCCGGATTTTTCGAGACTACCGGGCTTTCCCAGGATGATCTGAAACGCCATGAAATGTACCGGGAAAATATGCAGCGCTCCCGGCAGCAGGCTGCCTTTTCTAACTACGAGGATTTTCTGCGTTCCCTGAACATGGAGGCGGAAATCCAAAGCTTTATTCCCATCTACCTGGCCCGCATTGCCCAGCTGACCAATAAGAGCAACCAGTTCAATCTAACCACCCGGCGCTATACCCAGGATGAGATCACCCGGATTGCCAGGGATTCCCGGTATCTGACCCTTTACGGAAAGCTTACCGACCGCTTCGGGGACAACGGGGTTGTGTCTGTGGTTATCGGCCGCAAGGAGGAGGAGATCCTGCACCTGGAGCTTTGGATCATGAGCTGCCGGGTCCTGAAACGCCAGATGGAGGATGCCATGCTGGATACCCTGGTGGAACGAAGCCGGGCTTTGGGAATCCGGAAGCTTCGCGGCTACTATTATCCCACGGCAAAAAACGCCATGGTGAAAGACTTTTACAGCCTGCAGGGCTTTGGGAAAATTGCAGAAAATGAACAGGGGGATACGGTCTGGGAACTTTCCCTGACAGATTTTTGGGAAAAGAAAAATCAAGTGATAAAGGTGGTAGAAGGCACATGACAAGAGAAGAGATTTTTGAGGGATTAAACGAAGTATTTCAGGATGTATTTGACGATGAAACCATTGTCGTGGAGGAAAACACCACGGCGGAAGATATTGAGGACTGGGACAGCCTGGAGCATATCAATCTCATTGTGGCCGTGGAGCGGCATTTCGGCATGAAGTTTTCCATGGGAGAGGTTACCGGCATGAAAAATGTGGGAGCCATGGCGGATCTCATTGCAGAGCGGGTTTAACGGGAGGTTTCTATGATTTTTCATCATATTGGAATTGCTTCCGCAGACATGGGGGAAGCCCTGGCTTATGTCCGGGCTTTGTTTCCGGTCCGTGAGGTCAGCGAAACTGTATACGACGAAAAACAGGACGCCAGCCTTTGCATGGTGACTCTGGAGGATGGTTCCCGCATGGAGCTCATTACCGGTCCGGTCGTGGCAGGACGAGTAAAAAAGCGGCAGTTTCTCTATCACACTTGCTATGAAACCGCAGATCTGGAGGAGAGTATTCGGCATTTTGAAGAACAGGGGGCCCTTGTGGTCTCAGAGCCCAAGGAGGCCGTGCTGTTTTCCATGCGGCGGGTGGCCTTTCTCATGACAGAGCTGGGCCTTTTGGAACTGCTGGAACAGGAATGAGAAATCCAGGCATAATTCTGCCAAAGGGAGCATACGGTATATGACACTCACATCCTTTTCTTTTTTATGTTTTTTGCTGGCCACTGTGCTGGTCTATTATATCCTGCCCAAACGCTTCCAGTGGGCGGTTCTTTTGGTTGCCAGCCTGGTCTTTTACGCCTGTTCCGGCGGCACAGGCGCGCTGGCCTTTTTGTTGTACGGAATCCTGGTTACCTGGCTGGGAGCTCTTTGGGTGGACCGGTGTCCGGAAGGCTCCAAAAAGCGGAGAATGTTCACAGCAGCGCTGGTGATTCTCACCCTTTTTCCGCTGTTTTTGCTGAAATACATCCGCTTTTTCGGATTTTCGGCCCCCTTTGGATCTCTGGCGCCCTTGGGGATTTCTTTCTATACCATGAACATCCTGGGCTATGTGATCGACGTGTCCTGGGGGGTACTCCCCGCCCAGAAAAATCTGGCAAAGCACGCCCTGTTTGCCGGGTATTTTCCCCAGATGATATCAGGGCCCATCACCCGCTATCCGGCCATGAAGGAGCAGCTGTTTACTCCTCATTCCTTTTCCTACGAAAATCTGACTTATGGGGCTCAGCGTGTGCTCTGGGGCTTTTTCAAAAAGCTTGTGATTGCAGAGCGGCTGGCCGGGGCAGTAAACCTGGTTTATAACAGATTTCCCCTATATCCCGGCTGGTATGTGGGAATTGCCACGGTCTGTTTTGCCTTCCAGCTGTATATGGATTTTTCCGGCTGCATGGATATTGTGCTGGGGGCCTCCCAGATCCTGGGAATCACCTTGCCGGAAAACTTTGACTGCCCCTATTTTTCCCGCAGCATTTCCGAATACTGGCGCCGCTGGCATATGACGCTGGGAGCCTGGTTTAAGGATTATCTCTTTTATCCCTTGCAGAAATCCTCCCTGTGGATCCGGTTTCTGGACTGGAGCAAAGGGCGTTTCGGAAAGAAGCGCGGGAAAAAGCTGCCTCTTTATACGGGCATGCTGGTCTTATGGTTTTCTGTGGGAATGTGGCATGGAGGAAGCTGGAATTTCATTGTAGGCTCCGGTCTTCTCCACTGGTTTTACATTGTGTCAGGAGAGCTCCTCGCTCCCCTAGGGAAACGGCTCGTCACCGCTTTTCATATCCCCACAAAAACAGCCGGATGGCGGCTGTTTCAGATGCTGCGCACTTTTTTCCTGGTAAACCTGGGTTTTGTATTCTTCCGGGCTCCCAGCCTGAAAAGAGCCCTGTCCCTGTTGGAATCCATGGGAACAGTCTGGAATCCCCAGATACTCTTTGATCATTCCCTGTTCCTTTTGATGCCCGCACAGGATTGGGTACTGTCCCTGTTGTCCTTGCTGCTTGTGCTTTTGATTTCCGTATGCAAGCAGAAAATAAAGATTCGTCCGGCCATTGCAGCCCAAAACCTGGTCTGTCGCTGGGGGATCTATCTGTTGTTGTTTGCGGCGGTTCTCCTTTTTGGGTGCTACGGCGGCGACTATGACGCGGCATCCTTTATTTACCAGAAATTTTAGAGGCAAGGATATGTGTCACCCTTATGTAATAGAAGAGAAGGAATCAGAACATGAGCAAGAGAGAACTCATGCGGAGCGCCTCCTTCCTGGTGCTGGCCGCATTGCTTTTTCAGCTTTTAACCGTCATTTGCATTCCTAAGTGGTACGGAACCTGGCAGAGTACCCGGATCGTGGATGGTTTTTACGAATTGCCGGATAACAGCGTGGACGTGGTGTTCCTGGGCAGCAGCCAGACCATTATGGGCCTGTCCCCCATGGAACTGTATGCCCAGTACGGCATTTCCGCCTATGCCTTTGGCACGGAGGAGCAGCCCCTCTATGCCACCTATTACTGGCTGCGGGAAATTCTGCGCACCCAGAAGCCTATGGCCGCGGTTCTGGATATCAATGAGCTTCTCCATGAGAACAGCGAGGCCTCCTACCGGAAAGCTTTCGACTATATGCACTGGTCCGGGGTAAAATGGGAGGCTGTAAAAAATCATTGTGAGGGAGACCCCACCCTGTCTCTCCTGAATTATGTCCTGCCTCTGGGAAACTATCATTCCCGCTGGGAGGAACTGGAAAGCCAGGATTTTACCTATCTCACCAGGGATAAAACAGATCCCTGTCTGGGCTTTGTGGCGTCTTCCGGCACCTGTGAAATTCCATACGAGGGAACAGAGCCAGAGCCGGAAATGGAGCCGGAGACGCCAGCCCCGGAGGCCGCGCTCTACCTGGAAAAAATCATTAGGCTGTGTCAGGATCAGGGAATCTCTCTGATCCTTGTAAAAACTCCTCGCGCAGGCTGGAACTCGGGAAAGCACAACCTGGCTTCCCAGACGGCCCAGGATTATCACATTCCCTTCCTGGATTTTAATGATCCCAAGCTGTTGGAGGAAATGGATTTTTCGTATGCCAACGACGCCCGGGACGCAAGCCACCTGAATATCTATGGGGCGGAAAAGCTGGGGGCCTACCTGGGGCGGTATCTTTTCACACAATACGAGATTCCAGACAGAAGAGGAGATCCCCTCTACGCCCACCTGGAACAGCTTCTGCCCGTCTATGAGCGGAAGGCAGCAAACGCTAAGCTGGCCACCTGTACAGAATTTACCTCCTGGCTGGAGCTTTTACCCAAGAACTGCGTCCTGGTTTTCGCCACCGACAGCTCCGTGGCCTTTTCCAGGCTGCCAAAGCCTGTGCAGGAACAGTTAGGCTGGCTGGGTCTGGACCTTACTATTTGCACCGCAGGCATTGAATATGCCGCGGTCCTGAACCCCTGGGCAGGCGCCTCCGGGTCAGAGGGGGAGGGAAATTCCCAGATCCTGGCCTGGCAGGCAGGAATCGGCATTACGGATCTTTACGGGTCGCTGCCGGACGGATCAGCCTATGAGCTGTCCCTTTCCAGGCCCCAGTCGGAGGAGGAGCCCTATGCCTACTCCATGAAAATAAATCATGGGGAATATGCTGCAGCGGGAGCAGGAATCCATCTGTTAGTCTATGATCCGGCGGAGAAAGCAGTGATAGACAGCATCTGCGTGGATCCGGGGAAGCCGGGACTTCTTGTAGAGAGATAGGGAAAGGAATGGTTTCTTCCGCACAGGAAGGTAACAACTTGTCCATGGCAAGATTATTTTAACAAATGAGAGGGGGATACTATGAGTTTTCATCCAAACAGTACACTTTTGCGAGTTGGCCCAGGCGGTGGTGGATGTGGAGAATCATCCCTTCCCCCGGCAGCTGACAAAGCCGGTACGGGAGATGCTGGATACCCTGGGACGTCATTCCACCTTTGCCTATAAGCTTCTGTTTGCCAATCTCTGGTGCTTTGAGGGATTGTTTGACAGGGTTTGCAGGAAGTCCGGAGGAGAGCTAAACGCCATGCTGCGGACTTCCTGCGCTATGACAAAAATGGAGGGCGGAAAAGCCTTTAACGTCATCCCGCCCAAAGCTTCCGTGGGAATGAATCTGCGGTTAATCGGAAGGGACACGGTGGAGTCAGCCAGGAATTATCTGGAAAAGGTGGTAAATAATCCCAGGATTGAGGTTACGGTCTATGAGGGAAGAAATCCCTCGCCGGAATCTGACACTTCCTGTAAGGAGTGGCAGATTCTCTGTCAGACGGTTGCCGATACCTGGAAGAAAGCCCTGGTAGCGCCTTATCTGATGATGGCTTGCAGTGATTCCTGGTATTACAGCCGGATTACGGACCGGGTGTATAAATTCTCGGCCATGAAGCTGTCCAGGGAAGAGCGGGGGATGATTCACGGAAATAATGAGCGGGTACCCGTGGCGACTCTGGTGAAAACTGTGGAATTCTATGTAAGGCTAATGGAACGGTGTTAACCTCAGACTGTGCAGCTGGCAGAACAGCCTTTCTTTGTCACACAAAAGCTTGTAAATTTTTAAGGGAGTATGCTATACTGTACGTAATTACAGGAATAGTGCCAGCCCCAGGCCTTTGGAGTCCTTGTTGTACAGGGAATCAGATCCCTTTTGCAGACGGATTCCCTGGATAGTGGACAGGCGAAAAATGAACAGTGCGGGAGAGGATAGACAGATGAAAGAGATATTGTCAAGGATTACAGAGGCGATTGCTGCATATAAGGAGGAGCTGGCCCAGGTTTCGGTTCCGCAGCCTGGAGAGACGGACCGGAAGCAGTTTACCCTGCTCTTAAGCGGTATTTCTACTTGCAGAAAGGTGCCGGGAATTCCAGAACATATGGGATATGAAAGTCTTTTTCATTGCAGGACAGAGGCGGACGCGGCAAAAGCCCGGGAGCATCTGCATCAAATGTATGGGATTTCCGATAAATCTTCCCTGCTGGAAGCATGCAGGCGGGAATTTTCCTCCAGCACCCAATATGAACAGTTTTTGTCCTTCTGGGTAGGGGCGCCTCTTATGGATCTGAAGGATCTGACAGAGGAAGGGCGCCGATTCTTCCTGGAATGTCGAGACAGCGCACAGGTCTTTTACCCTATTCTTGGGGAGAAAGGCTTTTATGCCTGGGACATCAATGAAAAAATCGGGTTGTGTCGGAAGGCTGTGGCCTGCGGAATCCTTTCGGAAGAGGAATTCTGGGAGCTGACAGATCCCTGGGTGCGCCAGGCCCAGGTGTTTTATCATTCCTTCCAGGAATACGCTGTGAGCTGCCTTTGCGGGGCTGTCTATTTTATGAGAATGTATGAGGAGGATCTGGAGAGCTTTTTCCAACTGAATCTGAACCTGGTCCGCCATCTGTTTGCTCCGGGAGGAGTTTGGCAGAAAAACGGCTGGTATGTTCCCAAAAAGCGGGAGTGGGCGAACCTTTTGGGGGTTAATCCAGGCTGTCTGATCACCAAGAAAGCCCTTCAGGAGGAGCGAATCGGCTATATGTACCGTGAGCAGGCTTTGGAGGATTTTCCGGACAGCGGCTGGCGCTTTTTCGTGGGCGATGAGACGGAGGAATATATCAATGAGGTGGAGAATATTTCCATGATAGGCTTCAGCGATATCTGCAATATAGATCCCACCATTCTGGCCTATTTCTATGCCCAGCCGGGATGCGGATTTGGGAAGACAGAAAATAACGGATGGGTGCGGGAGAGCTAGGCATTTGCAGACGGTTTGATTGTTTTTTTGAGGGCGGCGGTGTAAAAACCGCCGCTTTTGTCAATCTCCCTTTTCGTACCAATCCCTGGCAGGTCTGCCGTACTGTGAACTTTTTGCAGCCAGATTTTGGGCTTCCTTTTGTCGTTCATTTCCCATGGCCTCACTGGATTTGGCTGCCCGCAGTTCATGTGTCAGCTCCTCCAGCTTCTCCTTCAGGATTTTCTGGCTTTCTGTCGTGGCCACCGCACCGTCTGTGCCTGTGGCTTTCATGACAAGCATCTGGCTTTGGAGCTGCTGCTGTCTGGTCTGCAGCTCTGCCACTGTATCTGTTTTTCCGCCTGGGATCCCCTTGTGCTGTCCCAGCTTCCATCTGCTTTCCCTGTCATTCCTCATGGTCAGGGGATTTACATAGTCGGGACGAACCTGTACTGTCATCGCTTATGCCTCCTTTCCCTCTTCGACTTGTCTGGTTTCCGGTTACAGCAGGTATATCGGATGGGGGAATGTGGGAAATAGCTTTCTTGCGCCAATGGGCGTTTTGAATTCGTCAATGGCATGCCAGGCAGGAGCAGAGCAGGACGCTGATCCGAAAGGTTCCGTTTTCCAGCTGATTTTCCACGGTTCCCTGGTACTTTTCAGCAATCTGACGAATATTTCCCATGCCTGTGCCGGGACGGATGGCCAGGCAGCCGGGAGCCGGATTTACGGCTTCCACCACCAGAAATTTTGCCTGGGCCTTTCCGGACAGAGACAGAAAACGCTGTTCTGGTGGAGCCTGCGAGGCTGCAGTGATAGCATTATCCAGGATATTGGAAAAAAGAACGCATAAATCCAGATCATCCAGCTGAAGGTGAGAGGGAATATGAATATCCCAGGTCACTTTGATCTGACGGGATTTTGCGTAGCTGAACTTTTCCTGCAGCAAGACATTGAGAACCTCATTTCCTGTGGACACAGGGGGCGAAAGCCATTGACAGCGCATGTGCAGTTTTCCCACATAGGCTTCTGCCTGGTCAAAAAGCCTGTCCCGAAGCAGGCCGGATAATACTAACAGATGATTGTCTATGTCGTGCTGGAACGAGGCGTATTGATCGGTACGTTGTCTGGCCTCTTCCAGATAAATTCTCTGGCTAGCCAGCTGGCTTTCCAGGAGAGATGCTGCTTGTTCCCGGCCTGTGAAATACAAAATCTTGCAAAAAACCTCAATGGTGGTAAATATAACCAGTCCCCCTCCTGCTAGGAGAACGAGCACCGCCAATCTGGTATGCATGCCAAAGGCGGACAGGTATTGTTCAAAATTAGGGCTGTCCAGGCGAAGGCCGTACCGGATCACCAAGATAGACAGGGCGCAGGGAAGGAGAAGAATATACAGGTAGGAGGAAATGGAGGTCTGCAGGGCTGTAAGATGGCGTTTACGGGTAAACGCCAGGGCAGCGAAAAAGAGCAGGTCAAAGAGAAGAGGAGTCAGAAGCTGGATCCACACCCCATTGGTGGAGGACTGGAAACTCTTGGAAATCCAGGACAGGGTAAAGGCAGAGAGGCCTTCGGTCAGAGTATAGAAAGTAAAAATAATGGCAGCCGGAGCCATGATTTCCACACTGGGAACCTTCAGGATCCATTTTGCGAAAAGGATCAGGAATAAAATGCTGAAGAGAAAGGCACCTAAAATCCGGTGGGAGACCACGGTCCATGTCAAAAGCCCATTGAAAATCAGCCATAGAGGAAGATATTTCCGTCCCCGGACCTGGGTGACGCAGAGAAAAAAGTCATAGATAAAATAGTTCACAAAACTGTTTTCCAGGATCCACCAGAGATAAAAGAGCACCTGCGTCTCCATCAATCCGCCTCCTTCCTGCAAGCCTCCAGCAGCTTTCTGGTAAAAGTCTGCTGTTTCCGTCTTGCAATGAGTATTTTGCTGCCGTCTGCCAGAATAGCGCCTCCTGGCTCCTTCTCTGTGACGTACTGCATATTTACCAGATAGCTTCTGTGACAGCGAAAAAAGGAATCCGTCAGCTTTTTTTCCAGGGCGTCCAGGGTACCGGAAAAAGAAATCTCTTCTGTCATGGTGTGAAGGGCAATCTGGTGATTAAAGGCCTCGCAATAGACGATATCCCGAATACGGACTCTGGTTGCAGCGGCTCCGCTTGTGATCAAAATGGTGGGATCCTGATCCAGGGAGGAGCGTTTAATCGCCCTGTCCATGGCAGGAAACAGCTTCTTTGGGGTCACAGGCTTCAGAAGATAGTGCACAGCCTCCAGATCAAAGGCCTGGAATACATATTTTTGAAAAGCGGTGATAAAGATAACCTGACTGCGGCTTCCCCGATGGCGCAGCTGCTCCATGATTTTCATGCCGTCCTGCCCCGGCAGCCGGATGTCCATGAGAAGAATGTCAGGCTCCTGGCCAGACAGCAAAAGCTCCTCCCCCCTGGAAAAGGATTGGATGGACAGCTCCCAGTTCCTGATATCCCCGTATTCGGTTACCAGTTTGGTTAAATGAGAAGCAAAATAAGGTTCGTCTTCACAGATGGCGACAGTCAGCATGGCAACCCCTTTTCTGATAAAACAAATTCTCCCCCTCACAGGCGTCCGAGTGGGGCAAAATTGAGTTTGACTTTTTGTGAGTTGGAAGACTTGTTATGTTCCAGAATCGCCTGATAGATAGCGGTCTGTTCTTTGGATAGCGTTGTAGCAGCTGCGTCTGGCCCGACAGTGGTTGGCGTATCTTCCCCTCCGGCGGAATCCATCGAAACACCATCCAGTCCCAACATGGTGCGAATGTTGTTGATGTATTCCGGGTCTTTCACCATGTCTTCCGTGACCATATAACTTGAAATAGGATTCTGCCATGGGATCACAAAAATATCTTTGTCCTCAATATCGAAGTTGGACAGAATCAGCGCCATTTCCTTCGAAGAAGCGCCTTTCAATGCCATTTTCTCTTCCAGCGTTTTCTCACGGTTGGTTCCCTGCATCAGCCCAAAACGGTAATCACTCTCAGCCATTTGCCAGACATAGACCTCCAGCCCCTTGAAGGTCCCAATTTCAAAGTATTCCGGGTATTTGACCTGCAGTTCTTCTATTTCCAGTGAGTTCTCCCGCGAAACCACCCTTATGCTGGAAACCGTACCGAACTGAGCTGGGTAGCTTTCCAGAATAGAGCCGTCATAGGTAATCTCCACAATATCTCCCACCTGCGGCTCAGGGGACGGAGACATATTCGTGATGGGAACACGGAACAAATCGCTGGATGACAGCTCCGACGCCCCTTCGACTGGCGCGACCAGGAAGAAGCCGTCCTCAGCCTCGGTAATCCGCGCTTGAACTGTGCTCTGCTCTTGGGGAAAGTTCTGCTTCGGATTTGTCGCAAAGCATACTGCCACCACCGCACAGGCAACGACAGCCACAACAATAACCCAAATCGCCGGTTTTTTGTAATTTAACACATTTTTCACCCTTTCTTTTACGCCAACTTCTCCAAAGGCCAGCGGGCAAATTGTGACCAGCCGCCATTGGGCACTGCGTTCCAGCAGGGTGGTGGAGTATTTCTTTTTCCCATCTATATCCATCTGTCGGATGACCTTTTCGTCGCAGGCCAGCTCGATGTCCCGACACAGCAGCACATAAGCCATCCAGCACAGGGGATTGAACCAGTGAACCGCCAAAATCAAAAAGCCCAGCGGTTTCCACCAGTGGTCACGCCTTGCTAAATGCGCTTTTTCGTGGGCAATTACCGGCTCCATGGACGTGGCGTCCATGTTGGAGGGCAGATAGATTTTGGGCTGGACCAGTCCCAAGATAAACGGAGACTTTACATAGTCGCACAGAAAGATGTTTCCCTCAAAGGGCATTCTTTCCGCAACGCTTCGGCGTACCCGCACATAGCTGATAACTGCATACAGCAGCATTGCGGCGATGCCAACAAGCCAGATTGCCGAAACAACAAGTGTCCAGATATAGAGCGGGTTGATGCTACCGACAGGGTTGGGCGCAAATGTTTTGCCCAGAACGGGGTTGACCACATTGTTAACGGCGGGGATGCCGCTGCTGATAACAGGTGTCTCATACTGGATGTTATGGGCGTTGAAGGTCTCGGCGCTGGGGATCAGGCTCAACGCGCTCTCGAAGGAAAAGGGAACCACCAGCCGCAGAGCGACAATCCCCCACAAAAGAACGGCAACCCATTTCGGCGCCTTTTTCAGCATGAACCGGAGCAACACCACCGCTAAAATCAGCCAGCTTGCTGTAATGCTCATGTTCAGAATTTTCAGAAATATATTGCCCATATCATTTACCTGCCTTGTCGATTAGTTCGCAAATCTCGGTAATTTCCTCGGCTGTCAGCTTCTTTTCGCTGGTAAACGCGGCAAGGAAAGCGGGAAGAGACCCCGCAAAGGTCTCATCCACATACTTTTTGCTATGGCGGGCATAGAACTCTTGCCGGGTCAGGAGAGAAGTCACCACACCGTTATTGTTTTGGAACAGGCCCTTATCACAGAGCCGGCGCAATACCGTATGTGTTGTTGTCCGTTTCCAAGTGAGTTTTGCCGCAGCCAGTTTTATAAGTTCGGTGGATGTCACGGGTTCTCTCTCCCAGATGATGTCTGCAAAACGAGCCTCCACAACCCCTAACTGAATTTCTGCCATAAGTACAGCCTCCTGTCTACATAGTGTAGCCTCACATATAGACTACATTATGTAGACGGAATTGTCAAGCCCTTTTTCAAAATATGAGGCCGCAATGTGAGAGCAACCTCCCATTGGAAGATTAGTCCCGCTTTGTAATATCTTTCAGATACTGTTCAGGGTCTCCATTCAATATCAAATCAGCAAACCCAATCGGGTCATGATATACCAGCCAATCTAATTCTGACCGCTGACGGATGGTATGTGCAACTTCGTCCTCTACGGCAGTACAGTCAATCGAAATCATGCTCCCGTCTGAATCCCTGTTAGGAATCAGACAGGCTTTCGTATGCACCCCGAAACCGTCAGCTAACAGGGATAAGTGAATTTAGTTCCTTATCACTATCAAGCCAAGCTATTTACACCTTGTCCTATTTTTCTCCAGACCTCAGAGGAAAAACATTGAAAAGCAGGATACTTTTCTGCTATAATTCCCATGGAGAGAAACGAAAAGGAGGATTCCTCTGATGTATGATGTGGTGATTATTGGGGCAGGCGTGTCCGGCTGTGCAACAGCCAGAGAGCTGTCCCGGTATGATATAAAGGCTTGTGTGCTGGAGAAGGAGGAGGATGTGTGCTGTGGCACCTCCAAGGCCAACAGCGGCATTGTTCACGCGGGCTTTGACGCCAGGACCAATACCCTTATGGCCCGGCTTAATGTGCTGGGAAATCGGATGATGCCCCGTCTTTCGCAGGAACTGGATTTTGATTTTATTCAAAACGGTTCCTTGGTGGTTTGTACAGACCAGGAAGAGAGATCGGGACTGGAGCTTTTATACCAGCGGGGAATGCAAAACGGGGTGGAGCATTTGCGGATCATAGAGAAAAAGGAGTTGGCGGAGCTGGAACCCAATGTCTCAGATCAGGCGGTGGCGGCCCTCTATGCGCCTACAGCCGGAATTGTATGCCCCTTTGGCCTAAATATTGCACTGGCGGAAAATGCCTGTACCAATGGCGTGGAATTTTTCTTTGACACCCGGGTAGAACGGATTGAGAAGCGGCAGGGCAGTTTTGTCGTTGGAACCAATCAGGGAGACTATGAGGCAAAATGTGTGGTCAATGCCGCCGGGGTCTACGCGGATCAGATTCACAACCTGGTCAGTGAGAAGAAATTGTCCATTACGCCCAGGCGGGGAGAATACTGCCTTTTAGACCATACGGCAGGACAGCATGTGACCAGAACTATTTTTACCCTTCCGGGGAAATACGGAAAGGGAATCCTAGTATCACCCACGGTTCACGGAAATTTAATTGTAGGCCCTACGGCAGCAGATATTCAGGATCGGGAGGGCACCTGTACCACCCGCCAGGGGGTGGATGAAATCCTGGACAAATGTGGAAATACAGTGAAGGATATTCCCATGAATCAGGTGATTACCACCTTTGCCGGACTTCGGGCTCATGAATCCGGCCATGAATTTGTCATAGGGCAGCCCAAGGATGCGCCAGGGTTTATAGACTGCGCCGGCATTGAATCTCCGGGCCTCACCAGCGCGCCGGCTATTGGCCGTATGGTGGCGGATCTGGTAAAAGAGATGCTGGATCCAAAAGAGAATCCGGATTTTGTAGCAACGAGAAAAGGCGTTTTGCGGCCTAATACCCTTTCTCTGGAGGAGAGGAATCAGCTGATCCAAAAAGAGCCCGCCTATGGGACTATGATCTGTCGCTGTGAGAGCGTGACAGAGGGGGAGATTTTGGACGCCATCCGCCGTCCTCTGGGAGCCCGGTCCCTGGACGGCATTAAGCGAAGAACCAGGGCAGGTATGGGTAGATGCCAGGCAGGCTTTTGTTCCCCCCGCACCATGGAGATTTTATCCCGGGAACTGTCTCTGGAAAGGAAGAAGATCACCAAAAACGGCGGTGCTTCTGCCTTGATCCTAGGAGAAAATAAAGACTTCTGGGTCAGGGAAGCAGATGGAAGGTAAAAAATTCCTCTGGAAAAATAGGAAAAACAGCAGAAATCAAGGGATAAAAGGGAAAGATTAGAAAATAGAGGGCATAAAAATGATGGACACCTATGATATTGTAATCATCGGAGGCGGCCCAGCAGGGCTTGCAGCAGCAGTTTCCGCCAGGAAGAGCGGAGGAGAGCGCATTTTGATTCTGGAGCGGGATCGGGAACTTGGGGGAATCCTGAACCAATGCATCCACAACGGCTTTGGACTTCACACCTTTCAGGAGGAGCTGACGGGTCCGGAATATGCGGCCCGGTATATTGCCCAGGTGGAAGCGCTTAAAATCCCCTATAGGCTGTCTACCATGGTGCTGGATATCAGCAGGGAACGAGTTATTACGGCCATGAACCGGAAAGATGGTGTATTTCAGGTCCAGGCAGGAGCCATAATCCTGGCTATGGGCTGCCGGGAGCGTCCCGCCGGGGCTCTTCGGATCCCCGGATACCGACCGGCTGGTATTTATGCAGCAGGAACCGCCCAGCGCCTGGTAAACCGGGAGGGACTGATGCCTGGCAGAGAAGTGGTAATCCTGGGTTCCGGGGACATTGGCCTTATTATGGCCAGGCGTATGACCCTGGAGGGCGCCAGGGTTCAGGTGGTAGCCGAGCTTATGCCTTATTCCGGCGGACTAAAGAGAAATATTGTACAATGCCTGGACGACTATGGAATTCCCCTGAAGCTGAGCCATACGGTAGTGGAAATCCGTGGAAAGGAGCGCCTCACCGGCGTAACCATCGCAGAAGTGGATGAGAAGGGAAAGCCGATTCCCGGAACAGAAGAGGAGTATACCTGCGACACCCTGCTTCTCTCCGTAGGCCTGATTCCGGAAAATGAGCTCTCCCGGGGAGCCGGTGTTGAGATCAATCCGGCCACTTCTGGTCCTGTAGTCAATGAGAGACTGGAAACCAGTGTGGAGGGTATTTTTGCCTGCGGTAATGTGCTCCATGTCCATGACCTGGTGGATTATGTATCCGAGGAGGCAGCGGCTGCAGGAAGACATGCTCTGGCTTATGTGAAGGAAAAAAGGACAGCCTGCAGGGAAAAAAGAACAGACAAAATCCACATAATCCCCTCTGATGGGATTCGTTATACGGTTCCCTCTGTCTTACATCCCAACAGGATGGAGGAAACGCTTACAGTGAGGTTCCGGGTAAAGGATGTCTATAAAAACTGTCGGATCTGCGTGTATTTTAATGAGGAAAAGGTATTTCAGAAAAAACGTCCCATTGTGGCGCCAGGAGAAATGGAACAGATCCGGCTGGACCGGGAGAAGCTTTTGGCCTATGCGGAATTACAGGCCCTAACCATAAAGATTGAGGAGGCGTAGCCGTGGAAAAAAGAGAACTGATTTGTATTGGCTGTCCCATGGGCTGTCCCTTAACAGTATCCATGGAAAACAAAACGATCCTGCAGGTAGAGGGAAACACCTGCAAAAAGGGCGACAGCTATGCTCGAAAGGAAGTCGCCAATCCCACCCGAATCGTGACAAGTACAGTTCGGGTAAAAGGCGGTATCGACGTCATGGCTGCTGTAAAAACACGTTCAGATGTGCCGAAAACCGCTATTTTCGCTTGTATCCAGGCTCTGAAGGGAATTACAGTTCAGGCTCCGGTAAGAATTGGAGACGTAATTGTAGCAGATGTGGCAGGCACAGGCGTGGATATGGTGGCTGCGGGGAATGTGGACGCCATCTGAAATAGAGCCATATAGACATTGCAGTGATAGCATTTTCAATATGGATCTACCAATCTATACGACAAACACAGATTTTTCAAATAGATTGACGTATAAAAGAAATAAAAATCACTACAGCCAGAGAAACATCCCTTTTTGCCATACCGGAAGCTGCAGGGAAACCGCATGGTAATATTCAGGTTTGTCTCTAAGGCTGTGGTGATCTTTGAAACTGCAAAGCCAGATGGATGGTGGTTTCTGTTTGTTCGTGTTAACAAGAGGGATTTTTCCTGTGTGTGAAAGACCGAATGCCGTCACAGCCTTTCAGGCACAGGAGGCTTACATTTTCTGCATCTGTCTTTGCATGTACCGTTCCAGGAGAATTCCATAAAAAATGCCTGCTTCCGTATGGATACAGGCAGGAAATAATAAAAAGCGATTATTTCAGGAACTGAACTTTACTCGGAAGTCTCTCCTCACTCTTTAAGCAGGTTTCCTGGCTCATAGATCTATGCGCTGCCTTTCCTTCTCATATAGGATCTATACAATGGATTTCTAAGGCATTGCTCCCTAATTACAGTGACCGGATCGCTCAAGATTCTCACTTGATTCCCTTTTCTCATCTGATTTGCAGGTTCAGATGAGCACTCAAAAAGTATATGGAATTGTACGAAAATTATTGTAACACAGCTCACCACAGGAGTCAATGATTTTGCAAAAAATGATGGAAGTTGCGAAAAATTTATTATATAATGGAACTAATGTACGAACCACTTTGCAGAAACAGAGGACACAGAAAGGATTTCACATATGGACTATTACAGAAGCTATCATGAGCAGAATGATATGGACAATACCATAAAGCTGCGGCAGATTTTGAAGACTCTCCCGCCCTTTGCGGCAGATTATTTTCGGGCTATAGAGTCTACCACTTCTGTCCGTACCCGGGTTTCCTACGCCTATGATATCCGGCTTTTTTTCCGATTTCTGACAGAGAACAATCCCTGCTATAAGGATTATGAAATCCGGGATTTTAAGGCGGCGGACCTGGAGAGGATTGAAAGCGTGGATCTGGAGGAATACCAGCAATACCTGAAGGTGTATGAAAGCGATGGACAGCCTGCAGGCTATGCCACTAACGGGGAGCGGGGCCTGAAGCGTAAAATGTCTGCCCTGCGCAGCTTTTATGCCTATTATTATAAGCGGCAGGTGATCACCCGAAATCCTACCCTGCTGGTGGACATGCCAAAGCTTCATGACAAGGCCATTATCCGGCTGGACGTGGATGAAACCGCACAGCTTCTGGATTTTATTGAGCATGGAGGAGATTCCCTCAGCGGGCAGCGCAAGGCCTACTATGAGAAAACCAAGGAGCGGGATCTGGCTCTCGTCACCCTTCTTCTGGGTACGGGAATCCGTGTTTCCGAGTGTGTGGGCCTGGATCTAACGGATGTTGATTTTCGAAATAACGGGATAAAGGTTACCCGAAAGGGCGGCTCGGAAATGGTGGTTTATTTTGGAGACGAGGTGGAACAGGCACTTCGCCGCTATATGGAGGGGTCCAGAAAGTCTGTTTCTCCTCTTCCCGGACATGAAAATGCGCTCTTTTTGTCTACACAGAAAAGGCGGATCGGGGTACAGGCTGTGGAAAATCTGGTGAAAAAATATGCAAAACAGGTGACGCCTTTGAAACACATTACCCCCCATAAGCTGCGAAGTACCTACGGAACCACTCTCTATCAGGAAACCGGGGATATTTATCTGGTGGCGGAGGTTTTGGGCCACCGGGATGTAAATACCACCCGCAAGCACTATGCTGCCCAGGATGAGGAGCGGCGCAGAATGGCGGCCCGTGCGGTGCGGCTTAGGGAGGAAGGGCCTAAGAATAAATAAGAATCCAGTCCCGAAGGGCTTCTTGCTTTGTAAGAACTTGTTTTGCATAGCGCAAATTCCTATAAAGCAAGAAGCGGTTTACATAATATTGTTATGTAAACTTAAAGCAATTTCCGGAATGGGATAAATTGGATACTTGTGCTATTGAATCACTACAATGACACCCGCAGATGATATTTTCCTTCCTCATGATATAGTTTCCCCTCCGCCAGACACTGGATCAGATCCATATAATACTGCATGCCTGTCACGGATTTGCGGTTAAAATCATATTCTACCAAAAACAGGATATAGCGCTCCCGCTCCTTCGCCGCCAGCTTCATCTGCTCGTTTGACACCTGTAAGGTCCCCTGCGCTGCGCTTTTCGTCGTATGCGTTTTGACCTCCATATAATAGATCTCTGCTCCACGGTCTGCTGTTTCGCGAAACGAGACACGGATATCCCATCCCGCCTGATGGAAAGTATCTGTATCCGGCCGCACAATTTCCACTTCCCTGCCGTCCTCCTGTCTGATGGGCGCTAAAAGAGTAAGCCTACCGTTCTCTTCCCCATGGATCTCATAGCCTTTTGTGAGAAAATATTCTTGGACTGTTCGATGGACATACGCTTCGCCTGCGCACCCGATCTCGCGCATGGCCTCCTGGCGCTCTGTGTCAGTGAGTCCGTCCATCTCGTCCGGCTCCCACATTCCGCCGCTAAACGCCTCTTTCGTCTCCAGCGCCTTTTCCAACTGCCTCATAAGCTCCTCCGGGTCGTCTGTCCCGATCTTCCGGCACATACGCTCCAGCGTATTCGCCTTTCTCTGCAGCCCTACGGCGGCGCTAGGAGTCAGAAGCTGCATCTGGTCTTCCTCTTTCCAATAATTCGGGAAAGCGTCCCTGGCCATATCCGGATGCTCCTTGATCCACCCCAGCAGCCTGGTGCAGGCTTCCTGATAAACCATGTCTGCCTGAGAGAGATTCCTCTCCGATAACAGCTTCTGCAGCGCCCGGTTGACCCGCATTGTAAGGTCGCTGTCAGAAAAAACAGGCAGATTCCAGCCCCTGAGGGATACTTCTTGATCCAGCAAAAAGCCGTAGACATCACATTCCCCATCCAGTTCCCGAAAACGGTCTGCGATCTCTTTAAGCTCCCCCTGATCCGTATGATCAGATCTCAGCTCATACGGACATCGCAGCTCCCCTTTCTGATTGAGCATAATCCTCTTCCAGCTGTAATCCCCGCTGGGTAGATACCTGCTCATCTTTTCATAGCAGCAGTTCAGCCAATCATAAAACTGCCCGCTCTCCTCCGCCCCTGCAAGGGCGTCCTGCAAGGCGCATTTGTCCCCCTTTTGGGCCATCCATTCCAGCAGCTCCGCCAGTACGCCGCGGTAACTGTTGCCCCAGAGGGTATTCTGAAATCTGTCATCCTCGATTCGCTGCTGTTTGGGAAGCTTATCCGTCCACACCATGTGGCAGAGGCGGTATAACTCCTGGTCGGGGCCACAGGAGAGCATCAGATACCACACCTCCCGCCAGACTGTCAGATAACTGCCCTCATACCATGAAAAATTACGCACCCGGTAATTGCGGCTGCTTCTTTCTATGATAAAATTAATCAGCTCCGTCAGTTGATACTGCGGTAAAACATGGGCGGCCTCAGGTTCAAAGGACAGATGGAGAAGCTTTTGGCGAATGCATAAGTCTGTCCGGCTTTTGCAGATATCATCCAACAGGGCCAGCTTCTCCGCCGCGTCCTTCAATACTTCCGGAATCCCCGGATCGAGGAAGAGCTGTGCCGCGGTAAACAGCTTCCTGTTTTTCCAATCCTCCTCATTTTGATTGGGAAAAATCGCTATATCACCGGAGCGGATTCCCAGGGCAAGCAGGTCATCCTGCATTGCGCTGTTATAGAGCAGGCTGCACCATGCCATGGGCTCCATTTTCTCATCATCCAGATTCCGCTGCAGATGCTCCTGGGCCCCCAGCACGATTTTTTCCAGCGAGATGATTTTCTCTTCCTCAATCCCATAGGGGGCGAAGACCTCATACCAGTCCGTTTCATTCTGGGCCGTCCGATATCCGCGCAATGGCGCAAGCAATCGCCGCACCCTCTTTGCTTCCCCGCCTTCTGCGCTCTTTATCAGGCGGCAATCCGGCTCCGCCAGAGCGATCCATCCGTCTGCCGTGGGTAAAACAGGCAGGTTTTTGACAATGTCGCAGAGGGGCTGGTACAGATTTTCCCTGACCCACTGCTGGGACCACTCCTTGTTTTCCTGCCATTCAGAGATTCTGAGCAAATGCCGGATTCCCCTGTGGTCCTTCTCCAAAAGCGCCCTCACAAAACGTCCGTACAGCGCAACAGCGTGACTTATGATCTCCTGATTCGTCCGGGCGTCTGAGGAATCGGCATGATCCACCAGAGAGATCCCGCTCCTGGGCTCATTGGGACAAAGCCTCAGATCGTTCAGGACAACCGGAAACGGAAATTCTTCCGCGCCGATCAGCGGAAAGGCCACAAACAATTTGGGGGTTCGCTCAGAGACCGGAAGAAATCCCTTCAGCCCATCGTATTCCGCCGCCAGCGTCAGTCCGTCCTCACTCATACAGTAAAACATATGGGTTTCGATGCCAACATCCGGTTTCTCCCCAAGTACGGGTTTGTTTCTGTCATAAGCAAAATTCCTTTTTTCACAAAGACACAGCTCCTGCATACCATCCGAATATGTCATACACTCCTTTACGAAATAGCTAATGGTGTACGTGCTGTAGGCTGACTGGTATATCAGCGTTACGCTGCCGATCCTGTCTGAAAAAAGCAGCACGTACAGAATGGTATCCGCAAGATCCGCCATGCCTGTCTGGGCGATCCGGCGGCTGTTTTCATTTTCCAGACGATAACGAAATTCTGTATCAAATCCCGATTCCAAGCGCTCCGGCGCCTCCCCGGTTGCTACGGCCGCCCGCCTTAATTCCGCAAGATTCTCCTCAATGGCCAGCAGGATCTCCTCTTTCGTCCTTCCGCTCCTGTCCAGCATAATGCGAAATTCCCTGCGCGGCCAGTCTGCCTCCTGGAGCACCGAATGGAGCTCCACGCGCTGGCTGAGCTGATAGGTCGTCATGAATCCCGTGCCAAACTGTCCTACACCGTCGCCCGGATTTTTGGAGGATACCTGATTGATAATGGACAGGATATCCTCCACCCGGAAAGCCTTGCCATCATGCCGGAAGGTCAGCATGTTTTCCTCCAGGATGAACTGCACGTTCACCGGCCGGTCCTCAAAGGACAGATCCCTTGCATTCTGCAGGAGCTCCATCACCCACCGTCTGGCCTGGGTGATATCGGACTCGTTGCGGATCTTGTTCATATATTGGAGGATCTTTGTGGCGATTCCCGCCTGGTATACATTTCCAATGCTTTTGTCGATTAATTCCCGGTACATTCTGCTTTTCCCCTCTCCTCTGTATTCATTCAGACTCCTTTACTGTCAGCCTTCCTTCCTCGTAAGGCTGCCTGACTATATTTAGAAACTCGCTGTATACGCGGCAGCCATCATACAATTCCACAATATCCTCGTATAGTTTAAACGCCCATAAAATATGCCCAAAATCACTTGCACAGCTTCTATCGTCCCAAAATCTGTCGGAGTCTGTGACGATCACCAGTTTTACAAAATCCTTTCTCACCTTGTCATCTGGTTCGATCACATTGTCTGACAGGAACATGGCGGAAAATCCAAAGAACATGCTGTCCCTGCGGCAGGAGTCCCAGCTTATGATACAGTCGCCTGTATGTCTGTTCTTTTGGGCGATAAGATACACTGGTTGTATTGCAGGCGGCGCATGATCCGGAATATGTTCCATATAGTTATGCATCGTCAGCCTTTTGAAATAGGCCCGGACAGCCCCGGTGTCATCAACGGCTTCCTGCAGGCGTTCACCGAACATATAATCCGTGAAAGGATTGCCCACGGTACCCGCAAATTCCTCCAAGCTTGTAACAAGGGGGATGCGGGGATAGGTTTTCTCTAAAAGCAATGTCTTTTTCTCGGCCTCTCTCACAAGCGCTGCCATATTGTTTTTCAGATTGAAAGGAAATTCCTTAAAATGATTCGGGATATAAAGCTTTCCATCCATCACTGCCGGCGCTTTCGACGTATCTTCGTACAGATATGCCTCGCACTCCTCCCCGTCATGCCGGTAATTCTCCACGATAACCTTTCCCAAAATCTCAGCGGGAAAAGGCAGGGATGGAAATGAGAAATCAAATTCCGCCGTATGAAAACCGATCAGCACGTCAAACGGAAGGTCCGCAAGCCTTTCCCATACGTCTTTGCAGGATTCTTTAAAAGAGGTATAGAATCCCATACGGCTCCGCTCCATAACCGTGAGCCCATATTTTGTACTCTCGCTTAAGGCCGTGATATTGGTGCGGCCAAAAGGGGTGACAATGCTGTACCAGTCATCCTCCACAAACTCTGCATGATCGATCTGGCGGATCAATCTGACAGACTCGGCATCTCTGCACGGTGGAACCTTTTCTGAGGAGTATCTGTTTCCTTCAACCAGCCTGTAAAAATCCTCTCTTCCATAATAAAAAAGCTGATATGTCTCCCGTGCCTTCGACAGTTCTTCCCCGCTGTAAAACAACCTGACTCTGATCATAAGCCCTCCTTACCCTTTAGTAAAATTCATCCGCTATCTCACAGTTTCCGGAACCATACACCTCCTCTAACGCCTGTCCGAAAAGCCGCACCGCTTCATAGGGCTCAAAGAGCTCGAGGCTGTCCGCCAGCAGCCGAAAACCATAGACCGCGCTGTCAATGTCCCTTGCGGAAGAAAGAAGCTCCTCCCTATCGACCACCAGAATGAACCGCTCTCTTTCCGGACTGCGTTCTTCTATCACACTGCCCATGCACTCTCCCAGGGTGGGATACTTGACGGTTAAGCTGCCGTGTATCCCATAGGAGCCGTCCTTATTCTTGTCCACCATCAGGAGCGGAAGCTTGCGCGAAAGAGGCTCTTTCGGTACAGCCGCCAGATGGCAGATGATCCGGAATTTGTCTCTGAAATAAAGGTACGACTGGACCTCCTCGTACCAGCTCCCACAAGGCAGGGGGACGATGGAAGAACCCTCCCTCTCTCCCAACGCTTCCGCGAAGGAAAACACATTGTATTCCTGACAAGTCTCTGCCAGGCGAAATCGTTCGGGATAGTTCTTTTTGATATGCTCTATGATCCCCTGGATATCGTTTTTCCAGTAATACTGAAAGGCGTACTCCACACTGTGCCCATCGGAATAGTACTGTCCATCCTTACCCATGCAAAGTCCATAAGCTGTACTGCACTCCCTGTGCCCCTCCATTTCCGTATAAAAAGGATCGTTCCCCAGCCATGATTCCCTGACTGTCACCTGGATTCGCCTGCCGCCATAGGGATAATTCACGATTCTGTATTCCGCGCCCTCAATCCTATTTTTAAGAATACCCATATCGGAGATCCGAATTGCGATCCGAATATCAAAAGGCAGATCCGCAAGAAGCTTCCAGATCTGCTCCCCCACAGATCCTCCACCCGAATCACTCCCCATGAGCCAGGTATACCTCCCCTGGCGGGAATACCAAATGACTAACAGGGCAAAACGCAGCTCATAGTTCAAATTGGACAAGGGGATTCTCCTTGTTCCTGACCAGTCGTCACAGCGAAGGGAATACCAGTCGTCCTCACTGACAAAGGTATAGCCACATTCTTTTAAGACTCTCACGCTCTCCGGGTCCCGGAAGGGCGCTCCCTTGCCGTCCTCCTCATGGCTCTCTAAAAAAAGCGGAAATGTTTTTCCCTGGGCATCCATGACCCAGTTTTCCTCATTTTCGGTACGTAGATCCAGCGTTTTCCTCCACTCCTCATCCGTGTACAGTTGCACCTTGATCATCCATTTACTCCTTCTCTTTTTGTTTTCGACACTTCATTCGCCAGCTGTGTGGCTTCCTGCTTTTACCATTCTACACGATATGTCGCTTTTCAAACTCACCCGTACACCCTCTTTTTTTCCTATTGAAAGGCAGAGAGGAATGTGTTTTTTGAAAGAAACATGGAATCTTGGAACAGAATTCTTACCTGACTGCTTGCTGGTTCTGCTCTGACTCTAAAAGTAGCAGAAACGAGACAAACTGAATAGACAGGGAACCCCCGGAAAACCGCATATTAATGACTTTCCGGGGGCTGCTTTTTGACTTTAAGAAATTTATGCATAATCAAAAACAAATCCAAATTATATAAGATCCTGATACCAAACCTGCGCAGAATTCAGAAAATAAGCGTCTGTTCTGTATGTCAACCATCCTATTATCAGATCCTGTTCGGTTTCTACGATACAATAGTCTTTCGTTCCAAAAAGATCCTTTATGTAAGGATTTTTTAATTTATTTGAAAAGACAATATTTGTATCCACACCGTCTTCTCTTTTTATGCTTTTCTCTTCTCTTTTTTTCGTCCATATGAAAGTTAACGTCTTTACTTCAGAATTATCACTTATTACCTTATTATAATCATATATATATTTTGCTCTAATATAATTGCCGCCTGGAGTGAAGGGCATCTTATAATATGCCGGTATCTCTTCTTTGGGAATTCCCTCAATGGTTATTGGTATTTTACCCATATTTTCCCACACCTTGTACCCGCCCAGAAAATGCATGGAAATATCTTCTTTCTCAGCATAGGGATACTTCCCTTCCCCAGCCTTTGGTTTTATCTTTAAGATGTGCCGGATGCAGTCGTTTAGCAACAGATCTTTATCATATATTTCTATGAGAGCTCCCACATCCTTCCAGGAATAAAACCGTTGTACCTGTATTCTTGTTTTATCAGATAACGAGTTAATAAACCCGTGGAGTATAGCGTCCTTATGCCGGCCGATAAATTTTTCTTTCTGTACCTCATGCTGCTCCAACAAATAATACCCGATACACTGCTTCACGGTAGATCCTAAATTAATATTACCCTTATGATAAAACTCAATTTCCATTTTCCCTTGTTCGGAAGGCGTTTTTATCCCAGCTTCATGGTCCATCAAATAATCCATCACACACCGGATTCTTGAGATATCTTCCCTGCTTAATTTATTCAGGTATTCTAACCGCCCTACCAGCTGGCTTTTGCTTTCCATGCAATCAAAAGCTGGCAGTTTTTCGTTGCGTTTTTCGCTGTTTTCCCCGTGATCCTCCTGCATCCGCATGGCAAAGAATCGACACAGAAATTCCAGGAATCTCATTTCTGCCAATTCTTCCATGTCTTCTTCATCAGTCTTTTTTATATCAAAAAACCTGTAGAACCATTCCAGCCATTTATTTTCCATCTCCCTTATAAAATCCGTCTCTCCCAAATCCACCAATCGTTCACACAGACAGGCTTTGAAGATCTCATACTTCTTGAGAGAGACCCCGCCGTTAATATCCATAAAAAACTGCTCGGCATCCGAAATGGTTCCTGTAATCTTAAGCTTAAATCGAACATTATTCCGCAGATATTCCCCAAAATCACCCTTCTTCCCCTCTATTTTCTGTGTTCTCTCCTCAAAGGCTTCCTTTAAATTTCTTTCTGCTATTTCTGAATATTTACTTGCTCCGTTTTTCCTGCCTATAAATATAAATCTGGCATTATCCTCCTCGCATATTCCGCAGTGCTTCAGTAATTGATAAATCGTATACAATCTTTGCTGTCCGTCAAAAATATAAATATCCGCTGTATTTTTTTCAACAGCGATAAGAATGGTACTGGCAACAACTTCTTTCCCTTCCTGAAAATTTTTAATCAAATATCCCAGAAAATCATCTGCTTCTGTTTTATTGATTCTTGCTCCCATGCAATAATCTCTCTGGATCACAGGAACTTTTATATTACGCTTATGCGCGAAAAGCTTTCCGGCCGTTATGGTATCCCCTTCTTCCAGATCAAGCTCCCCTCCAAAGTCCAGATTTTCGCGGTCTTCCAGATCAAGCACAGGCGCAATTACAACAGAAGTCTCCGCTGCCTGTTTCTGCTCCTGTAAAAAACGGTCAATAACCTCCTGTCCTGCTCCCTGGATACAGGAAATAATCTCCTCGTCACTCATTTTAGGGAGCTCTACACGATCATTTTCTACTTCTGCTGCAGTAACTGTAGCCCTGTTTACGCCTGAATAAACAAAAGCTTCAAAGTAGCGATTAGCAAGCTTCAAATCCGTTTTTCCCAGGTCCTTCATCAGCACATACCCGACATTGCTGTTTTCCTTAAGCAGCTTTGCCAAGGTTATGGTGTCAAGCCTTTCTTTTTCCACGTCGAGATTCATGATCAGATCCAGGAAATTCTCCTTTTTCAGTTTCTGATAATCATCGATCCCCTTCGCCGAGCTGAAATTATGTCCTTCCATTTCCTGCTTCAACTGGGACATCAGCTTTTTTACACAGGCTATCTTTAGAAGTATCTCAATCCATTTATTCCCATCTTTATGGATTTCATCAGAAAAATACCCCTTTTTCTTATCTGATATTTCATCAGAAAAATCCCTCTTTTTCTTATCTGATAATTCTTTGGTAAACAATATATTAATTCTTGATTCCTCCGTCTTATCAGGATCGAAATAACTGCCTCGTACCAAAGAATATACATTTTTATACGTACCGTCGCATTTGGAATCGGAATAAAATATATCCAGAATATCGTCATATAAACGGGCGATTGCCGTTTTATAGCTATGCTTTTCAAGGCAGGAGGCTAAGATACTGTTTTTCTTATCCAAATCACCCCTATAAAACGTATTGAGTGAAATCAAATTGGCTCTCACATAGTCGCATACTGAAAATTTTGTTTTATACGCGTTCAGATTCATGAATTCTTTTTCGGGCTCTGTTTCAATGATGCTGCAAAGCATCATACATTTTTCTAAGATATATTTCTGAAACGCCTCCTTTTCCCCTTCCTCAAGGATCTCTTTTTTCTCAAGGATCTCTTTTATTTTTTCCTTGTTCCGCATGATTCTGTCTGCATCCGGGCTGCTTCCGCTCCATTTCTCATCGTATTCTCTATGTATTGCCGCAATTCTTTCCCTGTCCGCTCCATCCCTTTCAAAGGATAATTGAATGGGCATGTCTTGGCCGCACAAAATGCTAAAAATAATCGAGAGGGTAATAAATCTTTGCTGTCCGTCAATAATATCCAAAATCTCCCTGTCCCCCTGATGCAGGGTGAGCAGGCCAATGGATTTTTGCATGTCCTTACCATAGCTATCCGCCAAATCCTCTGCCAGCTTCCCTGCGGTTTTGGTCCCCCATTTATAATTTCTCTGATACATGGGAACACGGAAGATCCTGTTTTTTATGATTTGGCCAATGGATAATGCCTCAGACGATTTCAGATTATGAGCAATGTCCCCTGTCATTTGCAGTTCTCTCCTTCCTCCATGTACTTTTTAATCCTTTGAAACTGCGTATTAGCGTCCTTTTTGTTACAATATGGTGTCAAACCAACTAAATCTTGTGGCCTGTTTTTTTCGCTGCTTATCCCATTGCCAAGCTTATTTACTTTCTCCATAATTTTTTCAATCTGACTTAGATTCTCAAGTTCTTTCATCTCCCTTATGAGCTTTACATCCTCTTCCGCCCACCAGAATGGAAACGCCATTTTCGCTTTGTCTGCCTCGGCACGATCCAAATCGACACGATACGTAACACAGTCTTTTGCCCCATCAAGATATGCTTTTTTAAGGAATATGCTCTCGGGCAAGCTTATTTTATATTCCTCCATACAGTTCGGTAATTGTGTCGCCACAATCTCTCCATCGGAAATGGTAGCAACTGTTTCCCTGGGAATTTCCCCTTTTATGATGCTTTTAAAGAAACCGTTAAGCGAAGACGTTTCCTCTCCATCCCTGCCTTTGCCAAAAAGGCTCATATCTATTACAAAATCAATACCTTTCTCTTCTTTCTCTTTTTCCGAATGCGATGTTTCCTGTATCATTTTCTGTATCGTTTCCTGTATCTGGAGAAATGCCGGAATAGAATATCGTCTCCCATTGCACTCTATATAATTTATGGGAACATCCTCGTAAATCCGGAAAGTCCAATCTCCATCAGGATCAAAATACTTAAAAAGACATTGTCCAAAGTTTTTGCCAACAGAATATAACCGTAAATCCGTTCCCTTGATTTGACCCAAAATCCGTTCCATAATTTGGGAAAACACCTCTTTATTCCCTTGAACAGTCAGCTTTTGAACCATATGGTCTTCAATTCCGTCATAGAATCTGTAAAAACTCTCTTTCCGCGGAAGAAAGTCTATATTAAATTTATATGCTACGCCAGTATGGACACACTGCCCCATTCTATCATTCAGCATAAAATAATTCAGGGCAAGCCTGAAATCATCCGCCTTATGTTCCTCTGAAAACGGGAAGCTTTTGTAGTAGTTTTCCGCAAGGAAAATGCCAAGGTTGCAAAAGCGTGTATAGTAGATATATGCTTTCAGACGGAATAATGCCGTGCTTTCTGTATTTTCATCCAACGTAAAGCCAAAGGGTACCTGTTCATCTGGTTGATCCTTATTCGGTTCAGAATGTAGATGTTTTAAAATATATGCCTTCACACGCCACGCCTTCTGGCCAAGACGGAAGGCGTCTTTTCTATCACTGGCATAAATCCAAAACAGATTCTCCAAAAATTCCTTTAATTCCTCATTTCCTTCTGCGGATAAAAGCTCTCCAAACTCCCCTTCTGTATGCATGGCGTTAAACGAATAGGTTTTTTCCATCAGTTTTCCATCCTCTTGATTTTATTTTATCTTTTTTCCTTGTACCCTTAGGAATCCCATAAAAACGGTCTGGCAAGCGCCAGCCTGCTCTCCCAGAGCTTTCTCTCCTCATCCACCGTTCGCTTTTTCTTCATCTGTCCGCAATTCAGCTCAATATAGGTATCCAGCTCCTTTTTAAAGGCTTCCATCTCCTCCCGGTTTTCCGGGTCCGGTATCATGTTTCGTTTTTCCGCAAATACGGTAACCTCGTCAAAAAGCCTGGACAGATTTCGATTAACGCGATAGTGATAATAAAACAGGGGAAACTCCCGAAGCTCGTTGTCCACCAGATTTTTGATCCGTGCCCGTCTTCTCTCTTTGTCGCCCTTTCCCGCGCTTATGGACGGAGCATGGTTGATATTGACATACTCCATAATGACGAGCATCCGCAGGAGCGCGATCAGGTTGACATCATGATACGCATAGAGATTGAGATACAGGACAGCCATCTGCGCCCTTTGCAGAAAGCTCATGGTTTCCTTCATGGCTTCCTGAAGCTTGACCGCAAGAGCCTGTTTTTCTTCCCGATCCTCACACTCCCGAAGCTCCTTTTCCAGCAGCGTGAGCCGTTCCTCTGCCGCCGAGGATGCGTCTCCTTCCCTGGAACGCTTTATGTCGTCAACGAAACGTTCCAAAAATTCTTCCAGGAAAATCTCATAATATGCCAGGGAGAATACCAGCTCTACATATTTGTTCTCTTTCTCCGGGCTATTCCCGTCCGATTTTCCATAGGGGTTGTTGTCCGGCATGAGATATGCCTTTAAACAGCGTGCCGTCTCTTTTTCCAGCTCTTGAAGCAGCAGGAAAGGAATCAAAACCCCGGCGGAGGTTTCCGGCTCTACCGCTTTTAATTCTTCCCCGCCGCCGGCCAGTAATTCCCAGAGGGAAGAGTCCAGATACTCTCTCAGATTCCTCTCCGGATCGGTAAGCGAGAATAGGAGATCGGAGTCCATCTGCTTGAACAGAGCCTTAAAATCCCGCAGAAAGCGCTCCCGTCTCACGTGGGGATCGGGATTCGGGGAAACCACCAGGGAACTCACCCGCATATATTTGAGAAACTTCAAAAGCCCCGTATTGCGGCGGTTCGCCCGTTCCTCCTCCGAGGTCACGTAATATTTTTTGACAATATCCGCCAAATCATCAATGGTATTTTTACGTCTGTCCCACTTTCCGCCCGGTTTTGCCATCTTTACGCCCTCCATCGTCTGTCCATGTTCTTTTCGTAAATGCACATGTCCTTTCCAAATTATAGGCTAAAAATCGCATAAGCTCAAGAGGGAAATCCCCATTGAAATGCCCAAAATACGAATCACGGACAGGCTTTTGATCCTTCAACGATCTCTGTCAATGTCCGCGGTTCATAATCCATATAGGGCATCATGCATCCCACATTATACGCGCGGAGCAATTTGTCACCGGCTCTTCTGTCAAAGAACTCACTGTTATTCATCCCACAGAGACATTTCCTGAAATAGTGTTCCTCAATGGAATTATGGACATGGCCGTACAACAGGATAGAACCGTGATGCTGATCCTTCCACATCAAGATCGGATAATGGCAAAGGACCAGCTTCACATGTTCCCCGTTAAGAGTATCCCGCATCTCCTTGTAATCACAGATTTCATCAAAAAGCTGCTGATAACGCTGATCGCGGATATCATCATGGTTTCCTCTGATCATGACCTTGTGTCCCTTGAGCGTGGATACAAAAGCGATCAGGTCTTCCTGCGTTCCGCGCATGGCCATATCGCCGAGAATATATACCGTATCCCCATTGGTTATTTTTGCGTTCCATTTCTCTTTGAACAAAGCATGCATCTCTTCCAAATCCTCAAAGGGGCGGTCATCAAAATCCTTCCCCGCCTTCGTCACATTCTTATGGAATAAATGCATATCACTGATGTAATAGTTCATTTTCCTGCACTCCCTAACCTTTCTTCTGCCGCTGTTTTGCACAAGGCTGCTGCCTGACGATATCAGGATAACACAAGAGCTTCTTATTCTTTTCACCGAAAATGGACTCATTTTTTTATCTGGAAGTGAATAGACTTTAAGTTTACATAATATTTTTATGTTAACTTAAGACCGGGTTTCAAGAGACAAAAAAATTTTTAAAAAGTTTCAAACATTTGTTTGCGTTTTTCCGGGATCTATGTTATACTACCAAATATAGAACAACTGTTTCTGCTTTTGTCAAGATTTTGTTGATACCTGCCCGATGGTGTCCATATGAAGGAGGGAATGCCCCATGGCATACGGAAAGATTACAAAAAAGCAGTCGGAAATTTTGGAATATATTAAGTCTCAGATTTTAAATAAGGGATATCCCCCGTCGGTCCGTGATATCTGTGAGGCTGTGCAGCTTAAGTCCACTTCATCGGTCCACTCTCATCTGGAGACCCTGGAGAAAAACGGCTATATCCGCCGGGATCCCACGAAGCCCCGGGCCATTGAGATTATCGATGACAATTTCAATCTGGTGCGCCGTGAGGTGGTAAATGTACCCATTGTGGGACGCGTGGCTGCGGGACAGCCCATTCTGGCAGTGGAAAATGTGGAATCCTATTTCCCCATTCCCATGGAGTTTATGCCCAATGATCAGTGCTTTATGCTGACCGTCCAGGGGGAATCCATGGTGAATGTGGGGATTTACGACGGAGATACTATACTGGTGGCCCAGCAGCAGACAGCAAAAAATGGAGATATCGTGGTTGCCCTGGTGGATGATTCCGCCACGGTCAAGACCTATTATAAGGAAGAAGGACATATCCGCCTGCAGCCGGAGAATGATTCCATGGCGCCCATTATTGTCCCGGATTGTATGATCCTGGGACGTGTATTTGGAGTGTTCCGTTTCTTCCGTTAAACTGTTCCTTTGCGCGACATGTGTATCCCACGGAGGGACTTGCTTTATAGGACACAATTTCCTGCAAAGCAAAAAAGAATCCGGCCTGCCAAGGTAATCAGCAGGCCGGATTATGGTCTATCCTTTTAAAAAGTCAAAGGCTGTCCCTTATGCACTGTACAGAGCAGGCCGGCTCATGATCTATCCCTTTAAAAAGTCAAAGGCTGTCTCTGATTCACTGTGCAGAAAGTGCATCATCATATAGGCGCACATAAGGGAAACATGTTCCTCTCTCAGGATCCGTCTAATTTCCGTCCGGTCTGCCAGCACCACCTCGATTTCCTCTGTGTCCTCCAGACCCTCTTTGGAGACAGAGCCCGTGGCGGTTCCGTAGACAGCGGCACAGGCCTCGTCTGTCATTCCGATGGTGGTAAAATAAGGCCGGGAATAGATGGAGTCCACAGGAAGCGGATGAAAATCAAGCCCAGTCTCCTCCTTCAGCTCCCGGATGCCTGCCTGATGGAAATCCTCTCCCTCATCCACCAAACCTGCGGGAAATTCATAGATGTAATCTCCGATGCTGTAGCGGTACTGGCGGATCAGGACCACCTGATCCTGCTTGTCCCCGTACAGGGCATAGATCACAACCCCATCCGCACGATTCTTCCGGGTAAAAAGCTTCATCTCCTCTGTTTTCCGGCTGCGGGTCACCATATAATAGGAGCCGGGTTTTCCCTTGGTGTCTACCACATCCATCTCATAAAAATTCAGATAGGGATTGTCCGTGGTTTTTTTCAATTTTCGGATCCGCTGGAGATTCTCTTCATTGGACATCATTTGCCTCCTTTCTCTCACGCTGTCTAAATTTTGTATTCTTTCTCTTATGTTGCCTGATTTATCCCTTGCAGTACCACAGACCTGAATACGGGCGTCTTAAGCATCTAAATCTGCGGTTTCCAGGACTGCTCCGTCCTTCCAGATCCGCTCCAGATCATAAAAGAGACGATTCTCCTCATCAAAAATATGGATGATAATATCGCCGTAATCCAGCAGAATCCAGTTAGCTGTCTGGTAGCCCTCAATCTGACGGGCCGGATGTCCGGCTTTTCCCAGCTCCTCTTCTACCTGATCTGCCATGGCCTGGACCTGATTGCGGTTGGAACCGCTGGCAATAATAAAATAGTCTGCCAGCACAGATACCTTTGAGATATCAAGAATCCGGATATCCCGGGCTTTCTTATCCTCCAGGGCTGCATATGCCAGCTTTGCCATTTGTTTGCTCTGTACTTCTGTCATTGCAAGATCCTCCTCATGACATAGTTGTTTCATTCCTATAGTTTACATAATATATTTATGTAAACCAAAAGGACATTTTACTCGTTACTTGCTTATTTTGTCTCTGCTGTCTGCTCGCTATGTTCCTGATTTTCTTCCAGTTCTATGAGCTCCGGGTGCTCTTCTTCATACCGGGCCCGATAATATTCATAGGCTTTCTGGGTCATTTCATCTGTTTCCCCCTGCCCCTCTTCCAGATACATCAGGGTATCGTGCAGAATCCGGTAAAGGGTCAGATCCAGGTCTACAAAGGCGATTTTGCGGATTTCCGGAAGATTCTCCGCCTTGTCCCGTCCAGGCTCCATATAATCCGCCACATACACAATTTTGTCCAGCAGGGACATGGCGGGCTTTCCGGTAGTATGATTTAAGATAGCGCTGATGATTTCCTTATCCTTAATCCCGTACTCATGCATAGCCAGAAAGGCTCCCAGCTTTGCATGAAGCAGAAAGGGATTGCGTTTCTCCACCTCGGTAATGGAAATATTATGCTTTTCGCACAGCTTTAGCTTCTTGCTGTTGGGAATACATTTGGCACAATCGTGCAGAAGCCCTGCCAGCATAGCCTGCTGAATGTCTGCGCCGTAGCGCATGGCCAGCGAAGCGCAGGTATACATGACACCCATTGTATGCTCATAGCGGCCAGGGTCCATCTCATGCTTGATCTTCCTTTGATAGGCTTTCATATTATATCTCTTCATACGCAAACCCTCATTTCTCATTCATCCGTCTTTTGCTTCCGCGGCAAATATCCGCTTCCGCAGCAGCTGTCAGCAGGTACACCCGTAGAATCCCTGCTCCAGAATATAGGCCTCCACAGCTGCTGGCACATAATACTTAATACTCTTCCCCTGTCTCAGGCGCTCCCGAATCATATGGGAGGAAATATCAATATTGGGCGTTTCCAGAAGATAAATCCGGGCGTCAAACCGCTGTTTCAAATACCCGATCTGTTTCTCCAAATCCTGATGCTCCATCCGGTAGCGGGTGGCGGCCAGAATGGTGCAGTTTTCGCAGATTCTGCCAGGCTCCTTCCAGGAGTCAAAGCTCATAAGGGAGTCTGCCCCCAGGATAAAATAATATTCGTCGCCGGGATTGGCGGCTCTCAGGTATTCCAGAGTCTCATAGGTATAGTGATAGTCCAGGGGAGTATTTTCGCAATCGGAAAGGCGCAGATGAGGATTGTCAGCAATCCCAAGCTCTGTCATGCGGATACGGTCTTCCATGGACACCTGTACCTGGCCCGGCTTGTGTGGCGGATTGCCGTTGGGCATTACCAGCACATAGTCCAGGCCAAAGGACTCGTAAGCGGCTTCCGCCAAAATCAGATGTCCCGTATGAATGGGATCAAAGGTTCCTCCCATGATCCCCACTTTTTGCAGCTGTTTCATGCTCTGCTCCTGTTCTTTTTGACTTCCTGATCTCAAGGCAGCTGAATCCGCTTTTTCTCATCCTTTCCCTCCCGGTAAAGGACAATCTTCTTCCCGATTACCTGAACTACCTGGGAACGGCTCCGCTCCGCCAGGGTCTGGGCCAAAGTCCCCGGGTCATCCGAACAGTTTTGCAAGACGCTGATTTTAATCAGCTCCCGGGCTGCCAGAGCCTCTGAGACTGCCGTCACGATCTCCGGGGTAACGCCGGATTTTCCGATCTGGAAAATAGGGTCCATGGTCATAGCCAGGCTTTTCAAATAAGCGCGTTGTTTGCTTGTCATTGATATATTCTCCTGTTCCTCTGATGATTACTCTAAAAATCCTGCCGCCAGGCAGACACATGAAGGATTCCGCAGGCTACCGGAAATAGTCAAAAGCCAGTCCGTACATGCGCACCGTATCGCCCTCCTGGATTCCTGCCTCCTCCAGCTCCTTTAAAATTCCCGTGTCCTTCAGGAACTTCTGGAAGAATACAAAGCCCTTCTCCGAATCCAGGTTGGTGTATCCCAGCATTTTTTCAATGCGGGGACCCTCCACCACAAACACGTGCTCGTCTTCCAGGGAACGGGTCACCGTATAGGGCAGGTTCTCCTGGAACAGCTCTTCCCCTGGGAAATACTCAGGTTCAAAGAGAATAGGCATGGGATCTAGCTGATCCAATCGTTCTTTTACCCCATAGAGCAGTTCCCTAAGGCCTTGTCCGGACACAGCCGAAACGGCGTAAACCGGAATTCCCTGAGGCTCGAATTCTTTCCGCAGACGCTCCACCGGATCTTCCCCGCCCTCCTCCAAAACCAGAGCATCGATTTTGTTGGCTGCAATTACCTGGGGACGCCGGGCAATCTCCTCATTATACGCCTCCAGTTCCCGGTTGATGGCGTAAATATCCGCCACCGGATCACGGCCTTCCGTGGAGGCAGCGTCCACCATGTGTATCATGACCTTCGTCCGTTCGATATGACGCAAAAACTCATGGCCCAGGCCCACACCCTGGGATGCGCCTTCGATGAGTCCCGGGATATCCGCCATGACAAAGCCGTCTCCGCCCTCCAGGTCCACCACTCCCAGATTGGGATTTAAGGTGGTAAAATGATAATTGGCAATCTTGGGCCGTGCGTTGGTAACCCGGGAAAGCAGGGTGGATTTGCCCACATTGGGAAATCCCACCAGCCCCACATCTGCAATGACCTTCAGCTCCAGCAGCACCTCCAGCTCCTGAGCCGGCTGCCCGGGCTGGGCATATTTGGGAACCTGCATGGTGGAGGTGGCAAAATGCTGATTTCCCGCTCCGCCCCGGCCGCCCTTTAGAATTACCTGTCTGGTATTTTCCCCGGACATATCCGCAATAACCTTTTGCGTCTGGGCTTCCTTGATAATGGTTCCCGCGGGAACCTTTAAAATCAAATCCTCCCCGCTCTTTCCATGGCAGCGCCGTTTTCCACCCTCTTCCCCGTCCTGGGCTTTAAATTTTCTCTTATGCCGGTAATCGGCCAGGGTATTCAACCCCTCGTCGATCTCAAAAATAATGTCTCCGCCCCGGCCTCCGTCTCCGCCGTCCGGTCCGCCGTTTGGCACATACAGTTCTCTGCGGAAGCTCACATGCCCATCTCCGCCCTTTCCGGAACGAATGATAATTTTTGCTCTGTCTGCGAACATAGCTCTTAACTCCTTTTATAAAATCAACCCCCGCCGCAAACAGTCGCCAAGCCTCGTTGCTTATGGGAATAATGATGCAAACCTGAATCCCAGGCTCCAAAATTCCAGGCTCCAGGCAGGAAGAATTCGTAAGATGAAAAAGGCTTCAAATCCACTGACTTGAAGCCTCCTACCAACTTATTCTGCTACCGGAACGATAGAAACCTGTTTCTTATCTCTTCCTTTTCTCTCAAACCGCACAACGCCGTCTGCCAGAGCAAACAGGGTATCATCGCCGCCGCGTCCCACATTCACACCCGGATGGATCTTGGTTCCGCGCTGTCTGTAAAGAATGTTTCCGGCCTTTACAAATTGTCCATCGGCTCTCTTGGCGCCCAGTCTCTTGGACTCGGAATCTCTGCCGTTCTTGGTAGAACCAACTCCTTTTTTATGAGCGAAAATCTGAAGATTCATGTTTAACATGGTCTTACACCTCCTTGAATCTTAACTGTATATAGTCGTCGTAGTTGTTTTTGATGTGGGAAAGCCCCAGCACCATGGAATCCATCAGCAGGCGGGTCTCCCCAGAGACACAGCCTGTAAGCATACAGGATACAAAGCCGTCCTTTTCCTCACCGGAAAACGCATCTTCCGTAAATGCCTCAATGGAGTTTACCGTATTTACAGTCAGCACAGATACAGCGGCGCAGACAATGTCCTCACCCTCCTGTGCATAACCGGCATGTCCCTCGCACCGAAAGCCTTTATATTCATCGGAATGTTTATAAACGGTTACCGTAATCATTATGCGTGGATCTTTTCGATTTTAACCTCTGTGTACTGCTGTCTGTGTCCGTTTTTCTTGTGGTATCCGGACTTTCTCTTGTACTTGTAAACGATAACCTTCTTGGCCTTACCGTCACCGATTACAGATGCTTCCACAGATGCTCCGTCTACAGTAGGATTTCCAACGGTCAGACTATCGCCGCCAACGGCAAGAACCTGATCAAAGGTATAAGTGGAACCAGCCTCTGCTCCCAGCTTTTCTACCCGAATTACGTCGCCCTCTGCTACTTTGTACTGTTTACCACCTGTTGCAATAATTGCGTACATATGGCACCTCCTATATCATTACTCGCCAACTGCGGTGACCGGAAAACCGATACTTTTACCTCGTTGTGCGGCATCCATAATATCATAACACAGGTAATAGCTTATGTCAACTATATTTTTGTTAGTTCAGCCAGACCTTAGTTCAGCCAGACCGCTGACGGCTCTGTCTTTGCCTTTTGTCCTCAGGCCTTACTCCCAGATGCAGACACCTGGTTGGACAGGCCTCCACGCATTTGCCGCAGCGGATACATTCTGCAGAGCAGGAGATTTCATGCAAAGACAACGCCACCGGGCAGGCCTTCTCGCAGGCCCCGCAGGAGATACAGGTTTCCTGCTCCCAGTGGATCTGCACCAGGCTAAAGCGGTTGAACCAGCCGTATATGGCTCCCAGAGGGCACAGGTACTGGCAGAAGGGCCGATAAACCTTTACCGAAAGAGCCAGAAGAAAAAGCAAAAGCCCAACTTTCCAAAAAAACAGGCCTCCCGCCTGGCTGCGGAGCATTTTATTTGCGGTGAGAAGAGGCAAAGCCCCAAACAGCGTTCCGGAGGGACAGATATACTTACAAAAAGCCGGAACCTTGGCAAACCCTCCCAACAACAGGGAGGAGCCCAGGATTACGAAAATCACAAGGATCGCATATTTCCCATATTTCAAAATGTGGTGAAAGGGCAGCTGTTTCTTCTTATGAAATATAGGAATCTTATGCAGAAGATCCTGCACCAGCCCAAAGGGGCACAGCCAGCCGCAGACAAACCGCCCCAGAAGGCTTCCTACCACAAAGAAAAATCCCAGAATCCCAAAGGGAACATGAAAGCCCCTCTGATTCAGAAGAGCCTGCAGCGCCCCCATAGGACAGGAACCAAAAGCCCCGGGACAGGAATAACAATTTAATCCCGGCACGCAGACGTATTTCAGGTTTCCCTGATAAATTTTACCATGCAAAAATCCATACAGATAGCCATTGGTCGCAATGGTAAAAAGCAGCTGTACTGCCAATCTCACTCTCTTCATATTTTCACCCGATCCCGATACATTCCATGCAGATCATCACAGCCTTCTGCCAGATCACTGCAAACTGGTCCTCTGCCGCTCCCAGGCACACAAACAGGATTCCTGCAAACAAGCCCAAAAGCCATATTGGTTTTCTACTGCTCTTCCAGAAGCCCATGAATCTTCTCCTCCCATGCAGATTTATCCATAGCCCCAATCACCGTATCCAAAACCACTCCGTTTTCATCCAGAAAAAAGGTAGTGGGAACAGCCGAAACATCTGAGAGCAGAGCCTCATACAAAGACCGGTTCAAAAGTAAATGCGTATAGTCCGCCCCTGTCTGCTCAATCAGCTCCCTGGCATACTCCAAAGATTTCTCATCAACACGGCCATCCTCCATCACCATCACATCACTAATCACACCGATAATCTGAAACTCCCCGGAATCATACTCCTTCCCCAGCTCTCCCAGGTCCGGCATCTCCCGAAGACAGGGATTGCAGTAGGTGGCCCACACATTCACCATGGTGAGCTTGGTCTCAGAAAAAATATCCGAGGAAACCAGATCCCCCTCCAGATCCACTCCCTCAAAAGAAACACCAGCCAAAGCCTCATCCGAAGTCACCTGATCTCCTCCCTCAGCAGCAGAATCCTGTTCTCCTTGGTCCTCCCAGGTCTGGCTCTCTTCTGTGCGGCTGTTCCCTTCTGTTTGGTCCTGGTCTGTCTTGGCGCATCCCTCCAGCAAAAGCGCTGCTGTTAAAACGAAAAGAAACCCTAACTTTCTCACATTCTTCAATTTAGAATCCCTCCTTTTCCTTGTTCCGTTATCCCCCTCAGTACACAAGGAGCTGCACGCCCTTGTCCACTGAGGGTAGTATAGCACAAATTCTGCAGCTGGAAAATACAAATCTGTTTTTCTTGAATCGTGTTTTCTTGAATGTTTTCTTGAATCGTTGCTGATCCCTTACCGACCCCTGTCTGTTCGGTCCGCATCCCTTGGCAAAGCCGCTCCTGATACGCTCCTGTACTTTTGCACTTTAAATCGCTATAGTATTGACTTTTCCGCTCAGGCAGTGTACAATGAGTGCCGGTAGTAAATTGAAACGGAAAGAGGCATTTTTATGATTATCGTAATGAAACCGGGCGCCCCTCAGGCATCCATCCAGCATGTGGTAGCCATGATCCGGGAAAAAGGGCTGGAAACCCATCTGTCAGAGGGAAAAGAAGTCACCATTATTGGTGTGGTAGGCGACAAGGGCCGCCTTGGAGACACGAATCTGGAGCTGGCTCCTGATGTGGAAAAAATCGTTCCCATCACCGAATCCTATAAGCTGAGCAACAAGAAATTTCATCCGGAGCCCTCTGCCATCCAGGTGGGCAATACGGAAATCGGTCCTCACACCCTGACCATTATGGCCGGGCCCTGCGCCATTGAATCCGAGAAGCAGCTTCTCTCCATTGCCCAGGCAGTGAAACAGGCAGGAGCGAATTTTCTCCGGGGCGGCGCCTACAAGCCCCGCACCTCTCCCTATTCCTTCCAGGGGCTGGAGGAGGAGGGCCTTCTCTATATGAAGCATGCCAAGGAGGAGACAGGCCTTGCCACCATCTGCGAGGTCATCAGCCGGGAATCTCTGGCCTGCGCCGTGAAGTATGTGGACATGATTCAGATCGGCGCCCGGAATATGCAGAATTTCCAGCTTCTCCGGGAGGCGGGAAAAGCCGGGGTGCCTGTGCTGTTGAAGCGGGGGCTCTCCGCCACCATTGAGGAGTGGCTCAATGCCGCCGAGTATATTATTTCCGAGGGAAACCCAAACGTGGTTCTCTGTGAGCGGGGAATCCGCACCTACGAGACCTCCACCCGCAATACCCTGGATATCAGTGCGGTTCCCGTTCTGAAATCCAAGACCCATCTTCCCGTGATCGTGGATCCCAGCCATGCCTCCGGGGTGTGGGAGTATGTGGCCCCCCTGTCTAAATGCGCGGTGGCTGTGGGAGCAGACGGCCTCATGATCGAGGTTCACGACAATCCCGAGTGCGCCCTCTCCGACGGCCCCCAGTCCCTGACCTTCTCCCACTTTTCTCAGCTGACCCAGGAGCTTAAGGCCTATGCGGATCTGGCTGGAAGAAGCTTTCTATAAAATAGCGGGTTATAACTAGCGGGTTCCAGGGCTGCAGCGAACCAGAATAGCAAAAGGAGCAGTTTCCATGAAATTTCAAACAATAGGTTTTATTGGCCTGGGGCTCATTGGAGGCTCCATTGCCAAGGCCATAAAATATTTTTATCCGGAAACCCGGATTCTGGCCTACAGCCGCAGTCAGGGGCCTTTAAGGGAGGCTCTGGAGGCAGGAGCTATCGATCATATTGCCGGGGCCGTGGACGCCTCCTTTGGCGCCTGCGATCTGATTTTTCTGTGCGGGCCCGTTTCCGCCAACGCCTCTTATCTAGCTGTCTTAAAGGAGCTGATTTCCGACTCCTGCATCCTTACAGATGTGGGAAGCACAAAAACCGACATCCATGAAAAGGTAACGGAGCTTGGGCTGGAAGCCCATTTCATCGGTGGACATCCCATGGCAGGTTCGGAAAAGACAGGATTCGCCAACTCCAAGCGGTTGCTCATTGAAAATGCCTACTATATCCTCACCCCCTGCGATCAGGTGCCAAAGGAAACTGTGGAGGAAATGGAAGCTTTCACCGCATCCTTAAAGGCGATTCCCCTGGTGCTCCCCTATGCCTATCACGACTATGTGACGGCTGCCATCAGCCACCTGCCCCATCTCATTGCCGCCTCCCTGGTCAATCTGGTTCACGACCTGGACGGCCAGGAGGAAATCATGAAAAAGGTGGCTGCGGGAGGTTTTAAAGACATTACCCGCATAGCCTCCTCCTCCCCGGAAATGTGGGAGCAGATTTGTCTCACCAACCAGGAGAACATTCACAAAGTGCTCTCCTGCTATATTGCCTCTTTGCAGCATATCCAAAGAGACCTGGAAGCACGGGACGGTTCCCGGATCAATCAACTGTTTTCCAGCTCCCGGGAGTACCGCAATTCCATTCCCGATGTGTCTGCAGGCCCCATTAAAAAGGAATACGCCTTGTACTGCGATATGGTGGACGAGGCCGGAGGCATCGCCACCCTGGCTACTATTTTAGCCACCAACGGCATCAGCCTGAAAAACATCGGTATTATTCACAACCGGGAGTTTGAGGAGGCGGTTTTGCGGGTGGAATTCTACGAGAAGGACGCCTATGAAAAAGCAGTGGAAATTTTACGCAAATACCGTTATACTGTGTATACAAGATAACCTACTCTCACAGGAAAGGATTTTCCATGATATTTACATCTATTTCACAGGGATTAAAAGGAGAGCTGACGGTCCCGGGGGACAAGTCCATCTCCCATCGTGCAGTTATGTTTGGCTCCTTAGCTCAGGGAACCACTTCGGTCACCCATTTTTTGAAGGGAGCAGATTGCCTCTCCACCATCCAATGCTTCCGGAAGCTTGGAGTTTCCATTGAGGAAAAGGAGGATCGGCTGTTAATTCACGGAAAGGGCCTTCACGGCCTGCAGGAGCCGTCAGGCTGGCTGGACACGGGAAACAGCGGAACTACCACCCGTCTTATCTCTGGTATCCTGGCAGGACAAACCTTTTCCACTACCCTCAACGGAGACGCTTCTATTCAAAGTCGTCCCATGGGGCGTATCATAAAGCCTCTGGAACACATGGGCGCCCAGATCATAAGCCTGAGGCAAAATGGCTGCGCTCCCCTGCAGATTACAGGAGCCCCCCTGCAGGGCATTTCCTATGCGTCTCCCGTGGCCTCCGCCCAGGTGAAGTCCGCTGTTTTGCTGGCTGGTCTCTATGCAGATGGGATCACCTCTGTCACGGAGCCCGCCCTGTCCCGGGATCACACGGAACGGATGCTTGAAAGCTTCGGGGCGCGGATTCATGTGCAGCCCGAAACCTGCACGGCCTCTGTGGAGCCGGATCCTGTACTTCTGGGACAGGAAATCCGGGTTCCAGGGGATATTTCCTCTGCCGCTTATTTTATTGCCGCCGCCTGCATTGTGCCAAACTCAGAGGTCCTTATCCGGCAGGTAGGCATCAATCCCACCCGGGCTGGGATACTTCAGGTCTGCAAGGCCATGGGGGCAGACATTACCCTTGTAAATGAAAGCAGCAAAGAGGGGGAGCCTGTGGCTGATCTTCTGGTCCGCTCCAGCAGTTTGTCCGGCACTGTCATAGAGGGAGCCATGATTCCAACTCTCATTGACGAGCTTCCTATTCTGGCTGTCATGGCCTGCTTTGCCAAAGGCGTCACCATAATCCGTGACGCCGCAGAACTGAAGGTAAAGGAGTCCAACCGCATTGATGCCATGGTAGAAAATCTGTCCGCCATGGGCGCACAGATCACAGCCACAGAGGACGGCATGATCGTGGAGGGGGGACGCGCTCTCCAGGGCGCTGTCATTGACAGCCGCCTGGACCATCGAATTGCCATGTCCTTTGCCGTAGCCGCTCTACAGGCTTTAGGGGAAACGAAGATCAAAGGCGCTTCCTGCGTTGAGATCTCCTATCCCGGCTTTTATGAGGACCTAAAAAGCCTTTCTGTGTAAATGCAACGGAATTTCCGGGAGCAATCCCAGGAATGAGAAAAGGTTCTTGCAAATCCGACAACAAAAGGCTTCCCTAATATACATAGAAAGGATTTTGTCATGGTTTTTTCCAGCACAGTCTTTTTATTTGCATTTCTTCCCATTACCCTGCTGGGATATTATATTCTTCCCCGGGTTCTTCGAAACCTGTTTTTGCTTCTCATGAGCATTGCCTTTTACGCCTATGGGGAACCGAAATTTGTGCTGGTTTTGCTGCTGTCCATTGGGGTGAACTATGTGTTCGGCCTCTTGGTAGACAATTTCCGGGAAAAACAGGCTCTCACAAGGCTTTTTCTGGCCCTGATGCTGCTGTTTAACTTCGGTCTTCTCATGGTGTACAAATATCTGAATTTTATCACGGCCAACCTGCAGGGGATTTGGGGAGATTCCGTTACGGTGACTCAGATCGTTCTTCCCATTGGAATCTCTTTCTTTACCTTCCAGGCCGTCTCTTATGTGATTGACATTTACCGGCAGAACGGGGAGGTACAAAAAAATCCTCTGAACGTGGGACTGTATATCTCCTTCTTCCCCCAGCTTATTGCCGGCCCCATTGTGCGTTATGAGACAGTGGCCCGGGAAATCAAAAGCCGCACCTTTTCCTTCTCTGAGGTATCTCTGGGCGTAAAGCGTTTTCTCATGGGTCTGGGAAAAAAGGTGCTTCTGGCAAATACCATGGCTGTCGTAGCCGACTACGCCTTTAACCTGGTGGATTACGCCGCCATGCCCATAGGAACCGCCTGGCTGGGAGCCCTGGCCTATACCTTTCAGATCTTCTTTGATTTTTCCGGATATTCCGATATGGCCATCGGACTGGGACTTATGTTCGGCTTTCACTTCCTGGAAAATTTTAATTATCCCTATATCTCCCGGTCTGTGTCGGAATTCTGGCGCAGATGGCACATTTCTCTGGGAACCTGGTTCCGGGACTATGTGTACATTCCCCTGGGGGGAAGCAGGGTCAAGCTTCCCAGGCTCATTTTAAACCTGCTGGTGGTATGGGCCCTGACCGGCATCTGGCATGGCGCCAGCTGGACGTTTCTTCTCTGGGGCCTCTTCTATTTTGTGCTGCTGACCTTTGAGAAGCTTACCGGTTTTCCAGAAAAACGGAAATCTCCTGCCTGTCAGATTTTAAAAATCCTTTACATGCCCGTAACACTCCTGGCTGTGATTCTGGGCTGGTGCCTGTTCCGGGCCCCCAGTCTGATTCACGCCTCCCAGTATGTCCAGACCCTGTTTGGCCTCAACAGCCGGGTTCTCTGGGATGTGGATACTCTGTACTATTTTACCGAATACCGTTTCTTCTTCGGGGCCTGCCTTTTGTTGTCCACTCCTCTTGTGAAGCTGGCTGCAGATTTCTGCAAAAAAATACCAGTGATCCGGCATTTGTATAAGCTTGCCGTACCCCTGTGGTATTTGGTTGTATTTTTGGTGTGCATTGCGGAGCTGGTGCTGGGAACCCACAATCCCTTTATTTATTTTAACTTTTAAGATTCGGTCCATTAGGAGAACTCTCACATGAAAAAATTTCGCACGCTTTTGGAAAATTGGGAATGTAAGCTGCTGGCCCTGGCCTTTTTTGCCATTATCTTTTTCTACGGCTGGCAGGAGCGTCAAGTGCTGGCGGATTTCCTGCGCACCCTCTCCTCCCGGGATCCGGCTGCCATCACAGAGGCCCTGGACGGGCTGGAGACTGCCTATCAACAAAACACTTACGACAAGAATCAGCTGGTGAACCTGGACGGCGCCCTCTACAACCTGGCCGGCCGTACCCGCATGAATGATGTAATCAAGCTGAACAACGGACATCTCACCTCTGTTCGGGAACAGAGCCTGGCCGCGCCTCAGAATGGGGATACGATTGTCTTTACCCATCAGTGGCTGGGGATCCGGGAGATTCCCTTTCTCTTTGTCCTGGCCCCCTACAATATCTGCGCCTTGGACAAGCAGCTGCCCCTGGGCGTCAGCGACTACACCAACGAGGATGCAGATGAATTTCTGGTGGTTTTGTACGAAAACCAGGTTCCGGTTCTGGATTTAAGGTCATACCTGCACCAGGAGGGAAAGGATCACTATGAAATGTTTTTCGCCACAGACCACCATTGGACCATAGAGTCTTCCTTCTGGGCTTTTCAGAAACTGACGGAATATATGGAGATAAACTGGGATTTTTCTGTGGATCCGGTCTGTACCGATTTGAACAATTATGAGATCCGCATTTATGAAGACTGGTCTCTGGGCTCAAAAGGAAAACGGACAGGGCGCTATTTTGCCGGCATGGACGATTTCAGTCTGATTTACCCCAAGTTTGACACCCAGATGAGCCTGTCTATTCCTTCCGAGGGAATTCAGCGCTCGGGAAGCTTTTACGATACTATTTTTGCCATGGACCGCATTGAAAACACCGATTATTTCTCCATGATTCCCTATGACGGATACATCGGCGGCGTCTATCCCCTGGTGATCCATGAGAATCCGCAGGCGAAAGTAGACAAAAAGATCCTCATGATTAAGGATTCCTACGCCTCTCCCGTAGAGGCCTTTCTCTCCACCTGCTTTACCCAGGTTCACTGCCTGGATATGCGCCAGTATCAGGGAAAGGTGGGGGATTATATTGAAGAATTTCAGCCTGACGCTGTCATTTGCTTCTACAATACCCAGATCGTAACCAATGCGGAGATGTTCTGGTTTGGATTTTAAACCTCTACCTCCACCGCATCCCGCAGCACTTTCTTAGTGTACAGCAGGATCATATCGTTAGCCTCAAGCTTAAGATCTCCGCTGGGAATCAAAAGCTTGCCGTCCCGGCGGACCATGACAATCAAGGTCTGCCGGGAAATATCCAGATCCTTAATCTTCTGTCCCACCCAGCGGTGGCGTTCCTTTAGAATCAGCTCCTTCAGGCGGATTCCCACCTCATCCTGGTACCCTTCTGCTCCCAACACAATCCGGTCGCCTTTGCGGATCGTAATATCTCCTCTGGGCACTACCACATCCTCCCCGCGCTGGATCACAGCAATCAAAAGCCCAGGGGGCAGCTGCAGATCCATAACTCTTTGGGAAAGCCAGGGATGCCCTTCCTCCACCTCCAGGCGGACAAATCGGATATCCGTTTCCAGAGAATAGTCCTTAAAGCTTTTCAGGCGAGTGTACTGCTCCACGAAACCTGCGGAAAGAATACCTGTGGGGATGGCCACCATGCCCACGCCCAGAAAGGTAATAATAATGCCGAAAATCCGGCCGGGAATGGTAATGGGGTAAATGTCTCCGTACCCTACGGTGAGCAGGGTGGACACGGCCCACCAGAAGCCGGAAAAGGCATTCCGAAACACATCCGGCTGCACTGCATTTTCCAGACTGTACATAATCAGGGAGGAGGAGATCATCAGTACCAAAATAATGAACACCGAGGAAAGAATCTGATCCCGTTTACTGCGGATTACGTCTCCAATCACATTCAGGGCGTCATAATAGGCATTGATGCGAAACAGGCGGAAAATCCGCACAATCCGAAACATGCGGAATGCCACCACTCCTGTGGGGAAGAAAATGGGCAGAAAATAGGGGAAAAAGGACAGGAGGTCAATCACCCCGCTAAAGGAGGTAACATAGTGACGCACCGCCTGCCTGCTCATCTTCTGCACTTGCCATTGTCATTGTACCTGCTTTTTCCCGTTTCCGCAACAAAAACTTGCCTGCAAATTTTCTTGGACAATCCGCCCTTTTTATTGTATGATAGGACTGACTGAAAAACCGTCTGGAAACCTTTGGGGCTCTTCTGACTCCTGTCAAAAAGCCGGAAGCCGGACGACAGGTTTCGAAAATATGGGAGATTTAATATCATGAAATTACAGCAATTACTCAGCTATACCCGCCGGGCAGTGGATGATTTCTCCATGATTCAGGAAGGAGACCGGATTGCCGTGGGCATTTCCGGCGGCAAAGACAGCCTCACTCTCCTCTATGCCCTGCATGGCCTGCGGCGCTTTTATCCTGCTCATTTTGAACTGACAGCTATTACCGTGGATCTGGGTTTTCCGGATTTCAATTTGGATCCCATCCGACAGCTCTGCCGGGAACTGGACATCCCCTACCTGGTGGCCTCCACGGATATCTATGAGATCGTATTTCAGGTGCGAAAGGAATCCAACCCCTGCGCCCTGTGCGCCAAGATGCGAAAAGGCGCGCTAAATCAGACAATCAAGGATGCAGGCTGCAACAAAGTGGCCTACGCCCATCACAAGGACGATGTGGTGGAAACCATGCTTCTGTCCCTGCTCTACGAGGGCCGGTTCCACAGCTTTGCCCCTGTCACCTATCTGGACCGCATGGATCTGACGGTCATTCGTCCCCTGCTCTACGTCAATGAGGCGGATGTCATTGGCTTCCAGCACAAATATAATCTGCCTGTGTGTAAGAGCCCCTGCCCTGCAGACGGTCACACCCGGAGGGAGTATGCGGGACAGCTGCTGCGCCAGCTGAATCAAGACGCACCGGGGGCAAAAGAGCGCATGTTCCGCGCCATCCTGGAGGGAATTTATAAAAAATCCCGGGAAGCTTCCCTCCTGACCACAGCCTCCAATGCCCAGGGCAGGGAATCCTCCCAGACCCCTACAGCTCCTCCGTGTCCAGAAGCACCGTAAAGGGCCCGTCGTTTTCCAGCTGGATCTTCATATGCTCCCCAAAGGCTCCCTGATCCACCACAGGGAGCAGCTTTTTACATTCTGCAAGGCAATACTCATAAAGCTGCCGGGCATGCAGAGGATCTCCGGCTTTTGTGAAGCTTGGACGGTTCCCTTTTTTGCAGTCCGCATAGAGGGTAAACTGGGAAACGAGAAGAACCTCTCCTCCCACATCCTTCAGAGCCAGATTGGTTTTTCCCTCTTCATCCTCAAAAATCCGAAGTCCCGTCATCTTTTTTATCAGCTTATCCGCCTGGATCTTTGTGTCTGCCTGGCAAACACCCACAAGCACCAGAAAGCCTTTTCCGATTTTTCCAATAACAGTCCCATCCACCGTTACCGATGCATGGGACACTCTCTGAATCAAAAATTTCATTGTATTATCCTTCTCAGATCTTTTCGTGATCCTTCTCTTTGTAGGCGACAAATTCCTGAATCATATGCACAGCGCCGTCGATTCCCAGGGCCCCTGTATCCAAGGAAAGATGATACCCGGCTGCTTCGCCCCATTTTTTGCTGGTGTAATAATTATAATAGCTGGCACGCTTCTTATCCGTCTTGATAATCATTTCCCGGGCCTTGGCGTTGGTTACATCATGTCGTTTGGCAATCCGCACGATCCGCTCCTGCAGATCCGCATGAACAAACACATTGACCACATTGGGACTATCCGCCAAGGCATAGTCTGCACAGCGTCCTACAAGAACGCAGGAGCCTTCCTCAGCAATTTTCTTGATCGTATCAAATTGTGCCAAAAACACTTTGTGGTTAATGGGCATATCTGTAAACGTGGCCGAGGAATATCCCGTAGAATAGGTATCCATCACCAGCGAATAGAGAAAGCTGTTGGTTGGTTTTTCATCATGATTCTCAAACAGCTCCTGGCAAAGACCGCTCTGCTTTGCCGCCATAGCCAGCAGCTCCTTATCATAACAGGGAACGCCCATCCTCTCTGCCAAAAGTTTTCCCACGTCTCTGCCGCCGCTTCCATATTGCCGTCCGATTGTGATAACTGTGTTTTTTGCCATATGTTCCAACCCCTTTTCTGTCATATTGGAAACCTGCAAAGTCAGGTTCTTCCTATTTCCATTATAGCATAAAACGGTTAGGAAGTGCAACTTTATTTACTTCTTTGGCTTTAATTGTCTGAGAATTTGTTGTGCTGCCTTTGTTCCCGCCAGCCCGCCTATTCCTGTTTCCCGTAAGGACACATGCATGGAGTCGCCTACCTCCTTCATGGCGTCAATGACCTGATCCGCCGGAATAGCGCTGGTAATGCCTGCCAAAGCCATGTCCGCAGCAGCCATGGCATTGACTGCACCGATTACATTGCGCTTGACACAGGGCACTTCCACCAGGCCCGCCACAGGATCACAGACCAGACCTAGAAGGTTCTTTAGGCTCATAGCCGCTGCCATGACAATCTGTTCCTTACTTCCGCCGCTGACATAGACCAGGGCTCCTGCGGCCATGGCGGAGGCGGAGCCGATCTCAGCCTGACAGCCTCCGGAAGCGCCTGCAATGGACGCCCGGGTGGCAATCACCTGTCCGATTCCGGCTGTGACAAAAAGCGCTTCTACCATCTGTTCCTCTGAAACCCGCTGCTCCTCATACAAGGGAACAAGCACTGCAGGCAGCACCCCGCAGGCTCCGGCCGTAGGCGCCGCCACGATCCGCTTCATACAGGCATTAGACTCTCCCATCTGAAGCGCTCCGGCTATGACCCGTCCCATATGCTCTCCGCAAAGAGTATGTCCCTGCTCCACATAATGAGACATGCGGCCGCCTGCACCTCCCACCAGTCCGCTGGTAGACATACGGTCCGCCTCATAGGTACGGCTTGCCTCCCACATGGCCTTCCACATGCCCTGCATCTGCCGCCAGGTAACTTCCCGAGTCACTCCCCGATCCTGCATATCCTCCCGCATCACAGCCTCCGGAAAGGATATCATTTGCTCTTCACAAATTGTTAAAATTTTCTCCAATGATTCAAATGCCATAGCGCTCCCTCTATTCTGCAGAATTCAAATAGGTTACCTTGATAATCCCTTCCAGACGAGAAAGCCATTTGAGAGCCTCCTGTGGGATATCCTGATCTGTCTCAATCACCATCACCGCGTAGCCGCCCCGGTGATCCCGATACAGCTGCAAGGTGGCAATATTCACGGATTTGTGGGACAGCATGGAGGTTACCTCCGCCACATGCCCGGGCTGATCCATGTTGTGAACAATCAGGGTAGACGATTCTCCCGTGAAATCCACCTGGATTCCGTCAAGCTTGTTCACCATAATCCGTCCGCCGCCCAGGGAAGAAGCTTGTACCTCCAGTTCCCGGCCGGTTTCTCCTGTGACAAAAAGCACCGCCGTATTGGGATGTGCTCCTTTCACCTGCATTTCCTCAAAGGAAAATAACAGTCCTTGGTCTTCTGCCAGAAAAAAACTGTCCGGCACCTGCATATCATCTGGCTTCATGCCCAAAAGCCCTGCCACAAGGGCGCGGTCTGTACCGTGTCCCACTCCGGTGGCCGCAAAAGAGCCGGAAAGAGTAATCCTGGCCTTCACCGGCTTTTCCCCCAGAAGACGACGGGTAATCTGGCCAATGCGCACGGCGCCTGCCGTATGAGAGCTGGAAGGCCCCACCATCACCGGGCCCAAAATATCATAAATATTCATACCTGATTCAACCTTTCTCCCTTAGGATTCCCAAAAAACAGGAAGACATGTCCGTCCATTAAATGAATTTTTCCCCAATCGATGATCCGGACCACAGATACATCACAACTTGCAGGAAATAAAGGATTTCCAGCCATTTAGAAAAACCGCCTGCCCGAAATACTGACGGACAGACGGTCATCTGATATAAAACCTGCTTCATCCGAAGCTTTTTCTGACTTAAGCTGCCGCTTTTTTCCTGGACAGAGTCTGTACTCCCTCAATAACCAGCACAATAGCCAGGACAATCAGAAGAGCGCCGATGATTACCTGTGCATAGGGGCCCCAGTCAGCGCCGCCTGCACTGATAATACCGATCTGATTCTTCACGGTCAGTGCCAGGGAGCAGATGGTCACAATAATCATAAAGCCCATGGGGAACAGGAACATTTTATTATTGCGTCCAATATTGCCAAGCCAGGTAGCCACAGCCAGAAGACCGATACCAGCCAGCAGCTGATTTGCGGCTCCAAACAGACCCCAGATCTTTCCATATCCGTTGAGACCCAGAAGCACGCCCAAAATCACAGTGATAATGGTTGCAAAATACGGATTTACCATAAGCTTCTTGTAGCCTTCCTTCACATCTCCCACGGTCTGTCCCGGCTCAAGCCAGAACTCCTGGAACATAAACCGTGCAAGACGTGTAGCCGTATCCAGAGAGGTAAGACAGAATGCAGAATATGTAAGCACCAACAGAGTGTACAGCGTATTCTGCGCCCCTGCAAGGCCGGGAATGGCAGCTACCATACCGGCGATACCGCCAGCAAAAATATCGGTTGCACCAGCAGTGGTTCCAATCTGTCTCGCATAGGCGATTGCACACAATGTCAGCACAGCCAGCACACACTCCAGCAGCATGCCGCCGTAAGCAATGGGCTTTGCATCCATTTCCTTATCCAGCTGCTTTGAAGTGGTTCCGGAGGATACCAGGGAATGGAAGCCGGAAATGGCTCCGCAGGCAACGGTGGTAAACAATACCGGGAACATATACTGGATGCCGTTTCCATTATCTACCGCAAATCCGGCAAAGGCCGGGAACAGGGTAGAGTCAATATTGGGATGAGCGCCTACCACGCCTACCACAGCCACAAACAGCATAGCGTAAAGCAGGAAGGAACTCAGATAATCCCGGGGCTGCAGAAGGATCCACACCGGAGTTACGGAAGCGATGGCAATGTAAACGCCCACGATCCACATCCAGGCATTGCTGGACAGCTTAATGGGGTGGAAATTCATGCCGATTGCCATGATTGCAATAATGGCAATGACACCGATCACAGAAGCAACTGCCATGGGCGCGTTGCGGCGGTAAACCAAAAACCCAAACACAATGGCAATCACAATGAACAGAATGGATACCATAGCCACGGAAGCCTGGGAATCTGTGGTTTCTGCAGCCGTAGCTCCGCCAAAGGTGGATGCTACAATGGATGCAAAGGCTGCCACTACCAGAATCAGCGTCAGGTAAGCAAAGATAATAAACAATCTCTTTGCCCGGCGGCTCATATTAGCGGAAATAATCTCGCCGATAGACTGTCCCTTATGACGGATGGATGCGAAGAGAGCGCCAAAATCATGAACGCCTCCAAAGAAAATACCACCCACTAAAATCCACAGAGTCACAGGCAGCCATCCAAACATAGCCGCGCCGATAGGGCCGGTAATGGGACCTGCGCCTGCGATTGATGAAAAATGATGTCCCATCAACACCGGAGCCTTTGCGGGAACATAGTCCACGCCGTCTTCCATAGCGTGAGCAGGCGTTTCTTCCTTGCTCTCGCCTACGCCCCACTGCTTGCAAAGCCAGCCGCCGTAGAAAATGTAGCCGCATACAAGCACAATGATGCTGATGACAAGAAGTACTAATGAATTCATACCACTTTTTCTCCTTTTCTTTATTTTTTTGGAAATAATATATTTTTCAAAATTTTCGCTGTCGAATGACCACTGCGGTTGGCATCCACTCTCCCCTTACTGAGATCCACAACCGCAACGTGATAATCCATCCATCCGTGCAGTGAAAAATGAAAACTTTTGTAAATGCGGCATTTCTTCAATGCCTTTCTTGCATCCTCCTCACAGGTATCACAGACAAACACGGGGGTGATAAAGGAATACATATGCCCTGGCCCCCGATTGACCCGGCTCATACCATCCTCGTAAATCATATTCCGCCATTTTTCATACAATTCCTTTGTCAGGTGCGGGATATCCAGAAGATAGAGAAATTCCTCGCTGTCCGCGGACCAAAGTTCCGCTTTCTTGGATATGACATATTTTTCCGAGTGCTCAAAATACTCGCATCGTGCCGTCAAGGGTGCCTCCTCTGGTTCGCATTTATGCACATCGTAATAGGCCTCAAAGCTTTTCAACAGCCGTTGGATGGCAGCCCCTCTCGTATATTCCATAACTCTCTCCCGTCTGCATTTTAAATATAAAGAAGCGGACAGCCCGGCACTCCGTCTGTCCGCCAACACTACCGAAAATTATATACCCAGCTTTCTTAAAAAGCAAGTATTTTCGACAGAATTTGTTTAGAAATATTTTATAAATTTTTAATAATTAGGGCCCTTATTATTCCTCATTTACACTGAGAATAATGCCCCGGGCAATGCCTTTTGCTATAAGATTCTGATAAGAATCGTCGGATAAACTGCCTGCCTCCCGTGCATTACTTACATATCCGGCTTCGATCATCACTGCCGGCAGATCCACCTCATCCAGGATGCTAAAGCTTCCCGTTTTTACGCCGCCGTCCTTTGCCTCGGACTCTGCCACAGCCTCTTTTTGCACCTGCTCCGCCAAATATCGGCTCTCCTCAGAGCCCTTTCGGTAATAGGTTTCCACGCCGGATACGGAATCGTCATCCGCATAGTTTAAATGAACGCTGACCAGCAGATCCGCCTTGCTGTCCAGTGCCGACTGAATCCGCTCTTCCTTGGATATGCGGGTGTCGTCAGAACGGATCAAAATCACCTCATACCCATAGTTTTCCAGCATGATCTGCACTTTCTCCACAATCGCCAGGGTTACAGCCTTTTCCTCCAGCAGATCATTGCTAAGTCCCAGATCCGCCCCGCCATGTCCGGCATCCAGCAGAATAGTAGCTGTGTCGCCCTTGGGCGTAATAGGCATGTCGCCTCCTGTTCTTCCTCCTATCAGACGCACAATACCATAGATAATTCCCGCTACAGCCGCAATCGCTATGACTGCCATCAGCATCAGGAGCATGGCCCGCTGCTGCCGTTTCTTTTTCATGCGCTTCCTGCGCAGCTCCCGCTGCCGCCGTTCCTTAGATGTAAGCGGCCGTTTTGTTTCTTCCTTTGTGCTCATCTGTGATGTCCCCTTCCCTTAAGATCAGTCGTCCCACTTGTCGCAGAGTGCATTGAGCTGATCCGCAAATTTGGCCAGATCCTTGTTGGCACGTCCCTCCGCCCGCTGAATCACGCTGAGCAGACGTCTTCCGGCCTCCACCAGACGATCGTAAACCGTGGAGCGCTTCTTCACAACCGCCTTCTGCCTCTCCAGACGGACTGTGTTTCCAATCTCCAGACAGGTATCCGTAAGCAGATCGTAACAGCCTCCGTTGTAGGGCGCCGTAGTCCGATAGCCAAAGGTATCCTCCAGATACTGGGCATATACATCACAAACCTGGTCATCTCCGTGAACGATAAAGACCCGCTGGGGCTTTGTCTCAAATCCGTTGAGCCAATCTGTCAGTCCCTGTTTATCCGCGTGGCCGCTGATTCCTGCCAGCACTCGGATCTCTGCTTGGATTTCCACCGGTTCTCCAAAGAGCCGCACCTCGCTGGCTCCCTCCACAATGGCACGTCCCAGGGTTCCCACAGCCTGATATCCCACAAACAGAATGGTGCTGTCGGAGCGCCACAGATTATGCTTCAGATGGTGACGAATGCGGCCTGCCTCGCACATGCCGGAGGCGGACAAGATCACTTTGGGCTCACTGTCAAAGTTAATGGCCTTGGACTCGTCGCTGGTAATAGAAAGAGACAATCCTGGGAAGCTGATGGGATTAATACCCTGTTTTACCAGCTCCATGGTTTCCTCGTCAAAGCAGCTGTACTGGTTTTTATTAAATACAGTGGTTGCCTGTACGGCCAGGGGACTATCCACATAGACCTTGAAATTCTCATGCCCCTGGACTCGCCTCTCCATCTTGATCTGCCGCAGGAAATACAGCATCTCCTGGGTACGGCCCACCGCAAAGGAGGGAATTACCACATTGCCTCCCCGGTCAAAGGTTCTCTTCAGAATCCGGGTCAGCTCCTCCACATAATCCGGCTTTACTCCATGGCTTCTGTCTCCGTAGGTGGATTCCATCACCACATAATCCGCCTGGGCAATGCGCTTGGGATCCTTCAGGATCGGCTGATCCAGATTTCCAATATCTCCAGAGAACACCAGCTTCTTTTTCTGATCCCCTTCCTCCAGCCAGATCTCAATACAGGCTGATCCCAACAGATGTCCCACATCTGTAAACCGGATCCGTATCCCCTGGGCCACCTCTATGGTCTCTTCATACTCACAGCCCACCAGAAGGCGGATCGCTCCGTCTGCCGCCTCCATATCGTAGAGAGGCACATATTCCTCTTTGCCGGAACGCTTCGCCTTCCGGTTGCGCCACTCTGCTTCAAACATCTGAATATGGGCGCTGTCACGGAGCATGATCTCGCACAGATCCCGAGTGGCGTGGGTGGTAAAAATCTGCCCCCGAAAGCCCCGTTTATAGAGGAGCGGTAAAAGACCTGAGTGGTCAATATGCGCATGCGTCAGAAAAATCCAGTCAATCCGGGAAGCCTCCACCGGGATTTCCTGGTTATCATAGATATCTGGTCCCTGCTCCATCCCGCAGTCCACCAGCATATATCTGCCACAAGCCTCGATCATATGACAGCTGCCTGTCACCTCATGAGCTGCCCCCAAAAATGTTAGCTTCATCCCATCTATCATCTCCTTTGTTTTCTTATCTTTTAGTATACCTGCTTTCCTAAAGAAATACAAGAAAAATCCTGTAGGGTACACATTTTTGACATGAAACAGGATGCCTGTTCCCTTTATTTCCGACAACATTCACAAATCCATGTAAAAATCCCTATGCCAATGGCGCCTCTGCCATTTGGCGAAAGAGGGCGATTTCTCCAGTCCAGCCCTCATCGTCGTTGGGCGTTTCCAGAATCATGGGAAGCTTCCCCAGAACCGGATGGCGGACAATCCGTCCAAAAGCCTCTTTCCCTATGTGCCCCTCTCCGATCCGGGCATGCCGGTCCTTTCTGGCCCCCATGGGATTCTGGCTGTCATTCACGTGGAGAGCCTTCAAATGATCCAGTCCTATGACCTGGTCGAACTCCTCCACCACTGCCTCCAGATGATCCCGGATATCATAGCCTGCGTCCCACACATGGCAGGTATCCAGGCATATACCCAGCTTCTCCTTTTCCATTACCCCATCCCAGATGGCGCGAAGCTCCTGAAAGCTTCCCCCAATCTCACTGCCCTTTCCCGCCATGGTCTCCAGCAGCACCGTGGTATGCTGCTCTGGCTTAAGGTGGGTATTCAGCATGCGGATAATCCAGTCAATCCCCATTTCCGTCCCCTGGCCCACATGGCTTCCGGGATGAAAATTGTAATAATTTCCGGGAATATATTCCATACGCTCCAGATCCTCCCCAAAAACCCGCCAGGCAAATTCCCGCACTGACGGCTTGTCGGAGCAAGGATTCATGGTATAGGGGGCATGGGCCACCAGCTTTCCCCATTTATGCTCCTTTGCCAGAGCAAGAAATGCTTCCACATCCTTCGGAATGATTTCCTTTGCCGCTCCGCCCCGGGGATTGCGGGTGAAAAAGGCAAAGCTGTTGGCCCCAAGCTTTAAAGCCTGCTTTCCCATAGCTTCAAAGCCCTTGGAGGAGGAAATATGGTTTCCTACATAGATCATAGGCTCTCCCCTCCTGTCAGTTCATCCAGATTCTTTCCATAGGCGTCCGCAAAGTGCTCCAGGAAATATTTTACCTCCCCAAGGCCTATGTTCTCAAGGCTTAGCAGGGTGGCGCGTTTCGCATTGATAAATTCCCGGTTTCCGGCCTGCTCCTCCTCCACACACTTAAGATAGGCCGACAGCTTGTCCGCTGCCTTGACCAGGAGCCAGAGATAGTCGTCCTCCTCCTGCTTCTGGAAAATCCCCTCATAGGAAGAACGCATTTCTCCCGGCAGCATAGACAGAAGGGTATGGGCCGCCTCCCCTTCAATCTCCTTATAGGTATCCTTGATTTTGGCATTCCGGTATTTCACCGGCGTGGGCATGTCCCCGGTAATAATCTCCGTGGCGTCATGATAGATGCCCAGAAGCGCCGCCCGCTGAGCGTCCAGCTGCTTCCCCAAATAGGTGTTTCCGATCACAGCCAGTCCATGAGCCAGTATGGCTGTCTCCAGGCTGTGTTCACTTAGATTCTCCCGGCGGGCATTGCGCATAAGAGCCCAGCGGTCAATGTACTTAATCCGGGAAAGCATGGCAAAAAAATGATTCATGGTCTCCTCCAACGTGAGATGGATAGGCATAAGCCTATCCATCCATTTTATTCAATGATTTAACAGATGCTGCGCTTCCGTTCTGGATAAACCAGGAATTATATTACAAAGTATTTGATCAGGAACAGCACTGCTAAAATATACATCACCACGCTGATCTTTTTGTCCTTTGCCTTTCCGCTGACCAGATTCAGCACCACATAGGAGATCACGCCCATGGAAATACCCTCGGAAATGCTGTAGAAGAAGGGCATCGCCGCGATACAGATAAAGGCAGGGATTCCCTCTGCGTAGTCAGAGAAGTCAATGGTTCCCACCTGATTTACCATGTAGAATCCAACTACAATAAGAGCCGGAGCCGTGGCAAAGGATGGAATCGCCAGGAAAATGGGGGACAGCAGCAAGGCCAGGGCAAACAGGATGGCCGTGGTCATGGCGGTCAATCCGGTACGTCCTCCCTCGGACACACCAGACGCGCTTTCCACAAAGGTGGTTGTGGTGGAAGTACCCAGAGCCGCGCCTGCAGTGGTTGCCACTGCGTCGGCCAGAAGAGCCCCTTTAATATTGGGAAGCTTTCCCTCCTCGTCCAGCATGTCCGCCTTGGAGGCCACACCGATAAGGGTTCCCAGGGTATCAAACATATCCACAAATAAAAATGCACAAATAATTACCACAAACTCTGCAAGAGGAATGGATGTAAAATCCAGCTTCATGAAAATGGGAGCCAGGCTGGGAACCGATAACCCATTTGAGAAATTCGGAAGCAGCCCATAAAAACCCAGATCCGCATTGGGCACATAGAGCCCGGTGAACTGGCAGATAATTCCTAAGATCCAGGTAATCAAGATTCCCCAGAGAATATTTCCCTTTACCTGGCGAATTACCAGAATGGAGGTGATAAATACGCCGATAATGGCTAGGATCACGGTGATCCCCACATCCTGCATGGTTGCTCCCTCAATAGCGTCCAGGGAGAACAACTCCACCAGGGTAGCTCCACCCACCACAATCTTAGCATTCTGCAGACCAATAAACGCGATAAATAAGCCGATTCCCACAGAAACAGCCTTTTTCAGATTGGCGGGAATAGAATTAAAAATAGCCTCCCGCACATTCAATAAGGAAAGCAGGATAAAAATCACGCCCTCCACAAATACAGCTGCCAATGCGGACTGCCAGGGATACCCCATTCCCAGGACGACCGTATAGGCAAAGTAGGCATTCAGCCCCATGCCCGGCGCCAGTGCAAACGGATAATTGGCAAATAACGCCATGCACACCGTTCCCAAAAAGGACGCCAGAACCGTAGCCGTAAACACAGCTCCCTGATTCATGCCTGTGGCACTCAGGATGCTCGGATTGACCGCCAAAATATACGCCATGGTCATAAACGTGGTAACGCCGGCCAGGATTTCTGTCTTCACGGTGGTCTTGTTTTCACTCAGTTTGAACACTCTCTCCAACATACTTTTGTTCCCTTCTTTTGTTTGGTAGGTACAGCAGCCCCCATTGGGAGACTGCTGTACCGTCTGAAAAAACTACAGACCTACTATACCACACAATGAAAAAAACGTAAATATGTTTTCTTTTTACTTTTCCTTATTTTTTTCCAGCTTTCTTTTTACTTTTCCTTATTTTTCCTCCAGACTTTACTCTGGCCGTTTGTTTATATGATAATACACACCAGTCCGCCGTTGCTCTCATTGACAATCTTCTGCATGGTATCCTGCAGCTTCACCTGGCTCTCTTCGCCAATCTGATAGATCTTGCTGCGTATGCCGTCGTCCACCATCTCCTCCAGGGATTTTCCGAAAATATTGGTTCCCCAGATTCCCTCCTCGCTCTTTTCCGCCTCTTTAATATAGGTAATCAGATCCTTTGCCTGTTCTTCGCTTCCCACAATGGGGGCAATCTCTGTCTCAATATTCGCCCGAATCATATGGATACTGGGGGAGAGGGAACGGATCTTCACCCCGTATTTATTGCCCTGCTTCATCAGCTGCGGCTCCTCTAAGCGGATTTCCGAACGGTCCGGGGAAACCACCCCGTAGCCCTTGGTGCGCACGCTCTCCATGGCGCTCTGGACCCGCACATATTCCTGTTTCATCCTGGAAAGCTCCCGGATCAGGGTTACCAGCTCATATTCTCCGGAAATATTGCTGCCAGACAGCTCTCCCAGCATCTCATAATAATAGCGCTCCGCCACATCTATGTACACGCAGACCCGTCCGCTGTCCATGTGGATCTGATCCGTTTTCATCCGCTCCACATAGGGACCCTCCGCCGTAATGGCGCTTCCCTGCACATCCCGAATGGTAAACAGGCTCTTTCCCGCCTCGCGGACCTGGCGGATAATATCCTCTTTGATCTTATGCTCCGCTGGCAGCATTTCCACCCATTTGGGCATATAAAACTCCAGGCTGGTAAGGGGAAATTCATATAAGACCTGTTCCAGAATCCTGGTAACGTCGTCCCTGCGAAGCTGGGCGCAGTTTATGGGAAGTACAGTCACCCCGTACTTTTCCTGCAGCCGTTCCGCCAGCTGTACCGCCCCGTCCCCGTAAGGCTTTTCTGTGTTCAGAAGCACCACGAAGGGTTTTCCAATGCTTTTCAGCTCCTCCACGGTGCGCTCCTCCGCATCAATGTAGTTTTCTCTGGGAATATCGGAGAACGAGCCATCACAGGTAACCACAATGCCAATGGTGGAATGCTCCGCAATGACTTTTTTCGTCCCCAGCTCCGCCGCCTGGGTAAAAGGAATCTCCTCCTCAAACCAGGGAGTCTTCACCATCCGCTCTCCCTCGCCCTCCATATGTCCCTCGCTGCCTGGCACCATATAACCCACGCAGTCAATGAGCCGCACCCTGGCCGTAATATCCTCTGCCAGCTGGATCGTAGCCGCTTCCTTGGGAATAAACTTAGGCTCTGTGGTCATAATGGTACGCCCTGCCGCCGACTGGGGAAGTTCATCCCGGGTCCGGCTTTTCTCGTGCTCATCCTCCATCTCCGGCAGCACGCACAGATCCATAAACCGCTTGATAAAGGTAGACTTACCGGTCCGCACAGGCCCCACCACGCCAATGTAGATTTCACCCTTAGTCCGGGCCTGTATATCCTTATACACATGAAATCCTTCCATTAAAAATACCCCTTCCATATATGCTATTCCAGTATATGCAAGGGGTCGTTCCATTTATGATAAATAGTTCTGTGAAAGGTATTATATCTCCTCCGCCTCCATGATTTTAAAGGTAATCATCACATACAGCAGCATATCATAGTCGTCCAGGTCCATGCGCAAAAGCTCCTTGATCTTCTCCATTCGGTACAAAAAGGTACTGCGGTGAATAAACAAAAGCTTGGCTGTCTGCACTGCATTGAGATGATTCTTCACATAGACATGCAGGGTATGAAAATAATCTGTATTATGCTTCTCATCATACTGGCGCAGGTTCAGAATCTTTCGGGCGCAGACCAGCTGCTTGGGCAGCTCTCCCCGGCACTGCTCCAGAAGATAATCCAGGGCAATGTCGTCAAACCGGTGCACCCATTTATAGGGAAACTTCTGATTTCCCACCTCCAGGGCAATGACAGACTGTCGGTAATGGCTGATGAGATCCGAAAATCCCGTAAACTCATTGCTGATACCAGCCTTCAGGAAGCTGTCCCGCAGGAAGTATACGATTTTCCCCAGAGCCTCCTCCACGTCTCCTCCAAAGCGGCTTAAGTTCACAAAAATAGCAATATAGTTTTCGTAGGGAAAAGCGCAGGCATAGGGCAGCAGCTTCTCAATATGACCGCTGATAAAGCGCATGGTCATGTGCTCCAGATCCAGGGCTGCAAGCTTCAGGGTAATACAGAAATACAGGTGCTCCGGCCTCCAGCCAAATTCGGAAAACCATTGGCGGATCACCCCATGATCCGTATTGCCTCCAGCCAGGATCTCCGAGAGAATCCGGTCCAGGCGGTAGCCCATGTCTGTCTGCACATAGAGCTGCTTAGAGAGAGCAGTCTGGATATACTCGGCCAAAAGCTCCAGAAGAGCGTCCTCGTAGGAGGAAAAGCGCACCAGCTCCTCCACCAGCGCCAGACGATAGGCATATTTTTCATGTTCAAACAGATTGACGCAGAGATTTCGGGTCTCCGTAATATAGCCCGGCAAAAAGAAGGCTCCCGTCTTCTTCTTATAATCCTGGCTCTCGTCATCCTCTTTATATTCCTTTTTATAGACAAAGATGGTATCCGGATCCACCAGCTCAGACAGCTCCGGCCTAGTGTCAATGATGCTGGAATAGGCGATGATAAAATAATCCGCAGAGTTCAAAATCAGGGGATTATGGAAAATACGAAAGCTTACATCCAGCATTTCCTGCACATTGCCGTCCACAGCCAGCTGGGAAAGCTTCTGCTCCCATTGGTCAAAGTGATCAAAAATCCGCTGCACTGCGTTAAACAGCTGCCAGGGGTTGGTATCTGCCTCAAACTCAAAGACATTGGCATACTTTCCGGCTGCACTGCCGTAAAGCTCCCCGATATAGAGCAGCAGAGACTGCTCCGGAAAATCTGAAAAATGCTCCGGCTTGTGCTCCCAGGTGCACAGATAGATCTTGTTCTCCAGAAAGTCATCCCCCTCACAGTAAAAGAGCACCTGCTCAAGCTTCAGGGCGTGAGACAGATTCTTTCGGCATTGAAAGGAAAAATTGGATTTCAGTTTATGAGCCAGGATCGCATTGCTAAGCTTCATAGACAGCCTCTTTTCTTCTGGAATTCTCGCGGTCTGGTAAAAATCAGCGGATTTTGGTAAGTGACAGCTTATTTTCATCCTACATATTGTACGAAAAAATGAGATAGATGTCAAGGATGGGATTTCCTCAACCTGCATCAAAAAAAGCCCTGGCAAATCAGACAAACCGGGACTCTCTTTGATTCTGTTTTCAAAACGATTTTAGAAATTATCCAATGCAGTTATGAATTTATCCAATTCCTTTTCATCCATGTGATAGCCGTGCTTATCCTCCGGATATACGCCGGTACGCACATCATTGGCCCAGCCGGAATAGGCCTGAACAGCCCAGGGGAAGAACTCAGCATAGGCCTTTGCATGAGAGGCAGGTGAGGGCATCATATTAAAGGTATCAAAATCCACCATTTCACAGCCGTCTGCAGCGCCTCCCGCCGCAATGGAAATTACCGGCACCCGAAGCTTCTTTGCAATGGCATTTGTAACTTCAATGGGCGTCAGCTCAATGGTCATGGCCATCATGCCGTTTTCCTGATATTCATAGCCCATCTTGAATACTTCCATGGCGGATTCCGCTGTCTGGCCTAGGCGCTTATAGCCCCCCTGTCTTCCTGTCTGCCAGCCAGAAAGAGCTCCGATATGTCCCATAACCACCAGATAGTTGTCGGCCATATACTTTAGGGTCTCGTTATTGATTCCCATGGGAAGCAGGGAGTCCGCGCCGCAGCTCATATACAGAGCGCCGTTGGCAAGGGCAGCCTCCTTGGAAGCATAGGTTGGCGTCTGCATAAAGAAGTTAATGTGGATGAACTTGGCCGCTCTGCGGACCACACCCAGCCACCAGGGCGCCATCTCAATCTGCCTCTGTGGGTCCATGCCGTCTCCGGGCACAGTAAGCCGGCAGATATCACAGCCTGCCATCTCTGCTGCCATGGTAAAATACTGATCCCGAGGTCCCGGGCACATCTGCACAATGGGGGTTCCCTCATCCTTTAGTTTCTGAAGATAGTTGATGGACTTGCGTCCCTTTTGCATCCTTGATGCCTTTACGTTTACTTTTTCCTCTGCCATTTGTTATGACTCCTTTCCTGTGTGGTTATTTTTTCAGGCCATGCCGCATATGTATGTGGCTGCCTTTCTCTCCTTTAAATCCCCGGCAAGCAAGGCGAAATCTGCGCCCAGAAAATCTCGTACCATCTCAAAGGGTATCTGCTTCCGTTCGGCCAGAGCTCGGGCTTCCGCCTCCAGTTCCTCCGGCGTCACCTGAATTCTTTGCTCCTCGATCACCCGCTGGATCACCAGCCTTGTCTTAACCGCCCGCTCTGCTTCCTCACGGATTTCTCTCATCTGATCCTGCCTGCCCTGCTCCTCTCCCGCTTCTCCTTCCGCGAAAAAGAAATACGGGTTCTCCGGCAGACAGCCCCTTTCCAGCATCTCATATCTGCGCCTGCACTGTATCTCACAGAGAATGGCGGAAATCTCCTGTTCCACCTGTTCCTGGGAAAGCTCCACCTGACATGCATCTATATACTGCCGGAAACCCGGGGCCCCTGTATTCACTCTTTCTTCTTTCATGGTGTGTCCCTCATACCGCCAAGCTTCATGGAAAACTGTCCTTTAATCTGTCGCTCCCGGCTTTCCCCCTTCCATGGTGTAGGTCCAGGGCTGCTTCTGCCAGCTTAGCAGCGCTCCGCCGTTCACATCCACAGTCTCCCCGAACATAAAGTCCGACATGCTGGTACACATGCCAAATACAACCAGGGCCACCACATCCGGATTCATTGCCAGAGGCGTGCCCTCCGAATATTTTGCCCGCTCTGCCAGCACCTCCTGTCCGTACAGCTCGCCAAGCTTGGCCGTGTTGGTAATAGATCCCAAGCTTAACATTCCTCCGGGAGCTACACAGTTCACGTTGATGCCATACTGCTTCAGCTCCTTGGCCACGCCTATGGTCATGCTGGACACAGCGCCCTTGGCCGCATTGTAATGGGTCATCATAGCTACCCCTGCCGCATCGGAGCCCTTTCTGGCCACAGAGGATATAAAGATAATTTTTCCTGGGATCTTCTTCCTGACCATGGAGCGGGCCGCTGCCTGCCCCATAAAATATTCTCCCTTCAGATCTGTATTCAGAATCCTGTCAAACTCTTCCTCCGGCATATCCAGATACGAGTACATGGACCAGGTAGCCGCGTTTGCTACCAAAATATCCACCTGACCATATTGTTTCTCTGCAAATTCTACAGCCTGGTAGCAGTCCTCCACCTTACTCACATCCGTCTGACAGAAGCAGACCTGGTATCCCTTCTCACGGAATTCCCTCTCTGCCTTTTCTCCCTTCTCCTTACTGCGGGAGGCAATCACCACACGGGCTCCTGCCTCTGCCAGACGGTTCACCACACAATAGCCAAGGCCTGTGGCTCCTCCTGTTACAATGGCTGTCTTTCCCTCCATAGAATGCACAAACACTTGGGAAAGAGTGGGTAAATTCTCTGTACTCCTTGTGGTCAGATTCATAATTACTTCTGGGCTTAAAGCCCTTGCACTTTCGCGTTCCATACCATTCCTCCTGTTGCGTTCCCTGTTACTGAGATTATTATAGCCTGCTTCTTTCCGGAGAATATATGGGCAAAAATGAGTATCTTTTAAACCTATTCCTCCACGCCCATTCACAAAATCATCAGAATTGGCTATTTTTTATCTGCTTCCCCATGTGCTATCCTGAGCTTGCCTGAGACCTCCCGCATGCAGGAAAGATTTATCCTCATGCCAAATACAGGTTTTCCAGGACAGAAAAAGAAAAAGGAGAAACGCTATGGGATGTTTAGACGGAAAAGTTGCGATTGTCACAGGATCTGGCCAGGGAATCGGCCGGGGAATCGCCATTTATCTGGCGAGAGAAGGGGCCAGGGTGATCACAAATAACAGAAGCCCCAGATCGGAAAGTATTTTAAAATATGACAAGGATTCTATGCCGGAAAATGAATGGAAGGAAATGTTATCTCTTTCCGGGGACGCGGAGGCTACGGCTGAATTGATCCGCATGGAAGGCGGAGAAGCTATTCATTTTTACGGGGATGTCTCCCAGAACAGCTCTGCCAGAGATCTGGTTCAGCTGGCTATAGATACCTGGGGACGGCTTGACATTCTGGTCAACAATGCCGCCGGCCTTGGCTCCGGTTCTATTGTGGCTCTTAATGAAGAGCGCTGGAATTACCTGACAATCCCCAAAATGAGAGGCTCCTTTCTCATGATGCACTATGCGGCTCCTCATATGATAAAGCAGAATTTCGGACGTATTTTTAACTGCGGCTCCTCTGCCTGGACAGGCCTTGCAGACAACGATGCCTACACGGCCGCCAATGCCGGCGTGGCTGGCCTGACCTGGGCCTCCTCCAAAGAACTGTTCCGCCATAATATTACTGTAAACGTCTACTGTCCTGAGGGCTCGTCCCCGGGTCATGCAGTAGAGTACAATAAAATGCTGCGCAATATAAAAGCTGCCACAGGACAGGACCCAGATCCTAAGCTTCTGGCTGTAGTGGAATCAGATCACGGAGATCCCATTAATCTGGGGCCCTTTATCGCCTATCTCTCCACAGAAGAGGCCGGCTATATCAGCGGGGAAATTTTTAATATCAAATCCTCTGGCAAAATCGCGCGATACACCCAACCAGAGCTTACGCCTCAGATACAACGCCCAGAAGGCGCAGGTCCGCTCTGGGCTGTGGAAGAGTTAAAGGATGTATTCCGCAGAGAGGTTCTGGGAGAGGATTACACCTGCTATGCCGCACAGGGTGCCTGGGGCTGGGATATCAAAAAGAAATAAAGCATTGATTCATCCCAGAAGAGTTACCAGCAGCTCCTGCCGGGAGGAAACTTTGGTTTTCCGGTAGATGTGGGCAATATGCTTATTGGTTGTGGAAAGAGAGATACACAGATTTTTCCCAATATTTTCCGGGGAAACACCTTCACAGAGAAGCTGGGCCACCTCCTGCTCTCTGCGGGTCAGAACCAGCTTCTCCCGGTCGATTCTTTTAGGCATGACCTTGGCCTCCTGGCTGCAGAAAAAATTTTTATGCAGGTTATTTAGCTGGGGAACGGCCAGATTCAAAAATGAAAGTTCCTCTCTGGTGTAGGGGACCGAATGGGTACGATCCAGGGCAAAAATGGTTCTGGGCCGTCCGTAATTATCAAAGAGAGGAATTCCCAAGGAATACTTCACCCCGCCGGGACTGATATAATCCTTCAGAAATTCGCTGGCAGGCTCCCGCTCCCAGTCCCGTAGCTGGATCAGGGAGCTTTGGGGTGTCTCCCTGAATTCCCGGCTGTAATTGTACTGGTTATCCGCTACGGTGGCATAGTATACTAAATACTGCTGATTCCAGCGCGTATCCATATTGACCAGATACTGATCATACATTTTCCCGTTTCCGTCCAGGAAATAGAAAAGCGCCTGATCATAGGGGCAGATTCTCCGAAGCTCCGTGAGAATCTGCAGAGAAAATGCCTTAAGCTCATGGATGCTTCCGCAGGAAAGTGTAAACTGATAAATTTGTTCCCAGGGAATTTGTTCCATAACCGTCCTCCTGTATTTTTTCTGAAACTTTTTCCAACTCTTTCCAATACTTTTCTTTTGTGGTACACTGATGCTGTATAGGAAAACGAGGAAAAGGAGATTTCTCATGGCAAAAGATGCTCTCCATTGGAAAATGATGTTTGATCTGATCTCCGTCTGCAGCCGGGAGCACACGCCCAAGGGGCTGGCCGTATCCATCCTGGAGCATATCGGGGATTTCTGCCCCTTTGACCAAGGATTCGTCTATTTTTTCGACGGAAACGGCAGGGTCTGCGATCAGTATCTGAAAAATATCAGCGACCGCTGCAGCGTTCTGTATCTGGACTACTACATCCATGCAGACGAATCCAAATACAGCTGCTACAAAGAGTACCGGGAGGCCCAAAGCCATCCCCTTCTCAAGATCCACGACTGGGAAAAGGAAGATTCCCTGGATTTTGTGCCGAATTTTATTCGTCCCCGGGGGCTAAAATATTCTGCTAGCTTTGTCCTCTACGATCTAAACGGAAATTACCGCACGGTTTTTTCCCTGGACCGCACCCGTCCAGCCCCCTTTCAGGAGCAGGAGCTGGAATCCCTTCGAAGTCTGATTCCCGTTTTCAATGGAATCCATAAAAATTTTTACTATGAAGAATTTAACCAAACAGAACTGCGCATGAAGCTATGGCAAAATGTTCGTCTCACAGAGCGGGAAATCCAGGTGGCCAACCTCCTCTGTCAGGGCGTGTCTCCGGCCAATATCAGCCGGACCCTCTATATTGCACCGAAAACCACCTACCGGCATATCTCCAATATTTATAAGAAGCTTCATGTATCCAGTCGTCAGGAGCTTTTAGTCCTCCTGCTGCGACAGTAAGCTCTGCCTGCTAGGTCTGTCTATCCCTACTTTCCCTGCTCCCCTGGCATTGCCGGAATCACCCCAGCTTCCGTAGTTAGAAGCACAGAGGTAAGAGAGGCTGCATTTTGCAGAGCCAGTCGCAGTGTTCTGGCTGCGTCCAGGATTCTAGCCTCTTTTCTATTTACAAACCTTTGTATCTCTGCCTGGGTACCCGTTCCTCCGGGACATTGCCTGATTTTTGCCAGGACGGCCTTTCCCTGGAGTCCCATATTTTCCGCCAGCTGAGTATAGGGCGCTTCCAGGGCTTTCAGAAGGGTCTTGGCACCGATTTTTCTGTCTCCTTCCAGAGTGTCCGCATACGCCTCCACTGCCGGCATAATCTGCACATAGGTGATCCCGCCTCCCGGCACAAGTCCCTCGGCCTGGGCCGCCCGGGCGGTGTGAATTCCATTTTCTATGTGCTGTCTCTGCTCCTTCCTCTCCGTTTCCGTAGGCGCTCCAACACGGATTACTGCCACACCGCCGGAAAATTTTGCTAGACGTTCTTCATAGCGCTTTTTGTTAAACTCATAATCTGTATTGCGCACCAGAGCCCGAAGGCTTTTTTTTCGCTCTAAAATGGCTTTCGGATTTCCTCCACCCTCCAAAATCACCGTACTCTTTCTCCTCACGGTTACATGGCGGGCGCTTCCCAACATTTCCTCTGTCACATCTTGTAGGGAAATGCCGAAAGTCTCGCTGATAAACTGCCCGCCTGTAAAAAGAGCCAAGTCCTCCAGCCGGTCTCTGCGGCCATCTCCATAGGCGGGAGCCTGAACTGCTGCTGCCTTTAAAATCCCCCGCTGTACATTCACTGCCAAAAGCCCCATGGCTTCTCCCTCTATGGCATCTGCAATCAAAAGAAGCGGACGGCCCTGGGAATGAACCAGCTCCAAAACAGGCAGAAGCACTCTGGCATTTGTAAGCTTGTAGTCTGTAATCAGGATCAACGGATAGTCAAGCTCTGCCGTCTGCCCCTCTTGCTCTGTAATAAATTCCGGAAGCAGATAGCCCCGCTCAAATTCCATCCCTTCTGTAGTCACAAGTTGGGTCTTAAGACCTAAGGATTCCTCCACAGTCACGATTCCTTCAAGTCCCACAGTCTCCAGGGCCTCTCCGATCATTTTCCCCAGCTTCTGATCCCCGGCGGAAGCCCCGGCCGTTTCCGCCAGCTCCTCCTGGGTCTGGATCGGAACAGACAGTCTGTGTATGGCTGCAGCTGCCACCTGCGCTGCTCCCTGCATTCCCTTTTTCAGCTCCACAGGATTTGTCCCGGCTGCTATTTGATGCATCCCCTCCTGAATCATGGCCTGTGCCAGCACCATAGTGGTAACGCTGCCGTCTCCCACCTGGTCCCTGGTACGTTTTCCCGCCTCCCAGATCAGCTGCACTCCCACAGCCACAGCCCGGTCATCTGTTTTTATTTTTTCCGCAATCAAGGCTCCGTTATCTGTAATGAAAGGCACGGCGCCAGGTTCCTCCCAAACCAAAGCATTTCTCCCCAGAGGGCCAAAAGCTGTCCGCACCGCGTCCCCGGCCAGATTCACACCCTGAAGTATTTTTTTCTGTATTTCCTGAGAATTTAAGATCTCTTTCCCCATTCGTCTATCTCCTTTTTGTAAAACTTAATTTTATTTCTTATTTTACATAAAAGGTATAAAAATGGATATACGTAAAATTACTCAATTCACAGGAGAATTGTTTGACAGAAAAATTTCTCCGTATTAAACTATAGATAGACTCTATTTACATTGCGATAAAAGGAGATGACTATGGAACAGAAAATCATGCATGAACTCACCTTTCTTCCCTTGGGGAAGAAATTTCTGGCAAAGGATGGAATGACCCTTCTGGAGGCTCAGATTCAGGCCGGACTTAAGCCGGACGCTCCCTGCGGGGGAAAAGGCACCTGCGGAAAATGTCTGGTTGACGTACATACCGGCCAGGGCCTGGAGCGGGTGAAGGCCTGCAAGACCTTGGTGGACAAAGATATGACCATAACCTTGCTGCACACCGGGCAGACCTCGGAAATTTTAACCTTGGGATCCGGCTCGGAGGATTGGCCTCCTGTAGATCCCCTTCCCATTCCCGGCCTAAAGCCTGGCCTCCTGGCTGCCTGTGATCTGGGATCCACCTCCATTGTTGTGTATCTCTTGAACAGCAAGGACGGCGCCCTGCTGGCCACGGCCAGCGCCCTGAATCCCCAGACCAGCTTTTCCGCGGACGTTATTGGGCGCATTGATTATGCAAAGAAAAATGGGCCCAAGGCCCTGACCACCAGCGTCCGCGCCACCATCCAGGAGCTTTTGCAGTCTGCCTGCCAGAAGGCAAAAGCCTTACCAGAACAGATCACTCATCTCTGCCTGGTGGGCAACTGTTGCATGCATCACCTTTTCTTCGGAATTTCCACCGACAGCCTGGCCGTGATTCCCTACTCTCCCGCTGTGACGGACGCCATGGTGGTTTCCGCCTCCGAGTACGGAATCTCCATCCATCCCCAGGGGGTGATCCAGGCCCTGCCCAATATGGCAGGCTTTGTGGGAGCCGACACTGTGGGATGCTTAAGCGCAGCCCGCTTTGACCAGCAGACGGACATGACGCTGCTTTTGGATATCGGAACCAACGGAGAACTGGTGCTGGGAACCAAGGACCGGCGCCTCACCTGCTCTACCGCTGCGGGCCCGGCTCTGGAGGGAGCCAAGATCTCCTGCGGCATGCGGGGAGCCACGGGAGCCATTGACCATGTGTGGATCCAGGAGGGAACCATTTCCTACTCTGTCATTGGCCGTGACAGCGATCCCACCCTCTCCCCCTGCGGCGTCTGTGGTTCCGGCCTCATTGACGCCATCAGCGTATTCCTGAATTTAGGCATTCTGGATGAAACAGGCTGTTTCACAGAGGAAGAAAATTGGCCCGATCCTTCCGCCTGCATCCAATTGGAAAAGATGAAGGCCTATGCCTTTACAGATGGGGTTTCTATCACCCAGAAGGATGTACGGGAAGTACAGCTGGCCAAGGCTGCCATCGCCGCCGGCATCCAGCTTATGTGTGAGCAGCTGGACATTACCGCCTCCCAGATTCAGCAGGTTCTCATCGCCGGTGCCTTTGGCAATTACATGAATCCGGAAAGCGCTTGCCGCATCGGACTGATCCCTTCCGTCCTCAAGAACCGCATCCTTCCCATGGGCAACGGAGCTGGTACAGGAGCTCGTCTCTGTGTGGGAAACCAGGGAGAATTTGAGCGTGCAAAAAAAATGGCCGCCGAGACAGAATTTCTGGAGCTGGCCAGCCTGGAGGAATTCCAGGATACCTTTGTAGATGAGCTGGGGTTTGAGGCATAGAAGCGTTCTCTATGAATTACAAAATAAGAATCTCCCATAGAATCCGCTGTTTTTCAGCGCCTGATCCTTTATGGAAGATTCTTATTTTTACCATCCGCGGACAGTCCGCCTTGGTTTCATTTTCGCTATACTTCCTTTTGTTTGAAATGCCAGCCAAAACAAACGGCCATTGTTAGCTATACCTCATAAAAATGCCGCCCATATTTTTTCAATTCATCGGTAATAATTCCTTTATTCCGCATTTGGAAGGTGGTCGTAGAAGCCAAATATCCGCCGCCTTTGCCAAGGACGTCTACCTTCTCGCGGGCATAGGCCCGAAGCGCTTCCTCGGATGCCGTTACATCATCGGTAATAGGATCATCCATTCCTCCGTTAATGACCAGACGATCCCCATATTCTTTCTTAATGCGAGCCAGGTCATTGACACATTGAGCAGGGTTCCACATATCCACGCCGGCTTCCACCATGAATGGAATATATGCTTCAATTTTGCCATCGGAATGCATGTTAAAGTAAGCGCCGCCCTCATGAGCTGCTTTCACGATCTTTTTAAGGTTTGGCGCAATAAGCCGCTTAAATATTTCAGGAGGAATGAAGCCGCTCTTATTAAAGCCCCAGTCATCGTGATAGCAAATCATTTCCACTGGGAAATGACTGGTCATTTTGCGGATGACAGCAATCTTATGCTCTGTCAGAGCATCAAAGAATTCTGCAACTTCATCTTCGTCCAGAATCAGGGCTTCCAGAGCATTTTCCATACCCAACAAAGAGTGAAGCCGCTCAAAGAGTCCCACCTGGAACCACCAGTCGGACATCCGGTTATCATCATAGTATTTGGCCAGTCCCTGGGCACATTCCTGCCAGTCCAGAGCTTCCAGATCCGGGAACTGAACCTTCTGCTGCCAGCCCTCAATGGAATCCAGCAGTTCATCTCCGGTCTTTACTATGGTGGCGCCAATACCAGGCTCATAGGTCCAGGTGCAGCCGAACCAATCCGGACCGGTCTTGTTGTCATAGGATCGTTCACAGATAATGTCCGGAGTGATTGGGTAGGTATCCCCTGACATTGGCAAATATTTGGGGATTTTGTGCTCCAGTAAAAGCTTCATATTCTCGCGTGGAGAAATGGGCAGAGTCGGATCATAGGGTTTCGTTCCCAGGGGGGCGTTTGCCAACATTTTTCCCACTTCCGGTCCAACGGTAGCACTAACCATATCGATCATTACAGGCAGCATTCCATTATAAATTCTTTCTGACATAAATGTAATTATCCTTTCTATTTGGATGTGATTTGTTGTTTTCTTTCCTTCATAGTCCTGTCATTGGCCGCAGCATATTCTTTGGATTTCTCCTCATTGATCTTAAAGGTAGAAACCAAAAGGGAGGACAGGCCGTAGAAAACAGAGGCCAGCATACCAGTTAAAAATACCATACGCAGCGGATTATCCATTGTGGCTGCAGCTCCTTCATGCTGAACATAGCCGGCCTGATAGAGGATAGCGGCCACAATAGAGCCGGACAGAGTCATCCCCACCTTCATGGGAACGGTCTGCAGGGACATAACAAAGGGACGATTGTCCTTGCCAGTTTTGTAGAACTGATATTCACCGGCATCCAAATACAGATTGATTCCTACAGACCCAACGATGGAAAGACCCAGGGCTGCGAAGGCCGTACAGCTGATATAGATGATCCAGTTATCTTTGGCGAACAATGCCAGAACCAGGTAGGCGACGCAGGCCAAAAGGCCTGAGAGGATACTGGCATTCTTCTTACCAATGCGCCGGGCGATCCTGGGCCCTACAAAGAAGGCTCCCAGACAGGCCGTAAGACTGTTGATAAAAAGGCCGGTACTCATCATGGAGAAATTTCCCACGGCAAAGGTGAAAAAATACCCCAGCATTCCTGAGAGAACAAAGACAGAGGTCTGGCGCATCATATCCGAGATCAAAAGGATCCAGAGCTGGCCGTTCTTCAGGGTTTCTCCGTACATAGTAACCAGCTTTACAGACTGGGTGCTGCCTTCCATTTTCTTTAAATTAGGATCATAGACATCATAGGGCTTGGTGCCGATAAACATAACGATCTGTCCGCTGATGGCAACCAGTCCGAAGATCACGGCTACTACCACAAAACCTCTGGTCATTTCGCTTCCACCGATAAGCTCTACCAGGGGGAGGGTGATAAGAGAGGCGATGATATTGCCAAACTGTGTGCCCTGCACCAGACGCGGGGTAATGAGCATACGGTTTGAAATATCCGGACCTGCAATTTTGGCCATAAGAGAATTATGTACCACAACAAAAATATTCATGGGGCCGCTGGTGAAGAAATAAGCAATACCGATTAAAACTGCTTTTCCTGTGGCTCCCATGTCCGGGTTCACAAAGATCAGGAAAGTAGCCACCTGAACGATGGGCATAATAATCAGCAGCCAGGAACGGAATTGTCCGTACCGCATGTTGGTTTTCTGTACGATTGCTCCTGCAAAAAGGGAGACGATCAGGTCGGCCACACGCGCCACGGTTAAGCTGACCGCCATAAGCGCAGGGGAAATTCCCATGTATTCTGTGATGAATACGGTCAGGAAAAGCATAGTCAATGCCGAGCCGATCTGATTGGTAAAATAGGCCGTAAAAAACATCCAGGGAACACTCTTTGGAATCGTTGCCTGTTTTTGATTGGTCATTCGGGGTTTCCTCCTTTGTGAAATTGCAACTAAAGATTTGCTAAATACTGATTAACGCCTGATCACACACCTCCCATCCCCCTGTCTGGGTTTTGCATCTTAATTATTCAGTAAACAAAAGGCTCTATCACGAATATACAATATTTTATTGTAAAAGTAAAGAAATGTTATAAAATTAACAATAAAAATTCTGAAAATTATGAAGAATCTGAAAACAACAAGAACATATATTTATAGATGAACTGAGAGACCTCTTGGAAACATATGCTTTGTTCCATAGGCCCGGAAATATGCGGGCAAAGGGTTCTTGTGTATGAATGGGATAAAAAATAAGAATCTTCTATAAAATACTAAAGGCTGAAAAACAGCGGATTCTATAGGAGATTCTTATTTTGAACTTTTTTATTCCATACAGGATAAATGTTGTTCTGGTTTCATTGGCGCTACATGTATTTGCGCATGGCTGCCTCTACCACATGTCCTACCAGCACGGACGTGGTCACACTGCCCACGCCGCCAGGCACCGGGGTAATAGCCTCCACAATAGGCTCCACCTCGTCGTATTTCACATCGCCGCAAAGCTTGCCCTCTTCGTTTACATTGATTCCCACATCAATGACAATCTGGCCCGGAGCCACATAGTCCTTGTTTACCACGCCAGCCCGGCCGGCAGCTACAATGAGGATCTCCGCCTCTCTGGTTACACTGGGCATATCCTTGGTACGTGTATGGCAGATTGTCACGGTTGCATTTTTCTTGATCAACATCATAGCCGCAGGCTTTCCAACCACCAGAGAACGTCCGATGACTACCGCCTTTTTGCCGGTACAGTCAATGCCGTAGTGATCCAGGATTTCCATACAAGCCTGAGGCGTACAGGGCGGGAAGCCCAGAGCCTTTCCGGTAAACACGCCGGACATGGATCCGTCCGTCATGCAGTCCACATCCTTTGCCGGATCCAGGGCATTCTCGATCTCTGTCTGATTCAGATGCTTGGGCAGGGGACGGAACAACAGCACGCCGTGGATCTTATCATCTTTGTTGACCTGCTCTACCGCCGCCAATACCTGCTCCTGAGTAGCGTCCGCCGGAAGCAGAATCTTGGTGCAGGCTACGCCTAAAGTTTCACAGCGCTTGGTTGCGCCTCTCTCATAGGAGATATCACTCTCATTCTCACCTACACGGATAATTGCCAGAGTAGGATGAACTCCCTTTTCCTGCAGAGCCGCCACATTTGCTTTGATCCGCTCATTTAAGGCAGCGGTTACCTCTTTTCCTAATAACTGTTTTGCCATTTTGTTATCCTCGCTCTTTTTTTATGTTTTTCCCTTTTCCAGATCTGTTTCTTTCTCGCTTTCAGGTCTGTCTTAACGCAGTCTTGCCTCAACTCCCGCAAACACTTCATCCGCAATCTTCGTATATTTCTCAATCATGGCGTCTGCCTTCTGATTTAATTCTGCGGCATATTCTTTGTCCGCCATGGATTTGGTATTGATGTACACATTGAGGGACGCTCCCAGAAGCGCTGCCTTACAAAAAGCCGCGCCTACGCCTGCATCGCTGATAGCCAGGGCCGATCCCTTAGCCGCAAATTCCACAATAAGATCAATGGCCTGGCAACATTTTTCCATGATTTCCATGGGAACAGAGCAGGCGTCCTTCAACACAATGGCCATGACCCGGGCCTTCTCCGCCTTCTCTTCCTCGGTTTCCCGTGGCATACCATACGCCTTGGCCAAGGGCTCAAAGACCTCTGCATCCCGCTCAATGAGCCGCAGGAAATCCGCCTGCAGGGCTGTGGCCTTTTCTTTCAGGGCGTACATTTCCTCTTCCACATCCGCGTATTTCTTCTTTCCCACAGTAAGGCTTCCCACCATATTTCCCAGCGCTGTACCCACAGCCGCCACCAAAGCGGAGGCGCCGCCGCCGCCGGGAACCGGAGCCTTGGAGGCCAGAACCTCCACAAATTCGTCACATCTGCTTGTCGAAAAACCCATGTTCTCCAATCCTTTCTTTTTCAATATTCCCAGTATGAAACCAGGTTTTTTCTTATGAGACAAGAAGGAAGGGCCCATGAGGCCCTTCCCACCGCAGTGCATTCCTTAGAACAATCCGGTAATCTTTCCGGTCTCGTCTACATCGATCTTGGTAGCTGCCGGTACCTTGGGAAGTCCAGGCATGGTCATGATCTCGCCAGTCAAAGCTACGATAAAGCCTGCGCCTGCAGAAATCTTCAGATTTCGCACAGTCACCTCGAAATCAGTGGGTGCGCCAAGCTTGGTCTGATCATCCGTCAGACTGTACTGGGTCTTTGCCACACAGATGGGACAGTTGCCAAAGCCCATGGCCTCCAGCTCCTTGGCCTGCTTCTGCGCATTGGCTGTGAGAACCACTCTCTTACCGCCATAAATCTTCTGTACGATAGCGTTCAGCTTATCCTCAATACTGCCGTCCAGCTCATAAGAGAAGGTGAAATCATTGGGCTCCTCCACCAGACGAATCACTTCCTCTGCCAGACGGACGCCGCCTTCACCGCCCTTTGCCCATACCTCGGACAAGGCCACGTTTACACCCAGCTCCTTGCATTTTGCCTCAACCAGATCCAACTCCGCCTTGGTATCGGTGGGGAATGCGTTGATGGCAACTACGCAGGGCAGCTTATATACATTCTTGATGTTGCTCACATGCTTCAGCAGGTTGGGAAGTCCAGCCTCCAAAGCAGTCAGATTCTCGTTGTTCAGATCAGCCTTTGCCACGCCGCCATTGTATTTCAGAGCGCGAACCGTAGCCACGATCACTACTGCGTTAGGCTTTAATCCGGCCATCCGGCATTTAATATCCAGGAACTTCTCAGCTCCCAGGTCAGCGCCGAAACCAGCCTCGGTGATGGTGTAGTCCGCAAGCTTCATGGACATTTTGGTAGCCGTTACAGAATTGCAGCCGTGAGCGATATTGGCGAAGGGTCCGCCGTGTACAATGGCCGGCACATGCTCCAAAGTCTGTACCAGGTTTGGCTTTAAGGCATCCTTCAGAAGAGCAGCCATGGCTCCTTCTGCATGAAGGTCGCCAGCGGTTACTGGTTTCTGCTCGGAAGCTTTTCCGTAGGTGTATCCCACAATAATCCGTGCCAGTCTCTTCTTCAGGTCTGTAATATCGCTGGCCAGGCAAAGCACCGCCATAATCTCGGAGGCCACCGTAATATCATAGCCGTCCTCTCTGGGCATTCCATTCGTCTTTCCGCCCAGTCCGTCCACCACATTGCGCAGCTGACGGTCGTTCATATCCACACATCTTCTCCAGGTAATCTTGCGGGGATCAATGTTCAGCTCATTGCCCTGGAAAATATGATTGTCAATCATAGCAGCCAGCAGGTTGTTTGCCGCGCCGATGGCATGGAAATCGCCGGTAAAATGAAGGTTGATATCTTCCATAGGAACCACCTGTGCATAACCGCCGCCGGCAGCTCCGCCCTTTACGCCAAAAACAGGTCCCAGAGACGGCTCGCGAAGGGCTACCATTACATTTTTACCCAGCTTCTGCATTCCATCTGCCAGACCTACCGTAGTAGTCGTCTTTCCTTCTCCCGCAGGAGTCGGGTTGATCGCTGTTACCAGAACAAGCTTGCCATCCTTTGCATCGGTCTCGTTCAGCAGATTGTAGTCAATCTTTGCTTTATACTTTCCGTACTGCTCCAGATACTTGTCGTCAATCCCGGCCTTTTTGGCAATCTCGGTGATGGGCAGCATCTCTGTTTCCTGTGCGATCTCAATGTCTGATTTGAATCCCATTTCGAAAAATCTCCTTCCTACTCTACCATTATGTACGGTTTGCTCCACATCATCATGTGGATTTGTAAGCGCTGTGTTTGTTTTTCCTGTCTGCTTACCTTGCACTCATTATACGAAAGAAACTAAAATACGGCAATCCTACACTTTGTCCTATGTTTGTCATACTTTTCACAAACTTATAGGAAGCCGAAGTATTCTTTTTTTCTCCGGAATCATTCTGCAAGATCTCCCATTTTCTGGAAGTTAAATAGAGATACGCCTGATTTTATCTCTGTTTTTCAAAAAACACAGGGGGGTGTCCCGGGTATTTACAGATATCTGTTTTCCTTTTCCCGAATTTTTTCTCATGTAAGACGCCCTTCTGTCTTTCCAGACAAAAAAATCATCCTACAACCTGTTTGAAATTATCCTGCTTTTTCTCATAGAAAAGGAAAAAAATCCCGCCCTGATTTTTAGTTTGGGATTTTTTTCACAAGCTCTCTGAAAGAACCACCCTTTAGTCTTCAAAAGATCCTTCCGGGTACAGCGGAAATCCTGCAATCAGCTCCTGCGCCTTTTCCCGACAGGCCTTCAGATTTTCCTGATCCAGGGGAGCCTCCGCCACCTGATTCATAATGGCTGCAATCCTGCGGATCTCCGGCTCCTTCAGGCCTCTCTGAGACACAGAGGTCAGTCCGATGCGCACACCGCTGGTAACGCCCGGCTTTTCCGTGTCAAAAGGAATCATGTTTTTATTTACCGTAATGCCAATGGAATCCAGGGCATCCTGGAAGGTCTTTCCCGTGATTCCCTTGCTGCGCAGATCCACCACCAGCAGATGATTGTCCGTGCCGCCGCTTACAATGCGAAAACCGTATTTTTGCAGCTCCTCTGCCAGACATTTGGCATTCACCACCACCTGCTGCATAATATCGTGAAATTCCTGGGAAGCTGCGTACCGGAAGGACCAGGTCTTTGCCGCCATGGTGTTAAACATCAAAGATCCCAGGGATCCCGGGAAGGTTCCCTTGTCCAGAAGCTTGGCATATTTTTCCTTGCAGAATACCATGCCGCTTCTGGCGCTGCAGAAGGTTTTTGTGGTAGAGGAGGTGACAAAATCCGCGTAGGGAATGGGACTTGGAATCACCTTTGCCGCCACCAGTCCGGCAATGTGGGCCATATCCACCATAAAATAAGCTCCCACTTCCTCCGCAGTCTTTGCAATGCGCTGGTAGTCAATGAGACGCGGGTAGGAGCTGGCTCCCGCAATAATCATCTTGGGCTTCTCTTCCCTGGCAATTCGGTCCAGTTCCTCGTAGTCAATGCGCTCTGTCTCCTTGTCCACGCCGTAGAATACATGGTTATAAATTTTACTCACCCAGTTGGCCGGTGATCCATGAGTCAAATGTCCGCCCTGATCCAGGCGCATGCTCAAAATCTTGTCCCCTGGATTCAGTACGGAGGCAAATACGCTGTAATTTGCCGTGGAACCAGAATAGGACTGGATATTCACATGCTCGGCGCCAAAAAGCTCCTTGGCGCGCTTCCAGGCCAGCTCCTCCACCTTGTCCGCCACCTCGGAGCCAGCCTGGAATCTTCTTCCGGGATAGCCCTCCAGCGTCTTGTTGGTAAACACGCTTCCGCTTAACTCCATAACCGCCAGCGGCGCCGTACTCTCTGACGCAATCATCTCAATGTTGTGCTCCTGCCGTGTCAGCTCCTCATCCACCAGCGCTGCCAGCTCCGGATCTGTCTGTCTTGTTACCTTCAGCATCCTTGATCTCCTTTATTCCTATATTTCCCCCTCTTCCCCTGGGCGGGCAGGGACATATAAACCTCTTGTCCGCCCAGGGGATACCTGTCATATCCTCTGTATGCCACACTCTCTATTATGCAGCCGAACAGGGGGAGGATACGCCTCCTGCCTGCCGGCATTCGCATCAAATCAGATAATATGCTGGGCCGAAAGGATAATCTGAGCCACAATAGCAGAGCCCAGGTAAGTACCCACCATTACCAGCAGGGCCACCAGAATTCCTCTCCAGCCAATTCTTTTAAATTCCACCCAGTCCTTTCCGATGGACACGCCGGCATAGGCCAGAACCGGTGTGCACAGAGGCAGAAGTCCAAGCTTTCCCACTTGCTCTGCCACAACAGGTCCCGTAATGGTATTATAGGGCATAGCCAAGAGAATTCCGATAATAGTAATCCACACAATCGTGGGAACCTTGGGAACCAAAAAGCCTAAAATAGAGCTTACCAGCGCGATAGCCATAAGGATCAAAAGTCCGGGAATGCCATCCAGAATGGATACAAAAGTATCCGGATTCTTATCCGTAACCGTATTGATACAGTTTCCGATCATGGTCATAATGGCTGCGATGAAAAAAATCAAAAGGTATTGTACCATGGTTTCTTTTGTTATCTTTTTCATGTGCTACTTACCTCCCTTCTGGCTTTTCTTTCCTTTTCCAATGACTGGGTGAAGCTTTCGGTAGAGGAAATTACACATGGGCATACCCAAAATTACGGTCATAATAATACCGTCCGCATTGGAAAGCACGTTACTGGTTCCCGCATAGGCCGTAATCTGGTCCGCCATGGCCGGGAACGCCGCGGTCAGAGAGGAGGAGGAAGCCGCCATCATACTACCGCTTCCCACGCCGCAGGCCATAGCCAGAGCATAGGGATGGAGAATCCCGGTAGCTCCCAGAATGCTTGCCAGAAGTCCCAGGAAAATGGTCCCCACCAAGGTTCCAGTTATGTAAACCATCATAACGCCGCGGAATTCTGGGGAAGAGGAACCATATTTACTGGCCACATATCCCACATTGGGTTCCCGGGCAATGGAGTGGGTCATGCCCACGGCCTCCCGGTCAAATCCCAGAAGCAAAGCAAAGGGAAGCGCCAGAATTATGGTACCCAGATTTCCCAGCTCCTGTAAAATCAAAGCCGGACCAGCCTCCAAAACCTGCTTCAGCTGCGTTCCGCTGGTCACAGCCACTTTTGCCAAAAACAAAGAGATGCCGATAACCACAAAATCACTTGCTACATGAGATTGTTCCTCCTGAATCCAGGTCACAGGCTTCAGCAAGAAGAGCAGCAGACCAAACACCATGGCAAACAGCATGGGAAGAAACAGAATATTCCCCAAAGGCGTCTTGATGGTGATGGTATTGATGACCTCACAGATCACCACTACCGCCAACAGTGACACGTGCAGCGGCCAGTTTTTCAGGATTGCATTTACTTTTTCCATTCATTTCTCCTTTCCCCCTCAAAAGGGCAGGGGATGCCAGAAAGCCTCCCCTATGTACGATTACTTCAATGCCTCTATTGCCTGAAATACGGACATAGCATAGGTGCCTGCCCCTATGGCAATACAATTTTCATCCGCCCGAAAATGGGGGCTGTGCCAGGAATACACGCAGTCCTTCTCCTCATTGCGGGTGCCAAGCCAATAGAAAAAGCCCGGAACTCCTTGCTCCAGATAATCGGAGAAATCCTCTCCTCCTGTGGAGGGCACCGGATCCACCGGCTCTGCCCCAACGGCTTTAACCGCCTCATGTGCAATGTCATACAAAGACGGATCATTGCGGGTTACCCCAAGCTCCCGCAGATACCTGAGGGTCCCCTGGCAGCCGTAAGCTGTGGAAACGCTCTCCGTAATCTCCCGTAACCGCTTCTCCAGCAGAATTCTCGTCTCCTCCGTATAGGCCCGGACCGTGCCGTACATCTGTACCTCATGGGGCGTCACATTATTGGTGGTACCCTCCCCGGCCTTTACATTGCAGATGGAAACCACGGCAGAATCAATGGGGCTTACATTGCGGCTCACAATGGACTGGGCTGCCAGAATCACAGAGGCTGCAGCCACAATTGGATCAACATTGCGCTGGGGAATTCCTCCATGCCCTCCTTTTCCCTGGATCGTAAATTCAATCCGGTCCACAGAAGCCATTAGGGGACCGTTTTTCACTGCCACGGTTCCCAGAGGAATCTCCGGGGAATTGTGGAGGCCGAAGATAGCATCCACCTTTGGATTCTCCAGACAATGGAGAGAAATTAGCTTTTTCGCTCCCTTGTTAATCTCCTCCGCCGGCTGAAAGAGAAACTTTACGCTTCCTCTGATCTCCTCTCTCATGGATGCAAGAATATGGGCCGCTCCCAATAGGGAAGCCGTATGCGTATCGTGTCCGCAGGCATGCATCATCCCTTCCTTCAAAGATGGATAGGGACAGGTGGATTCCTCCATCACCGGCAAGGCGTCAATATCCGCCCGAAGAGCGATGCAGGGACCTTCGCATGTTCCCTGCAAAAGAGCCACCACGCCAGTCTTTGTATCACAATCCTGCACCTCAATGCCCCAACTGGTCAGCTTTTCCTTGATAAAAGCAGTGGTCTCATACTCCTCAAAACTTATCTCCGGATGTTGATGCAGCCAGCGCAGGTTTTCCAGAAACTCCGGCTCCAATACCTTCATATATTGTTGTACCTGTTTTTCAACTCTTGACATATTCTCCCTCCTGTTTTCACCCGCAGGCGATTTATCTTACCGGAACAATCTCCAGCCAGTATCCGTCTGGATCCTCAATGAAATAAATTCCCATAGCCGTATTCTCAAAACAGATGCATCCCATCTCCTTATGAAGCTTATAAGCCGCCTCATAGTCATCTGTCTGAAAAGCCAGATGAAACTCGTCTTCCCCCAGATCGTAGGGCTCTGTCCGGTCCTTTAACCAGGTAAGCTCCAGCTGGAAATCCGTCTGGTCATTGCCCAGATAGACAAGGATAAAGGAACCGTCCTCCGCCTCTTTACGGCGCTTTACCGTAAGCCCCAGGGCCTTCTCATAAAAATCCAGCGAACGCTTTAGATCCAACACGTTAAAATTTTGATGAAACATTTTAAAATTCATATACATACCTCCCAAGACTGTCCGTCCTCTTTGATCTCATAGATTTTTGTACCCTGAGGGATGGTCCTCCCTTCCAGATACCGGGGAATCACATCAAAATCTCCCCAGAAATGCATGGGAAATACCTGGCGTACCAGAGTCTGCTCCAATAAATAGGAAAGTCCTCTGTCATAGTACTCCTCCTGTCGGGGATCCAGGGGCGTGAAAGCCAGGTCAAGCTCCTTGTCCTTCAGGTATTCCATTTCCTTTTTATATCTTCCGGTCATCTGACGATTATCTTCCTCTGGTTCCCCGGGCCAGATCCACCAGTGCAGATCTCCTGCGTGGTAGATCTGCTTTCCCTGATACCTTACAAGAAAAGCCGCGCCCTGATCCGTGGAGGGCAAAGCATGAACGAAAATAGAGGTTCCCTGCCCGTCGTCAAATACTTCGTCGGCTCCCCCTTGTAAAAACTGAACAGGCGGAATTTTTAGTTCCGGATGCCTGCGCTCCCACAGCCTGCAGGCCCTTCCAAGCTCTCTGGAAAAAATATACTCTGTCACAGCATGTCTCTTGGCAAGTGTGAAAATCTCCGGGTTAAAATGATCGGCATGACTGTGGCTGCAAAATACAAAGAGTTTCTTTTTAGGGGTAAGCCTTGGAAGCTCTCCCCGGTAATAGTCAAACAGCCAGTAACAATGCTCCCACTCCAGCAAAAAACCGCTGTGGGAAAGATAGGTAACCGTTCCTTTCATCTCTTTCCTTTCCGGCGCATTCGCCCCTTTTACAGGGAATGGGTGAAACGTTATACATCAGGAAATATTCAGCAGCGCGCAGGCAATCCCAAAATAAATCATCAAACTGCAGGCATCTACCACGGTGGTAATGAGAGGCGCGGCCATAATGGCCGGATCCAGGTGCAGCACTTTGGCCAGTATGGGCATGGAACACCCAATGGATTTTGCCAGAATCACAGTCCCCAGCAGGCTTAAGACTACAGTAAGACACACCAGCTCATGGCCGGGATACTGGAGCATAAGCCGGATATAATTTGCCAGGGCCAAAACCAGGCCGCACAGCATGCCCACCCGGCATTCCTTCCAGAAAACCCGCAGGGCATCCGAGGGCTCAATGTCTCCCACCGCCATGCCGCGGATAATCATGGTGCTGCTCTGATTTCCACAGTTTCCCCCTGTGTCCATCAGCATGGGCACAAAGGTAACCAGTAAAGGCATAACAGAAAAAGCATTTTCATACCGCAGCAGAATTCCCCCTGTCACCATGGAAGTAAACATGAGGATCAGAAGCCAGGGAATCCGGTTTCTGGCCAGCTCCAGCACGCTGGTCTTCAGATAAGGCTTCTCCGAGGGCAGCATGGCCGCCATCTTCTCAAAATCCTCCGTGGCCTCCTGCTCCATAACATCCACCACATCGTCCACGGTGACGATCCCCACCAGCCGGTCCTCATGATCCACCACTGGAAGACTTAAGAGATCGTATTTGTTAAAGGTCTCTACCACGTCCTCCTGATCTTCTGTGGTGACTGCCTTGATAATATTTTCATCCATAATATCCAGAATATAGGTGCCATAGGGATTCATAAGCAGATCCTTGACTGTGACCACGCCCTCCAGCCGCCGCTTGTCATCCGTCACATAGCAGGTGTAAATAGTCTCCTTGTCCACACCGTTTTTACGGATATAGGAGAAGGCCTGCTCCACCGTCATATTCTTTTTCAGACCAATATACTCGGCTGTCATAATGCTTCCCGCGCTGTTCTCGGGATACTGCAGAAACTGGTTGATAAGCTTGCGCGTATCCGGCTGAGCATTTTGCAGCACCCGGCGTACCACCGTGGCCGGCAGCTCCTCCAGCATATCCACCGCATCATCCACATACAGATCCTCTACGATCTTTCCCAGCTCATAATCCGTAATGCTGTTGATAATATGCTCTTGCTCATCCACCTCCAGAAAAGAGAATACATCCGCTGCCATCCATTTGGGCAGCATGCGGTAGATGAGCACCATTTTCTCCAGACTCAGCTCCTGAATGAATTCCGCCACATCCGCTTCGTTCATCTCCACCAGAATATCGCGCAGCTTGCGAAACTGGCGCAGTTCCACCAGCCTTTTCAGCTCCTCCAGATTCAGTTTTTCCATTTTTATCCACTCCTGTTCTTGTCACTGCCGCCTTTACGAAGACAGCCGCCACAGGCATGGATCTTAGGGGGAAACCAACGGAAAAAGACTTTTCCCATTGTTTACCGGGGCAGCGTATGCCGGTCCAGATAACTTGAAATCAAAGACTGCTCCGACAGCTCCCCATAGAAAAAGCAAGGTCCATGCCCGGTATTAAGTTCCTGCGTAAGCCACAACTTCGACTTCGCCCGTCCATGGACTCTTCACTTCCTTTTTCTGCATAGATTTGACACGAAATCCGCTGATGGGGAATCCGCATCTGCAATTTTAACATTTCATCCACACTTGAACTAAGTCTATCATACCACCAGGCAGCGGTTTCCGTCAAGCAAAAAACAAGGGCCCAGGCCCGGCTCAAAAGCTGTCTTGTGACCGTCTAAAAAGTGTGGTATGATAGGGCATAGAAAAATGCATGTGAGAAAGGCAGGATTATTATGGAAAAAATCACCAGCTTTACCATCGATCATGAAAAATTGCAGCCCGGCGTCTATGTGTCCCGGAAGGATCCCGTGGGAGATACCCTTGTGACTACCTTTGACCTGCGCTTCACCAGTCCCAATGAGGAGCCTGTCATGAATACGGCGGAAATGCACGCCATTGAGCATCTGGCTGCCACTTTTTTGCGCAATCATCCTCAGTTCGGACCAAAGACTCTGTACTTCGGCCCCATGGGCTGCCGCACCGGCTTTTATCTGCTTCTGACGGGAGATTACAGCTCCGGGGATATTCTTCCTCTCATGAAGGAGCTTTGGACCTTTGTGCGAGACTTTGAGGGGGAAATCCCCGGAGCCGCTCCCAAAGACTGCGGCAACTACCTGGACATGAATCTTCCCATGGCCAAATATTTAGCAGACCGCTACCTAAAGGAAGTTCTGAAGGATATTGGAGAAGACCGTCTGGTTTATCCCCAGTAATTTACATTCCGTATTCTCGCAGGATTTCATGGAACTGTGTTCCGCAGCGCTCCATCTCGCCCAGTACCAGGTCAATGCTGTCTTCCCTCTGATACCAGTTTTCCCGGCTCACCCCCTGTGTGACTGTGGGACAGACAAAAAATTCCGTGTCCGGATACAGGATCTCATAGTACAAAAGACAACGCCGGGCATGGAAAGCCTGGGGACAGAGAATGGCCCTGCGGATGGAAAGCCCCAGAGCGTCCGTGACCTTCCGGGAATAGATGGCGTTCTCATAGGTGTAGGTGGCTTCCTGCTCCTCCAGCACCGCCTCTGGCGCCACTCCCTCCTCCAGGAGGATGTGGCGCAGATACTCCCACTCTGTCTCATATCCCGGGACGGTACAGTGTCCCACAGGCTTGCTGTATTTCCCGGAGGGCAGGAGGAAAGGGGCATATCCCTGTTTCCAGAGAGCGGCAGCCGTCACAGCCAGCTCTCCTCTGGCGCTTCCGGGAATAAAGATCATGTCGGATTTCTCCGGCTTATGTTCCACAAAGATAAAATCTGTAATATCCTGGATAAACTTCAACATTGATCTCCACAAACCTTCCATGAATAAGTTAAGCCAAGGGGCTGCAGTTTACCACAGCCCCTTGGACAGACAGATGCGAAACTCCACGGCTTAATATCCGCGATCCCGTTTTACCACATGAGTAAGCGCTTCTCCCCGGGCAAAACAGCGAAGATTCTCCCCTGCAATGCGGATCACCCGCTCCCGGGTTTCCGCCAGAAGCAGCTGCCCTGCAATGTGAGGAGTAAGGATCACATTTTCATAATCCCACAGGCTGTCCTCTGCCGGCAAGGGCTCCGGCTCTGTCACATCCAGAGCGGCTCCTGCCAAGTGTCCCTCATCCAGCACCCGCTTCAGGGCCACCAGGTCTACGGCATTCCCCCGCCCGTCATTGATGAGAAAGCTTCCCTTCTTCATCCGGCGAAGCATGGCCTCGTCCATGAGATGAGCCGTGTCTTCTCCCCCCGGCAGTACCATGGCCACAATGTCCGCCCGCCCAATGACTTCTTCCAGGGCTTCCATGGTGTACTGCTCATCCACATAGGTGGGCTTTTCCCTGTCAGTTTTTCGAATTCCTATGACATAAGCGCCCAGGGCCTTCATTTTTCTGGCATAGCTGCCGCCGATATCCCCCATTCCCAGCACCAACACTGTGGAATTCTCCACGGAAATCACAGTTCCCATCTGCTTCCACACATGAGCCGCCTGGTTCCTGGCATATTGATTGAGCCTGCGGATCAAGGCAAAGGTCACGGCCAGCATATGCTCCGAAACCGTCAGGCCATAGGCTCCCACCGAATTGGTCAAATACACCTGCTCCCCCAGAATCCCGGGCTTCAAATAGTTGTCGGCGCCGGCTGAGGACAGCTGCAGCCACTCAAGCTTCCCGGCCCCGGAAAGAAGTCTGGGTGGCACTGCTCCCAGCACAATATTCGCATCTGCCAGATCCTCCTGGGTCAGTTTATCCAGCTCTTTATAGACAAAAACAAACTCCTCCCTGGCTCCTTGTACCTGGGTTTCCAGATATTCCTTATGACGCTCTTCCACCGGCACGGCCACCAATATTTTTTTCATTGTAAGCTTCTCCTTTTCTCTTTCCAGTTATGTACTCCGGGCTTCTTTCTCTCCTGAAATCCCGTAAGGACATACTCCTCTCTTTTGTTCCTATCCTACCATGTCCCCCTCTGTTTCGCAAGAAGCTTTTAAATTCCTGCGAAAGGGGCTTGCTTTTCCCTGCCGCATTTGGTAGAGTAAAAAAGAGGGAACGATCCCTGAATACAGAATGTGAGGAATGAACATGGGAACAAATTGCAACGATACCCAATGTACCGGAAACTGCGATACCTGTGACGGAAATCTGACTGTCACCCTGACACTGGACAATGACGAGCAGCTGGAATGTGCGATTCTGACTATTTTCCCGGTAAACGGCCGGGACTATATCGCGCTCCTTCCTCTGGATGAAAACGGGGAAAACGAGGACGGCGAGGTGTACATCTACCGCTACACAAAAGAAAACGGAGGTCCCAACCTGGAAAACATTGAGGACGATGAGGAGTATGAGGCTGTAGCCGACGCCTTTGATGAGTTTTTGGACAAGGCGGAGTTTGACGAGCTGGTCAGCGAGGACGGAGAAGAAATGGATCTGGAAGAATCCTGAGGAATCTGAGGGACCAACTGATACAGGAAAAAGAGGGGCTATGGCAAAACAGCTGTTATATACAAGATCGTGCATTTAAGCCACCAAGGTTGCACCTATATCTTGCGTATAAACTGCATTTTGCCACAGCCCCTTTGTTTTTTTGCTCTCCGGGCATAACTCTTATGTAGTCGGGATAGATTTTCACATTTATTTCCGATCTGCGTTTTTTGAAAGATCGCCTGGAATCTTGCCAGGTATTCTCTCCCTCTGCTCTGCCCCGGTCTCCAGGAAAAACCGGGACACACTCTGCCGCTTTCCATAGCGCTCCCGAACCGCATAGATGTATAGCGCCTCCCGGGCCCGGGTCATGGCTACATAGAAGAGCCTCCGCTCCTCCTCGATCTCCTGGGGCAGCGCCGCTTTTTTGTAGGGGATGATCCCCTCATTGGCGTCTATGATAAAAACCATCCGGTATTCCAGGCCCTTACTGCTATGCATGGTGGACAGCACCACCCCGTCCCGGCGCTGTTCCTGCTCTTTTGTCTGGCGTAAAAGCTCTTTCTTGTACTCTTCCACATAGTCCAGCCATTCCTCAAAGCTTTCAAAGCGCCGGGACTGCTCCTGGATCTCCTCATAAATTTCCAGAAATTCCTCCGGCTTGATTCCCCGGTACTGGGCATATTCCCGCAGATATTCCTCATATCCCACTATATGACGGATATAGTGAATGGCCCCAAATGGCTTCATGCGGGCAATCATCTTCCAGTCATATTCCAGCTTTTCCAGCCGTTCACAGATCCAGGGCTTCTCCTCATAGAGCTTGTACAGCTCTTCCAGACAAACCTCCTCCCCTTCCAGGGCCTCCCGGCTCAGATAGCGTTTGGGACGGTTCATGATCAGGAGAAAATCCTGCCGTTTCCTGGATCCCAGAGCCATGCGGATATAGGCAAAAATATGCTTTGCGATCCAGTGGTCGTACAGGTTGGGAAGCCGGTCCTTCATCTGAAAGGGAATATTTCGCTCCATAAGCTTCTCCACCAGGCCCGAGGCCTGGGTATTGATGCGAAACAGCACAGCCACGTCGCTGTATTTTCCGCCCTTCTCTCCGTAGAGCCGGATTCTGCTCACAAGATCGTTTAACTGCTCCTCCTGATCTGCGAAAATCCGGGCCGTCACTGGAGGCCCTTCCGGTTTCTGGGCCTTCAGCTCCTTCTTGAACCGATTTTCATTCTGACGGATCAGACAGAGGCTCTTTTCCACAATCTGGGGTGTGGAGCGGTAGTTCTGGTCCAGCAGCACCCGCTTTGCACAAGGATAATCCTCTGGAAAGCGCAGCATAAGCTCCGGACAGGCTCCCCGAAATCCGTAAATGGCCTGATCATCATCTCCCACTACAAAGAGATTATGATCCGGGGCTGCCAGCATGCGGACAATGTTATACTGAAGCCTGTTGATATCCTGAAACTCATCCACCAGGATATAGTGATATTTTCTCTGCCAGGCCTCCAGAATGTCCTGTCTCTGGGAAAAGAGCTCCTGACAGTATACCATCATGTCGTCAAAGTCCAGCAGCCGGGCACGGCGGAGCCTCTGGTCGTAGCCCTTATAAATGCTCTGGAAATCCTTTGCCTCACAGCAGGACGCATGGTACGTCTCCAGAGCCAGACCCTGATTCTTTACCCGTCCGATCTCCCCCAGCACATCCGAGAGAAACTCCCCCTCGTCCTCGATCTCCAGGCGCATTTTCCGCGCCAGATCCCGAAGGAATTCATACTGCTGCTCGGAACTCACAATCTGCTCTGCCCGAAATCCATAGGCATGCTTTAAAATTCCAAAAAACACTGCGTGAAAGGTTCCAAAAGAAACCTGCGTATACTCCTGATGCATAAGCTTAAGAAAGCGTTCCTTCATCTCCCGGGCAGCCGCCCTGGTGAATGTCACCACAAGAATCTCTCCCGGAGGAATCTGATACTCTTGAATTAAATGCTGGATGCGGTAGGTGATCACCCTGGTCTTCCCGGAACCGGGACCCGCCAGAACCAGCATGGGGCCGTCCTTGTGACAGACGGCCTCCCGCTGGGATATTGATAAATTTGGCATATTAGTTCCTCAGTTTTTCAATGGCTAGCTGAATCCGCTTTACAGATTCCTCCCGGCCTAGAATCTCCATGATTTCCGTGGCTCCACAGGGAGTCATCTGCTTTCCAGACACGGCTGTGCGCACCGGCCACATAACATATCCATTCTTGCAGCCCTTTTCCTGCACATAGTCGGTGAGCAGGGCATACAGAGCGTCATTGCTATAATCCTTCTGAGCCTCCAGCCTGGGCAGAAGTTCCTTTAGCACTTCCAGGGAAGAGCTCTCTGTAGTCTTCATCTTCTTGTGAGTATACATGGAGGTATCATACTCTGGCAATTCCTCAAAAAAGTCAATGAGACCCCCGATATCCGGAAACACCTCGATTCGTGTCTTCACCATGGCCGCAATCTTGGGCAGGTCATAGTCTTTGGTAATCACCGCCTTCAGATAAGGCAGAGCCATGTCATAGAAGGTGTCAAAATCCATGGCTTTCATGTATTCCCCGTTCATCCACTTAAGCTTGGTAAAGTCAAATACCGACGGCGCCTTACTCATATGCCGGTAATCAAAGGCCTTCACCAGTTCCTCCAGGGTAAAGATTTCCCGGTCATCCTCCGGACTCCAGCCAAGGAGGGCCACAAAGTTCACAATGGCTTCTGTGAGAAAGCCCTGCTCAATCAAGTCCTCAAAAGAGGAGTGCCCGCAACGCTTGGACAACTTCTTATGCTCCTCATCTGTGATCAGCGGACAGTGCACATAGGTAGGCACCTGCCAGCCAAATGCCTCGTAAAGCCGGTTGTATTTGGGGGAGGAGGATAGATACTCGTTTCCCCGCACCACATGGGTGATACCCATGAGATGGTCGTCCACCACATTGGCAAAATTATAGGTGGGGTATCCGTCGGATTTAATCAGAATCATATCGTCCAGCTCCGAATTGTCCACGGTAATCTCCCCATAGATATCATCCACAAAGCTTGTGGTGCCTGTGGTGGGATTATTCTGTCGAATCACATAGGGAATCCCAGCGTCCAGCTTCTCCTGTACCTCCTGAGGGCTCAGGGACAGACAATGCTTGTCATAGACCACAATCTCCTTGCCTGCCACCTCTGTTTTCAGGGAATCCAGCCGCTCCTTATCACAGAAGCAATAATAGGCTTCCCCTTTCTCGATAAGCTTCCTGGCATATTCCAGATAAATCCCGGAAGCCTGACGCTCACTCTGCACATAGGGGCCCACGCCGCCGTCCTTGTCTGGTCCCTCGTCATGGACAAGCCCGGTCTTCTGAAGGGTCCGGTAAATAATATCCACTGCGCCCTCCACCAGCCGCTCTTGGTCCGTATCCTCAATGCGCAGTAGAAAATCTCCCCCCTCATGCTTGGCAATCAGATAGGCATAAAGGGCAGTCCTTAAATTCCCCACATGCATCCGGCCCGTGGGACTGGGTGCAAATCTGGTTCTAACCTTACTCATAGTCTTCCTCTCCTCTATCCATATTCCAGGGCCTGAAGCATTTTACCCTCCGCCTGGTTTTACTCACTTTTCCCATTATATACATGTTTATCCATTGGCGTCAACTGGGAATATACAAATCCTACTGCTTTGGATCCAAAAGCTCCTCCTCTGTGGCCGCCGAAAAGTCTCCAAGGGCAGGATGTCCTGTAAGCCGCTTCAGAATCCGCCAGCCCAAGGCTGCCTCCCTGGCATTTTCCGGCGTAGGCCGAAATCCGAAATCCAGATACAGCTTACAGGCCACCCAGGTGGTAGTCTGCGTAGAAAGCTGCACCCTCTGATACGAAAAGGACTTCAAAGTCTCCAGGGTCTTACAGATCAACGGGCGCGCCAACCCCTTCCCCTGATACTCCTTTCTGACAGATACCCAGTGTAGCAAACCCGTGTGGGGAGCCTCCCCCTCCACACTGCCGTCATAGGCCGTAGCCGTAGCCACCTTTTCTCCGGCCTCATTCTCAATAAACAACATTCGCGCTGGCAAATCCTGCTCACAGATCTCATAATACTTCTTCCAGGCCTCCAGGCCCTCTTCATATTTCAAAAACTCTCCGGCGCTTTTCTCAATCTCAATCCACGTATCCCGGTTGCCATGCTCATAAAAAACAAACCTGTATCCCTCCGGCAGGTCAAAATGCGGAATCCCTTCCAGATCCCGTTCCATCAAAAGATGTATGTACCGGATCCTGTGATCCAGGTTGTCAAAGACAGGCTGTCTGTCCATTCTCTACTCCTCCTCTATCCACGAAATCGCTGTAGGGCTATTCTAACATACCACGGCATGGAAGTCCAAAGCTTCTTGAAATATTTTATTTACTTTTGTTTACTGGCTCGTATTACTGCCTTATTACAGGGAAGCAGGGGCTGCCGCAAAATGCCGCTTATACGCAAGATCTAGGAGCAACCTTTGTGGCCTAAATGCTCTATCCTGTATATAACAGCTATTTTGCGACAGCCCCTCCCTTAGCCAAACCCTTAGCTTTGCATTTTCGCTACATCACAGAGCTCTGGGTAAAAAGCGACCGTACATGCGCCACTTCCTCATCCGTAGCCTTGCTGGCCGGCACATAATAGGATTTTGCCCGTGCAATCTGATACAGTTCCTCCTGTGACATCTCGCACTTGTTCCGCATCTGTTTGAGAGTCTGTTTGAGACTAGGCTCTTCTGTCTGCGCGATCACATCACCGAAAAACTTCAGTTCTCCGTTGATGCCCCACAGGGCATCTGATACCATGGTTTTTTCGTCCATTTTCCCTGCCTCCTACTTTAAGAATTGCATTAATTGCTGCTTGTTTTCCATCGCGGACTGCGCCGATTTCTGGAAAAACTGTCTCACCTGCTGATCAGTTGCATTTTTAGCATAATCCGTCATCTTGCAGTGGGTTGTCTCATAACTTCCAATTAAATGACGCAGATTCTGCACGTCCAGTTCTGATAATTGTGACATTGAAAATCCCTCCTTCTTTCACAACCTTAGTATGTGAAAGAAGGAGGGATCCTATTCACCGTTAACCTGCTAACCAATTGTATAATTCTTCATATTTCTTAGCAGAATTGCTCCAGGAGAAATCCTGTGCCATTGCCCGGTCAATCAGCTTATTCCACTCCCGCTTTTTGTCGTAGTAAATGCGCTCTGCATACCGAATCGTATTTAACATTTCATGTGCATTGTAGTTGCAGAAGCTAAAGCCTGTTCCCGTGCTCTCAAACTCATTATAGGGCTCCACTGTGTCCTTTAATCCGCCTGTTTCCCGAACAATTGGCAACGTGCCATAGCGCAGGCTCATAAGCTGACTCAGTCCACAGGGCTCAAACAGCGACGGCATCAAAAACGCGTCGCAGGAGGCATAAATTTTGTGAGACATTGCCTCTGAATAGAAAATATTGGCCGAAACCTTCCCCTGATACTTCCAGGCAAAATGGCGGAACATATTTTCATACCGTTCCTCGCCCGTTCCCAGCACCACCAGCTGGATATCATCCTGGCATAGCTCATCCATTACATACTCAATCAGGTCAAAACCCTTTTGATCTGTCAAACGGGACACAACACCGATCATCATCTTTTTGGGATCCACCGTCAGTCCCAGCTCTTCTTGGAGCGCAACCTTATTCTTTACCTTCTCCTTGCGGAAATTCACCGCATTGTAATTTTTCTTAATAAACGGATCGGTCTCTGGATCATACTCTTTGTAATCAATTCCATTGACAATCCCGCGCAGAGCGTTAGAACGCGCCTGCATCAATCCATCCAGATGTTCTCCATAAAAAGGAGTCTTGATCTCTTCCGCATATGTCATGCTCACCGTGGTAATAGCATCTGCATATACGATTCCGCCTTTTAAATAATTGGCATCGCCATAGGCTTCCAGCTTATCCGGAGCAAAATAGTAGGGGGATAACCCGGTGATATTCATAACCGTTTTCTTGTCCCAGATTCCCTGGAACTTCAGATTATGGATGGTCATAATAGACTTCATGTTGGCAAAAAACTCACCGCCATGAAAACTATCCTTCAGGTAAACCGGAACCAATCCCGTCTGCCAGTCATGGCAATGTATAATATCCGGCTGAAACCCGATCACTGGCAATGCAGAAAGCGCAGCCCTGGAAAAAAACGCAAACTTCTCAATATCCTCGTAAATATTCCCATAAGGCTTTGAACCGGCAAAGTAAAACTCATTGTCAACAAAATAAAATTGTACGCCCTCATACTCCATCTGCAAAATACCCACATACTGGGTGCGCCAGCCAAGCTCCATGTAGAAGTGTGTCAGATACTGCATCTGGTCTTTCCACTTCTGAGCCATGCACATATACTTCGGTGCAATTACCCGGACATCAAACTGCTCTTTATCAAAATATTTTGGCAAAGAGCCCACGACATCTGCCAATCCTCCCGTTTTTATAAAAGGAACAACTTCGGAAGCTACAAATAAGACCTTTTTCATTAACTGATTCCTCCCTGCGGTATGCAATTCGTTGTATAGGATCAGTATACTACAGTTTGAGAGATTTTGAAAGAAAAAAATCTTATTTTTTGTGTATCTTTACCATCTTTCAGCGCATTTTGTATTCCAAACGGATCCTGTCGGAAATCAAAGCTATAAATTCCGAATTGGTAGGCTTTCCTTTTCCGGTGCTGACCGTGTAACCGAATAACTCGTCAATGGTATCCATCTTTCCACGGCTCCATGCAACTTCAATGGCATGACGAATTGCCCTCTCCACACGACTTGGCGTAGTCTGATGGTTTTTGGCAATCGTCGGGTATAGTACCTTTGTGATAGAATTCAGCATGTCCATATCTTTTACGGACATCATAATTGCATCTCTCAGATATTGGTATCCCTTGATGTGAGCAGGCACTCCAATCTCATGTATCATGCTTGTCACATCACTTTCCAGGTCATGCTCCTCACCACGTTCCGTCCGCACTGCCAGGCCCGGCTTTCTGCCCAGCGGCAATTTCTTGGTATTGTGATTCTGTGCATCATGCATCCGTTCCAGAATCGTCTCATTGTTAAAAGGCTTCATGATATAATAGCTGGCCCCTAACCGGAACGCATCGTCCGCAATCCCTTCTTCCCCAATAGCTGATATCACAATTACCGTTGGCTGTTTCTTCATGCCGCCTTCTTTTCTGAGTTTCTCCAAAACACCCAGTCCGTCCATCCGCGGCATAATCAAATCCAGCAGTACAATATCCGGCTCTGTCTTACGAATCATGGTATAGGCATCCTCGCCATTTCCTGCCGTTCCCACCAGCTGTAACTGTGAATCACTTTGAATGATTGCATCCAAAAGCTGCACCATTCTCTCGTTATCATCTGCGACCACTACGTTCCACTTATCCATATCGAACCTCCCATATTTTGTCGCCACCTGTTTCTTGATGACCAGATCGTGCACCTTGGCACAGCCCTCTCTGTTTCTCTATCCCCAAATGCAGTATCCCCAAATGCAGTCCTACCTCTGTGCTTCCTACAAAATCTTACCCTACCATTTTAAATATTCCATTATATTCCTGCAAGAGCAAAGTATCGTCTTTCTTTGACAACAGCTGACACCATTCGACAACCTTCACAGCTATTCGACCTGTTCCAGCATATTCTCAATAAATATCCCAAACCCTTTTGTTGAATCCTGTACAAAAACATGCGTAACTGCCCCAACAAGCTTCCCATCCTGAAGAATGGGACTCCCACTCATTCCCTGTACGATGCCTCCCGTCATGGACAGAAGACGTTCGTCGGTCACTTGCAATACGATTCCCTTATTCATATCTCTCTCATTGCACCGCACCTCGGTAATCTCTACCTGGTAATCTGTCAGCGTTCCGCTTACGGCGCTGCGAATCACGGCGGCTCCCTCCCTCACCTCCTGCTTGAATGCTGTCTCCACCATAGAAAAGCCTGTCTCCTCCAACAGCTTTTCATTACAGGAGCCAAAAATCCCTACCGGCTGATTCTTCTGAATCGATCCATAGATTCTGTCCGTCTGATAAGAGATTACTCCGCTCAGCTCCCCTGGCTTTCCCTTTTCTCCCTTTTTAATATCCAGAATGCTGGTCTCATAAAGGGTTCCCTCTCCTGTTTCCATTAATAGTCCTGTATCTACATCATTGATTCCGTGTCCCAATGCGCCAAATTGTCCGTTGGGTGTGGCGAAGGTCAGCGTTCCAATTCCCTGGGTGTTATCCCGCACCCAAATTCCTGCTTTCCTGCTTCCATCCACACTTTCTACCGTCTCTAGTAGGACATCAATGATTTCCTCTTTCCTGCGCAAAGTAAGCACGATTTCTTCTTCCTTTTGTCTGCTAATCTCATTGATTAGATCCTTTTTATCCAGCACTTCCTGATGATTGACAGCCAGAATATAGTCTCCCGGCTGCACGATCTGAAGGGCTGGCTCATAGTTTAATCCGTCCTTGCCTTCTACTGCGCCGGTTCCGATTATCAGCACACCTTTTGTTTCCAGATAAATTCCCACAGGCATACCGCCCGTGTATACGTTCTGGTGTTCCGCAAGTTCGACGGAAACCGTTCTCAGGGGAATCACTCCCAGAAGGCTACACTGAATCTCATATTCCTGCGAAGAAAAGGCGTTCAGAGACACACGCTCTGACTCCGGATAAATCTGTTCTGTTACCAGCCATCCAAAATCCAGTGACAGCTCTTCCAAATTCTGCACCCGCAAATGCTCCGGAATCTCCTCACGAAGCTGCTGTACAGACAGGCTGCCCAACCCTATAAGGCTGCAAAGCAGCAGAATGCACAGGAAGAAGCGATATCGGCTTTGACGGCGTTTCCAACCTCCCGGGCGCTCTTTCGTCCTATGGCTCATGTACTCACATCCCACTCTTTAAAAATTGAAAGGGAACATAAGCATGGTATCTACTTACATTCCCTCTTAGTATGCGAGTTCTCTTTATTCGTACCCTAACATTTTTTCCCTGCCGCCAAAGTCTTCATCTCCCGGGCACTTTCTCTTACAGTCTGGGTAATCTGCGCGCCGCCCAGAATCCTGGCCAGCTCTTCCACACTTTCTGTTTCCGACAATCTGCGCACTCGTGTTCTGGTTTCCTTGTCCTGCACCTGTTTCTCAATCAAAAAATGACTGTCTGCCATGGCTGCAATCTGAGCCAGGTGAGTAATGCAGATCACCTGACGGCTCTTTCCAATCAACGCCATTTTTTCTGAAACCTTCTGGGCTGTACGTCCGCTGATTCCCACATCAATCTCGTCAAAAATCACAGTGCTCACGTCGTCCTGATCCGCCAGCACGGTTTTCACAGCCAGCATGATTCGGGACAACTCGCCACCGGAAGCCACCTTTGCCAAAGGCTTAACAGACTCTCCCGGATTTGTAGAGATCAAAAATTCCACATCGTCAAAGCCATTTGCCGTAAAATGTGACAAACGCTCCATGTGTACCTGAAACTCTACCCCTAAAAAATTCAAATCAATCAAATGGGCTTTTATTTTCTCTTCCAACACCAGCGCCCGCTGCTGGCGCACCTGGGAAATCTGTGTGCATAGCTCCTTCGTCCGCTCCTCTGCCTTCTGAAGTGTTTCTTTCAGTTCCTCTATGCGGATTTCGTAATGCTCCAGCTCCTCCAGACGCTTTCTGGTCTTCTCCCCGTACTCCAGAACCTCTTCCATGGTCCTTCCATATTTTTCCTTCAAATGATTGATGGTATTCAAACGCTCCTGGATCTGCTGAAAAGCTTCCTCTCCAAACTCCATGTTTGAGAGATAGTCTGACACATCCCGATTAAAATCATTCAAAAGTCCGTCCAGCGTGTACAGCTGGTCCATCAATCCCTGCAGCTGGCTGTCATAATCTGTTACCTGGGACAGCTCCTTCAGCGCATGTCCGATCCGCTCTCCTGCCGCCGTATACTCATCATATCCGGTTTCCCCGTGGACAAAGGAAAGCGTCTCCGTAATTTTTTTTGCGTGGGTCATGCGCAGATAAACAGCCTCCAACTCTTCATCTTCTCCCGGCCGTAATGCAGCCTCCTCAATTTCCTGAAGCTCATATGTCAGAAAGTCCGCCTCTTTTTTGCGTTCCTTCTCATCCAGAACAAAATCCTCCAGCGTCCCCTTCACCTTCTGATAGGTTCCATATACAAGATTCAGATCCTCCTTCAGGGGTCCCAAAGAATCCCTGGAAAATTCATCCAGGATATCCAAGTGCTTCCTTTTCTGCAACAGCGACTGATGCTCATGCTGTCCGTGCAGATCCAAAAGCACGGCAGCCGCCTCCCGAAGTCCCGCAGCAGTCACAGTCTCCCCATTGACCTTATTCACGCTTTTCCCGCCTGTAAGCTTGCGTGAGAGGATCACCTGATCCTCCTCCACATCAAATCCCAGGCTTTCCAGGGCCTGTCTCTCTCCTGGACGCTCCAGATCAAAAATCAGCTCCACCAGTCCATACTCTGCTCCGCTGCGTATCAGATCCTTGGATACCTTTCCCCCCAAAGCCAGCTGCACTGACCCAATCAGCAGCGATTTTCCTGCTCCTGTCTCACCGGTCAGAATATTCAACCCTTTGGTAAAATCAATTTCTGCCTCCTCGATCAGAGCCAGATTTTTCACATGTAAATGCTGCAGCATAAATCTCCCCTATGACCTTATAAGCTTTTTAATCTTTTCCATAACCAGCAGTGTATCGTCTGCAGAGCGAATGGCGCAAAATATGGTATCGTCCCCGGCGATACATCCCACCATCTCGCCCCAGTGCATGGAATCCAGCGCTGCTCCCACTGCCATTGCCATTCCGGATACCGTTTTGATAACCAGGATATTCTGGGCCATATCCATGGACAAAAATCCTTCCCGGAGAATTCCCATATACTTTTCACTCATGCATCCGGTTTCATTTTGAACCGCCACATAGCGCTGACGTCCATTCACCATCATTTTCGTCAGCTTCAGCTCCCGGATATCCCTGGAAACCGTTGCCTGGGTCACACGAAATCCAGCCTGATTCAGCCGCTCCGCCAACTCTTCCTGGGTCTCAATCTCATATTGTCCGATCAATTCAATGATCTTGGAATGACGCTCCAGCTTCATCTACCCATTCCTCCTAGTTTTCCCCCATCTTGTTCCGCAATACGTCAAGAAAGCTTGCATTGCTGATTTTTAAAATTTTTGTCACCTGCTCCGCCTTGCGGATCTCCACATAATCCCCTTCTCCCAGAACTGCCGCGTGCTCCCCGTCAAAGGTAACCAGGGCCTCCTTCCGGGACGGACATTTCCCCGGTCCCACCCGGATCTGAATCTGATCCTGGGGGGAGAGCACAATACTTCTGGTATTTAAGGTATGGGGGCAAATAGGCGTCAATATGGTCATAGAGGCGCTGGGAGACACAATGGGCCCTCCCGCCGACAGGCTGTAACCCGTGGAGCCTGTGGGCGTAGCCACAATGATGCCGTCTGCAGAATAGGCGTTTAAAAAAGCGCCGTTTACATAGAGCTGACAGGAAATCACCCGCAGGGATCCATATCGGCTGATCACAATATCATTGAGGGCAAAATCCTGGGACAATAGCTTTCCATCCTGGTATACCTGTCCCTGAAGCATCATGCGCTCCTCAACCGTGTATTGATCCTCCATTAGGCAGTCCAAAGCGTGCTCCAGATTGCTTCTCTCAATCTCCGCTAGGTATCCCAGAGTTCCCATATTAATTCCCAAAAGAGGAATCTGCCTGGAAAGGGTATCCCGGGCCGCCTGAATCAGCGTCCCGTCTCCCCCCAGCACTAAAATACACTGAGTTTCTTCCGGTATAAGGTCAATATCCGTGTATCTGCCCGGGCCTTCTTTTCGTCTCTCAGAGTCTCCCTGACGTGTCTTCTGAAATTCCCGTACCTGGCATTTCCTCCCATGGGCCAGCAGATATTCCTGAATCCGCCGGGTGGTGGCAAGCCCCTGATCCTTTGGCTGATTGGTAATGATGTAAAAATACTCCATGTCCTGTCCCCGTTATCTGGTCCTCTCCGTCAATCCAGCGCCTGGTGAGCTGCCTCCACCACGGCTTTTGGCTCTTTTGTCATCCATTCTTCTGAAAGTCCTGCGGATGAATTTTTCTGTAAGAAGAGCAAATATTCTATGTTTCCCTCCGGCCCCTTCACCGGAGAAAAATCCAGCTGTCTTATATCAAATCCAATTTCTGCGCTGTAGGCGATTACCTTGCGGATCACCTCCAGGTGGGTGGCTTTCTCCCGAACCACACCCTTTTTCCCTACCTTTTCCCGTCCCGCCTCAAACTGAGGCTTAATCAGGCACACCACCTGTCCCTCCGGCTTTAAAAGCTCCCGCACAGGCAGCAACACTTTTGTCAGGGAGATAAAAGACACGTCAATGGAGACAAAATCCACCCGTTCCGGAATATCCTCCGGCCGAACATAGCGGATATTGGTCCTTTCCATGCAGACCACCCGGGGATCATTGCGAAGCCCCCAGTCCAGCTGTCCGTGTCCCACATCCACCGCATAGACCTTCACGGCGCCGTTTTGCAGCATACAATCCGTAAATCCCCCGGTGGAGGCTCCCACATCCATACAGACCCTGTGTTCCAGTGTCAGGTTAAAGGCCTTCATGGCTTTCTCAAGCTTAAGCCCGCCCCGGCTCACATATTTCAGGGCAGCACCCCGCACCTCAATCTCCACATCCTCCGGAAAAGAGGCGCCTGCCTTATCCTCCTTTTGCCCGTCCACATAGACGCATCCGGACATAATAACGGCCTTTGCTTTTTCCCGGGATGCCGCCAGCCCCCGGGCTGTCAGAAGCACATCCAACCGTTCTTTTTTCATACATGTCCCCTCTTCTGTCTGCTCTCTCTATCTCACAGGCTCACATAGCGGGTTACAATCCGCTTCACCACAGTCTCGGCGTCAATGCCTACTTCCCGGTACAAAAGCTCCACATTGCCGTGCTCCACATATTCATTGGGAATGGAGATATTCAAAATTTCTGTTTTCACGCCCCGCAGCTCCAAGAGATCCTGCACCTGCTGTCCGAAACCGCCGCTTCGCACATTTTCCTCCATGGTCACCAGAAGCCTGTGGCTTCCCGCTAGCTCCAGCAGCAATTCTTCATCCAGGGGCTTTACAAACCGCATGTTGATCAGAGAACAGCCATAGCCAATCTCCTTCAGGGTACGTCGCACGGCCACAGCAGTCTTCACCATGCTGCCTACCGCCAGCAAGGCAATGCCGCCTTCCTCGTATAGGGCCTCCCCCTTTCCATATATAATGGGAGAACGGAACTCCTGCAGTCCGTCATAGGCCTCGCCCCTGGGATAACGAATGGCCACAGGGCCCATATAATTCAGGGCAAATTTCAGCATATCCGACAGCTCCCACTTATTCTTGGGCGCCATAAGCGTCAGATTGGGAATAGAGGACAGGTAAGAGAGGTCAAAGATCCCCTGATGGGTCTCCCCGTCGCTTCCCACCAGTCCAGCCCGGTCTATGGCAAATATCACATGGAGGTTCTGGATACACACATCATGGAGCACCTGGTCATAGGCTCTTTGCAGAAAGGAGGAATACACCGCCACCACCGGCTTCATTCCCCCGGCCGCCAGCCCGGCCGCAAAGGTCACCGCATGCTCCTCGGCAATTCCCACATCAAAGAACCGCTCCGGAAATATATTGCGAAACCGCTTCAATCCCGTGCCGTCCGGCATGGCTGCCGTAATGGCCACCAGCTTTTCATCCCGGTCGCCCATTTTGCGCATCACCGTAGAAAAAACATCGGTGTAATTGGCCTTGGTCCTCTTACTCTTTGGCACGCCGTTCTCAATCTGGAAGGGCTCCGCCCCATGAAAGCGGGCGGGATGGCGCTCCGCAGGCTCATACCCCCTGCCCTTCACGGTCTTTACATGAATCAGCACAGCCTGCTTTAAACGTCTGGCCTCCCCAAAGGTTTTTATGAGCTGGTCAATATCATGGCCGTCCACAGGCCCTAAATACGTGATGCCCATATCCTCAAAGAGCATGCCTGGAATAATCAGCTGTTTCAAACCGCTCTTTGTCTTTTTCAGCTGGCGGACCACCCGTTCTCCTCCCGGAAGCAGTTCCAGGGTATTCTGCAGTCCCTCCTTAAAGCCTGTATAGGCGCCTGCAGTACGCAACCCATTCAGGTATTGAGACATGCCGCCCACATTGGGGGCAATGGACATCTGATTGTCATTGAGTACAATAATAAAATTGCTTTTCAGCTGAGAAGCATTGTTCAGGGCCTCATAGGCCATACCTCCGGTGAGCGCTCCGTCTCCGATTACCGATACTACAGCCTCCGAACCTCCCTGGAGATCCCGGGCCTTTACCAGGCCAAGTCCAGCGGATATAGAAGTAGAACTGTGCCCTGTATCGAAGCAGTCGCAGCTACTCTCCTTGCGCTTGGGAAATCCGCTCATGCCTCCGTATTTGCGCAGCTCGTCAAAACCCGCCCTTCGTCCGGTAAGCAGCTTATGGGTGTAGGCCTGATGTCCCACATCCCACACAATCTTGTCCTCTGGAAAGTGAAAGAACAAGTGCATGGCCATGGTCAGCTCCACCACGCCCAGGTTGGAAGCCAAATGTCCGCCTGTCATACTGATTTTTTCAATGAGAAACTGACGGATCTCTGCGGCCAGAGGCCTCCATTCCTCCCGGGGCAGCATTTGGATATCGTTTGCCTGATCAATCTTCTCCAGTAACATAAAGTACTCCTCTCAGCTCTCCCGGGTAATGAGCATTTCAATCAGCTCCAGGAGAAACGGATTCCCACAGGGCAGGCTCTTCAGGGTTTCCATGGCTCTTCTGGAAATCTGTTCCACATCCGCCTTTGCCTGCTCCAGTCCCTTTATGGTCACATAGGTGGTCTTCTCATTTTTATCATCACTGTGAATGGGCTTTCCCAGCACCTCCAGACTGCTGGTCACATCCAAAATATCATCCTGGATCTGGAAAGCCAGTCCCACATCCCGGGCCGCCTGCTCCACCTGTTTTACAAGGGGTTCCTCCGCTCCCGCCAGCACAGCTCCAATCATCATGGAGCTCTCGATCAAAGCCCCGGTCTTTAAGGCATAGATAAACTCCAGCCGCTCCTGCTCCAAGGGCTTTCCCGCAGCCTGTACATCCACCACCTGCCCGCCGATCATACCGTAAATCCCAGCCTTCTTTGTCAGAATCTGCAAAGCTCTTCCCGCATAATTCTCTGCTCCCGGCAGAGAAAAAGCTTGGGCCGCCGTCTCAAAAGCATAATTCAAAAGGGCATCTCCAGCCAGAATTCCCATGTCCTCCCCATATACAGCCCAGGTAGTCTTCTTCCCCCTGCGGAACTCGTCGTTATCCATGGCAGGGAGATCATCATGTACCAGGGAATAGGTGTGAATCAGCTCTATGGCTGCCATAAAGGGGTGGATCAACTCCCCCTCTCCGCCAAACATGCCATAGGTCTCCTGCATCAGCATGGGACGAAGCCTTTTTCCGCCTGCCAGAACACTATAATTCATGGCCTCCAGAACTGTCCGCTGAAGTCCCTCTTCCCGGGGCAGATATGCTTTGATAATCTCCTCGATCTCTCTGGTCTTCCCCTGCAGGGTTTCTTTAAAATTCATCCAGACCGCCCTCCTTATTCAAGACCAGCATGTCCTTTTCCACCTGATCCAGATAATCGTTGCAGTATTTCAGAAGCCGTGTCCCTTCGGCATAGGCCGCAAAGGACGTATCCAGGCTTACCTCCTTATCTCCCAGCTGTGCGAGAATCTGGTCCAGCCTGCCGAAAGCCTCCTCCAGGGATAGCTTCTGTTCCACAGCAGATGCTTCCTCTCCCGGATTCTGTTCCTCCATATCCTCCCTGTCCATATCCTTCCTGTCTCCCTTTCCTGCCATGGGACACGCTCCTTTCTTCTCTTTTCCGCCTTTGATTCCCGCCAGCAACGAGCCAAAGTCATGCCCGAAAGGACTAGCTTTGTGCCGCTTGCTGCTGGGCATTTCCCTGAACCACTGCGGAAATAGCTCCGTCTGAAACCCGAATCGAAAGCTTGTCCCCAGGTTTTACCTGGTCTGTCCGGGTCACGCACCTGCCATTTTGCCCTGTCACATAAGAATATCCCTGGCTCAGCTTTTTTAAGGGAGAACAGCCCTCCAGCCGCTCCGCGTATAGGGCTAGCCCGGTCCGAAGCCTTTCAAGCTTCTGCTCCATGGCTGCTTCCAGCCGCTCCTCCAGCTCTGCCGCACGCATACGCTTCTCATACAGCTGCTGCCGGGGACTCAGATGGAACAAGCGAAGCTGATACTTTTCCAGTCTGTCTCTATGTCTGGAAAACTGATATTCCATCCAAACCTCCAGGGATTCTCTGTAATCCCTGAGGCGCTTTTGCAATTCAGCCAGGTCCGCTACAGCCAGCTCTGCCGCCGCAGACGGCGTAGGCGCCCGCAGATCCGCCACATAGTCGGCAATGGTAGTATCCGTCTCATGGCCCACCGCCGAGATCACAGGCGTCCTACATTCAAAAATTGCCCGGGCCACAGACACCTCGTTGAAGGCCCACAGATCCTCCATGGACCCGCCGCCACGCCCCACAATAATCACATCCAACCCCAGGCGGTCCAGGGTCTCGATTCCCTCCACAATGCTTTCTGCCGATCCCTCGCCCTGAACTAGGGACGGATACAGAATCAGCTGTACATAAGGGTTTCGTCTCCGGGAAATATTGCGGATATCCTGAATGGCCGCTCCCGTGGGCGCTGTCACCACCCCGATACGCCTGCTGTAAAAGGGAATGGGTTGTTTATATTCCCGGGCAAACATGCCCATCTCCTCCAGCTCTCTTTTCAGCCTGGCAAACTGCTCGTACAGCTGTCCCTCTCCCTCCAGGAGAATTTCCCTGGCATAGAGCTGATAGGTGCCGTTTCGCTCATAGATGGAAACGCTTCCCAGGACAATCACCTGCTGTCCGTCCCTCAGAGGAAAGGAAAGCCCCTTTCTCTGCCCGGCAAACATGACGCAGGACAGGGTTCCGCCTTCATCCTTCAGGGAAAAATAAAGATGCCCGGAATTGTGATATTTGCAGTTGGAAACCTCTCCCTTTACGTAAATATGAACCAGCAGAAAATCCTGGGCAAACATATTTTTAATATAGCCGTTCACCTGAGTCACCGTATACGCCTGGGAGGGCATATTTCTATTTGCCATCCCGTTCTCCCCTTTGGGAGCTTCTCTCCGGATGCTTGGTAATATAGATTTTTTTCTTTTTTCCTGTCCCGGCTTTGGCTCTTCGATTTCCCTCGTCTTTGCCTGGCGTCCCGGCTGCTTTCTCTGCTCCCTCGCCGGCCGCTTCCCTGGAAGCCTCCTCCTGACTTTTTTCCTCCTGGGCTGCTTCCGCCTCCCCGTCGGACTTGGCTGCCTTGCCCAGAATCCCGTTGATAAAAGCCGGGGAATCCTCCTGGCCATATTCCTTGGCCAGCTCCACCGCCTCATTGATCGCCACGCTCACCGGAACATCCGGATCATACCGCATCTCATAGACAGCCAGACGCAAAATAGCCAGCTCTACCTTGCCAATTCGGGAGGTTTTCCATCCCTGAGCAGCCTTGTCCACCGCCAAATCCAATGCAGGCAGCACCTGGAGAATCCCTCTGCACTTTTCCAGAATGTACTCCTCATCCTCGGCAGCTACCTCCCGGTCATCCTTCACGCCCTGCAAAAGCAGGCGCAGCTGATCCTCCAGCTCCTCCGGAGAGTGAAACTCTACCCGAAACAGCATCTCAAAAATATGCTGCCGTAATTCCCTTCTCTTCATAAAAACTCCTTTAGTGCAAAAGAGGACAGTCCTTGGGGACCGTCCCTCATTTTATGCGTCAGCGCTTATTTATTCTTCTCCATATTCACGCTGGCAATTCGGATATTTACGATCGAAACATGAAGTCCTGTCATATTCTCGATAGCAGCTTTTACCTTGTCCTGCACCTTTTCCGACACCTTCATGATACTGTATCCGTAGTCAATATTCAAGGCCAGATCCACATCCACATTCTGGTCTGACACTAGTACCTTCACACCCTTGGACAGCTTCTTCATCCCAAGCTTTGCCACCAGCTCATTGGTCACATTACCTGCCATGGAGGCCACGCCCTCCACCTCGGTAGCCGCCAGTCCTGCAATGATAGCCACCACCTCGTCTGCAATCTGCACTTCTCCCAGCTGCGCGTCTGCATGTATCATATGAACATTTCTGTTTTCCGTCTTAGACATCCTATTAAAACCTCCTGCCATTGTCTGCTTATTCCATTCTACCATAATTTTCTTTAAATGCAAACATTTTATACGGGTTTTCTTGTAAAAGTTCATCCAGAACGCAAATGGCTGACAAATCGCCTGTTTCTGAGCAAAAAGAGCTGTGGCAGCAGCGGGAAAGCGCCGACAGCGTCTTTGCGAATGGGCGCGGGCTGAACGGACGGCGAACGGTAACCATTTTGACAGGCAAATCAGCCTCTATCGCCCAAACTCAGACAACACAAGCCCTTTATTGCGGTCAAGAGTCATACCGATACTCCACTCATTCACCCAGATCAGAAGCGGTCTTCCTTTAAGATCCTTGATCTTCTTCATGTCAGAGGTTCCCACCAGCCTGCCCATATTGATCTCCTCATTCTCAATCCAGCGGATATGCTCATAGGGTAGCTTTTCCATGCGGATCTCCACATTGTATTCATTTTCCAGGCGGTATTTCAGCACCTCAAACTGCAGGACTCCCACCACCCCTACGATGATCTCCTCCATTCCTGTATTATACTCCTGGAAGATCTGGATGGCTCCCTCCTGGGCAATCTGCTCAATACCCTTGACAAACTGCTTGCGCTTCATGGTGTCCACCTGGCGCACCCGGGCAAAATGCTCCGGCGCAAAGGTGGGGATTCCCTCATAGCAGAAATTCTTCCCGGGCATGGTAATGGTATCGCCGATGGAGAAAATTCCTGGATCAAAAACTCCGATAATATCCCCTGCATAAGCCTCCTCCACGATTTTCCGGTCCGAGGCCATCAGCTGCTGAGGCTGGGAAAGCCGCATCTTCTTGCCGCCCTGGACATGAAACACCTCCATGCCGGCTGTAAACTTGCCAGAACAGATCCGCATAAAGGCAATGCGGTCCCGGTGGGCCTTGTTCATATTGGCCTGAATCTTAAACACAAAGGCGGAAAAATCGGCCTCCATGGGATCAATTACCCCGCAGTCCGCAGTCCGGGATAAGGGCGAGGTGGTCATCTGGAGAAAATGCTGAAGAAAGGTCTCCACACCGAAATTCGTCAGAGCTGAGCCAAAGAACACCGGTGAAAGCTTCCCGGCGCTTACCGCTTCCTGATCAAAGGCTGCGCTTGCCCCGTCCAGAAGCTCAATATCCTCCAGAAGCTTATCCTTGAGCTCCGCCCCCAGAAGCTCCTCCGCCTCCGGCGCATCTATGGCAATTTCCAGCTCCTGTCCCTCCTTGGTCCCCTTTTCCGTATCCGAGAACAGAAGCACATTCCTGGTATTTCGGTCATATACGCCCTTAAAACCCTTTCCGGAGCCCAGAGGCCAGTTGACAGGGCAGGTGGCAATGCCCAGCTCATTCTCAATATCATCCAGGAGCTCGAAAATATCCATGGCATCCCGGTCCATTTTGTTGATAAAAGTAAAAATCGGAATATGACGCATGGCGCAGACCTTAAAAAGCTTCCGGGTTTGGGCCTCCACGCCCTTGGAACCGTCAATCACCATCACCGCCGAGTCCGCAGCCATCAAAGTCCGGTAGGTATCCTCCGAGAAATCCTGATGTCCCGGCGTATCCAGAATATTAATGCAGTTCCCCGCATACTCAAACTGCAGCACCGAGGAGGTCACGGAAATACCTCTCTCCTTCTCAATTTCCATCCAGTCCGACACCGCATGCCGGGCCGTGGCCTTCCCCTTCACAGAGCCTGCCAGGTTAATGGCTCCGCCGTAAAGCAGGAACTTTTCCGTCAGGGTTGTCTTACCGGCATCGGGATGGGAAATAATGGCAAAGGTTCGACGCCGTTTAATTTCATCTACATATTTCTTTTCCATAGCATGCAAAAATCCTTATTTGTAAATCCTCCAGTGCTTCGCACTTTTTTAAGAGGTACACCCTTCGGGTATCCCGTATTGGAATGTGCTTCGCAATTTTTTTAAGAGGTATGTATAAGTATACACGAATTTCAGGGGTTTGCAAGGGAAATCTTGCTGTGTACACAGGATTTTACACAATTTTACACAATCTTTCTGTAAGCTTTGTTTCAGGCGGCTTTTGCAAATCCAGTTAAAATTCGTTACACCAATGGGAAGTCCATCCGCATTTACAAACCCGTCCACATCCCATTTAGGATCTCCCAAAGCAGATTTTCTACGGTATCCGTCTCATACCGGGCCAGAGCCCGGATCTCAGGCCTGGCGCTTCTGACCGCCACAGAGAAGCCCGCAAGCTCCAGCATCTCCCGGTCATTATCGTTATCTCCGATCGCCATACACTCCTCCCTGGAAATGTGAAGCTCCTCCAAAACTCTTTCCAGCGCCGCACCCTTATTCACATGGAGAGGCATCATATCCAGCCAGCTGTTTCCTCCGGTCACAACCGTGCAGCGGCTTCCAAAGCGCTCCTTCCAGTATGACTCATCCTTCACGCCGCCCTCCTCATAGATAGACACCTTCATGTACTCTTCTTGGGTCTGGAGAATATCCGGAACCATGGTGACATCATTTTTCACCACATATTTCATATGCTCATAAAACCGCATATTCTTGGGCTGTACATAGCACTCCATGACCCCAGACAGGAGAACCTCTGCTTCCCCGGTCTCCTGAATGGCCTGCATGACCTCCAGGCACAGCTCCCGGTCCATACACTCCTTGGAAAGCTGTCTGCCCTGATAAAAGCTGACGCATCCGTTTTCGCACAGATATCCGATCCGGTCCCGAATAGGCCAGAAGAGGCGCTGCAGATTGGTATATTGGCGGCCGCTGGCGGCAAAAAAGAGAATTCCCTGATCCAGAAGCTGCTGAATCAGACCGCAGGTCTCCGGGTTTAGAGATTGGGCTCCGTTCAGGAGAAGGGTTCCGTCCAGGTCGCAGGCGATTAGTCTGATATTTTTCATTTGTTTCATTCTCCCTGCCAATTACTACAGCTTTTCTTTTATACTTTCCAGGCTTTCCACAATATAATTCATTTTCAACTGCATATAATTCTGCTCTATAAGCTCAGCCCAATAATCACAGATTTCCTCTGACAGGCCCGATTCATCTAACAGGTCCCTGATGATTCCCCAGCGGGTATAGCTGCGGGAAACATAAAAATCTGTCATGTAATCCATGTACCGCGCAATCTCCTGTAATTCCTCGCTCCGGATTCCCTCTAAATTTAGCATTTTTATATATCCCGGCTCCAGTCGAACAATGTACTTCTGATAAATTGACAGAATCAATCCTTTTAATGCCACCCGATCTCTGCTGTCTAAATCTCTTAAAGGCTCAAATTGAATGTAAAATCGCAGTGTTCTTTCCGTCTCTTCCATGAGCGCTTCACATGCCTTCTCTGTCACACCAGCCTTTTTTAGTTCCTTTTTGCCTCTCTCCCTTCCCTCCTGTTTCCATACATTCCGCAGGCTCTGAAGCAGCCGATTCAGCAAACTCCCGATGTTCTCCGAACGTTCTCTGTTTTCTTCCAGCACATAGAGTTCCCAATATTTATCTGTGGAGTGCAGTTTTGAAACCAAATCCCGAATTAAATTTCCATTTTGTTGTTCCATACAGCGTCTCTCCTTTCTCTGCCAGCTTGGCAGTTTCCTTCGCTTCCTTTACTTTCCCCTCTAAAAATTGTTCTTTTTTTTCAAACTCCTTATAGTCTACATCAATAATAAGCTTCTCTGCTTCATTTGGCAATATCTGCTCTCTTACCATTTGTCTTCCTGCCCGCAACAGATAATATTGTGTAGTTTTATTTTTCCCCGTCCGCTCCACAAGCTCTGCATCCAAAAGCAAATGCAAAAGCTCACTCAAATAATTGGGCTGAATCTTTACGCTCTCTGCAATATGCTTTTGGCGGGCATAGGGATTATGATATAAGTAGACCAAAATATCCTTTATATGCTTCTTCTTCAACAAATTCAGCCGGCCCCTCCACGCCTCATGTGCAACCGCATGCTCATACAGTTCCACAACGGTCCCATAGGCCCCGGTGAAAACCCCAGACGCATAGTAAAAACTCTCCAGCTCTGTTTTTGGCAAGGAAGCCAGTGTCCTTTGAATTTGTCTGTTCTCTTTCTTTATCTGGAAAAGCTCCTGAGACAAGTCCAGAGTAAACGCCTGTACAGTATCCTTCAGCATCGATCGGCTCAGCTCCTGCAATGTTTCGGCGCTTTTTATAAGAATTTCCAAGGAACCCGTCTGTGCTTTTTTCACAAGCTCTAAGACTTCTCTTTCCTCGTATTTCATCCTATGCCCTCCTTCTCCTGCCAAATGTATGTATGCAAACAGGTTCCATCACATGTATACTGTTTTTCGCACATGCTTTCCAAAAATCTCTCCTCTTTGAACCTCCCTTGCTTTCCCGAAAAATATGCCCTTGTAACAGCAGCAGCCATATTTTCCGGCTCTCCAAGCCAGCGTGCAGAACAAGTATTGGCCCACACCACTGCCCAATCCTGTGCTGCATACTTCCCTAAAAGTGTATCGAATTGGTAATCTCTTGGAGAAAAGGAGGGAACCAGGAGTAAATTTACCTTTAGCACATTCACCAAAACATGCAGATACCTGGTCATCAGAAAATCCTTGCAAATGGCAACAGCAATCCTTCCAATCCCGCGTCCATGAAGAACATAAATCCTATTATCTGAAATAATATCCTCCTTTCCTACCCAAAGCTCCTGGTCCAAATTCAATTTTAGTCCTGCTCCATGATGCTTTTGCTGCTCAAAAAGCACCTCACCCATAGCATCCAATACTGTGCAGGTATTTCTTCTGGACTCCCATACAGAAGGGCATACCGTAAGCTTGGGATATTCATTGTCCAGAGTCTGGTTCCGTTCTTCCAACTCCTGACTAATCATCTGTGTGATCTCTCGAGAACCCAATATCTCCGGGAAAACCAGAATCTCAGCTTTCTGTGCCACAGCCTCCTTCAATACCCTCAGCACCTGTGCTTTGATCTTCTGTTCTGCATCTGGCTCAAGCGGTTTCACCGCTGTCAGTTTTTCGTTCTCCCATATATAGGGTTCTGTTACATTCACTACATTCTCTCCTGTTAAGGGGGAAACGCAAATGCGAAGTTCTTCCTTTTTCATCACATTTTGAAACATATATTGGGGCAGCAATATATGCTGTACTGTAAACTCTTCCAGATTTTTTATATCCACATAGTAAAAATTTCTCAAATAGTACAACATCGTGTAGGTATTATATGCATCTCTGTTGTTATGCTCCCAATTACACCGAACTCGAGGAAGAATATACAATCCGCATGCTGCAGCGTTATCATTCAGGCTCATAAATCTCCAGATCTCCTGACCTAGCGGCCTGCACCGGTATATACTATCCTCCAGAAAAGCATCAAGATCTCTGAGAAGAAAAACAAGCGCCTCCGCATCCTCTGTTTCCTCAATATAAACCTCAAGCTTCGAAATGAAAGGGGAATCTCGCAGCTTCCGTTCCATAAGCTCCGCTACATTTCTCGTCTCCTGATCATAAAGCTGTGGAAACATTTCCCTTAATCCATGCAAAATTATATTCTCATAGGACGGTTCTATATACCGCAGCCTCTCAAAATCTCGTTCCCTCATCCTATTTAATATTTTTCTCAAAGCAATCGCCATGATGTTGTATAATCTCCGGATCTCTTCCATATCATTCCCTCTTTCCTGGACTTAAGCATATCATATCAGGAAGAATTTTGCAAATTATTATTCAGTTTTTATTCAGTAATTTGCAAAGTCATCCAAGTAGTAAAGAGCATAAAGCAAAATGAGCCGGGAGGCTCTTCATTTTTGGCAAATGACTCCCTGTCCCAGTCTTTACTTTCACCCAACTATACGATTCGCAAGCCAAAAACGTCAAAAACGCAACACGTATATTTGCACGTATATTTTATTGCCAATCTTCTTGCCAAGATGATGGACTTATGGTATACTTCATGTACAAACAATACAGAAACTTAAAAACCACAGCAAACAGGAAAAGGAGTATGAGTACACTGACATTAACAAAAGACGATTTATTAGCAATTTCTCAACTGTTGGACTCTCGATTGGACCCGATCAAATCCGATATCACGGAATTAAAGGGGGATGTTCGGAATCTCAAGGATGATGTTCGGAATCTCAAAGATGATGTTCGGAATCTCAAGGATGATGTTCGGAATCTCAAAGGTGATGTCCAAACCTTGTTTGGTAAGGCTGATGTTATCGAGAATGACATCAGAACAATCAAACTGACAATGGAAAATGTGATAAAGCCGCAGCTTCAGCTTCTGGCGGAAAATTATATGCCAGCGGCAAAGCGCTATGAAAAGGCAACCGCTCAGATTGAAACTATGCAGTCTGATATCGAGATGCTCAAAAAAGTAACGGCCGATCACAGTGAAAGACTACAAAAAATTTCATAGGGGACGTTTCCATATACTCTGCAATCGTCCCCTGAATGTTTATGCTGTTACTCTTGACAAGGTCTTCTGTTCCTCTGTTGGCGTTCATATATCTTTATTTCGAACATATCTCCTATTTTCCTGATATTCGTAGATTCGTAGTCTTTCTCTACAAATTCATTAAATTGATAACCAGGACAATCAATACTCAGTATTTCATCTCTCCCGGTATCAATATAGATGATTTTTGTAGGATAGTCCTCTACAATTCCAAAATATGTTCTCATGATCCTATCATCATTGAACCCATAAGAATACAGCGTAATATCCCAGGGTGAGGGGGTACAGAATTCTCCATTTGACATAAGATATGCCATGGAGACAACTTCCATAAACAATAGCTTATCGTCATCTGTAGTATGATCCTTTATATACGTTTCTAAATCCATCAAGGCTGTTGCCCTCTCCTCACTGGTATAAATTCCTTTGTACACTCCCCTCTCTATCTGTGTGGTTTGTTCTGGCAGATCCGTCTCTCTGTAATAATATTACTTCTTATTTCTCTCATTTTCTGCTGTTCCACAACACAAAAAAATTCCTGAAACCAGCAGCCCTGAATGAGAAATATTGTTATAAGAAAGCGCAGGTATCCAGCTATACCAATATGGAATACAAGTCACCAATGCTAATTCCTTGTTTCCCCTGCGTTTCAGCAGCTTTATAAGGATACAAACAAGCAAAATCCTATAAACCAAAAATATAAAACGCATGTACAAAAAAACACCTTCCATATTTCCAAAATGCGACTCATAAATCTTAATCAAAAAGGCGTATATGAAAGTTGCACCCGGAGCCTGCGTCTAATTGTTCACAAAAAGAACAGCGCAAATTTTCCATTTTCCATATAAAAAACAACCGGAAACGACCAGAAATTATAATAACTGCAGTATTCCTACTGAAATCCACTTTTTTGAATTTTATTTTCTAATTCTTTTTTGTATATCGTCTCTTATGCATGCAATTTTCATCATGCTTGGTCCACAGGCTCATAAACGCAGGAACCGTAAAAATACAAATCCCATTTTTCTTCATTGCCTTTCGAATATTGCGCAACACTGCCTGACCCTGATTGATATGCTCTAATAACGCTTCTTTTTTATTCCGTATTTTTTCAATAGAGATAGAACAATTTCATATTTTGCTTTAAAATACCAATGATATGTTTCTGTCTGGTACATCCTGTGATACATTTCTTTTTTCATGGAATGTCCTCTTATGTTTCTTTACCAGGTCAGCATCATATTAAAATCAAGCTAACAAATCTGTCTCGCAATAGCAACTTTCCTTTTACGGAAAAGGCTATTACCGGGGAATAATAACTTTCTTTTTATATTCCTCAAATTTATCCATCAACTTTTTTTCTATTTCATGAGGCATCCGTTTATGGATGATAGTATCCTCAGGTTCCATAAAGATATGCTTTTCATTTATTTTTTCAATAGCCGCCACTAACATACTAATTTCATTTTCATATACATTCTGTGCTGCCTCAAAAAAAGTAGTGTTTTCATTAATCTCCATAATTTTTCTATCTATAACTTCCCCTGCGTCAACATAATCTCCAATAACATGCACAGTGACTCCGATAGGTTTTTCTTCCCAAATTGCCCATTTAAAAGAATCTAATCCTCTAACTAAAGGGATATATCCCGGATGTGCATTGACAATAATATGCCTTTTAACAATATCCTCAGGTATAATGCCTGCTCCGCATACCAAAATCACATCATGCTTTGCTATTTTTATTTCACCGAACCTTCCTTTCACAAAAGAATAGGAAAAGTTTCTGCATGTTACTTCAATGTCTGGTATATCAATTCCAATATCCGGTCTATGCTTTAAAAGAGGCTCAAAAGTTTTTCTATAATGTAATGGTTGTGCATAAACTGTGACCTTCTCATACCCTTTTGCTTTCAAAAGACACAAGGTATCATATGTTTTCCTATGGCGTATATCGTATGAAAATATCCCTATATCTTTTTTATCCCTGCCTGTATTTTTAATTTCCATTATACCTCCTGTTACCTCATCTTCTACAAAATCTCTCTTTCCATCCACGCATTTACTACCTGGATCACGCTCTCCTGTTCCTTTTCCTGCAATTCTGCAAACATGGGAATCGCCAAAGAATGGTCTGCCACATATTCCGCATTTGGCAGATCCCCTT
>JAAWJI010000059.1 GCA_022796795.1 Lachnospiraceae bacterium | reverse complement strand
ATCTTCCGTCTGTTCCAATGCCCGGTACAATTCCGCCGCCCGTTCTGTGGTTCCAAAATACGTGGTAAATGCGCTGGATTTCCATTCCCGGTTGGACTGTTCCTGGGTTTCCTGTGGATTTTTGTTTTCCGTCTGTTTTTCTGTCATCCGTTCTCCTTTCCGGCACAGGCTGTGCCGCGCAAGAACCAGAAGCTTGCGATGGTATTCCTCATACGCCTTCTGGTGTTTTTGAATTTTGTTGCAAGTTGTTTTGATTTTCCGCAGGAACCTGCAGGAATATCAGAGCTTCCGGAGGAAGACGCCTCCGAGATTGTATCAGTATAACAAGATTTATAAAGAAATGCAAGAAATTTTTATCCCCGTCTTCCGACGTGCCTCCTTTGTTGATTTTGGGGAATCTGAAAATAAATTAGCCATGGGGAGCTATATCGTAAAATTTCATTGCGTGCCCAGGCATAGGATGATATACTCCTTTATAACAAATTTGGAGCTGTTGCTCCGGTAGATTATTCATCTACTTTTGCAACAGCTCCATTTTTTATCCCCTACTCCCGAAGCTCCTCCACAAGACTCTCCTTCTTTCGAAACCTATAGACCACCTGGGGAACCACCGCCCCCAATGCCAGCAGCACCGGACCGGCCAGAAGCATGGGAAGCAGGGTAAACCGATATCGGATAAACCAGATGTTTCCTCCCACAGTGCGGATCACAGTGAGGGAAAACAAAGTCCCCACTGCCAGGGAGCACACCAGAGTCAGGCCCCCGTAGTACAGCCCCTCCGCGGTCAACATGCCGGTGAGCTGGCGTTTTGTCATTCCGATGGCCTCCATCATGGCAAACTCCCGCCTGCGGGTGGTAATGCTGGTGAGAATCACATTGACCAGGTTTAAAAGGCCGATGACGCCGATGATAGAAGCCAGTGCCATTCCCACCAGGGTAATGGTGCCCACCATTTCCCGAAAGCTTCCCTCATAGGTGGTTCTGGATTCATAGGCCATAAAGGGTTCTTCCTCCTCGGTGTAGGTCTTCAGGAACTCCTCCATGGCCGCCTCCTGTCCCTCCTTCACATCAAAGAGGTAGCTCATGAGGTAGAGATCGGAAAGATTTTCCTTGAATTCCTCTGCCGTAATATAATAGGCAAAGTGCTGGCTCATGCGGTTTGTCAGGCTGTAGGTGTGGGATTTCACCACAGAAAGGATCTCATACTCCTTTGTGGGGCCTCCGTCCGTGTATTCCAGGGTAATGTGATCTCCGGCGTGATGCTTCCTGGTATCCTCCATCACCTGATTGTTGTCATCCACCTGCACGCTGGAGAGCACATAGTTTCCTGTCTGCAGCTTTTCCCAGATCACAGCCGGGTCTGTCTCTCCCTCCACTACGGTCATTTGAGAGAGCACAAAGGGCTCGATTCCATGGACGGCAGCCCGGTAGGCCCCAGACTCATATCCGTTGTAGGGGATAAACCCCACAGGGGTATAGTCCCCGGGAGCGCCATTCTCGTCCCTTCCGATATAATCCGGAATCTCCCACTGATCCACGGGAAATCCTGCACCGTTGTAATGCATGTAGATCCGTCCGCCCTCCAGGAAGCCCTCCTGCTGCTGACAGGCCGAAATAAAGCTTTCCGTCAGACATTCCTCCGCTGCGGTCTTCTCATCATACGGCCGGTAGTTATAATTCCAGAGCTGCGCATTTCCGATCAGGTCCTCGCAGAGAATCATCTTGGAGAGAAAACCCTCCCGGTCTATAGAGCTGGTGATGGTATAGACGCTGTTCATGAGAACCAGGGTGAGAGAAAGCGAACAGATCACCACTGCGGTTCTGCCCTTGCTTCTTCCCAGATTGGAGAAGGCCATACGGAAAAGCTTTCCCCCATCCGTTCCCTTCTTGGGCTTTCTGCCTTTCCTTCCCTGATCCGTGTAGTGCAGAGCCTCCACCGGGGAAACCCTTGTGGCAATTCTCCCCGGCTTCCACTGGGAAATCAGCACCGTAACCAGGGTAAACAGGGCTGCCCCCGCAAAAATCCAGGGATGGGGAGATACCTGGGCTCCGCCGTAATTGTTCCCGCCTGCGGAGCTTATCATGATGGGCAGGAGAATTTTTCCCGCCAGATATCCCGCTGCAAGTCCACCGGGCGTTCCCAGGACAAACAGCCACAGAGCCTGTCTGCGCAGAATCCGTTTCATCTGCCTTCCCGTAGTGCCGATGGTCTTCAAAAGCCCGTAAAAGCGGATGTCACGGATGATGGAAATCTGAAAGATATTGTAGATAATCAGGTAGCCTGTGACGAGAATCAGAAGTAAAGCTGCCCCGATTCCCACCATGGTGACCGGATCGTCGGAGGCCCCGTCAGACAGGTAGGACCAGTTGGCATTGGATTCTATATAATTTTCATCCTCCGGATCAAAGGAAAATCCGCTGTCCGCGATGATTTTGTGAAGCTTCTCCTGGATTCCCCGGGAGCTGTCAAAGATTACATGCATGGAAATCTTTCCTGTGCCGCTGTATCCATCTCCCTGATCGGCCATTTCCTCCTGGTGAACGGTCAGATAGGACTCCGACACAAAGACAAAGCCCACATTCATGGCCTGGGATGGCTCTATGACCCCGCTCACCCTAAAGGTCCGCCTGATGGGCTCGCTTTCCGGGTGCACCCGAAGCTCCAGAGTGACCTGGGCTCCCGCCTTTGGCTCTAATCCCAAAAGCTCCATAGAATTGGCATCCATGAGAATCTCCTCTGCTTCCTGAGGCGCTCTCCCCTCCCGAAGCTCCACAAACCAGTGGGGATAAAAATCCGGGTCCACATAGTGGAGTTCCACATGGCGCTTTAAAAACTCCGTATTCTCCACGGAATGTGCCACGGAAATATCCCTGCCACATTCCTGGATAGAGGGATGCTGTTTCAGAATCTCATACTGCTCCGGGGTCAGGTCCTTGATGGCTCCGTGGGCGTCTCCTCCTGCCTGGAGCATCATGCTTCTCTGGGCGCTCTCCACCATTCCAAGGCCAATGGTGAACACTGCCGTAAAGAGAATGGCTGTCAGAGCAATGGCAATGGCCGCAATGATGTTCCGGGTCCGGCTGGCCTGAAAGCTTCTGGACGCCAGGCGCCGGACTGCCGGATTGTTTCTCACCTTACGCATGGGAAGCACCTCCCCCTGGGGACATTTGACCGGCCAGTTCTTCTTCGCCCTTTCCCGGATCGCTTCCCGAGGGCTTCACGATTCTCCCATCCTCTATACGCACAATCCGATCTGCCAGCTGGGCAATCTCCTCATTGTGGGTAATCATCACCATGGTCTGCCCAAACCGCTCTCCCGTGACCTTTAAGAGTCCCAGCACATCCTGGCTGGTGGCCGAATCCAAGTTTCCCGTGGGCTCATCTGCCAGCACAATGGCCGGCTTGGAGGCCAGGGCTCTGGCAATGGCCACCCTCTGCTGCTGGCCCCCGGAAAGCTGAGAAGGAAGGGCGTGGATTTTCTCTGACAGGCCCAGAGCCTCCACCACATTTTCCACAAATTTTTTGTCCACCTTATTTCCGTCCAGCTGGATGGGAAGCACTATATTTTCATAGACATTGAGAACGGGCACCAGGTTGAAATTCTGGAACACAAAGCCGATTTTTCTCCTGCGGAATATGGTCAGGGCCTCCTCCTTTAAAGAGAAAATATTTTTTCCGTCCACCAGGACGGTGCCTGAGGTGGGACGGTCCAGTCCTCCCAACATATTTAAAAGGGTGGACTTTCCGCTGCCAGAAGTGCCCACAATGGCCACGAATTCCCCCTTATTCACGGAAAAATCCACGCCGTCCAGGGCCTTGACGCAGGTTTCCCCTTCCCCATAATATTTTTTCAGATTCTCTGTTCTTAAAATTTCCATTCTGAATCTCCTTTTCCATCGGGCATACCGGCAGGCTTTCTCTCTGGAACGGGATCGGCAGATCGGGGACGCGTCTGTCACTTAGACATGCCTTCTTCTCTACCACAAATGCCTCTCCTGCAAATGGAAAGTCTGCTTACACAGATTTTCTGCATAAACAGACTATAACAAATCATTCTTTCCAGAGTCTTTCCCAAATCTAACACTTTTGCAAGAATTCTTGTTCCCTGACCAGATGATCCACCCATACGCCCTTGCAGCCGGCATGATGAAAAGCTTCCTAATTTATATGGGAAACAGAGAGAATAGCAGCAGCCTCACCGCTTCGACAGATAAATCTGGAAACAGCTCCCAGTCTCTGCCCGGGAGGAAACCTTCACATACCCCTTCTCCCTCTGAAGAATCATGCGGGTAAGATAAAGGCCTACGCCGTTTCCCTCTGTCTCCTTCCCGCTGCTTCCCCGGTAGAAGCGCTCAAAAATCTGGGCCTGCTCCTCCTCCAAAATCCCCGGTCCCTGATCCTCCACCCGGATGCACACAAACATTTCCAGCTCCCGCACAGAGACTGTGACCGTGCTTCCCGGGGGAGAATATTTCACCGCATTGTCCAGTACATTTCCCAGAGCCTCCTGGGTCCAGCGGAAATCATAGCAGGCGCACACCCGGGCATCCCTTTCCGTGATTTTCTCAGAGCCTGATGCTGCTTTTCCTTCCGAAGTTTCCGATTCGCCAGGTGTTGTATTCTCTTCCCCGGTTTCAACCGTACTCGGAGATGCTTTTCCAGGCGTTTCCCGAGACACATGGAATCCCGTCATGCGGACAGCTGTCCCCTTGACGGCCCCGGCTTCCGACTTCTCCTCAGGCACATGGAATCCCGTCATGCGGATGACGATATCCCGGGCATCCCCCGCCCCTCTGGCATCCCGGACCGTTCCCTCAATCAGCGGAGCCACCGGCTGCAGCTTTGGCCTAAGCTCAATCATCTGACTCTCCAGCCGGGATATTTTGGTAAGCATCCGAATGAGAAACTCAAGCTTTTCCGCCTGCATGCGGATCTGCTGTACATAGGGCAGCAGATCCTCGGGACTGATTTCCTCCAGGAGCTGGGAGTACAGGCAAATATTGGCAATGGGTGTTTTTGTCTGGTGAGAGATATCTGTCACCAGCTCCTTGATGACCGCCTGCTCTGCCTGCACCCGCTCCTCTGTCATTTCCTTCCCCGTAAGATACTGGCGGAATTTGCTTTCCAGCCGGGAAAGCTCCGTCTCATCATAGCTGGATTCCACAAAGGTACCGTTCATGGCCTCTGTCAGCATTTCGTCCAGCCTGCATATGACACGATCTGATTTTCTCATGCTTTCTCCCATTCCTTTCCAGAGTGACGCCACGCTGTAATATCTTATGAAGCCCCTTCACGCTTCCCCTTCTTGGCATCGCCAAATTATCAAAATTTTATCAAATCCCGTTCACAGGTCTTTCCTCACACTCCACACATAGCCGATACCGTACACCGTATGAATAGGGCTTTCCCTCCCCGAGATCTCAAGCTTCCTGCGCAGACGGCTCACGGTTACAGACAGGGCGTTCTCATCCACAAACTCTGCGCCTTCCATCCAGACTCGTTCCGTCAGCAATTCCCGGGGAAGAGTCTGCCCCGGATGCTGCACAAAGAGCCTCAGGAGCTTTTGCTCCGGCGCGCTTAAGGGAATCTCTTGTCCCTCCACGAAAAAATCCAGACCTTGGAAGTCAAAGCAATAGCCGCCCTCCTCGTAGATCTGCCCCCTCGCCCCTTCTGTCCGCCTGCGGATGTTTTCTACCCGGGCCCGCAGGGCCATGAGGCTGAAAGGCTTCGTAATATAATCATCGGCTCCCAGGGTAAGCCCAGTCACCTCGTCAAGCTCCATATCATTGGCTGTAATCAACAGCACCGGAATATCCGCGGTCCGGCGCAGTTCACGCAGGAAATCAAATCCGCTCCCGTCCGGGAAATTCACATCCAGGAGCACCATATCCGGCTTTCTCTCCTGCCAGAGCTTCCAGGCTTCCTTCAGCGTATAGGCGGCATCAAAAATCAGCCCCTCCTTTTGCAGCGCCAAACGGATTCCCTGATTCAGGCCCTTGTCATCCTCCGCCACCAAAATTCTGTATTGCATGATCCGTCTCCTTTTTTGAAAAGTCCCGCCGATTTCTATTGTAATGCTTTTAGCCTTGGGCCTCAATGCTTATTTTAAGAAAAAGGGATTGTATTATTCGAAAATCAGACTATAATTACAGATATCATTCAGATCGGAAGTATAGAAATTCATGAAAACATGGCGTTTTCTGGCAATATTCTGGCCCATCCTGTGCGTGATATTCGCAGTATTCATCGGCTTTCAGTCCGGCAGTCTCCTGGATACCCGCATCACTGGAATTAAATTTTGCACGATCCCTTTGATTTTTTTGCCATAGGCATGTCAGTCCGCCACCGGCTGCTAAAAGAGCGGAGCTCCGTATCGGGAAAAATCCCGCCTTCTTCCCGGAATATGAATTTCATGCAGGGGAAACGCTCTAACGGATCAAGGCTCCCAGCGGCTCTGGCTTTCATATGTCAGAAGGGACAATACCGCTGCATCTCCGTCCAACTGCCCTATCCTGTTATCCCCATAGCAGGCTGCTCTGCCATGTACGGATTTCATTTCCCTAGTACATGCTAACCCCTGGGCTGCGGCCTCTGCAGCCATTCGAAAAGCTGCTCTCGGTTCTCCTTGGCTTTCCCGAAGCAGAACTTCTACAGCTGGATACAGGGAATCTAAAATTGTCTTCTCCCCCGGTCTGGAGCCTGCCTTCTCCATAATCAACTCCACCCCCTTTTGCATTGCCCTGGCAAGCTGGGGGGAGTGTCGCCTCCTTCTGCCCTTTCAATTCTTATGCCATGCCCATCATCCCAAACGAGGTTATAGTGCCCAGCGAAGAGGGAGCATTTTCATTAAAAAGCTTTTGCACATTGCAGGAACAATCTTCCCAGATCCTTCTCCTCATTTCCCGCAAGGCAGGCAGCAGCAGCCCCATATCCATGATCCATGGATATCTCTGTGTTGCGGTAGGAAGTTAAGGCCTCCGCAGCAAAACAGCTTTTCGTTACGACAGAAAATACTCCTCCATCCCTGTAAGCACGGCTGTCCTTTCGCCGCATTCCGGACATGTGTAAGTCCCGAAATAATAGCGGAGACGCTCCATCCCTTCCCCATCACCCAGAAGTGCAAACAAGTTGAACAGCCAGATTTTTATATCCCCCAGACTCTCGCCATCCCACTTTTCTGCTGGTACATCCGCCTTTTCAATCCTTCTGGAAGGATCAAAATAGCCAAATTCAATCTCTTCATCACAGTTTTCACAACCTGGACAGACAATATAGCAGGATTCCAGTCCCGACATAGCGAAAAGAAACGCCAGCTTTTTCTCCCCCAGTATTGCCATTACGGAAAAGGCAAATCCCCGTCTCCAGCTGATGTGTTTTTTCCGTACAGCATCCAGATGTCCTGCCAGAAAATCAACGGTTATGTCCCGGATCCGCAGAATGGCATTTTCATAGCTTTCCCATACCTCTTCCTCTGCCGGCCTGTCGCCATAGACATCCGTGGCTAGGCAGTTTCCAACCGCCAGTATTCCCTGAAACAGCCACTTAGTATCCTCCTCCTTTTCCCAGCCCTCCATCAGTCTGGCCAGATAGGGAACCGCCAGCCAGGTAGCGGGATAAAAGCTCATTTGATGCCAAAGGTTTTCGCAGAGATTATCAAAAGCCAGCTCATAATTTGTCTTTTGCTCCTTGTCCAGACGGCGCAGCTGAAAGGTTTCAGGAGCGTCCTCCCTCTCTCCCATCAGAATAACCAGGTACTCCCTCACATCTCCATAAGCGCCCCTGTAATTTTCCCACAGAACAGAATGTAACTCCTGGAGCGTATAAGCATGCCGCCCCTCTTTCCGGCCGGCTGCCTGAAAAGGCACTCCCATACAGGGTTGTTCGCCTGCCTCCTTTTCTTTGGATTCTGCTTTCTTTTCCGGCTGCTTTGTCTTCAGGCAATGTTCCGGTAAATGGATCTCTTTAATCCTGCAATCCAGAAAGCAGCTGGCATCAGAGATCCTGCTTCCTTCCAGCGAAAGGCGGGTCAGGCGAAACAGCTTCAGGATCTCCTCCATATGTAAAAGCTCCGGGCATCGAAGCAAACTTAAGCTTTTTAGATTTTTCAGATTCTCAAGAAATGCACAGTCAATCACTCCACAGGCGGAAATCTCCAGGCTTTCCAGAGCGGTGCATGTCATTAAAAAGGAGAAGTCATTAACCTGCATGGCGGAAATGGCCAGCTTTTTCAGCCGTGACATTTTCCCGATCACACTAAAGTCTCCCCTAATGATCTCAAGGCGCTCCGGAATCGGATCCTGAAAGGGATCGATCAGCTTCTGATAGACCGGGCGGCTGCCGCAAGCCAGATTCTTTATTTTCTGGAAGTCGTAAAGATTCTCCGGCGGCCTGCCGAGAGCCTGGGCAACGTAAGTAAGAAGAGTTGGGTCTATTGTTATTTTATTAAATTCCATGTGGACTACCTCCTAAAACTTTCCAAAAATTTTCATCCATGTGGATCATCCATGGCTTTTACCCCCGCGATCCTTAGCTCTTAATCCTTCAATCCCCATTATCTGTTCCCTCTTTATCCCTCTGACTCCGCTTGCTCCAGCCTCTTTTTATACTCGCCTGCTTCATCTAAAATATATTCTTGAATAGACGCAGCATCTGTATCCATAGCCCCTTTTTCATACCGTGAGGTCCCATGATTCCATTCATACAGGGCAAAGGGTTCCATCCATATTACGCAGAATTCCTCATCAGGCCAGTTCGGTTCTCTGTACTGTATTTGGATTCTTGTTGATGTATTTTCTTCCTCTGCTCCCGGAACCTTCTCCAATGTATCCGTAAATGTCCGGGAAAGGAGCTCGCACACTTCTGTTAAATCTTCCGGAAAAACAGGGCCAATCTTAATCTGCAGATTGGAATGGTATTTTGAAGATGACTTTACGGGATATGTATAATCCAGCTCATATTCCAGTTCTGTGTCTGCCACTTGTTCTAAAAATACTTCCCCTATAATGTCGCCAGCATAGGTGTTGTGCAGATAGTTGCGAAAACCAAAAACTCCAAAGCTTTCCCCCTCCACTACTTGAAATGCGCAGAAACAAGTATGGGGATTGTCTTTGGGCGACACGATATATGCCCTTACCCTCCATACCTCTTCATCATAATAGTCATCAGTGACAGACTCGGAGGAAAGCACCGAAAATTCCTGTCCATACTGTCTCTCTAAATATTCTTCCACCTCCCCTTTGGACATGAGACGGAAATCACAGGAAATAAGCAGTACCATGAGAGCACATATAAGACTTGCAAAACATACCCTTGCTTTTATTTTCCCTGCCATCTTCCCCCTGCCTTTCACAGTACAATTCTACCAATCGGCTCTGTAATTCCAGCCCCTGTCTGTAATATTCCAGCAATTATGCCGCACTACCCTCAGTGGACAAGGGGCGTGTATCCCTTTGTCCACTGAGGGTATGCTCGTAAAATGAAATTTTAAGTTCTACTCTCCTAAGTAACGAAGACATTAGTCCCACCAACAATAATAAACAGACTGCTCCTCATGGACAAGCGATCATTTACTTAACTCAAACTTCACACTTGGATAAGTGTCTATGCACCTTAAAAATTCAATATTATTTCCAATAAAAATAGCATGAAACCGTCTGGTTTTAGTATAATTGAGTTGTCAAAAAACAATCATCCATCCGGAAGCCCATGCTATGATTAAAAGTATAACACAAGTGAACCAGAATGATAAGCAGATTTCAATATCTAATCGTAGTTTTTTACCAGATTCCATATATCTTCAGTATTAAAAGCATCGAATGTTTATAAGAAAAGAGGAATTCCCATTACAGAGGTCTTTCAGTATCTTTTCCTGCTGATATTTTCTAACAGAAGTATGTATATGAATCTAATTACCGGACGGAATACGCCTGGATATGCAAAAGATACTGTATGTACAAACTGTGCAAGGCAGGCCTCCGTGCATTTCCGGTATTCTGCAAATGTCTCTTTTGCCTTATCCGCATCACCGTAGACCTTCCATTCCCCCACACATTTATACCCTTTGGCCCTGTTCTCGATAAAGCCGCTTACATCTTCCGACGGGTAGCCAAGAAATAGTCCGATTTCGTGTGGGAATTCCCCGCCATCCGCCAGCCTCTGCATAAGCTGGATAATGCACCGTTCTGGCGCGCCAAAAGTGTACCCGTATTTTTCTAACAGACAGCAGGCAGCAGCCTGCTGTAAGTCCTGCGACAGCTTTGACGGCCGGTATGCATAAATAAGCGCGCGCCCGTCACGGTACCGAAGGGGAAGAATCCTGATCCCCATGATCTTCTGGAATGCAGAAGCAAATTTCCCCGCGTTGCTGTACCCAAATTCGGAGGCTATCTCCAATATGGCGGCATCCGTGCGGATCAGCCGCAGGGCGGCAGACTGCATTTTCAAAATTCGGATATAAGAACTCACGGGAACGCCATACACGCCTTTGAATGCGTTCTGGAGATGGGTCTGCGATACATGGAACCTGCCGGAAAGCTCAGACACAGATACCTGCCTGTCTAAATTCTCCGCAAGCCATGCGGCGGCTTTCTTGGCAAAGTCTGCCTGCAATTTTGACAGCGAAAGGGCGGGTGCGCTGTTCTTTTCCGGGCTGACGCTCCCAAGCACGAAAAGCAGCTCCAGAACCTTTATTTTGAAATAGCCTTTTTGGGATTCTTCCGGCACCGAATACAGCTCAGAAAAGATATGCTCGATATATGCCTGGGAACGGATAATAAAACAGTTTTTATCTGCGCACAGCCACCTGGCCAGTTCCCTGGGACGGACATTAACATCCTCCAGCCCCTGCTCCATCCTCCCTTCACGGCAATGGTGTATTTCCATAAAGTTCCCCTCTTCCTCTGCCCCGAAGAAAAAGCTGTCCATATGCACGGCATACATGTTCAGTTCAATTCCCGGAAACACTTTGTAGGAAGCAATCTCCGCATCACCCCTGCTATTCCGGAATCTATGTATCTTGGGCCCATATTCCGGGGATCTGTCTGTTTCACAGCACAGGGGGCAGCAGACATTTTTTTCATTCTTTTCTATGTGATCCATTATGCACCTCATTTTATAGAAGCCGCTATGCAGCCCCTTATTCTGTTTGCACCCCGCACAGCTTTATCAAAGCGTATGGTTGATCCTATGCATCCGGCTTTCCCATCAAAAGTTTCTCCCTCATGGTGCCTTTGAACAGGCAGCTTTGATGGCTGACATAAATGATATTTTTCATCAGCTCTATCTCTTTCATATCTTTCAGTTCGATTCCGCCGATTTTCACTGATCCGCCGTATCCCCGGTTCCTCCCATGAGGACCGCCGCCACGGTGAACTTTCCGCATCCGCTCTCCCCCATAATGGAAACAAATCCCCCTTTCAGGAACTCCATGTCTATTCCGTGCAGGATTTCCCTTCCTCCATTAGAGGAAGGGAAATCCATCGGAGGAATTGCAGTCATAAGAAAACCTCAGTCTGGTACAGACAATATCTCAGTCCGGCGGAAAGCATCCTGTTTTCTCTTCTGTTTCAGGCAGGTCTAACAGGCGGAAAATCTTGTCGCTTGCCGCCATACCATTCATCGCAGCATGAAAGAAACTGCCAAGCTGCCACTAATCCGGCCAATCGCTTGAAAAATTCCATCCAAAGTGTTAGTATAACCTTACCAAACTAAATCAGCACACCCTGAAAGGAGGCCGGACATCCGATGAGTTACATCCGTCACAAATCTGAAGAATCCATTGAAGATTATCTCGAAACAATCCTCATTCTGAGCAGGCGTCTTCCCGCCGTCCGTTCCATTGACGTGGCAAATGAGCTGAATTTCTCAAAACCCAGCGTAAGCGTTGCCATGAAAAATCTGAAAACACACAAGTACATTACCATGTCAGAGGAAGGGTATATTCTCCTGACATACGAAGGGCGGGAACTGGCTGAGAACGTCTATGAACGCCATACCCTGCTGACGGACTGGCTGGTTCATCTGGGGGTCGATCCACAAATTGCCGCCAGCGATGCCTGCAAAATGGAACATGACATTACACCCGAAAGCTACGAAGCTATGAAAAAATGTATCCTGTCCCTCCTGAAAACTGACAAGCCCGGAAGCAAATAATCACATGCCGCACTGAAAACCGCCATCACTGCCAGAACATCCCGAACAGTCCATTCTTTTCATAAGGCTCACTGATTACAGAAACAACATTATATCCTGCTTTTGCAACCACACTTTTCAGTTCCTGTTCCGGGATGTCTTTTCCGCAATTATGACTGTCTGCTTCTTTGCATGTGAGCTTGTCACTTTCTTTACCTGAAAGGCATTCCTTACAGCCTCGTTGACATGTGCCTCACACATACCGCAGGCCATCCCCTCTATACCCACTGTTATCTTCACCATAAAATCCCCTCCTTCATAACGATGTTATTATGCGGAATACTGCTCGTTTTTCATGTCAACATCTGATTTTGCTAAAATTTCTCAATAAGATCCAAATTGTATCAATTCAGACGGGAATCTTCTTGCCCGTCTACGCCAGACATAAAAACAGAGAGATGCAGCCTTACACGCGAGTGTAAGGTCTGTTTCTCTCTGTTTTCCATATCGAGCAGACAGGATCCTGTTTACTTTTCATCCAACAGGTTTCTCATGCTGTTTAAGCCGATCATCAGAGTGGAAACATTATGAGCCATAGCGGATGTAGTGGGCTGTATCGTTCCAGTAATCCCAAGAAGAATCAGACCAGAATTAATCCCCACAATCCGGATATAGTTTTTCCGTATTCTTTCCAGAAGTCCGCAGCCAATGGCCCGCAGGGTCAAAAGCCCAGACAGGTTGTCCGCCTCAATGGTGATATCAGCGATTTCTCTGGCAATCTGTGCCCCATCACTGATAGCAATCCCCACATCTGCCGCGGAAAGGGCCGGGGAATCGTTGATCCCATCTCCTACCATGATCACCTTTCTGCCTGCTGCCCGTTCTCTCTTCACAAAGTCTGCCTTTTCTTCCGGCAGCACTTCCGAGTAATATTCATCTACGCCTACTTTTGAAGCAATGGAACCGGCGATCCGCTCACTGTCCCCGGTCATCATCACGATCTTGTCAAAACCGGCTTTTCTTAATGCCGATACCACCGGGGCAGCCTCTTCCCGCAGAGGATCCTCAATACAGATCACCGCTGCCAGCTGTTTTTCTATGGCCAGATACAGATGGGAATATCCTTCCTGCAGGCCTTCAAACCGCTCTTTAAGTCCTTCTGGTATGGAACATCCCTCGTCTTCAAAGACGAAATGATAACTTCCGATCACCACCTTTTTCCCATCAATCATGGAAGAGATCCCATGTGCCACAATATATTCTACCCTGGAATGGGTTTCTTCATGGATAAGCCCTTTTTCACTGGCAGCATGAACCACCGCCCTTGCCATGGAATGAGGAAAATGCTCTTCCAGGCACGCCGCGATACGCAAAAGCTCGTCCGGCTTCAAAGCACATGAAAAATCCACCATCAGGACAGACAATGCTTTTGTGGCGTTTCTGGTCAGAAGATAGACAAGAGCCGTACCAAGGAGTGTATAAGGTACCAGCCGGTCAGCCAGTCTGTCCGCTCTCCCCTCTGCTTTTGATTTCAGCTTTTCCGATTCCTCGATCATCCTGACGATCTTCTCATATTTATTAGAACCGGAAGTTTCCTTTACACAGATCGTAAGCTGCCCTTCTTCCAGCACGGTTCCCGCATACACATACCCACCTTTTTCCCTGGCCACGGGCAGGGCTTCTCCTGTCATGGAAGACTGATTCACCGCTCCGTTCCCTTCCATAACTACACCGTCAAAGGGAATTACATTTCCCATGCGGAGCACCACCTGATCTTCTTCCCTTACCTGCCCGGCATCCACCAGAGCTTCTCTTCCTTCTGTAAGTTTCCACACCCTGCCTGTATCCAGAGACATGCTTCTTGCCAGATCATCCACGGATTTCTTATGGGTCCACTCCTCCAAAAGTTCTCCAATACCAAGAAGGAACATGACAGAACCTGCCGTTTTTATATCCCGGCGCAAAAGGGATACCGTAATCGCGGTTCCGTCTAGGACAGAAACTCCCATCTGCCCCTGACACAAAGTATGGATGCCTTTCCAGATGAATCTGGCCGACCGACAGCAGACAACGGTACACCGGACTGGCATGGGAAGAAAGAGTTTCCCTGCCATACGCAGCATAACCTTCCAGATCAGTTTATCCTGATAGTAACGATTTACTCTGCGTTCGGAGTTCTGCCATACGTGCTCCGGCGCGGAAACTTTTTCACCAGAAAACTTCTGGAGGAGCTTTATCACATCTTCTCTTTCTCCTGTATAACAGATAACCGCGTCCCGGCTCCTCTCATAAACCTTTACCCTGATAATGGAAGTCTGGCAAAGCAGGCTGTATTGCAGGATATCCGCGTCCCGGCACGACATCCGTGAGCAGGAAATATGGATCCGCAGCCGTCCTTTTATCTCATGTAATATCCGGAACTTCATACTTCCGGAACCGGTGTTTCCTGGAAATCATCATGGGCTTCGCTTTCATCTTCAAATTCCGTTTCCTCTGCCGCCCTTTTTTCATTCACTTCCAAAGCTTCCTCATAGATATCCTCTGCGTTTTCCTGGATAACGCTGACCGTCCTCATGATGCATTCCTTCGCTCTGAGCGCAGCGGCAGTACAGGAAACATATACTTTTTTTGCGTCTTTACTGGATAATACTTTGATACCCGCCGTACCAAACAGAACCCCTGCAGCAAAGATCCCCGTCTTTTTTATGTCTAATTTACAGAATCTGTCTATCATCCTAAGCAGTTCCTCCTTCGCTTATTTGTGTTTGTAGCCGGTGTAGAATGTCATAATCATACAGATCACGGCAGTCCACGCCCAGAATTTGTGGTTCTTCATGCAGCAAGCCCTCCTTAATATCTGTATTATAAGGTGTGGAAAACCTACTTTCCATCGTTTTTTCCTGTTGAGAAATTCTCTCAATTACTTCGAAAGCGCTGCCCTGCACCCATGGTGAACGCAAGCCTGCGTTCAATAAACCATGGATATCAGGCAGCCAAGCCAGTATAAGCAATCAGCTTTCATAGGTGGCGGTGTACCTGCTCACCGGGCGCATGTAGGTTTACAGAACCAGCCCCTATGTCTTCGTTCCCATACAAGGAGACAGCAGGATATTCGTAACATTCTGGCATTGAATATAGCCGCAGGCTCTGAGTCCTTTTGTCATGGCCAG
>JAAWJI010000022.1 GCA_022796795.1 Lachnospiraceae bacterium | reverse complement strand
TAACATGCTGCCTTCGCTTTCTGCTCGGCACCATGAAGTTTCGGGGAGGACTTTCGCACTAACCTCAAGCTGCGCCTTCGGCTTGCTTTCGCTAAGTGCTCAATGTCACCACACAAACGCCAGTACTTCTCCGCCTACTCCAGCCTCTCTGGCCTCCCGGTCTGTGATTACACCCTTGTTGGTGGAAATAATCGCAACTCCCAATCCGCCCAGCACTCTCGGCAGCTTATCCTTGCTTGCGTACACACGTAAGCCTGGCTTGGAAATTCTCTTCAGGCCGCTGATAATTTTCTCATTCTTATCCTTGCCGTATTTCAGAGTGATACGGATGGTCTTGAAGCTTCCGTCTTCCACAATGTCATACTTTGCAATGTATCCTTCGTCCAGCAAAATGTTGGCGATTGCCAATTTCATTTTCGATGACGGAACATCTACGGTATCATGTTTAGCGGTGTTTGCGTTACGAATTCTTGTAAGCATATCCGCGATGGGATCATTCGTTGTCATGAATTTGCCTCCTCTTATCAATTTCTTTCACTATCCTGGCTCTTCCGCTGCTCCTCCGGACTAGCATGCTGCTTATGCCTTGCGCTTTCGCATCATGAAGTTTCAGGGAGAGGTATTGGTTTACACCGCTTCCACTCGGCTAATATGCTGCTCTCGCCTTTGGCTCGGCACCATGAAGTCTCGGGAAGGGCTTTCACACTAACCTCAAGCTGCGCCTTTGGCTTGCTTTCGCTAAGTGCTCAATGCCTCACCAGCTTGCTTTCTTCACGCCAGGGATCTGTCCCTTATATGCCAACTCACGGAAGCAGATTCTGCAAATTCCGTATTTTCTCAAATATGCATGCGGACGGCCGCAAATCCTGCAGCGGTTGTATTCTCTGGTGGAGAATTTCTGGGGCCGCTGCTGTTTGATTTTCATGGATGTTTTTGCCACGGATTTTCCCTCCTATCTTATTTCTTGAACGGCATGTTAAACAGTCTTAACAGTTCACGGGCTTCCTCGTCGGTCTTGGCAGTCGTCACGAAGATAACGTCCATACCTCTCACCTTGTCAACCTTGTCGTATTCGATCTCGGGGAAAATCAGCTGCTCCTTGATTCCCAGAGCATAATTTCCTCTGCCGTCAAATGCGTTGGGATCCACACCTCTGAAGTCGCGTACACGGGGCAGCGCCAGATTGATCAGGCGGTCTGCAAATTCGTACATCTTCTCACCGCGCAGGGTAACCTTACATCCAATGGCCATTCCCTCACGAATTTTGAAGTTTGCTACAGAGTTCTTTGCTCTGGTCAGAACTGCCTTCTGGCCGGTAATAATCTCCATGTCCTTGACTGCGGAATCCAATACTTTCGCATTTTCTTTCGCCTCGCCAACGCCCATGTTTACGACAATCTTATCCAGCTTCGGCACTTCCATGATATTTTTATATCCGAACTTTTTCATCATCGCGTCTACGATTTCTGTTTTATACTGCTCTTTCAATCTACTCAACGTCTGTGACCTCCTTCCTCTCCTTAGTCAATTACTTCGCCGGTTGCTTTTGCAACACGGACCTTCTTGTCGCCATCCATCTTGTAGCCGATGCGGCTTACCTTACCCTTTATGCAATACATCACGTTAGAGATTGCGATGGGAGCTTCCTGATGAATGATGCCGCCATTTGCATTGGCCGCGGAAGGTTTGGTATGCTTAGTAATCATATTCACGCCTTCTACGATCACAGTGTTGTTTTTATGATTGATGGCAATTACTTTGCCTTCTTTGTCTTTATCTTTTCCGGCAATTACCTTTACGGTGTCGCCTTTTTTGATTCTAATTGCTGACATCTGGCACCCTCCTATAATACTTCCGGAGCTAACGAAACAATTTTCATAAATTGTTTGTCACGAAGCTCTCTTGCTACCGGCCCAAAGATACGGGTTCCTCTTGGATTTTTGTCATCCTTGATAATTACAGCAGCGTTCTCATCGAATCTGATGTAAGAACCGTCCTTACGGCGTGCGCCCTTTACTGTGCGAACCACAACGGCCTTTACCACATCGCCCTTTTTAACAACTCCGCCAGGTGTTGCATCTTTAACAGAAGCTACGATAATGTCACCGATGTTCGCATATCTTCTCGTCGAACCGCCCATAACACGGATACAGAGCAACTCTTTCGCACCAGTGTTATCAGCGACTTTCAGTCTGGATTCCTGTTGTACCATGCTGGTAACCTCCTTCTATTTCTCCACAGGCAAAGCTTATTTCGCCTTCTCAACAACGCTGACCAGTCTCCATCTCTTATCCTTGGACAGCGGTCTTGTTTCCATAACTTCTACGGTATCGCCGATATTGCACTCGTTGTTCTCGTCATGCGCCTTCAGCTTGTAGGTATCTTTTACAATCTTACCGTAAAGGGGGTGCTTCACATGATCTTCCACGGCAACAACAATCGTCTTATCCATCTTGTTGCTGACTACCTTGCCTCTACGTGTCTTTCTCAAATTTCTTTCCACGACTATTCTCCTTCCGCAATGTTATGCATTCGCTTTCTCAGCGATAACAGTCTGAATTCTGGCGATGTTCTTGCGAACCTCTTTGATCCTGCTTGTGTTATCCAGCTGATTGGTTGCGTTCTGGAATCTCAGGTTGAAAAGTTCCTTCTTAGCAGCTACTAATTCTTCCTTTAACTCTGCAGCAGATTTTGCCTTTAATTCTTCTACATACTTATTCATTTTCACTGTTATCACCGCCTTCTAAGTCTGCTTTAGAAACGATCTTACACTTGCAGGGCAGCTTGTGCATAGCAAGGCGCAACGCTTCTCTGGCTGTTTCTTCAGGTACACCGGCGATCTCAAACATCACACGGCCGGGCTTTACGACTGCTACCCAGTACTCCAGCGTTCCTTTACCGGAACCCATACGTGTCTCTGCCGGTTTCGTGGTTACGGGCTTATCCGGGAAAATCTTGATCCACACCTTACCACCACGCTTGATATAACGAGTCATAGCAACACGGGCTGCTTCAATCTGATTGGATTTAATCCAACAGGGCTCTGTGGCAACAATACCATACTCGCCCATGGTAATCTTATTTCCTCTCAACGCCTTGCCAGTCATGGAACCGCGGAACTGTTTACGACGTTTCACTCTTTTCGGCATTAACATTATTTATCGCTCCCTTCCTTGTTGCCCTTCGTCGGAAGTATCTCGCCCTTGTAGACCCATACCTTTACGCCAACCTTGCCGTAGGTGGTATCTGCCTCAGCGAATCCGTAGTCAATATCTGCTCTCAGTGTCTGCAGCGGAATGGTTCCCTCGCTGTAGAATTCTGTACGGGCCATATCAGCTCCGCCCAGACGTCCGGATGCGGAAGTCTTGATTCCCTTTGCTCCGGCCTTCATGGTTCTGGACATGGCGGACTTCATGGCGCGGCGGAAGGAAACACGATTCTCCAGCTGCAGTGCAATATTCTCTGCAACCAACTGTGCATCACGGTCCGGTCTCTTGATCTCCTTGATGTCCACGATCAGCTTCTTGTCCGTAAACTGCTTTAACTCTGCCTTTACCTTCTCGATCTCAGAACCACCCTTACCGATTACCACGCCCGGCTTTGCGGTGTAGATAATGATCTTTACGCGATCGGAAGCTCTCTCGATCTCAATCTTGGAAACACCTGCATTGTATAATTTCTTTTTCAGGAATTTTCTGATGTTATAATCTTCTACCAGATAATCAGCGAAGTCAGCATCAGCATACCATTTCGAATCCCAGTCCTTAATTACGCCGACTCTCAGGCCGTGCGGATTAACTTTCTGTCCCATGCTTTACCTCCTATTTCTCATCAAGCACGATTGTGATGTGGCTCATTCTCTTTTCGATCCTGTAAGCTCTGCCCTGTGCTCTCGGTCTGATTCTCTTCATTGTAGGTCCTTTATTTGCGTAGCACTCTGCCACATAAAGGTTATTCACATTCATTCCATTATTATTCTCAGCATTTGCAATGGCTGATTTCAGCAATTTCTCAATCAAGGTGGAAGCATATCTGGGATTGTACATCACGATACCAAGTGCAGTCTGCACATCCTTGCCTCTGATTGCATCTAATACGAAGCATGCCTTTTGAACAGATACCCGGGCGTAAGACAGCTTAGCTGACGGTCTGGTATCTTTCTGGGCATTTCTCTCTCTCTTAATCTGACTTCTATGTCCCTTAGCCATTTTAGATGAGTCCTCCTTTCAAAGTATACATACGATTAACGTTTGGATTTTTTCTCGTCTTTTCCATGTCCACGATAGGTTCTGGTGGGAACGAATTCTCCTAATTTATGTCCTACCATATCCTCTGTGATATATACAGGCACATGTCTTCTTCCATCGTGTACCGCGATTGTATGACCTACCATCTGCGGAAAGATGGTGGAGCGGCGGGACCAGGTCTTGATTACGGCCTTATCGCCTGCTGCGTTCATCGCATCTACTTTCTTCAGTAAGCTTTCATCTGCAAATGGTCCTTTTTTTAATGAGCGAGCCATGGGTTTTCCTCCTTACTTGAATGTTCTGCCGTCACGTCTTCTTACGATCAGCTTATTGGACTTCTTGTTCTTCTTTCTGGTCTTCAAACCAAGTGCCGGTTTACCCCAGGGAGTGCAGGGACCCGGACGGCCGATACCAGTCTTGCCCTCACCACCGCCGTGGGGATGGTCGTTGGGGTTCATGACGGAACCGCGGACTGTAGGGCGGATACCCATGTGACGCTTGCGTCCTGCTTTACCAATATTGATCAGGTTGTGATCGCCGTTTCCTACCACGCCTACGGTTGCCCGGCAGTTCATGGGAACCATACGCATCTCTCCGGAGGGGAGACGTAAGGTGGCGTATTTTCCTTCTTTTGCCATAAGCTGTGCACTGTTTCCAGCGGAACGAACCATCTGGCCGCCCTTGCCGGGATACAGCTCAATGTTGTGTACCTGCGTACCAACGGGGATTCCGGATAAGGGAAGGCAGTTACCTACTTTCACCTCGGCCTCCGGGCCGTTCATCACGTGCATGCCTACCTCCAGGCCCTGAGGAGCCAGGATATAAGCCTTCTCGCCGTCTGCGTAGCAGATCAGAGCGATATTGGCGCTGCGGTTCGGATCGTACTCGATACCGATTACGTTTGCCGGAATATTGTCTTTTCTTCTCTTAAAATCAATGATTCTGTATTTTCTTCTGGAACCGCCTCCGCGGTGTCTCACTGTAATTTTACCCTGGTTGTTACGGCCAGCATTTTTATTCAGGGAAACCACTAAGGATTTTTCCGGAGTCGTCTTTGTGATCTCGGAAAAATCAGAGCTGGTCATATGTCTTCTGGAAGGTGTATATGGGCGGTATGTTTTAATTCCCATTACAGTTCACTCCTTTCATTGTCTCTGTTATTTGTTATCACACTTGTTTGTGTATATTGTGTCGCTTTCGGCTTTGGCACTCTGTGTGCTTTCACACCAGGCTCGAAAACACCTCGCCAAGTGTTCCATGCATCGCCAAGTCTTATAGGCCCTCAAAAATCTCAATATCTTTACTGTCAGCAGTCAGCTGAACGATAGCCTTTTTGGTCTTTGCCGTGCGGCCTACGGTCATGCCCCGACGCTTTTTCTTGCCGTCCAGGTTCATGGTGTTTACGCTGGCCACCTTGGTGCCTGCGAACATTTTCTCTACGGCCTCTTTGATCTGGCTCTTATTTGCCTCTGTGTGCACTAAGAACGTATATTTCTTCTCACCCATGGCTGCCATGCTCTTCTCGGTGATGACCGGCTTCAGGATGACGTCGTAATACTTAATATCTGCCATTATGCGTACACCTCCTCAATGGTAGCTACCGCATCCTTGGTTAAGATCACGGTATTATATTTCAGGATGTCAAATACGTTGATGGTGTTGGTGAGAGCTGTCTTTACATCCGGGATGTTCCGGGCGGACAGCACCACATTGGGATCATTGTCCTTCAGCACTACCAGAGCCTTGTTCACATTCAGGTTCTTCATGGTAGCCTGGAAGTTTTTGGTCTTGATCTCGTCGAACTTCAGCTCGTCTACCACAATCAGCTTGTTCTCCTGTACCCGGGAGGTGAGAGCGGATTTGAGAGCCAGTCTCTTCTCTTTCTTGTTCAGACGAATGGTGTAATCTCTGGGAACGGGTGCGAATACCATACCGCCGCCGGTCCACTGGGGAGCTCTGGTTGAACCCTGTCTTGCATGACCGGTTCCCTTCTGCCTCCACGGTTTTCTTCCGCCACCGGATACCTCAGAACGAGTCTTTGCTTTCTGGGTTCCCTGACGCTTATTTGCAAGCTGAGCCACAACAGCCATGTGTACCAGGTGGTCGTTTACTTCCACGCCGAACACCGCATCGCTTAATTCCATTGTGCCAACTTCTTTGCCTTCCATATTATAAACAGATACGCTTGCCATCTGTAAGTCCTCCTTCCCACGAAAGATTATTTGCTAACCTTTACTGTTTCTTTGATCGTCACTAATGCCTTCTTCGGCCCCGGAACAGCGCCCTTCACCAGCAGCAGGTTGTTCTCTGCATCTACCCGTACTACCTCAAGGTTCTGGATGGTGATTCTCTTATGTCCCATCTGTCCCGGCATTTTCTTTCCCTTAAACACCTTGCTGGGATCGGAACATGCACCATTGGAACCTGCGTGACGATGGAATTTGGAACCGTGAGCCATAGGTCCTCTGGACTGTCCATGTCTCTTGATGGCGCCCTGGAAGCCCTTGCCCTTGGAAATAGCAGTTGCATCTATCTTGTCGCCTGCGGCAAAAATGTCTGCCTTGATCTCCTGTGCCAGTGCATAGCTCTCTGCGTCTTCCAGCTTCAGCTCTCTGACGTATCTCTTATAGGAGACGCCTGCCTTCTTGAAATGTCCCTGCATGGGCTTGTTCACCAGCTTCTCTCTCTTGTCAACAAAGCCAACCTGAACTGCACTGTAACCGTCGTTCTCCACCGTCTTTACCTGTGTAACCACACAGGGGCCGGCCTGAAGCACTGTTACGGGAGTTAACACTCCGTCTTCGTTGAAAATCTGTGTCATTCCAACTTTCGTTGCCAAAATAGCTTTCTTCATGTCTTTTCCTCCTTATTTCTCTACAGCGGAACGCCGCAGCGTTCATCCTAGCTGAAGGATTACTTGGTTTTCATTTTGATATCGATGTAAACACCCGCCGGCATTTCCAGTCTGGACAGCGCGTCCACGGTTTTCTGGGTGGGGACGATATCGATGAGTCTTTTATGAGTTCTCTGCTCGAACTGCTCCCGGGAGTCCTTATACTTGTGGACTGCTCTCAGAATCGTTACGACCTCCTTCTTGGTGGGAAGGGGTACGGGTCCGCTCACCTGGGAACCGTTTTTCTTTGCAGTTTCGATGATTTTCTTTGCGGATGCATCTACCAGCTGATGATCATACGCTTTCAATGTGATTCTCATTACTTGACTTGCCATAAAAAAAGTCGCCTCCTTATTCGTACTTTGTAAGACCAGTACGACAAGCGGTGACTGTACACTCTTCCGTGTGTATCCTCTTAAAAAAACACACGTTGTTTCCATATTTTCCCAGAGATCCGTTTCTTCCCGTCTGTTTTCCGGCAGAAGAACCGCTCCACATCCGTGTTTCCCTCTGGCATGGACGATTTTTTGTACAGTGACTTGTCGCCAGTTTCCTAACTTGACATTCGCTCCACGGAAAACCTGCCACAAAAGGGCAGCAACCTCACGCTTCATCGCTATCATGTCACAACATTTGCTATTATATAGGAATTATCAGGGAAATGCAAGAGTTTTTCTCAAAAAAGGCAAAAAAATTTTCAAACATTTTTCACAAACTTTTTGTTTTATTTTTAGACAGTATGCACAAATAATTGCAAATTTTTCAGGATGTCCGATTCTCCCTTCTCTGCTTCACAGTACGTCTTCTAAATAACAGGCTGCGTTAAACGAGACATTTTCCACATCCTTCCTCTCGGTTACGCAGCCAGTTTTCTCTAAAAGCGTTTTAAATTAAATAGCCAAATCACCTGCTCCGGATTCCCGAAGCACCCGCTCTGTCTACAGTCCAAATTCCTTTTTCAGCGTCTCGGTCATCACATCCGCCGGCGCTTCCTCCCCGGTCCACAGGGTAAAATTCCGGGCTCCCTGATTCACCAGCATTCCCAGTCCATTGACTGTCTTCGCGCCCCGCTTCTGCGCCTCCTGCAAAAACAGGGTGTGGGGATCGTTGAACACCACATCGCTGACTACCATGCTGCTTGCCACCGTGTCATAGTCGATTTCCGGCTTGTCCTGCACATGGGGAAAAAGACCGATACAGGTAGCCTGAATGAGGATATCCGCGCCTTCTGGGATTTTCACAGCTCCCTCCCAGGCCAGGTATTCTGCCTGCGCAGGAGTCTCCCGCTGCAAAAGGGCTGCAAGTTCCTCTCCTCGTTCCCTGCTGCGATTGATGATGGTAAGCTTTTCCGCTCCGGCCAGAGCCGCCTCCACAGCAATGGCCCTGGCCGCTCCGCCGGCTCCCAGGATTACCACATGCTTCCCCCCAACCTGAACGCCCTCCTGCTCCAGGGACAGGAGAAATCCTTTTCCGTCTGTATTCTCGCCCCACAGCTTTCCGTCCCGGTTTACCACAGTATTGACAGCGCCGATGATCTTCGCCGCAGGGGAAAGCTCATCCAGATACTGCAATACCTCCACCTTGTGAGGAATGGTGAGATTCACGCCCCGCATCTGAAACGCCCGCACAGCCTCCATGGCCGGTTTCAAGTTTCCTTTCTCCACACGGATGGTCAGATACCGGTAATTGAGCCCCAGCTTTGCAAAGGCAGCCTCCTCCATGACCCCTGTGGGATTCTCCTCCACCGGGCAGCCAAACACCCCTACCAGCTCCGCGCGATACGACTTTTCCATGTCCCTTCTCCTTCCGTTTTGTCCGCGCCAGGAAGGAGCGTTCTGCTGCGCTTCCCCATCGCACGGAATTTTCTTCTTTCATTATAGAGGAGGTTTCCAGGGATTACAAGCCTCTGTTTACTGCCGGCGTCCTGGCCATGGGTTTTCCCTAATCTCTTTGAGGCTGCGGATTAGATGAGTCTTTCCCTCCCTGCTAGGCCGCGGTAAAGAAAGCAGATGGACTGACACACATGGGGATGCTCTTCCAGCTGGCAGATTTGGTTTACAGCAGCTTCTATTCCTTTTCTCTCGATCATCTCCCGCATTTCTATGGAAAAGGGATCCTTTTCATGGTAATACCACAGGGCATAGGCGGCTGTCTCCAGAATCCCCTCCATGGGAAGGCCATGTCTCTCGCACAGCAGCGCAGGCCCCAGGATCCGCTCTCCTCTTCCCAGCTTACGGAGGGGATTATAACCAGTTCTCTGTACCTGATCTTCCAGAGCCGGCGTCACCACATAGGCCTGCAAGGTTTTTTCGTATTCCCTCATCTCCTCCTCCCGGATCTGATATTCCATCTGAAGGGCCTGGCAGGACTGTCTATACGCCTGCTGCGCTGCTTCCTCAATTTCCGGGTCCTCGGCATCCAGCACCAGTTCCGGAAACCCATTGGTCCGGACACTCAAGGCCTCTCTTTTTGCTGTTTCAGGATCTGGATCCACACAGGTCCTGCGCAAAAGCGCTTCCACAACTCCCACTTTCTCCTGAAACCATGGTCCCAATTCCTCAGGAAGCTCATTGAGAAACATGGCTTCAAGCTTTGGGCCAAAGCAGACAGAGTTTGCCCCCACAATCAGATCCATAGGACTATGGGGATTTTCTCTCCAACGTCTCATCAATCCCCGGCTGATCCTCTTCACCGCAGCCGGCATTTCCTCCAGATACACGCAGAGCGCGACTACATCTGCAAAGACGCAGAGCATCCCTCCATTCTCAATATTGACAAGCGGACCATTATCAATATTGAGGAAAAGAGGAGAATTGCCGCCGCAGCCCTCTCCCTGATTCCGGAGGGCTCCTCGGTGCTCTTTGACAGCGGTACCACCACCTCTTCCCTGGCCGAGCAGCTTGCCGCCTCCGGCATCCGGCCCGATATTGGCCTGACCGCCTCCTCCCCCTATCTGGTCAGCATCAAAAAGCAGATGCTTAAGGCCTCTAAAAAAGTGGTGGTTTTACTGGATTCCTCTAAATTTTTCGTGAATAGCATCAATCTATTCTGTGAATTTGATCCCAAAAAAATTCATACGATTATCACGGTAAAAAATGAGAAGAATTACAAACAAATAGAAAATCTGGAACAGCGGGGAATTCAGATTTTGCTGGCATAGCCTCTGTGGAAATACGATAAACTGCAGGCATAGGAGGAAACACTCTTGACTATCCTTCTTCCCATAGTATAATGGGGAAGTAACGCATACAAACCTGTTTACACCTAAACATACAAAAACCATAGCGCGTCTTCCCGTGCAAACGGTTTTTCATGGCAGGATCAACCATGGATTATAAATTATTGCTGGACACTGCCGTCATGGCAGGGGAACTGATGCTGGAAAACGGAGCCGAAACCTACCGGGTGGAGGACACCATGCATCGGATCCTTTCTCTGTCCCATCTGAAAACCGCAGAGGTGTTTGTGACCATGACCGGCTTTGTAGCCACTCTGGACGACCCCTCCATTGACTCCATGACTGTGGTGCGCCGGATTCGGAGCCGCACCACCAATTTAAACATCATCCATGAGGTCAACGGCATTTCCCGAAATTTCTGCAACGGCAGCATTACGCTGAAAGAAGCGTTTCATCAAATCCGGGAGATCCGGCAGACACCCCCTAAGCCCCAGGCCTTTCTGGTCTCCACGGTGGTGGTTACCGCCTCCTTTACTCTGACCCTGGGAGGCGGCTTGTGGGAGATTGTGGTGTCAGCACTGGCCGGGCTCCTTATGGCAGTCTGCCTCTATCTGTGCAAGCGCCGGAAAATGCACAGCTTTCTAAGCATGCTATTAAGCGCAGCCGTGGTCTCTGTCACCGCAACCCTGGGCGCCAGGCTGCTGCCTGTGCCAGGTACCCTGGACAACATTGTGATAGGCGCTATCATGCCTCTGGTTCCCGGAGTGGCCATTACCAACGCGGTCTTCGACACCCTAAGCGGAGATTATCTGTCCGGAATCGCACGTACCCTGGAAGCCTTTGTCATTGCCTCTGCCATTGCCATCGGCATTGGTCTGGGGCTGGCTATCCAGTTTTAACTCACAGGAGGTCTTATGTTTCTTCAGATACTAGGTTCTTTTCTGGCTGTGGTGGCCTTTGGCTTTTTGCTGGGCTCTCCCCGGAAATATATTCCCTATGCGGGAATCATCGGCGCTCTGGGCTGGACCGCTTTCCTGCTCCTGCGAAACCAGGGGCTCTCCATAGGCCCGGCCACCTTTATCTCCGGCTGCCTTATTTCTCTCTGCGCCCAGATTCTGGCCCGGATTTTAAAGACTCCCGTGACTATTTTCGTCATTACCGGCATCCTGCCTCTGGTTCCCGGCGCAGGCATGTACCACATTGCCGCCTCTGTGATCCAGGCGGATCCGGCCGGGACATCCTATTATGTGCTGCAAACCCTCACCATTGCGGGAATGATCGCTGTGTCTATTGTGGTAGTGGACAACCTGTTCCGTCTTTTGCCCAAGCGCAAAAAATCAGAGGTTTCAGATTCGTAAACCGCGGCAGCCTCCAGACTCAAACAAGTGTAATTTTATATATAAGAAAGGAGCATCTCATGTGGATTGCTGACAACTGGACTGATTATGAAGTGCTGGATACCTCCGACGGAGAAAAATTGGAGCGCTGGGGAAATTATCTGCTCATCCGGCCCGATCCCCAGGTTATCTGGAGCACCCCCAAAAAGCTGCCTGGCTGGAAAAAGCCAGACGGGCATTACCACCGCAGCGCAAAGGGGGGCGGAGAATGGGAATTCTTTCACCTGCCCCAGCAGTGGAGCATCCAATACAGGGAGCTAACCTTTCAGCTGAAACCCTTTAGTTTCAAGCATACAGGCCTTTTTCCGGAACAGGCGGTAAACTGGGACTGGTTCCGTGAAAAGATCCGAAATGCCGGGCGGCCGGTAAAGGTGCTGAATCTCTTTGCCTACACCGGAGGAGCCACTCTGGCCGCCGCCAAGGCAGGCGCTTCCGTAACCCACGTGGACGCCTCCAAGGGCATGGTGGCCTGGGCAAAGGAAAACGCCCGCTCCTCCGGCCTGGAAGATGCTCCTATCCGCTGGCTGGTGGACGACTGCGTGAAATTTGTAGAGCGGGAGATTCGCAGGGGAAATCATTACGACGCCATAATCATGGATCCTCCCTCCTACGGCCGGGGACCTAAAGGGGAAATCTGGAAGATCGAAACCTCCATTCACCCCTTCCTCCAGCTGTGCACAAAGCTGTTGAGTCCGGATCCCCTGTTTTTTCTCATCAACTCCTACACCACCGGGCTGGCCCCTGCAGTGCTGAGCTACATGCTGGCAACAGAGCTGAAAGCCTTTTCCGGGAAAATCGACTCTCAGGAAATCGGATTGCCGGTCCGCTCCAGCGGTCTCATTCTCCCCTGCGGGGCCAGCGGAAGGTGGGAAAAATAATCCATTTTCCCTGTATCGGGATGATATTAAGAACTTGTTAAAACTTTGACAAAATGTTGTTAAGGTTTCCCTGATTCTATTTTCAACAATCATAATCGCTGCTACAATAGGGCTGTCGAAATCAGAAGAGGAGGGAACCTGTCATGAATATAGGACTTATTATCATTGCACTGGTAGGCGGACTGTCAGGAGGACTGGCTACCATATATCTGACCTTCAGTTTTCCGGCTGTTTTGATCTGGAAAGTATGCCGGAAAGTTGTCCATAAGATTCCACTAACAAAATAAAATCTGCCCGCAGGCTAAAAAACAGGCATCCAGGGGTTAAATCCCCCTTGGATGCCTGTTTTTCAGGGTAAATCCACAAAAATTGGCTCATGCTTTACTGCCGGCAGAAATTTTTCCAGAACATCCGCCATAGAAAGCTTCAGACTGGAGGTATTAATACAGGGATGACAGCCCAAATACTCCTCCTGGGCCACCTGTCGGTCTATGATGAGCTGAACCCGGTTCTCCCTGTCGTTCATCAATCCTAAAACGCTGACAGACCCAGGCTGAATGTCCAGAAATTCCTCCATAAATTCCCCAGGCCCAAAGGAAAGCCGGCTGCTTCCAATTTGTTTAGACAGATCCTTCGTCTTGAACTGCTTCTCCCCCGGCATGAGAAGTAAATAAAAATCCGTCTTCTTTGCATTGCACAGAAACAGGTTCTTGCAAATCTGGATCCCCAGAAGCTTGTCTACCTCCTGGCAGGCCTCTATGGTGGGGATCACATCGTGATCCACCCGCCAGTAGGGAATCCTCAGCCGGTCCAGCAGATCATAGGTGCGCACCTCCTTGGGGAGGCGTCCTTCCTCCTTTTCCGGACGTCCTTGGTACAGGGTCCGGTCTACCCATATTTCTTCCATCGCTTTCTCCTTCCTAACGTATGTGGGCCAGCCCTTTTTTCCAATTCGGCATTTTGTCTGCCATTGAAAATTGTTTCACAGGTTTTCCCATGGCAATCTTCTCCCCACAATATGTCTTGCCTACACTAAGTCAAGGCAAAATATCATACTCCAAACACTCATAAAGAAGACGACTCCCCTCCATGATTTCCGGGGGAAGCAGCGCTCGCGCCACCAGCTTCTCATCCTGGGATTCCTCATCTGTCCGCTTCAGGACAGCATAATCCCCCTCAATCCGAAGCACCTGATATGTAAAAGGTCCCATTTCCAATTCCTTGTTTCCACCTCCTTAGCAAATGCATTTCGCGACTCCCGGGGAATAAAATACCCACCTCAGAAGACAAGGTGGTGCAGCCGCGGCTTATCCCCAGGAAAACAGGGCCTTGACCTTAGAAAAACAGAGAAATCACAGCTCTGTGATTTCTCTGCTAATATACTGCCTTTCCCCAACTCATGGTTTCCGGCTCTGTTTCCTTTTTCCAGTATGGCTTACGCCTTGCCCTCGCTGCCCAGCACGTTCTTAATCTTGTGAGCAACCACAGCTTTTACGTTGGCCCGTGCAACAGTCAGATACTGTCTCGGATCGAAGTAATCCGGATGCTCATTCATCACCTGACGGATACCTGCAGTCAGGCCCAGACGAAGGTCAGAGTCGATGTTGATCTTGCAAACTGCGGATCTTGCAGCCTCGCGCAGCTGATCCTCGGGAACGCCGATGGCATCCTTCAGTGCGCCGCCGTTCTCATTAATAATCTTTACATACTCCTGCGGAACAGAGGAAGCGCCGTGAAGAACAATGGGGAAGCCAGGAATTCTCTGCTCAATCTCATGAAGAATGTCAAAGCGCAGCTGGGGCTTGGTTCCCGGCTTAAACTTAAACGCGCCATGACTTGTCCCGATAGCGATAGCCAGGGAATCCACACCCGTCTTAGTCACAAACTCTTCTACCTCGTCCGGCTGTGTATAGGAAGAATCCTCAGCGGATACATTTACATCATCCTCGATACCGGCCAGTTTACCCAGCTCAGCCTCAACCACAACGCCCCGCTCATGAGCATAGTCCACAACCTTCTTGGTCAGCTCAATATTCTCAGCAAAAGCATATTTGGAGCCGTCGATCATAACGGAGGTAAATCCGCCGTCAATACAGGATTTGCAGATCTCGAAGTCTGCGCCGTGATCCAGATGCAGAGCAATGGGAATATTGGGGTTCTCGATAAGAGCAGCCTCAACCAGCTTAACCAGGTAGGTATGGTTTGCATACTTTCTCGCGCCTGCGGATACCTGCAGGATGATCGGGGAATTCAGCTCACCGGCCGCCTCTGTAATAGCCTGTACGATCTCCATATTGTTTACATTAAAAGCACCGATTGCATAACCGCCTTCATAGGCTTTCTTGAACATTTCTTTTGTTGTTACTAATGCCATGACTTTATCTCCTCACTTTCAAAATTATTTGCTGGGTCTAGTATACTACAAATCTTCGCTGTCTTCAATGTTGAGTTTTAGATTTTGCGAAAAAAGTTCATCATAATGTCTCTCACAATGGGCATAGTATAAAATATACCCTATTTCTGCTTTTTCGCTTGCCAAAGAAACATTTTTGTTTACATAGTTTTATTTTTGTTTTATACTTTATCTGTATCTGTGCAGTCAGAGCGCCCAAGACTCTTTTTAGGAATCGCGCAGGCAATACCTTTCCTTTGCCTTCCGAACATTTCTTAAGCATATAAAATCAATTCATAAGGAGATTTTCATGGAACTTACCTTTGCAGAACAAATAAAAATTTTGCTACATCGGGAAAACCGGACGATTAAAGAATTTGCCGAGCTGATGGAAGCCCGCACAGGCACCCGCTGCTCCCGTCAGAATGTGACGCAGAAACTAAAGCGAGACAATTTTCAGGAGCAGGATATGCGGATGTATGCTGCCGTCCTGGGATATAAGGTTCAAATTTCCCTGGTTCCCGCTTCCTCCGATGAGATTGCCGATGAACTGGCAATCCTTTCCCCTCTGAAAAATGAAGCTTCCTCAGACTCTCCGGAAGAATCCCTGCAAGTGCCTTTACCTGAAACTAACATTCTATCAGACAGCGCTCCAAAGGATCCCGGAAAACCTTCGCTGATGGAAACCACCCGCAGCGTCACCGCCGGCCTTCTGAAAAAGCCGGCGCAGCAACAAAAAAAGCAGGTTCCCTCCTCTTCGGTTCCTGCCCCGGATCTCCCCTCCGACTGCATCAATCCTTACAACGGAGCGGAATATCTGGCCAATACCGTGCGCAAACATCCCACCCTGGACCGCTATATCCAGGTCTATGACCAGACGGAACATATCTGGGTGGATGTAGCCGAAGATTTTTTCCAGAAATTCCAGGAGCAAAAGCGTCAGCTGATGGGAAAAGACTATACACAGCCTATCTATATCTGATCCATCTGCCGGCAGGACTGGCCTCCGCAAACTCCTGGGAGCCGCTCCTGCCGACATTCCTTTACTTTCTGTCCGCTTCTTCCTTTTGCGGACCAGTCAGCTTTGCCAAAAGCCAGACTGCTGCCATAATCACCAGGATAGACACAAAGATTCCCCCCATGCCCTGTCCCATGATCTCCAGTGATTTCAAAAAATTATCCCACATCCTTTTCGCTGCTCCTTTCCCATGCACAAACAAGTTGTGAAGGCTTTCCAAAGTTTCTCACAAAAATCTGGAAACCAGTTCAATGACTAATCCCCCAGCTACCACCGACGCAATCTGTCCGGACACATTGGCGCCGGCCGCGTGCATCAGAATAATATTACCCGGCTCTTCCTCCTGGGCCATTTTCTGCACCACCCGGGAGGACATGGGGAAAGCCGAGATTCCCGCGGCTCCAATCATGGGGTTGATTTTTTCTTTGCGAAACAGGTTCAGAAGCTTTGCGAACAAGACGCCTCCTATGGTGTCAAACACAAAGGCCAAAAGCCCCACGCCCATAATCAGCAGGGTACTTGTGTTCACGAAGGCTTCCGCCTGCATGCTGTAAGAAATGGTGATCCCCAGAAAGAGGGTAATCAAATTTGCCAGCACATTCTGCGCCGTATCCGACAGAGTCCCTAAGACTCCACATTCCCGAATCAGATTTCCAAACATGAGGAATCCCACCAAAGCCACAGAGGAGGGGGCGATCAGACCTACGATAAAAGTAACGGCAATGGGGAATATGATTCGCATGGTCTTGGATACCTGTCCCGGCCGGTATTCCATTCGGATCTTCCGCTCCTTTTTTGTGGTTACCAGGCGAATGGCAAAAGGCTGCACAATAGGCACCAGAGCCATATAAGAATAGGCCGCCACAGCAATGGCGCCAATATATCTGGAATGGAGAATCTGGGATACCAAAATGGAGGTAGGCCCGTCCGCCGCTCCGATAATTCCAATGGCCGCCGCGTCCCGCAGATCAAAACCCATGAGCGTGGCCGCGGAGATGGCAAAGAAGATGCCGAATTGAGCCGCCGCTCCGAAGAGAAACATGACCGGCTGGGATAACAGGGGGCCAAAGTCAATCATGGCTCCAATTCCGATAAACAGCAGAATGGGCATTGCCTCTGAGGCCTCAATGCCAACTTCAAACAGCCACTGCACCACGCCGCTGGTCTCTCCCACGCCCTCCAGCACCTGATTCAGCACTCCGGACTGGGGCAGATTCACTAAAATCGCTCCAAAGCCCATGGGCAGCAAAAGGGCTGGCTCGTAGCCCTTTTTCACCGCCAGCCAGATCAAAATAACTCCCACTGCATACATGACCAGCTGCTGCCAGGTAATCGACAGAACTCCCTCCAGTAAAAACTCCATCCTTATTCCTCCCTTGCTCCATTTCTTTCGTCTCTGGAAATCAAAAAGACCTTTCCACAACAAGCCCAGGGGCCTTTGCCCCTTTCAGCAGTTGTGGAAAAGTCTCGCTAATTACCTGAATATTCCGGACAAATACTCCTCTTTTCGTCTGGGGCGGTGCTCCTGCACATGGCCCAGGCAACCGTCCAACCCTCAGTCAAGCTGTGGAATATATGTCGTACTGACGAAATATCCAACGCCTATGGCGCCAGCTACTCCCTTTTCTCTTCCCTCATACTAACAAAAAAAATCTTCTCTGACAAGCCCTAAATGGAAATCTTTTCAACTTCCTTACATTTTTACCGCCACAATGTTCTGCAGCCAAACTCCTTTTTTCACCAGCGCAAACCCAATGATACATTTGATGATCTCCACCAGCTGGCAGGACAAATACAGATAAACGATGGGCAGCTGGGTGAACCGGCTCAAGGTATAGGCCAGGGGAATGCTCACCACCCAGACAAAGGCGCTGTCAAACACAAAGGTAATAATAGTCTTTCCTCCTGCCCGCAGGGTAAAATAGGCTGCGTGCATAAAGGCCTGCAAAGGCATACACATGGCCGCAATGCAAATCAGACGCGTGGCCAGGTCCTGCACGGAAGCTGTGGTCGCATACAGCCGCGGGAACAGAGGCGACACCAGCGCCATGGCAGAGCCGATAAGCACACAGCTGAATACGGAAAAGGCAATCAGCTTGTAATCCGTATCCTTGGCCTCCTCCATTTTTCCCGCGCCCAGAAGCTGTCCGATTATAATAGAAATCGCGCTACCCATGGAGATAAACACCACGTTAAATACATTGGCAATGGTGTTGGAAATATTTAAGGCCGCAACAGCCGAAAGACCTCGCATGGAGTAACACTGAGTCAGGGTCGCCATGCCCGCCGCCCACAGAATCTCGTTGACCATAAGAGGGGTCCCCTTCCAGATAATCTGCCCTGTCAGCTTTTTGGGTATGGTAAAATGACGGTACAGCCCCGCAGCAAAGGGATTTTTCTCCCTGTTTCTGTGGGTCCAGATCACCACGATCCCACACTCCACAAACCGGGACAGCACTGTGGCAACGGCGGCGCCCACCACGCCCATCTCCGGAAATCCAAATTTTCCAAAGATCAGCAGATAGTTTCCAATCAAGTTCACTGCCACCGCAATCAAACCCGCCTTCATGGGAAGCATGGTCTCCCCGTTTTCTCGCAGCGTGCTGGCGTAAATCTGAATCACCGCAAAGGGAATCATCTGCAGCAGCATCACCACCAGATATTCCTTTCCATAGGCCAAGGTCCTGGACACATCCCCCACATCCCCGCCGTCATGGAGATAAAACTGAATCAGGGTCTCTCCCCCTCCCAGAAACATCCCAAGGCCAAGGACACAGATCACCAGGCTGGCTACGATTTTGAAGCGCATGGTATCCCGCACGCCCTCATAATCCCCACAGCCGGCATACTGGGCTCCAAAAATTCCAGCCCCGGAAATAGCCCCAAAAACACTGATATTAAACACAAAAATCAGCTGGTTCACAATGGCAACCCCGGACATCTGTTCCGTGCCTACCCGTCCTACCATAATATTATCCAGCAGACTTACAAAATTTGTAATTCCATTCTGTACCATAATAGGCACTGCTACCAAAAGCACCATTTTGTAAAACGCACGGTCTCCGATCAAACGCCTTACTCTCATTTTTCTCTCCTGTTCCTTCCAAAATCCTGTCTTGTTTTATAGTAGCGTATTGTCTATTATACGTGGTGGCGTCCATGAATGCAATCATTTTTGTTACAATTCACACCCACGCCAGTTTTTGAAAAGTTTTTATTTGATAAAGGTGCGAATTGTAACAAGGACTGCCCATTTAAAGTCGCCTTCGGCGATGGGCTGTCCCTTCGGCCCCATAACTGTATTGGCTCCACGCCAATCAGCGGAGTGATTGGCGTGGGTGTAAAGTAACTCATTTTTTCATGTTGTAAATACCAACTGTTGTAAAGTGTTGAAAAAGCCAACAAGACAGATTATAATAGCCTGACAAGGGCATTTATCTATAACAACAATTCCTGGAAAAATCATTCTGAGAATCCGGAGGTGATCCTGTGACGGAGTTAGAGAAATGTATGGCCGGAGAATATTATGACTGCCACGATCCTGTCTTTCTGGGCTTTAAAGCCCAGGCGGCAAAGCTTTTGAAGGAATATCATACTCTTGCCTATGAGCAGAAGGCAGAAAAAACCGCAATTCTAAAACAGCTCTTGGGGGCCATAGGCACAAACGTTTCCGTGGGAACCCCCTTTGTCTGTGATTATGGCCGAAACATTTATATAGGAAGCAATGTGTCTGTAAATATGAATTGTACCTTTATTGACTGCAACAAAATTACCATTGGCGATCATGTGCTCATCGCGCCAAACGTGCAGCTTTATACGGCAACTCACCCTGTTTCCCTGTCCCAGCGGCTCACTCCTGACTGGAATCCGGAAACAGGGGAATATTTCTGCCGTACATATGCATTGCCCATAAAAATCGGAAATGGATGCTGGCTGGGAGGAGGAGTTGTGGTCCTGCCCGGCGTAACCATTGGGAACGGTTCCGTCATAGGCGCCGGAAGCGTGGTCACAAAGGATATTCCTCCCCATGTTCTGGCCGCAGGCAATCCCTGCCGGGTGATGCGAAGCCTGGATCACTTACCGCCGCCTGCCTCTCACTTCCGGGACGGCATGTAAATATCGTGGACTCCAGGCTCCCCTTCCAGTTCCGCCACCAGCACGGAATCCAGCGGATCCTGGCAATAACCCTTGATGGTTATGCGGAACCAATATTCATCTCTGGCCGGTTCATAATACTGGCGAAAGGGAACCTGCTCCCCGGTAGCCAGCACATACATCCGTTTCACCTTTGTCTCCAGACTGTAGAGCACAATCTCCTCCGCATCTGCATCGGGAGTCATTACATGGAGATATAAGTTGTTTTCTCTGACCGTCACCCCGCCCCATTTGATCTGATAGGGGAAATCCACACAGCGGTTGGTTCCATAGATGCTGTCCCCGTTGATTTTCAGCCAGTCTCCCACAGTCTCCATGACCTCATGGCTTCCCTCTGGAATTTTTCCCAGAGGCGTAGGTCCCACATTCAGCAGAAGATTTCCGCCCTTACCGGACACATCCACCAGCATTTTGATCACATCCCGGGGAGATTTCCAATATTCGTCTACCCTGGAATATCCCCAGGTATTGTTCAGCGTCATAGGGGTTTCCCAGTCATCCTCATAGCCCAGCACAGGAATGTTGTTATCTCCCATCTGCCGGTAATCGCCCAGGCCGTAACCGATCCTTCCATTGATAATACAGTCCGGCTGAAAAGAATACACCCAGTCCTTTAATTCTCTGCACAGTTCCAGGGGCATGTCATAGGGCGTATCAAACCAGATCATACCGATATCCCCATAACGAGTCAACAGCTCTTTGACCTGGGGCTTCACCTTATTCTCAAAGTAAATCCGGAAATCCTTCTCTGCCTCCACGTAGTCCCAGTCATTTCCGTTCCCGTTGGGATCCTCCCAATCCTGCATCTGAGAATAATAAACGCAAAAAATAATGCCATGTCTTCTACAGGCCTGGGACAATTCCTTCACCACGTCCCGTCCAAAGGGCGTATGCATAATATTGTAGTCAGAAACCTTGCTGTCGTACATGGCAAAGCCGTCGTGATGCTTTGCCGTAAAGCACAGATATTTTACTCCATAACGGACCGCCTTTTCCACCCATTCTTCCGGGTCAAAATCCACCGGATTGAAGACATCTGCCAGCTTCCGGTATTCCTGTACAGGAATCCTGGCGTATTTCATAATCCACTCCGTGCCATGGGGGTAGTGCCTGCCATTCCAGATTCCTCCCAATTCCGCATAAAGCCCCCAGTGAACAAACATCCCGTATTTAGCTTCCCGAAACCACTTCATTTTTTCCATTCGTCTCTTTCCTCTCCCTTTATCCTTTGATCGCACCGTTCATAACGCCCTTTTGTATTTGATTATGGAACAAAATATATACGAGAACTGACGGAATGGTGGACAGAACGATAAACGCGAAAATCGGTCCAAGAGCCATATCTCCGTCCCCATAGAAGGACAGGATGGCTCTGGAAACCGTAAACATCTTGCTGTCCGAAATCAACGTCAGAGAAAAGATCAGTTCTCCATAGGCGTAAACAAAGGCAAAAATTGCTTCTGTGGCCAAAATTGGTTTGCAGATCGGCGTCAAAATCCGAAACAGTAAACGGAAATCCCCGCAGCCGTCAATAATGGCGGCATCGTCAATCTCCCTGCTGATCCCATTCATGGACCCTGAAACCAGAAAAATGGATTGGGCCATATTAAACGCAATATAAACGCAGATCAGATACCAATATTGATTTTTTGCTTTCCATGTGGAAGCCAGGGAAGAAATCGGGATCAGGGTCGTGTGTATGGGGATCATCACAGCCAGCACAAACAACGTATAGGAGGCCCTGACCCACCGCAGATTTTTCCGTGACATGGGATAGGACGCTAAAAGCGCCACCAAAAGCACTCCGCCTGCTGTGAGGAACGATACCAGCAGCGTATTTCCAATGGCCTGCAATGCACCCACATCCCGGATTGCCCGGATATAGTTGGACACATCCCAGGATTTTGGCAGTTGCCAGGGATGCAGATAAATCTCCGCGTTGTCTTTAAAGGAGGATAATACAGCCAAGATCAGCGGCGCTGTAGTGGCAGCGATCCAAATCAACGCCAAAAAATACGACGCGCCTTTCCCGGCCTTTGCTCTTTTGTCCATGGATTCCTACCTCCTCTCTAGTAAATATTTTCCTGTTTCAAGACTCTGTTGCACACCATGCTTAAGGTAACGCCCATGATCAGAAGCAATACCGCAATCGCTGCGCTTCGTCCGTATTTTTTATAGGTATAGGCAAACTGGTAAATCATCACGCCTGGCGTGGAACTGACGTCATTTGGCCCGCCCCCTGTCATGGCCCAGATAATATCAAATACCTTCAGACACCCTGTAATGCCCAAAATGGCAAAGATTTTAAAAGAATTCTTGCACAGAGGCAAAACGATATAGCGCAGCCGCTGCCAGTAATTGCAGCCGTCGATCATGGCTGCCTCCACAGTAATTTCCGGAATACTGGTAATGCCCGCCACAAATATCAGCATATTGTAGCCGGCAAATTTCCACTCATTAATGAGAACCGTTACCCACACATTCACCGTAGGCGTATTCAACCAGTCCATAATATATTCTTCCAGTCCCATGCTGTTGAGAATACCTGCCAGGATTCCGGCATTGGGATCTAAAATACATTTCCACATGAGCGCCACTGTTGTTGTTCCCAGCATAACCGGCAGATAATACATGGTTTTCATAAAGCCGGTGTATCTCAGCCTGGAAGTCACAAGCAATGCCAGTCCAAAGGACAGGGGCATTAAGATAAAAAAAGTACCCATCATAAAATAAAAGGAATTGAGCATGGCGTTCCAAAAGGTGTCGCTTGTAAGTACCTTCACATAATTGCTAAAGCCCACAAATTTCTGGGGGACGCCGTAGATCCCTTTCCAGGAATGAAAGGACAGCTTTATGGTGGACAACGTGGGGTAAAGCACAAAGATCATCAATAATGTAAGGGCTGGAAGCAAAAACAACAGGGAAATCATATGGTCTCTCAACTTATGCCTCATTCTCTAACCTCCTTATAAAATCAGAGCTGCCGCCCTGGCAGAAATCTTCTGCTTTCGCAGCAGCTCTGATCTGCTCCTTATTCGATATCCTCGTAGCCTTCCACAATGGTGTTGGCCAAATCTTCTGCCGTGGCCCCTAATACAATGCTCTGCAGCGCATCTCTGACAATGGTGAGTCCCGCGGCCTCGCTGTCATAATTCTGCAGCTCTGACACCAGACCCTTATTTTCATTTACCACCTGAACCGCTTCGTCATAAATATAGCTGGAAAACTCCACATCATCCACTTTGATGGAATAAATGCTGTTGACAGCCTTGGACAGGCCTGCCACAAATTCCTGACTGGTATAGTATTTCAGAAACTCTACGGAAGCCGCGATCTCCTCTTCGCTGGCCTGAGCTGAAATGTAAAAGGCTCTGGAAGCGCCGCCCTGGCACCAGCCATAGTATTCCTCCCTGACAGCTGGAAAATGAGTCACATGCAGATTCCCCGCATTTAATTCCTGAGAATCCTCCAGCCAATAGAGACGGCTGGTTAAGTCCCAGGTAAACGCGCACTCTCCGGATCCGGTGTAAACCCGCTCCTCCGAAGCGCCATAGGACAAAATGTTGTCTCCGAAATAGCCTGCCTCATAGGCATCAATGATCATTTGATAGATGGCTTTCGCTTCCTCAGAATCGTAACCAGTCTCTCTGTTTCCAATCTTTATGGCATCCTCTCCATAGCTGGTGATGGCCAGATTGGAAAACAGATGCCCCAGCCGGTAGGAATCCTTCTCCCCTACCATAAAGGGCTGGATGTGGTTCTCTTTCAGTACCTTGCAGCAATGCATCAGTTCCTCCCAGGTCCTCGGCACTTCCAGATTGCATTGCTCTAAGTAAGCGCTATTGTAAACCAGTACAACTTCATAGGTATCATAGGGAATTCCATAAATTCCTTCATATCCGTATTCCTCAAATAGACAGGGCGTCCACATGGCTTCATATACGGAATCGTACCAATCCGGATCTTCCTCATAGTATGGGGTCATATCCAGAATCAGTCCTGCATCCAGATAATCCAGCACTCGGGAGCCGCCATATTCCAGAAATACGTTGGGACAGTCCCCGGAGGCAATATCTGTTGCCAGCCTGTCCAGATAATCCGCCTCCAGGGTATTCCATACCAAATCCACATGAATCCCGTTATCCATTTCATTGAACTTTTCGATCATTTTCATCTGGTAGGCGCTGGCCGCGTCAGAACCCGTGGGGTCCTCCCGGCTGGCAAACGTGATTACCACCTGGTCCCCAGAAGCGCTTCCGGTCTCCTTCTCGGCCTCCGGCGCCGCCGTAGAAGGACTGTCCGTTTCTGCAGGTGTATCTTTGGATCCGCACGCCGTCACAGAACACGCCATAACTGCCGCCAACAACAATGCTACCATTTTTTTCATTTTTCTACCTCCTTATACCTTTTTCCTCTCTTTAGTTCATTATTACTGAACTTTATTTTGTATAACTATATACTGTACATTTTATTTATATATTAATTTAGCTATTTTGTCAACCATTCAGGGGAAATTCAAATAGATTTTGTGAGGAACTAACAATTATAAGATTTCGATTTTGTACGATATGTTCAACAAAATTATGCAATTTATAGTATTTTTTTCTCTTTTCACCTGATCTTTTGAACATTTTCGACAAGAGATAGCAGGAATATCTTGACTATTCTGGAAAAATTCTATACACTAACCATAGTACAGTAAAGCTGTACTTCTGTTCATATACTCCACACATTACACTCGAAAGGAAACCGACTTATGGATAATCAGAATATTTCTATGAATCTCCCAACCCCGACAGAAGAAACCCCCGCCTGGTTTCTGGGTTCTGTTGCAAAATGCATCCGCACCCTCCAGACTTTTACGGTAAGTCAGCCGGAATGGAGCCTGACTCAGCTGTCCCGGGAGCTCTCCATTTCCAAGAGCACGATGGTAAATATTCTGAAAACCCTGGAGACCTTTGGCTATATTCAGAAGCTGCCCAACTCTCACTATCGTCTGGGCATCGAGCTTTTGGAGATGAGTTATCATATCCGTGCCTCCCTTCCCATTCTCCATTATGCCATTCCCATCATGGAAGAAATCCAGAGACAGAGCGGGCAAATTGTATATCTGACCATTCCCAAAAAGGGCCGGGCTTTCTATTTGCAGAGCGTCAATCCAGGAAACAGAAATATTTCTTATTCTATCACCGGACGCTGTACGCCTATGCACTGCAGCAGCTGCGGAAAGGTTATGTTAAGCGAAATGCCTGAGAACATGGTGGATCTCATTATTAATACTTGGGGTCTTCCCCGCTTTACCACCACCACAGTCACAGACCGGGACGCCTTAAAGGCAGAACTTCAGATCATTCGGGAAAGAGGCTATGCCCTGGAAAACTGTGAGGAGTTTCCCAACGTAAAAGGGGTGGCTGTTCCCATCTGTTCCTCCAACCGCCTTTTAGGCGCCTTAAGCCTGACAGGTTCCGTCCTCGGTATGCCAGATGAAAATATGGTACAGTTTGCCACCCTGCTATCCAATGGCGCCAATCTGCTGGCATCCAATGCGGAGCTCTTTCCTACCTGCGATCCTTACCCTTAATCCTCCATAATTAAGCAAGACAGCCGCTTTCCTGTATGTGAATCAGAAAAAGCGGCTGTCTTTTATTTTTGGGCGTAAATAGTCCGCAGGTCATGGTATTCCAGAGGCGTATCCAGCTCCACCACCGCCACGGTATCCAAAACATTTACCGGCTTTTCCGGGAAAAAGGTGCGGAATCGGTATTCATCCCTGGCAATCTCATATTTTTGGACAAACGAAAGCTCTTCCCCTGTTTCCAGCAGATACACTCGCCTCACCTTGGATTTGAGATTGTAAATGCGGATTTCATAGGGTTCATCCGGGTACGTGAGTACATGGAGATAGAAGCGGTCCTTCTTCCTGGTACAGCCGCCCCACACATTGTCATAGGGAAAGTCTGGCATCCCAATGGTTCCGTAAATGCTCTCCCCGTTTTTCTCTAAAAACTGTCCCACTTCCATTAAAATATCGTCGCTTTCCTGGGGAATCCTGCCCAGCTCGTCCGGTCCAATGTTCAAAAGCAGATTTCCGCCTTTTCCTGCAATATTCACCATCATATCCACCACGGTCCTGGCGGATTTCCAGTGATGATCCGTCTTGGAATAGCCCCAGGTATTGTTTAAGGTCATAGGGCTCTCCCAATCCTCCGGAAACAGGTTGTGGGGAATGGCGTTGTCATTCATTTCCCGAAAATCCCCCAGGCCGTAACCGATCCGTCCACTGATCAGGCAGTCCGGCTGCAGCTCATGGACAAATTCCGCCAATTCATCACTCAGATCCCGGGGCATATCATAGGGCGTATCAAACCAGATCATGCCGATCTTCCCGTAATTGGTTAAAAGCTCCTGGACCTGTGGTTTTACCTTCCTATAAAAATAGGCGCTGAAATTCTTTTTCTCCGGGTCAAAATCCCAGGTATTTCCGTCTGCATCCGGATCCTCCCAATCCTGCATCTGAGAATAGTACAGGCAGAAAATAATCCCATATTTGGCGCAGGCCTCTGATAGCTCCTTTACCACATCCCGTCCAAAAGGCGTATGCATAATATTGTAATCGGAGACCTGGCTGTGGTACATAGCAAAACCGTCGTGGTGTTTTGCCGTAAAACACAAGTATTTGCCCCCGTAGGCAGCCACCCTGGCCACCATAGCATCCGCGTCAAATTCCACAGGATTAAATTCCTTTGCAAGCTTCCGGTACTCCTCCACCGGAATCTTTCCATCCCGCATGATCCATTCCGCACCGTCAAAGGCCGTTACCTTCTCCCCGTTCCAATAACCGCCCAACTGAGCGTAAAGCCCCCAGTGAATGAAAATCCCATATCTGGCCTCCCGAAACCAGGCCATGCGTTTGTCTGTTCTGCTATCTCCCATCTGTGAATTTTCCTTTCTCTTTTTCTATATGTTTCGCTTTTCTCACAGTTGTTCAGCAATAATGAACTATATTTATTAATATTGTACAGTATGCCTATACTATACAACGAAGTAGAGCATCTGTCAATCCGCTCTTAAAAGTAGGATTGCAGATGCTCTTCGTTCTATTGATGCTATTTAGAAAGGGAACACATAAGATGAAAGATGGAAAGACAATGCTTTGACAAAATCCCCCTACTCCGCCGCCTCCAGATAACTGCTGATACAGTAAAGGGTCTGCCCGTTATACTCCACCTGGGACCAGCCCACATCCGAAACGCCGGTGCGGGTAATCACCTCCCCATGATACAGCTGGACAATCACCTGAGAAGGATCCTCCACACTGGGACGGTTGCGCAGATTGGTTACCTCCTTGGCTGTGACCAGCTCTGAAACGCGGGTAAACTGGGTTTTAAATTCGCCTTCAGGCTCCCTCTGGGGCGTCCGGTAGCTGGTGTCTTCTGTAAGGAAGCTGGAGACCGCATAGACAATCTGTCCGTCATACTCCAGGCGGGACCAGCCGTTGCTGCCCTTTCCCGTGCGCAGGGCCGTCTCCCCATTCCTAAGCTTTGCCACAATATTTCCTTCCTCACTCTGATCCATGGTGCTGCGCAGGTTCACCATTTCTTTAGCCGTTACCTGCTCTTCCACCTCCTCGAAGGTTACGCCCACCTCCGGGTTGGGATCTACAGGAGCCGCCGGCTGCCCCTTAGGCTGTCCCAACCTGCTATATCCAATATAGGCCCTGTTTAGATCCACCACGGTTCGGATCCCCGGTATTGTCCCCTTGTCCGTATACTGCCACATCACATAGGCTCCGTCATAATCCGGTCTGTCCACCTCCACGTTTTCCGGATCCACATATTGAGCCACCCAAATCCGGTATTCCCGTTCTAGTCCTTCCGTATCCCAGAGAAAATTCCCGGCCAACTCACTTCTGGCCGCATAAAACATGCCTGTATATCCTTCCTGCTCCACCTGATCCAGAAAAATACGGGCCAGTCCGGAACGCTCCTCAATAGTCAGATTGTGCTGGCGGCTGGATTCGTTCTGGAAGCCCTCGCAGTTATAAACCACGGGATAGGTTATGGGATACCCAGCCAGCAGATCCAGGACCCACCGGGCCTCCTCCCGGGCCTCCTCCTCGTTGATCGCTGTGGAAAAAAAGTAGGCCCCCACAGGAATGCCCAAAGCCGACGCCTCCTGCAAATTGTACCGGGCGCAGCGGTCCTCCACCATCTCCCCGCTGACCGAGCGGCGATATCCCACTCGCACCATGGCAAAGTCCACGCCTGCAGAAGCCACCTGCTGCCAGTCAATAATCTCCTGATGCTCCGAGACATCAATCCCCCAGGACAGCGCAGAATATTCCCCCGGCGCCTCCTTAAGGTCACTTTGGGTCTGTCCAGGATCCTCCTCCAAAGCATCCCCCTTGTCATCCCCCATTTCCCCCAGCTCCTTCTCCCCGGAATTCTCCTCCCCAAAGCTCTTCTCCCCGGAAGCCTCCGGGATCTGGCTGTCCGCCGGTACGTGCTCCTCTTTCTCCTGAACCAACAACATGGCCAGCAAAAGTAAAGCCAGGGCCATTGCCACAATCGCCTCTATGATCAAAATCCGGATTTTTCTTTTGTGTGTCAAAGCCTCTCTCCTCCATTATTCCTCTTACCTTACCCTCAGCAGTATTATTGTACCAAACTCCAGAGACAATGACTAGTATAAGATTTCAGTCCCCCCAAAGCTCCAACGCCTTTTTTAATTCTCCGGATTCCTCTGCGGCGTCTTCCAGGGTCTTCCCCTCCATCACTGCCGATATGGCAGCCATCATGGCCCGGCCTCCGGCCGCAGCTCCCATGGGATGTCCAAGGATGGAACCGCCTGCCGCCAGAATCATATCCTGTCCCGCCTCTTCCATATATCGTTTTACCATGCCGGGATGTACTCCTCCGCCTATAATGGGAAAGGATGGCCGGATTGTTCCGTAGGGAAGCAAAAGCTTCTGAAGAATCTCCAGGTATTTCTGTCTGCCCAGCGGATAGCCGCCGTAAGGGGTATTGATCATTACCATATCCGCTCCCGCCAGACGGATCAGCTTTCCTGCTGCCAGGGGGGAGCTCATGCCGCTTGACAGCCCCTCATAAAAAATCCCCGCTCCCGCATTGTGGGCCAGCACAGGCACGGGGACTTCCTCCGCAATCTTACAAAACAGACTATAGCCCAGCACGGAAATATTCATCATCATCATCTGTGCGCCCCTGTCCAGCGCCCGCTTGATTGTATCCTCTATGGTGCGGGCCCCGTCGGTGACATTTACAATATAAATCACCTCTTTCCCCGTCTCCTCAAAGGCTGCCCGTGCCGCTTCCTGGTAAGCCTGCACCCGATCCCAGGGATGAGAATTTTCCACATTTCCCAAAAGCTCGTCATCCTTGATAAAGTCCACGCCTCCCTTTGCTACCTCATAAAAAATCTTTGCTCCCTCTTTGGGGGACAATCCCGTACAGGGCTTAATCATGTTTAAGAGCAGAGGCCGTTGCTCCACCTTCATCTGCCTGCGTATCCCCTCCACGCCATATTTCGGCCCGGGGAAATTCCTTCGGAATCCTTCCGGAAACTCTATATCCAGAAGCTTAACCTGGGCCGAGGTGGAGGCGTCGTTTCCCAAAAGCGCCGTCAAAAGCATGGGAAAATCATGGGACAGATTCCCCGCAGGATAAGCGATCTCCACCACATACTGCCGGACCTGCTCCTTTACTTGCGTATACAGATCCGCAGAGGGAACGTCAAAAATCCGCACCACTTTTCCCATGTTCCGCTGCCGGATCTCCTCTGTAATGCCGGGAACCGGAACCCAGGTGCCCACAGTCTGGCCCACTGCCAGCTGCTCCGCCTTTTTGACAATATCCGTCTCCCTGGGCAGCTCCATATGGTATACTGCCGTGACAAATTCCTTGTCCCGAATTTCTTCCCCATAGGTATGTAAATTTTTATCTATCATAATGCATTTCCTTTCTTTTTTTGAAAAGCTGGAACTTCCATTAAGCTCCAACAAACGTGATCTGCCAGCGGCAGTTACTTGCCAGGGCGCATTGCTTCCCCAAAATGCTTTTCCTTTACAGGGCGCAATTTGCATACAAAATAAGCTGCCGTATAATACGGCAGCTCTCCAGCAGCAATCCCTTATTTTTCCTCTGCGTCAAAATATACAACGGAATCATAGGGAATATCCTTTACGCGTTTATCCAGATTCCGGGAAACCAGTTCAAACAAAAGCTCGCTCTCCCCCTTTTTCAGGGCATCCAGATAGCTTTGATGCTCTGCGATCATCTCCGCCCGGGATTCGTCGTCATAGATAAGCTTTTGTCCATAGATCAGCTTAAAGAAAGATAGAATGTCCCACAAGGATTCAATCATGGAACAGAGTCTCTCCATTCCACTGGCCTTGTATATGGTAAAATGAAACTGCCGGTTCAGCTCATACACGGTCCGGGCCACGAGCTTATCCTGTCCTACAGCTTGCTTATAGCTCTCATGAACCTCCTCCAGTTCCCGGATAGCCTCCTGGTCAATCCTTGTGCAGGCCTCCCGGGCTGCCGCTGCCTCCAGGGATTTGCGGATCAGATAAATCTCACTGATATCCTCCCTGGTCAGCTGTACCAGTCTGGTACCCACATAGGGAATGGATTCCGCCAGCCCCATGCGCTCCAGCGTATTCAGTGCTTCCCGGATCGGCATCTTGCTCACACCCAGCTCTGCTGCCAGCTCATCCGGATTCAGTTTTTCCCCCATGTGGAGCTTTCCATCTATGATCCAATCCATCAGCTGCTCCAGCACTGCGTTTGACAGCAGATTGCGCTGGAGTACATGACCATTGGAATTGCTTTTCTTCATTGTTATACGCATACTGATCTGGTCTATTCGTCCTTATGTATTTACAGACCCAGCTTCTGAACCGCTGCCTTAAGCAGAGTGACCTGTGCGGTCTCCTCAATCAGCTCTGCCGTGTGCTCTGCCTCCAGAGCGTCCTTTCCCAGCGCCACAATTCCATGATTAGCCAGAATTAACGCGGGGATATCCGGCGTCCTGCGAAATACCTGCTCCACCAAAGGCAGATCCTGTTCTCTCACCATAGCTGCCGGAATGTCCAGCACCGGAATATCTCCGCAAATCTTAAGCTTGGCATGCCAAGTGGTCCTGGGCAGATCCTTTCCCGTCAGACTCCATCCGATCGCATAGGGGGCATGTACATGAACCACTGCCTGAACCTTAGGACAGATCTGATAAATATAGCCGTGGAGCAAAGCCTCTCTGGTTGGTTTTCCCTCTCCTTGTACTAGCCTGCCCTTCAGGTCTGTAATCAAAAAGCTGTCTGCGGTGCAATCTCCCAGGCTGCCTCCGCTGGCCTTTAAAAGCATGAGATCTTTACCGGGAATCCGGGCGCTTATATTTCCTCCGCTGCCTGTCTGTATTCCTCTATTATATGCTCTAATTGCCGCTGTTGCAAGTTCCTCTGCTATTTTTTTACCATATTCCACCATGTCTTCCACTGTCCTCTTTCCCAAATTCTGTCTCTGATTTATGCCTGCGCCTCCAGCACGCTTCGAATTAACCGGTTAAAATCGTGGGCGTCCCAGGCGCTCCGGCCGATAAAAAGGCCGTCCACGTAAGGCTGTCTCATAAGGGGCACTGCGTTTCCCGGATTGACACTGCCGCCATAGAGCACCGGAATCTCCCAGGCCGCCTCCTCTCCCAGAAGCTCCTTAAGGGTCTGCTTCATAACCCTGTGCCTCTGGTTTACATACTCCTCTCCGGCCGGGATTCCATGAACCCCAATGGCCCACACAGGTTCGTAGGCTATCATCAGATTTCCCCCATTCTCTGCTGTCATGTCGTGAAGTCCCACCTTCAGCTGCATGCGCAGCACCTCGTCGCTGATGCCATATTCCTTCTGCTCTAAGGTTTCCCCCACGCATAAGAGAGCCTGAAACCCATGACGGACTGCAGCCGTTACCTTTTTTCTCTCCTCCTGATCTGTCTCTCCAAACACATGACGCCTCTCCGAGTGTCCGATTTCCACCAGATCAATGGCAAGCTCTTTTAGCATCAGGGGAGAGATTTCACCGGTAAACTGCCCCTGATCCTCCCAGCACATGTTCTGGGCCCCCAGACGGATTCCGGAGTCCTGTAAAATTTCCCGGGCTGCAGCCAGACTGGTAAAGGAGGGAATCACAAAAAGCTCCGCCTGTTCCTCCGAAATATCCGCCGTCAGCTCCTTCAGTGCCTTTAAATAGGTACAGGTATCCCCTATGGTCTTATACATTTTTGTATTGGTTCCCAAATAGATCTTTTTTCCTGTTCCTTTCTCTTTTCCTTCCACGTGTTCTTTCCCCACCGCCTTTTCTTTTTCTGTCATTTTCCGTTCTCCTGTATTCCTCCGGCCGCCTTCCTATTTTTGCATTTTCATCTGCTGAATTCTCTTATTTCACAGTCCGTCTATCTCATATTTTCTGATTCAATCTCTGAGATGGCATGTACCTTTGCCGTGGAGCTGCCGTCCTGAAATTCCAGCTCCAGCCATTCTTCCAGAAGCTTTTTCGCCAGCTCCTTTCCGATGACCCTCTCCCCCATACAGATTACATTAGCGTCGTTGCTAAGCTTTGCTCGCTCTGCGGAAAACACATCGTGACACACAGCCGCCCGGATTCCCTTGAATTTATTGGCTGTCATAGCCATGCCGATCCCTGTGCCGCAGATCAGAACTCCCCGCTTTTCATAATCGCTTTCTATAATTTTTTCACAGACCCGCTGGGCGATGTAGGGATAAAAGGTGGGATCTTCCCTGCTTTCACAGCCTACATCCTCCACAGCAATTCCTTTCTCCCGCATAAATTCAACCAATATATTTTTAAGCTCCACAGCTGCATTGTCACAGCCTGCCACAATCTTTCTCATCTGTCGCCTCCTAATTTTTGTCCGTTTCACAGACCTTTTCCCGCTTTGATTCCCTTCACCGGCTCTCTGCTCTCTTTGGACTTTTCACAGACCTTTTCCCGCTTTGATTCCCTTCACCGACTCTCTGTTCTCTTTGGACTTCTCACAGATCTCTTCCCGCTTTAGCTCCTCCAACATTCTCTTGGCCGCTTCTATTCCCCACTCCTGCGTGTTGAGATTTCCGGGAATCTCCTCTATGGTAATCCATGGATTCTCCATGGCCCGCAGGCCTTCCAGAAGCCTTCTGTCCACCTCCGGATCATACAGCTCCTCCCCAGGCCGGGTGTTACTTCTCATGCCTTCCGTGGGAAGCAAAAGCTTCACCGGATAGTCTACGGCGATCAGCCGCCTCCTGATCTCCTCCGCCACATGAGCCGCCTCCTCTGGCAGAAGCTTAATATGGGCCATGTTGTGGTTGTGCATCATATAGACCCGTTCTTCCATTCGATCCGGAAATTCTCCCAGGGCAAAATCCGCAAAATCCAGTCCTCCCGGCGCTATGACCAGAGGAATTCTGTTTCTGATTGACTTCCAAAGCCTGATCTCCTGTCTCTTATTATAGGAAAAACCTCTGGCAAAATATCCGGATGCAATCTCGTGGAGATTCATATCCAAAATGCCGTCGATCAGTCCTTCCTCCGCCAGCTCTTCCATAATAGGACCGCCTGCTCCGGTGGCGTGAAAACCCACTGCCTCCACCCCATGCTTCTTCAGATAATCAATGGCCCCGCAGGCCCCTGTATTGGTGATTCCCATAAGAGTCACACCGATCACCGGCCCATTCTTCTTTTCCAAAGGCCCTTTGGCCAGCTTCACCATACCAGTACAGCAGGCGCAGGCATGTTCCAGAATCCGCTCTGTAACCATATTTAAACCAGTAAAGTCACAGATGGAAGGAAGCACCACAATGTCCTTCTCCCCCACCACATCCTCAAATTTCCTGCTGCCGCAGGCTACGGTGGTTGCCATTACCTTGGGAACTCCCAGGGGAAGAACCTTCATGGCCTCTGTTGCCATCACTGTATTCTGCAGTCCTCCGGCCGCCAGAATTCCGTCCAGACTGCCCTCCCAAAATAACCGGGATACCAGACAAGAAACAGCCTGCTTCATATAGCTTATTTTCTCCCCCTTAGTACGTCCTTCCATCTCTCTCCAGGAAACGCCGGCAGCCATGGCCGTCTCTTCCCTTGAAATGTCATACTCTAAGGAGGGTCCGGGGCCAGTGGCTACGTCCACCACCAGCGCCCGAACACCCGCCGCTTCCACACAGCGCCGCATAAAAGCGGCTTCCTGATGCTTGGTATCGCAGCTTGCAACAATGATAATTGTCTGATCCATTGCCATGCTTTTTCCCTTATTTTTTGCCCAGCACAGGGGTATCCTTAATACGATCCAAAAGCGCCATGTCATGGCTTAGAAGCAGGAAGGATGGATCCTTGGCTCTCTCCTTCTGATATTCAATGCTCTTCCAGGATTCCACAATATTGTAGAACCGTCCGGGAGGGCTGATATTGTAATGCATTTCCGGAATAGGCTCCAGATTCCCCATGACAAAGATGGAATCTCCTGCGCAGATATACGCCCCCTCATCCGTGTCCACCTCAACGGACATATGTCCCGGGGAATGTCCGAAGGATTCAAATACGCGGATCCCCGGAAGAATCTCTGTCTCTCCCTCCACTGTTTCAAATTCCAGTCCGGTAAAGGGCGCCTGAACTCCAAGCGCAGGATGCTCGTAGGATTTGTAATACAGGGGAATGGGATGATTGGCAAATTCCCACTCTCTCTTGTGGCAGATCATTCTGGCGTTTGTAAATTTTTCCAGATAGAACATATGATCCCAATGAAGATGGGTAAACAAAATAATATCCACATCTGACGGCGTATAGCCAGCCGCTTTTAGCTGGGATTCGATGTCCTGACCTGGTTCCTGCCAGGAACCAGGATGATGATACTGATTGGCCCGCTCTGTCCAGGCCATTCCTGTATCCACTAGCACCAGCTTCTCGGCTCCCTCAATTAAAAAGGTAAATACAGGCAGGGGAACCTTCTCGTTGGGCACATCCTTTAAATAGGGCGCACAGGAAAAATGATAGTGATACTGAAATGGATTTGTAGGTACAAACCCGGTGTTCATGGGTCTTACTGTGATTGACATAAAAACTCCTCCTTTTTTCCTCTTGTAGTTATGTGAATATTATTTCACTCCATACATTCTTCCAGCCTTTACAAAGGCCTGCAGGTTTTCTTCCCTAGCAGTCAGGTTGATCTCGCACCCGGAACCCAGGAAAAATTTCGATCTTGTTCCCTCTTTTTCCAAAAGGGCCTTCACTGCCTCCTCCATTACCCCGGGCGTACCTTCCGCAAACAAAACCGGATTGATATTGCCCCGGAAGATTTTGTCCGGAGCCTTATCCCGCAGCACATTGACATCGCAGACATGGTCAAAATCAATGACGTCCGCACCGTTTTGGGCAATGGCGTCCACAATGGGCTCAATATTTCCGCAGATATGGGTTACAGCCTTTGCCCCATGGTTATGAATACACTGCACAAGCTTCTTTTCATAGGGAAGAGCAAACTCCAGATAGCAATTCTTGGAAATTACATTGGAGGAAGCCGTGGCATGTCCATAGGCAATCATATCCGCCCCTGCCTCGATCAACGCCTCCGCATATACGCAGGCCACCTGGGTACAGCGCTCCAGTAATGCATGAGAGGCCTCCGGCTCCTCGATCAGCGCCATAAGCAATTCATCCAGGTTATAAATCTGAGACGCCACATTTAAAGGTCCATTGGTCCAGCCCAGAATATAGGTTTCCTCCCCTATCTCCCTCCTCACCATCCTCACGGCTTCCACTACGGTCTTCATAGACTCTGTAGTATAGGGATCCGGGAGTTTTACCCGGTCCAGGTCCCAGATATCATCCATCAAATATTTTTTCAGAATAGGCGGCGTATGCTCCGGCTGCTGGTATACGCTTCCCAGAGCCTTTCCCTCACTGGAAATATCTGTGTGCAGCGCCACTCCGTCCCATCCGAATTTGTGATAGGAATTCAGCGCAGCTTTTGCCATGCTTCCAGGATCTGTCATATAATCCTTTACGGTTACGCCCTCACAGAATACTGCATTTGCAAAGGCGATTTTGGGAAAAATCGGTGTGGTATCCGGCTTTTCTCCAGCCAGAACCGCCTCGATCCGTTCTCTTGCATTCATAATCTCCTCCATTTTCGTGTTTTCTCTCCTGCACTTTGGGTAAAGGTGTCCATCAATACCATAAAAAGGATTCCCACTCCCACCACCATGGGTTGAGCCAGCGAAGAGGTTCCCATAAGATTCATAATATTAATGATAACTGTCAGAAGAATTCCGCCAAATACAGTTCCCATCACACCGCCTTCGCCTCCTAACATGGAGGTTCCTCCAATGACTACAGCCGCCACTGTCTGAAGACCATAGGCGTCTCCCATAGCCGCCTCCGCTGCATTCAGCCGGGCTGTCATCAAAAGGCCGCCTACGGATGCCGTCATGGAACACAGGGCAAAGGCCATATATACGCTTCGGTCCACATGGACAGCGGAATATCTGGCTGCTTCCTTGTTGGCTCCGTAAGCATAGATGTCTCTTCCCAGGGTCGTCTTCTGGAGAAAGAAATACACTACAGCCACCACAACTGCCGCTATGAGGACAATAATGGGAATCTTTCCCAGATATCCGGTTCCAAATACAGTGAAGCCAGCCGGAAGATCATAGATGACAGCGCCGGACATGACAATGATCGCCAGACCTTTCAGCGCCCAGTTTGTGGCATAGGTGGCGATAAAGGCCGGAAGCTGAATCACTGCCACCAAAAAGCCGTTCAGCAGCCCAATGACAAGCCCGATGGCAAGTCCAATGAGGAAAATCACCCCCGCAGGCACCCCCATTTTCAAAAGCTGTGCACAGAGACATCCTGCAAAGGCTGCCGTGGAGCCTACCGAAAGATCCATGCCTCCTGTAAGCAGAACTGCCGTAAGCCCGGTACTCAGCACAATCAGGGTGCTTGCCTGCCGGATAATCGTCACAAAATTATCCACACTGCGGAAGGAGGGACTTAAAACCGAGGCAAAAGCCACTACTATAAAAATACTCACAAGGCATAGGAAAGATTTGCTGCCTTTTGTTCGATTCCATATTTCTTTCAATCTGAAATCCTCCCTTCTAGCTTCGACTCTTGCGCATCAGAGCATCCAGCACAATGGCAAGCATTACGATCACTCCAATAATCGCATTCTGATACATTGCGGATACGCCGGATATATTTAATCCATTGCGGAGCATATTCAGAAACAATACGCCCAAGACCGTTCCTCCGATTCCGCCCTTTCCGGTATTCAACGATGTTCCGCCCAGGATGGTCACAGCTACCGCCTCAAATTCCCAGCCACTTCCCACGGTAGGCTGTCCGGACTCCACACGGCAGGCTGTAATCAGGCCTGCGATTCCTGCCAGAAGCCCTGCAAAGGCATACGTCTTTATATAAGAACCTGTTGTATTGACTCCCGCCAGACTCAAAGCCTCCACATTTCCTCCCAGCCCATACACATTGGTGCCAAATCGCGTATATTTCAGAAGAATCCAGGAAACCGCAAACACCGCCACTGCAATCCAAATAGGCGTGGCCACCAGCAAAAATTTGCTCTCATACACCCTGCGGAATATCTGGTGGGAAAAATACAGGGAGGATCCGGAGGTGACCACCAGGGCTATACTGTTCACAATGTTCTGCATTCCAAATGTTGCGATAAAAGGCGGCACCTTCCCCTTTGACACTAAAATTCCGTTGATTCCTCCAATCCCTACGGGAAACAGCAGGGCTATGGGGGCAGCCAGATATATATTCACCCCTGCCTGTGCCAGAAGGATCCAGACTACCGTGGTAAAGCTGACCTGGGCGCCCAAAGAGAGATCTGTTCCGCCTGTCAATACAATCATGGTCTGACCAATGGCCAGGATCATAAGGGGCACCGACTGCCTCAGGATATTCAGCAGATTTTTCACAGATAAAAAATTGTTAGCTATGGCGGCAAACAGCGCCAACATAACCAGCAGCATCCACACAATAGGCGGCACATCACGAAGAAAGACCTTTCTTTTTTCTTCACTCTTTCCCATGTTCATCGCCTCCTATCCCCAGCATCATGGCTCCTATGGCCTCCTGGTTGAAGTTTTCCTCACCCCGGATACACTCTGTCATAATCCTTCCCTCGGACATGACATAGATCCTGTCGCTCATGCCAATCACCTCCGGAAGCTCGGAAGATATGAGAAGAATTGCCTTTCCCTCTGCTGCCAGCTGATCCATCCGTGTATAAATCTCCATCTTTGCTCCAATATCGATTCCTCTTGTAGGCTCGTCAAAAATCAGAATGTCCGGCCCATTACTCAACCATTTAGCCAAAACCACCTTCTGCTGATTTCCCCCGCTTAAAAACTTGCACTGCTTATGCACATCCGGAGTTGCAATCCCCAGCTCTTCCTTCCATTCCCGGCAGATCTCCATCATCCGCCTGTGATCAATGATTCCATTGGGAAAATATCGTTTCAGACTCACAGCCATAATATTCCAGGCCACCGAATCCTTCAGGGCAAGGCCCTGCTGCTTCCGGTCCTCACAGACCATCCCTATTCCCTGCCGCACCATCCTTAACGGCGTGTTCTTGCCGGTTATCTCCTTTCCGTGAATCATAAGCTTACCGGATTTGATCTGATCAATGCCAAAGATCAGCCGGGCCGTCTCTGTCCGTCCTGCCCCTACCAGTCCAGAAAGGCCCACGATCTCTCCCTTTCTCACCTGGATGCTCACGTCCTTAACGCGTCCGTCCCTATCCTGCAGGTTTTGTGTCTCCAACGCAATCTCCTCTTGCACATGGTAATTACGCACATAAACCTGCGTCACATCCCGGCCCACCATCATCTTGACCAGCTCCTCGTCGGATTTCTCTCCTACCCGGACTGTCCCGATCCTTCTTCCGTCCCGCATGACTGTGATCCGGTCTCCGATCTGGCTGAATTCCTGCATTCGATGGGATACATAAACAATTCCGATTCCCTCTGCCTTTAATTTATGTATCTGGACAAACAAGGACTCAATCTCCCGCTCTGTAAGCGTGGCTGTGGGTTCGTCAAATACGATAATCTTGGGTTGAAAGGATAAAGCCTTGGCAATCTCTACCATCTGCTGTTCTGCCACAGAAAGCTTTTTTACCACGGATTTTACGTTGATATAATCGCAGTTCAGAATATGCAGGTATTCCTTTGCCTTTTCTTCCATAGCCTTGTGGTCGATCAGTCCTGCCCGGTTCTTAAATTCCCGGTTTAAAAAAATATTCTGGGCTACCGTCAAATAGGGGACCAGGGTAAATTCCTGATAAACCGCTGCAATCCCTTTTTCCAGGGCATCCTTTGCGGACAACAGATGCAGCTTTTCCCCCTTCAGGAAGATTTCCCCCTCCTCCGGCATATAGGCGCCCAGCAGGCATTTGGCCAGGGTGCTTTTCCCCGCTCCATTTTCCCCCAGCAGAATATGCACTTCCCCTGCCCGCAGATCAAAGTCAATGTTGTCTAATGCCTTCATGGCCGGAAAGTATTTTGTTAATCCCCTTGCCTCCAAAACATTTTCCATAGGGCCCTCCATTCTCTTTTGGAGCGGTCTCAAAAAGTCTTTGTCTCAGATTTTGAGACCGCTCTGTGAACTCCCGGCAATTTACGCCAAAAATCCCGGGGTTCTTACAATCTCTTCGTTTTTCATGAATACTTTTTGGACTCCTACTTCCACCAGGCAATGTTTTCCATGTAATTCTCTACATTGTCAATGGTTGTAATGGGATCATCCGCCGCTGTGGGGAAGGGCATAAAATATTTCTCCGGTGTGGTTCCATCGTTCAAGTACTGTACGATATAGGTTGCCGCCAGATAACAGGAACCATAGGGATCGGTATTGTAGGAGGCAAACAGCTCCCCGTTCTGGATTGCCGCGCAGGCATCCTGGTTGCAGTCAAAGCCTGCGATCAGTACATCCTCCATACCCGCCGCCTTCAAAGCCTGAAATGCTCCCAGAGCCGACTCATCATTCATACCGATGATAGCATCCACATCCTTATAGCGCTGAATCAGATTCTCCGTTACATTCATTCCCTCGGTTCTCTTGAAGTTTGCTGTCTGAGAGGCCACAATCTCAATATCCGGATACTCACCCAGCACCTCATTGATACCATTTAAACGCTCAATGGCATTCTGCGCTCCGGCGGGTCCCTCCAGAATAATGACCTCTCCTTTGCCCTCCAGCTTCTCCGCCACCATTCCTGCAATGATCCGGCCTGTCTCTGTGTAATCCACACCGGTTCTGAGGAAGGTTTCTTCCGCCGCCGGCGTTCCGATGCAGGCAACCGGAATGCCGGCCTCCTGTGCTTTTCTCACACCCGGCATGATTCCATTGCTGTCTACCGGCACCAGCACAAACCCGTCTACCCCTTTCTCAATCAAATCTTCCATGATCTTTACCTGTTCTTCCACAGAATCATCCGTAGAAGGAGCCATGGTAATGGCCTCAAACCCCATATCCTCCGCTGCCTTTTTCACACCGTTCATGCATCCAGTCTGATAAGGATTTGTGGAATTTTTTACGATAATTGCAATCTTATAGCTCTCCTTTGCCTCCACGTCCGTAGAAATCTGGGTTCCGATTCCGGTAACCGGATATCCGCTGCCTGTACTGCTCTGGGCAGGCTGTTCCTCATGGGAAGCTTCCGGCGCTTTTGCTTCCTCTGGAGCAGTAGTTTCCTCTTTCTGCACGGTCTCACTGGAAGCAGCCTCCGGCGTTGTCTCTTTCTTTCCTGTTGAACATCCCATCAGCATAGATGCAGTCAGCAGCATTGCCATAAAACATACCGTTTTTCTTTTCAATTCCTTCTCCTCCTATTCTGTTTCCTTCTGTTCGAATCCTGCATTTTTGATTTTGTATACATTATCAAATATCCGATATCAGATATCGTGGTTCTATCATAATCGAATCCCGTCGATTTGTCAACTATCTAATTCACTTTTCTTCCTTTTTTCGTTATTTTCTACAGGAGTTCTTCCAAGCTTCCATTATTTCCCGGGCATTGAGTCAAAGCATAGGTCGGAACCCTTGGTTTTCTATCCCTTTCTCCTTGTCCACTGAGGGTAGTATTCTACAAATCAGACTTTCAAATATCTGCGAGATAAGATTCCGCATGAAAATCCATGCACGGTAAAAATTACATTTCCTTAGGAAGGAGGAACACAAAAATGCCTGGTTTCCAGAAAAAGGCCCACGCAAAAAAGCCGCCCTGTAGATGAACTTGTTTTCTTTTCATCTACAGGGCGGCTTTTTAGTATTTAACAGTCGCTGCGTATTGTATAAAGGCGCCTATTTATAAGCAAAGTTACTTGCGCCTGCTTTATGAGCCGCTTGCCCCATAATGGAAATCCACAACCGCAGCTTTCCCATAGGCCTCCCACAGCAGATTGTATTCCTCCTCTGTAATCTCCTGCACCTCTCCCTCATTTTCCCGGGTAAAGGAGGCGTCTCCATTTTCCGTGTAGCTTACCAGGATATGATCCTCTAACACCAGCTCCCCCTTCTCCTCGTCTATCACATAGCGGCCAAGCCCATGGTTACCCCCGGCATACAGACCCATTTTGTCATAGGCTATAGGATAGGCTGTGCCAGAGCTGCTTAAAGCCCCAACCTTTTTTACCTCCCCACCAATTTCGTAGTATACCTCGCACCATATAGCAGCCTGATTTCCATTTCCATCCTCATAATAGCTGTCTGTCACCAACAACACCGACTGCTTCGCCTCCGTCTCAACCAGGGCAAACAGCTCCTCATCCCCAAGACCTGCGATTGTATCTCCATAGATATCCCCATTGTCCTGTTTTGCACAGCCCCACAGGAGGCAGACGCCCCACATCAGGACTAGGTAAGGCAAAAATTTTTTCCCATGATTCTTCACGGTGATTCCTTCCTTTCTGCAAATTCGTTTTTGCATATGGTCTTTTTGCAAACATTCTCACTTTGGTTTTCCAAATATTCCCTTAATACAAGTTCACTGTCATACTCCGGTCCAAACTCCCCAGCCGCCTCACAAATTTTGATTATCTCCTCCAGATTTTCGTCCAGCTCCTCTGACTTTATTATAAACGCATCATGACTTGCATACAACAGCTTTCTCGGGTTTACGGTTAATTCCACGGGATTTTTTGCTGAATGGCAGAACAGCCTCATGATTTCCCGAATCTTTGGCTTGTGTTCCCCCGTTCCCGGCAACATTAACAAATCGGTTTAAAACTTGTTTTGCCAACGGAACCATATATAATATTTTTATTTAAAGAAAAAGTGAAAAAACTCTTGACTCTGCACCAGGTACAGGGTGTATGGTTTGGTCAGATAAAAAAAGGAGGCAGGAAATCATGCGGATTAGTGAGGTGGCAAAGCTTACCGGATTGAATGTGAGCAATATCCGTTTCTATGAGAGGAAGGGACTGCTGACGCCTGAACGGGAAGCGGAAAGCAAATACAGAGATTATACAGAGGAGGACGTAAGGCGTATCAAGCGAATCCTCCTGTATCGAAAAATGGGAATTTCCGTGGAAACCATTTTTCTGTTGCTCCAGGGACAGACTGACGAGCGGTCTGTGCTGCAGCGGCAGAAAGCAGATCTTCGCTGTCAGGTAGAGGAGCTGCAGGGCGCCATGGACCTGTGCGAGCTGGTTATGAAGGAGGAATATATGGACGAAAAAAAGCTGGATCAATATCTGAATTATGTGCACCAGGAGGAAGAAAAGGGCGCCCGGTTTGCCCAGGCAGAGGAGCTTTTGGAGAATCTGGCGGACTATACCCAGGAGGCGTTGTTTCGCCGGGATCCATGGATCTCCCGATTATTTCGGAGGCCCTTACTGGCAAAAACCCTGTCTCTGGTTTTGTGGGCCCTGATAATTGCCGTTCCCATCCTGCACCTGGTTCAGGTATATCAGGGAAAGGATTTCCTAAGCCCTCCGCTGCTGCTCATGTACGGGATCATTCTTGTGGGCTATGGACTGGGATTTCACGCCTTTTGTAAAGCGCAGAAGCAATACCTGGACAAGGAGGAGGACGCATGAATTTTTTGTATGAGGGGATCCGCAGGTTCATAGACCTGGCTTATATGCTCTGCGGAGATTACGGAATCGCCATTGTGCTGATTACCCTGGGGATCCGCCTGTGCCTGGTGCCCCTGGGCCAAAAACAGCGGCAGGCCGTGAAGAGACAGCAGGAACTGGGCCTGAAGGCAGAAGAAATCAGGGAAACATATAAGCATAACACGGCAAAGCGGGACAAGGAGCTGGAACAGCTGTACCAGAGGGAAGGTATGGGAGGAATGGGCGCGGGATGCCTTCTGACTCTTTTGCAGCTTCCCATTATGCTGGCCCTGTATCAGGGAATCCGTCTTGCTGTCACCGCGGAAATGACTACCCTGCTTCTGCCCTGGGTGCCGTCCCTGCTTGCCAGAGATCCCAGCTTTATTCTGCCTATCCTTACCGTGCTGGTCCAGACTTTTCCTCAGTTTTTGCCCTATCTTGGCTTTTTTCAATGCCTGAAGCTGCAAAAACCCCAGATATCCACCATTTTGATCATGATTTTGATGAACAGCTGGTTTGCCTTTCTGCTCCCGGCCGGAGTGGAACTGTATTATCTAATATCCGGGCTCTTTACCTCTGTGGAGCAGACCGTGGGGTATGCCCGGGAGGCGAGAAGATTGCAGACTGTCTGACCACCGTAACAAAACGGGCCTCCTCAAACATTCGGAAGGCCCGTTTTTCTCTGTTTTTTTCTATGGCTTTATAAGGGATACATGCAATACATTCGGATATCTGTCACCGCTCAGACCTGGGCCCCGCTCTGCTCTCTTTCCCTTCGCGCCGCAATCTGCGCCACAATGTCATCATAGGCTTTGTAATCCAGTTTGTAGAACAGGAAGCAAATTCCCATGATCACACAGAGGATTCCCGGAGCCACAAACATCAGGGCTGTGACCCCTGTCTGTACAGAGGCGGGCTGCACGGCTGCCGTACTGTCGTAGTTCAAAACTGCCAGAAGCGCTGCCACTCCTGCGGTGCTTAAGGCCATTCCCACCTTGTTAAAGAAAGAGGAATAGGCGGAGAGGAAGCCTTCATTTCTCACGCCTGTCTGCAGCTCCCCGTACTCCACCACGTCCGGAAGCATGCCGTATGCACAGGCTGCCTGGGTTCCGTTAAAGAATCCGGTGATGATAGTCAAGGCCCAGAAGAGTCCCGGACTGGTCAGCGGATTTACCCAGTTGCAGACAATCAAAAGCACTCCGAAAATAATCGCGGAATACGCATAGTTGCGGCCCTTATTCTTCAGGAAATTGGAGATATAGGGGGAGATAAAGGAGCCGAACAGGAAGGGCACATTCAGGGCCATTACATAGGCGGCCATCATCTTGTCATCTCCGATAACGTACCGGAAATAATAGGCAAAAGCCGCGTTTCTTCCGTAGTTTGTCACGCCTACCATAAAGAAGGACAACAGGATCAGGCAATAGGGCTTATTCTTCATGGCGTCCTTTGCCTGCTCCAGGAAGCTTTTCTTTACCGCGGATACCGGAGGCTCCACCACTTCCTTAGTACCCAGGAAGCAGATGGCAAAGCAGGGCCAGCCAATGGCTACAGTCATGATCAGCGCGGTCAGAAGATATCCCCGGGCATCATTTCCCTTGCCCAGAGTGGGTACAAAATAATTGATGATATAGGTAACCAGGATGGCTGTCAGGAAGGAAAAGGTCATGCGGTAGCCGCTTAAGGAGCCTCTCTCCCTGGAATCCTGCGTCAGAGTAGCTGTCATGGAGGTATAGGGAATATTTACCGCCGTGTAGAAAAATACCAGAGCTCCGTAGGTGACATACATATATACCAGCTTTGCCCCGTTGGACCAGTCCGGATGGGCCCAGAAGGTCAGCACAGTAAACAGGGCCATGGGCACGCACATAACCAGCCAGGGGCGGTAGCGTCCCCATTTAGTCTTGGTGCGGTCCGCCATGATTCCGATCATGGGATCATTGATGGCGTCCCACAGGCGGCTGATCAGCATCAAAACCGATACGCTGGCAGCCGAGATCATAAATACATCCGTGTAAAAAATCATCAGGAACGAACTGGTCAGAGACCAGCTGAAATTGCAGCCCATATCGCCAAAGGCAAAGCTGATCTTTTTCCACGGGCTTAATTTTACGAATGCTGATTTATTATTCATTTCTTCCCTCCATTCTCGTCTGTATCCAGAGAAACACTTGTCCTGGGCTGCCTAGGAAAACTGGAAAATCACTTTTGCAGCTTTTCCCTTCATCATGGTATCAAAGGCCTCCTCATACTGCTCCGGCCTGAATATGGCTTTTACATAATCGTCCAGATTCATCTGGGGAAACAGGGCAATGGCCCGGGGGAACATATAGGGCGACTGGAATACGGTCTGCAGCCGCAGCTCTCTCTGCCACATATCCAACAGATCCACCTCAAATTTGTAGTCCCCATAGATGGCAAACAGCTCTACAGTAGCTCCCCGGGAGGCAATCTTGTAGGCAGGCAGCACCGCATGGCGGGAGCCGGAGGTCTCAATAACCACATCATAGCCCAGATGGTCTGTGATCTGGGCAGTCCTGGCCATGGGATCCTCAGAAATCGGATCAATGGTAAATTCCGCTCCCAGCTTCTCTGCCAGCTTCCGTTTTTCCTCTATGGGCTCAATCATGGTAAGCTTAGAAGCCCCGGACAACCGGGCCATCTGGAGCAGCAGCAATCCCACGCCGCCCCCGCCGGATATGGCTACCTTATCCCCCGGCCGGATTCCCGCCAGGTCAATGCCGTGGAGACAGACGCTGATGGGCTCGATCATGCAGGCCTTTGCCAGATCCACATGGTCGTCCAGCTTGTAGACCTGCTGCTGATCCAGCACCAGATATTCTGTCATAGCCGAGTCGCTGGTCTTCATGTCCAGACAGAACTGCTCCTGTCCGTTGCGGCAGAAATAGCAGTTTCCACAATGCTTATTATAGTAAAAGGTTACCTTGTCTCCCACCTGGAAACCCTTGTCATTGGCGCCCGGTGCGATCTCTGTGATTACCCCAGATGCCTCATGTCCGATGACAATAGGCTCTCCCGGCTTAAATCCCAGCTCCTGAAAATGGCCGTCCGCCTCCCCTTTCACAGTGTGAATATCCGAGCCACAGATGGATGCGTAGTGCACTCGCACCTTTACCTGTCCCTCCCGCTGGATTTCGGGCTCCGGGATATCAATCAATGAGATTCCCGGCATGGTGTACGCGATTGCTTTCATTCCTCTCTTCCTCCTTAACCTTTTTTATCTTTATGAGACCGTGCTTCTCAGTCACTTCACGGTTCCCTCACAAATCTGATTTTCTGTCAGTACTCTTGTGGTCTGTCTTGCTTGTATTCTGGCAAACCTCCTGGCCTATTGGCCCGTCTGCTGCGGCGGATCTTAAACCAGGATCCTTGATTCCATGGTCAGCACCGCGTCATAGGCTGTCCTGGTAGCATTGCGGATATTTTTCACCCCGCCCGCATCTCCAATGATGTAGGTGCTCATGGGCGCCTCCTGCAGCAGCTGCTGTCCAAGCCTGTCTTCCGGCCGCAATCCCAGAGCGATTATTGCGTCCTCACAGGAAAGCTCCTGCCGGACTCCCTCATGCTCCACAGCCACCCCATGCTCCTGAAACTCCAGAATCCGCCGGTTTCCCAGAAGCTTAACGCCCCAGGTCTCCACCTCCTTAAACAGGGCCTCATAGGCAAACATAAAAAGATTGGAGCAGAACCGTTCTGCCAAGATCATGTCAACCACCGTCACCTCATGGCCCTGGCGGGCAAAATCTACCGCTGCCTCTACACCAGAGAGACCGCCTCCGCAGATCACAATCTTCTTTCCAAGCATTTCTCCCTTCCCGTCCACATCTGCCAGCATATGTACATTTTCCCGGTCAATGCCCGGGATCGGCGGCTTCAAGTATGTGGAACCAGTGGCCACAAACACCGCATCCGGCTTTATCTGCTCTACCAATTCCCTGGTACCCTCTGTATTCAGAAGAATTTCCGCCCCGGACCGCTCTGTCATACGGATGAGATAATCCCGGTAATCCCGCATGAGCCATTTAAAGGAAACGGCACCCGCATCGTAAAGCTTTCCTCCCAGACGTCCGGACTTCTCCGCCAAAATCACCTCATGGCCCCGTTCCCGCAAGGTCAGCGCTGCCTGCATCCCTGCAGGACCGGCTCCCAGCACCAGTACCCGCTGCTTTTTCCTGGGAGGAACAGTCATGCGGGCCTCTGTCTCCATGCCTAGCTCCGGATTCACGGCACAGCGGGCAGGCAGTCCATGGAAGATCCGTCCACAGCCGTCCATGCATTTCAGGCAGGGCCGCACTTCGTCAAATCGTCCCTGGACAGCCTTGACAAAAAGCTGGGGATCCGCCAGGGGTGAGCGGGCAAAGCCCACCACATCTGCATGGCCTTTTGCTAAAATCTCCTCTGCATCCTGCAGATTCCAGATATTTCCCACACAGGTTACGGGAATCTTAAGCCTCTTTTTTAGCTTTCCCGAAGCCTCCTCATTGATCCGATGCTCCATCATATACATGGGGGAGGTGTACATGCGCCCGTCCTTGTGGAAGCAGTTTCCCCGGGACACATGGGCAAGATCAATGTATGGTTCCGCCGCCTCAAAGAAACGGAAACACTCCTCCTCCTGAATTCCGCCTTCAATCATATCCGCCACGCTGGCCCGAAGCTCTATAGGAACCTGCTCTCCTATCGCTTCCCTCACTGCCCGAATCAGCTCCAAGGGAAACCGCATGCGGTTCTTAAGGCTTCCGCCATATTCGTCTGTCCGGTGATTGGTCAGGGGCGACAGCCAGGAGGACAAATAGGCATTGTGCCCTGCATGGATAAAGATCATGTCAAAGCCTGCCCGCAGCACCCGTCTGCAGGCATCCACCTGCCGCTGGATGAGCCAGTCCATATCCTCCCGGGTCATCCTGGTGCAGGAAGCAGCTTCCAGGGAAGGTACCGGGATTTCCTCTGTCATGCCGGCTGCGCCCTCAATGTCCCTGGCAGACTGCAGATCCCCCCTTCCGGAGTGGGACAATTCATAGGCCAGCCTAGCCCCGTATTTATGTACCTCATCCGCCAAAAGAGACAGTCCCGGCACAAAGCGGTCATGGGTGGTTTCCAGATCTGCATATTCGCTAAGCTTCCGGTTACTGTCCGTAATGCAGCCCAGGACAATGATCCCTGCCCCTGTGCGGGCCTGCATACGGATAAAATTCATCATATCCTGGGTGACGCCTCCCTGTGCATCCGTCAGGCATGGCACAAAGGGCGTCAGCTCCAGGCGGTTTTTTATGGTAATTCCCCTAAGCCGCAGGGGCTGAAACACATGGGGAAACAAATTCTTACCCGTCATATTCTTCTCCTTTTTCTAACCGTGCAACCGACCTATTTGAAAGGGACCTGCTACAACAGAAAAGCCTCCATGGCAATCACCGCGTCATAGGCAGTACGGGTGGCGTGACGAATATTTTTCACCTCACAGGCATCCCCAATGAGATAAGTCTGCAAAGGCTCTTTGGCATACAGGACATCACCCAGATTCCGGTTGGAGCGAAGTCCCAGGGCGATTACCGCGTCCTCACAGGCCAGAAGCTCCCGGTTTCCCTCCCGCTGGATCCACACGCCCTCTTCCGCGAATTCCAGAATCCGGCTACTTCCCAACAGGGTTACGCCAGACTTTTCCACCTCATGGAACAGGGCCTCATAGGCAAAATCAAACAGGCTTTTACAAAAATCCTCTCGGGCAATCTGATCCACCACCGTGACCTCATGTCCTTCCCGGGCCAAATCCACGGCTGTCTCCACACCAGAAAGGCCGCCGCCGCAAATCACAATCCGTTTTCCCAGAGCTCCCCGTCTACTCTCGGCATCCTGCAGCATATGAACATGGGCCCCATTTATTCCAGGAATGGGGGGCCGCAGAAACTCAGATCCTGTAGCCACAAATACGGCATCCGGCGCTTCCCGTTCCACCAGCTCCTCCGTCACCTCTGTGTTCAGCACGATCTTGGCTCCGCAGGCAAAGGTAGTTCGAATCATATAATCCCGGTAGTCCCGCATTAAACCCTTAAAGGACACGGCCCCTGCATCGTGAAGGAGGCCTCCCAGGCGTCCTGTCTTCTCATAGAGGGTCACCTCATGGCCCCGGGCCCTTAAAGTCTGGGCCGCCTGCATGCCTGCAGGCCCGCCGCCGATTACCAGGGCCTTATATATATGCTTTGCCGGCTGTGCCAAGCGCACCTCCGTCTCATAACCTAGCTCCGGATTCACAGCACAGCGGGCAGGAAGACCATGGAAAATGCGTCCGCAGCCGTCCATACACTTCAGACAGGGACGTATGTCCTTTTCCCGGCCAGCGGCTGCCTTAAGCAGCATTTGGGGATCCGCCAGGAAGGAACGGCAAAAGCCCACCACATCCGCCTGTCCCTGCTCCAGAATTTCCTCCGCATCCCTGAGATTCCAGATATTTCCAACCACAGCCACCGGCATGTTCAATTCCTTCTTTGCCATGTGGGCATATTTCACATTTTGCTTATGCTCCATGGTATACATGGGAGAGGTACAGACCCGGGAATCCGGGTGAAACACATTTCCCATGGAAAAATGGGCCATGTCCACCTGATCCTCCACCATGGTCAAAAAGGTCATGCACTCCTCCATTCCGGCTCCCCTGGGTGTTTGCTCCTGGGCGGATACCCGTACCTCTATGGGAATCTGCTCCCCAATGGCCGTCCGGATAGCCTTTGTCACCTCTATGGGATAGCGCAGCCGGTTCTCCAGGCCTCCACCATAGGCATCCTGCCGGTGATTGGTCTCCGGGGACATGAATGCGCCCAGCAGATTGTTGTGCCCCACATGGAGGAAAATCTCGTCAAAGCCTGCCTTTAGAGCCCGAAGGCTGCTGGACACAAACTGCTCCTTCATCCAGTCCATGTCCTCTCTGGTCATCTGATTACAGATGGATTCCAGGGGCGGAATATCCCCACCCTCCCCGTTTTCCTTCAACGCCAGAGAACCCATAGAGGGAATCCAGCCCCGGCCGGAATGGCAGACCTCATAGGAAATCCGAGCCCCGTATTTGTGGGCCTCATCCGCAGCCAGGGAAAGCCCCGGCACAAACCGATCCTCCAGGAAATCCAGATCCGCATAACAGCACATGCGTCGGTCTGGGTCCACAATGGAGCCCATGATCAGATTTGCCGCCCCGGTCTGTGCCTGCATGCGGATAAAGTTCAGCATATCCGCAGTGGGAAATCCTTCTGAGTCAACCAGACAGGGGACAAAGGGGGTAAATAAAATCCGGTTCTTTAAAGTCATGCCTCTAAGCTTTAGAGGCTGAAATACATGGGAATAACCATTCATCACCGTCTTCTCCTTGCTTAAGAATTCACCATCTCTCTCACTGCGGCCGCCACTGCCTCTGCGTCATACCCGTATTTATGCTGCAGCTCCGCCCCGGAGCCAAAGCCTGCATACACCTGAGGAATTCCCATTCTCCGGAACTTTACCGGCATTTCCTGCCGGTCCGCATAGACATCAGCCACCGCTGAGGCCAGTCCTCCGTACATGAGATGGTCCTCCAGCACAATGACCTTTCCCGTCTTTCTGGTACAGCTCATAATCAGCTCCTCATCCAGGGGCTTAATGGAATAGAGGTCTGCCACTAAGGCCTGAATCCCTTCTTTTTCCAGCTCCAGGGCCGCATCCATGGCCTCTCCCACCATTTCTCCATGAGCAAAGATGGTCACATCCGCGCCCTCCCGGACTATCAGACCCTTTCCGATCTGGTACTTAGCAGTTCCCGGCTCATAGATGACCCGGTCCTTCTTTCCCTGGGCCAAACGAATGTACATAGGGCCCGGATAGGTCATGGATTCCTCCAAAAGATCCGGAATCATGTTAGGATCCGCCACGGAAATCACCGTCATATTCACCAGGGAACGCATAAGCGCCACATCCTCCATGGCATTGTGGGTGGAGCCGCCTCCCGAGGTAAGTCCGCCGCCTGTGCCGATGAGACGCACCGGAAGGTTTTGATAGCAGATGGCAGTGCGTACCTGTTCGCAGGCCCGCATGGTCATAAAGGGAATCATGCCCGTCACAAAGCATACATTTCCCGCCAGGGCCAGACCTGCTGCCGTTCCCATGACATTCTGCTCCGCAATTCCCACATCCACAAAGCGGTCCCCATAATCTTTCTTGTACTGTCCCAGAAATCCGCCTGTATCCGCAGTCAATACCCATACATTATCAAACCGGGAGGCCAGCTCCTCCAGTTTTCGTCCCGTATTGTCGCGGCCAGAAGCAAAAATCGCGTCAAAGTTAAAAGAAGCTTTCATCGTCCCATCTCCTCCTTTTCTTTATCCCAGGCCTTCTGTACATCCAACAAGGCCCGCTCCATATCCTCTGTGCCCAGACATCCGGAATGCCAGCCCAGTGCATGTTCCATAAAGGACACGCCTTTTCCCTTTACCGTATTGCACACCAGCATGGTGGGCACATCCCCGGTGGGAGCCGGCAGGGAATCCAGGGCCTCCACCACCGCGGCCATGTCATTTCCATTTATCTCCAACACGTTCCAGCCAAAGGCTTTCCACTTATCCTTGTAGGGAGCCATGGACATGTACTTATCTTCTGTGTAGAAGGTCATGGTCTGGCAGTTCCGGTCCACAATGCCCACCACATTCCCCAGCTTGTAGGAGCTGCTCATCATGGCCGCCTCCCACACGGAGCCCTCTCCTGTCTCCCCGTCTCCCATGAGACAGTACACCCGGTATTTTTCTCCCTTTCGTTTGGCGTTCAGAGCGATTCCATTTGCCATAGCAAGCCCCTGGCCCAGAGATCCGGAGGAACACTCCAGGGCCGGCAGCTGCACCCGGCAAGGATGCATGCCGTATTTGGAATCCAGCTGCCCATAGGTGGAAATGATTTCCTCATAATCAAAGAAGCCCCGCAAAGACATGGCCATATACATAGCCAGAGCTCCATGACCCTTGGACATAATAAACCGGTCCCGTTCCGGCCAACTTAAGTTTTCCGGATCACACTGCATGGCGTGGTGCCAGAGCCCGATCAGAATTTCCGTCATGGACAGATCTCCGCCGATATGTACAGCGCCGTCATAGGAACCGCAAAACTTCAAAAGCTTTATGCGCATTTCGTAGGCCAGTTCTTTCAAACGATAAATTTCCTGTGTTTTTTCCATTGTTTATCCTCCTGTATTTCTTTTGCTCTTGTTGACAAATATTTCTCTGCGTGTAATAATAAGTTCTAAATTATTCATATCGCCTAATTTTATTCTTCCATCCGTTCTATTTCTTATATTTTAGTCAAAAAATAAGGGGGAGTCTTTACAAAAAAGCGACATATCTCCCATTCTTAGTGGTAGCTTTTTGCAGATGATACGTGTTTTTGAACAAACCAGGAAAACATGTATGTTTCTTGTAAAAGTTTACCCAGACCGGACGGCTTATTTTTGAATCATTCATACAGGAGGCTTACCTTATGACATCAGACAACAAAAAGCAATATAATTGTTCCTATATCACCAACATCCCCTGGCTTACCGTCTCCATCACGCTTCTGAACTTTGCCTCCCTGGGGCATTTTCTCATCAATCTGAGACATTCTCACCCTTTTATGGAGCTGCTCTATGTCCAGGCCGGTAAGCTATGCGTCCAGCTTCCGGATTCAGAATTTTTTCTGGAAAAGGGAGACCTTCTTTACCTAAACGCCCAGGTTCCCCATATCATTACTCCCGCCTCAGAGGAACAGGTGGAAACCTACAACATGTCTTTTCTTCTCACTCTCACTGAGCCAACCGAGCGGGTTCCCCCGGAATGGATCGAGGATGAGCGCCTCCTTCTGAAAGCCTTTTTCAATCATGACTACCTGACAGCCCGGGATCTTTATGGCTGTGGGGAGGAGCTGGCCCGTATTCTGGCATCCATTGATTCCCATAGAAGAGGCGAGCTGATCCGGGTGCGGGGCTGTATTTCCAACTTTATCATGGCAGCTCTTCAGTCCTTCAGCAAGATTTCTCCGAATCCCTCCTATGAGGAAACCCTTACGGGAGACCTGTCCTACAATGCCACCAAACTCCTCTTTTACATCCAGGAGCATTTCACCGAAGGGCTTACTCTCTCCTCTGTGGCGGAGGCGCTCCACTACTCCACCCGGCAGTGCCAGCGTATTATCCAGGAGACTATGAATGTAAGCTTCTCCAGTCTCCTCCTGGAACTGCAGCTCTCCTATGCCAAAGCCCTTTTGTCCTCCACGGACGCCTCCCTGGAATCTGTCAGTGAGGCCGCGGGCTTTCCCAGCAGCCGCAGCCTCTACCGCTATTTTAAGGAGCAGGAGGGACTTTCCCCCCAGCAATACCGGAAAAATCTCCAGTCTCACACAGGCTTTCCTCCAAATAAAGGGAACCTTGCCCCTGGCCCATCTGCAGCACTGCCTTGATGCATTTCCCTTCCCTGGAATCTGCAGAAGCCTTGTTAATATCCTCAAAGGGATAGCGCCGAATCAGCCGATCCACCGGGAATTTTCCCTGTCGGTATGCCTCTAAAAGCTTAGGGATAAACCCTTTGGGATTGGAATCCCCTTCGCTGACTCCTTTTATGGTTCGGGCTCCCAGGTCAAAGGAGCCCATGCACAGTTGAAAACCGCCTCCGGCAATGGCAATGGTGCCTGTATAGGTCAGGCTGTTCAGCAAAGACCGGATCATGCCCTCATTTCCCGAGGTATCAATAGCAAAATCCACTCCGTTTTCCGTGAGGCCTCGAACAGAAGCCGTCAGATCCTCTGTCTTTTTCCGGTTGATCGTGTCCGTGGCTCCCAGCTCCCGAGCAAGCTGCAGGCTGCTCTCGTTTCCACCCACTGCAATAATCCGCGAGCAGCCGCAAAGTCTGGCCGCCATCACGGCGCTTAATCCCACGGTTCCGCAGCCGCCTACTGCCAGGGAAGCGCCAAATCCCGGCTTTAGGGAATTCAGCACAATTCCCGCGCCTGTCTGGATGCCGCACCCCAGGGGCGCTGCAACGGCAAAGTCCAGCTCCGAATCTATACGCACCGCGCTTCTCTCACTGACCAGAGCATACTCCGCAAAGGAGGACTGGGAGAAAAAGGAGCTGACCGCTTCTCCCTTCCAGGAAAGCCGATGTTTTCCATCCGGGTATACGCCGAAGAAATTCAGTTCGTTCATATGCTCACAGGCATAGGGCCGTCCCTCCATACAGGGCCCGCAGCTGCCGCAGCTGGCATAGGTAAGGCAGACCGGATCTCCCGGTTGAAATTCCGTAACCCCTGGCCCCACCTTCTCCACAATCCCAGCTCCCTCATGGCCCAACACCACAGGAAACGCCAGGGGCAGCGCGCCCCTCCGCCCCGCCTCATCCGTGTGGCACACGCCCACTGCCTGGATCCGCACCAGAATTTCGTCCCCCTGGGGTTCCTGGATCTCCATATCCACCAGCTCATAGGGAGCATCCTTTTCCTTTGTCACTGCCGCCTTGATTCTCATATCTTCTCCTCCTGTCTCTGAAACCATACCCGAATCCGCCTTCTTTCAGGCAGACGGATTTCACTGATTCGGTTCCTCTAATCTTAATTATAGAAATCCGCAGCTCTCCAGGGAAACCGAAAACACGCCCTGTTTTTCCTCTCTTTTGGCGTATCCTGGTAAAGGCATGCTATTTATTCGAGCTCGCTCGAATTTGACAGACGCTCTGCGGGCTGAGGGAGCGCCCGATCATGAGCAAAAGGAGCTGCTACAGCAGCGGGAAGCGCTGAAAGCGCGTTTTGCGAATGGGCGCGGGTTGAACGGAGGGAGTACATAAGTATTTTGGTCAAAAATTTATAATCTGTCCAGATTTACAACAATTTCCTTTTCTGATAAAATAATCTTGTGGTATATGTGGTTTCAATGTGCACATCCCTCTGGCAGAAACGGATGACACATCAAAGGACAGGAGGATATTTTTATGCTGACAAAAAGACAAAACTTGCTGGAAACCATTCACGGCGGCAATCCGGATCGCTACGTGAACCAATATGAGGCCTTCTCCATGCTGATCGCCAATCCCTATGCCGTAAATAACGGTCGGCCCGAATACGGGAAAGGGCCTGTGGTAAACGCCTGGGGCGTCACCAATGTATGGCCTGAGGGCACTCCAGGCAGCTTTCCCCTTCACGATGAGGCGCATATTGTCTGCAAAGACATTACAGAATGGAAAAAGTACGTCCACGCTCCTCAGCTGGATTATACGGCGGAAGAATGGGAGCCTTTCATCAAAATGGCGAAGGAGGTTGATCGGAACGAATACTTCGCCACCCAGTTTGTGGCCCCCGGCATCTTTGAACAGTGCCACCACCTCCAGGAAATTCAGAACTGCCTGATCAATTTCTATGAGGAGCCAGAGTGCACCAAGGAGCTCATCGATTACCTTACCGAGTGGGAGCTGGAGTATGCGGAGAAGATTTGCCGCTATATTAAGCCGGACGCTATCTTCCACCATGACGACTGGGGCAGTCAGGATTCCACCTTTATCTCGCCGGATATGTTCCGGGAATTTCTGGTTCCCGCCTATAAGAAGATTTACGGCTACTATAAATCCCACGGTGTGGAGTTGATTGTCCACCATTCGGATTCCTATGCGGCTTCCCTGGTGCCTGATATGATTGATATGGGCATCGATATCTGGCAGGGCGTCATGACGACCAACAATATTCCGGCCCTCATTGAGCAGTATGGCGGAAAAATTACCTTTATGGGAGGTATCGACAGCGCCTCCGTAGACCGGCCAGGCTGGACAAAAGAGCTGGTGGCACAGGAGGTCCGTAGAGCCTGCACTGCCTGCGGCACGAAATTCTTTATTCCCAACACATCCCAGGGGCTGGCGATCAGCACCTTCCCGGGTGTGTACGAGGCAGTTTCCGAGGAAATTGACAAGATGAGCAAGGAGCTGTTTGGATAAAAAGGCATGATAAAGGGGCCCTTTGTAAAACCGCAGGGCCCCTTACCTCAGATAATAGCTGATAATCTCCTGTTCAAGCTTTATCTGATGTTCTTTCATATATATTAGTATCGTGTGGTACGCTTCCTCCTCCAGCAATGTTTCCAGCCTCGCTTGATCGTTCTTGGTCAGCTCCTTCAGGCAGCTGCGAAAACGTTCATCTGCAAGCTGTTCTGTTCCCATGCAGTATAGGCAAAATTTTTTGCCTGTCATCTGGCACAAATGCCGGTGGATGAAAAAACCTCCCACATCAATATCTCCAAAATGCTCATAAATAATATGCGGATTATCCCGGATCACCTTTTTCAGGAAATCAATCTGCCTGGGGCTTGCGAAACCGCCCAGGTACATTTGGACTACGCCGTCAGACTTCATTCTCTGATAGGAGGTTTTATTTTCAATGGTCATCATCCGGGGAGCCTGAACCGTAATCTTCTGTATTTCCTGCACATCACAGGAGGATAGGGCAATCCCCCCTTTAAGCTTTCCCGTTTCAAGGACATACGTCTCCCACTCAATTTTCCAGTCCCCTTTTATAAAGATTTCCTGTTCTGCCGGGAAAATATGAAAATATGCAAGCACTGCGTCATTTCTTTCCCCCTCTTCCCTGGGCATTTCCAAAACAGCTCGCACAAGATTGCATATCTCCTCACAGTTATTTTTCTCAAACCATTTGGAGTCCCCATATACCAGCATGGAAGCTTCCCGCACATATAAATCTTCCTCATTTTCCTCTAAAAAACGGAGCATTTTCAAGTTTGCCTCTACCCGCTTTGGACAAGTCTGAGCTCTGGGATCCTCTGCCCGGCATAGTAGACCCCGGCAATAGTTCCCCACCAGTTCCCCGGCTTCCTTATACCTGGCTGTAATAGCTTTTATCATTTTTAGGATCGCGCTTTGAGGTGTAATGCCGAATTGGTCATGAATATACTGATAAATGTCATCCGCCTTATTTTCACAAAAATAGATTTTTTCTATGTCTGTGCTGAATTTCAGGTAATCTACTGTAACAGCTCCCATTCTCAACAGCATTTCCACAGCCTGATGGAGACTCTCCTTTTCCCGTATATCCGCATTATTATCCTCATAGCGCTTATAAATCTCTGTGGGCTTTACTATGATTCTTCTGTTTGTTTCTGTATGTTTCATAATGCGGTTGTGATATTTTTCCAGCAGCTTTTCCAGGATTCGTTTTTCATATTCCCTATTGCTCATGGAATTTAACCTCTCCGATCTGCATATTGTCATTGCTCACCTTCAAAACCGGAATGATTACGCCGCACTCACTTCCTATGGACTCCAGCTTATTAGGCGGCGCACAAAAAATCACTTGAAAATTCTGGTTCTTAAAAAAGTCCAGCATAAGCTTAATATTCCGGTCGCTCATTTTTTCAAAGGGCTCATCGATGAAAATCAGCCGCACGGAATTTACCCTCACATTGTACAACATGGACAGAGCTGCAGACAAGATCAGGGTATAGGGAATCTGTGTCCCTGCTCCGGAGTTATATCCCACCTGCTTAGACAGCTTGCCATCCTTTACCTCATCATTGTTTATGATAATCTCATAGCTCATGTAATTGCGATAATCGGCAAATTTCTTGATCTCAGAGTTGTCATTTTTCTCTATGATCTTATTGATAATATTCCGGATTTCCCTCTCCTGCTCCTCTACCTCCTCATTTTCATAGCCCATAAGGCTGGTCAATGTCATCTGTCCGTCTGCCATGTTGTTTGTCTTCTGCAGATATTCCGCATAGCGAAGGATTCTGGCGTACTCCGAGTTGTCATTTAAAAGCCTTACGTCAAACTGATACCGGGTGGAAAATTGAAGCTTACGCAGTTCTTTATTGATATCCGAAATATCGCTTCGCGCCTCCTTGGCTGTCTCATAAATGCTAAGCACAAATTCCCGCTTAAAAATCCGCTCATAAGTCACGGTCTGTTCCTTAAGCTTTTCCTGGATCCCCTGCAGGTCGTCGATCCATATTTTCCCCCTGCGCTTCTGGTAACTGCTTTCGTGATCCAGACCAACGGGAAGCTTATCCACTTCCTGCTTCCGATTGTTATAGGCTTGCTGAAGTCCGTGGATATCCGCCTCCAGCTCCCGTACTCTGCGGCTATTTCTCTCCTTGGTAGCAGGCTGCATAAGTCCGCCGTCCTTATTGGCGCCGGAAAGAAACCCATCATATTCCTCAATAGCTGTATCCACGGCTGATTTGTTGAAAATACGTTCCTGGTCAAGGGCAGCCTGGTCTTCCTGCTCTTTGCGCTTAAACTCTCGGATTTCCTCCTTCTTTGCAGAACTTTCCATCTCATGAATTGTTTTTTGTTTGAAATCCTCGTCCCGGGCCTTCTTTTTTATATCCAGCTGCCTTCCAAGCTCAGAGACCCGATCATTTAAGGCCATAAATTCCGCGTTCTTTTTCTGGGCCTCCAGAAGTTTCCTATGATTTTCCTGCTCTTCATAAAGCTTGGAAATCACTTCTTCGGTTTCCCCATGGGCATTATAATTGAATTCCTTAAAGCAGCCCAACTCTCTTTGCAGATATTCTGCCTGTCCCTCTAATGACTTCACCCGGGATAGCAGCTCCTGCTCACTTTTTTCCAGCTCCTGTAGTCGCTTTTCGGCAGCTTTTCTGTTCAGCTCAACGGCCTCGTTTCCCAGACAATAGCTCTTAAGCTTTTTCGTGTTCATATAAGTCACTGCCATGTTCCGGCTAAGCTTTCCCTCCCGGGACATAGCGTTGTCGTATTTGGGTACATCCGCCAGCTCCACCCCATGGATTCGTCCCAGCCAAAACATGAAATATCTCCTGGCAGTTTCATTTTCAATATGCAGATAATGAAAGACAGAATCCTCTTCACACTCCAGCTTTTTTGCCATAAGCCGCTCTGTATTTACCAGCTCTACATACCGATGTTTGGATCGATCCAGCACCTCATTGGCTTGCCGAAATGCGCCAGGAGACACAAGAACCGCATAGCGGTGTATCCCTAAAAATGTCTCGATAGCATCCCGCCAGGTCTCATCCTGCAGCTCTGCCACATACTCGCAGGCCATACGCGCTTCTTCTGAAATGCCCTTTTTCCGAAACTCCTGATTGATTTCCCGCACAAGCTCCATCTGCTCCTGGGCATAGGAGTAATCCGCCCTGTTTTTGCTGCAATTTTCAATAATCTGACTCTGTTGGCTGCATTTCTCCCCCAGGTCTGTAAGCTCCCGGTTCAACAGGGATTTTTCTTCAATGAGCCGGTCACGGCAAGTCCCGATTTTCTCTTTCAGGGAATCCACAAACCGCTTTTTATCTGCAATATCTTCTCCTTTTCCAGTAAGCCTGTCTGCTAGATAGGCAGCAGACACCTCTGTCCCCAGCTCAGTCAGCCTGGCTATGATCGCCTGTACCCGTTTCTGAAAGACCTCCAAGGCTTCCTTTTCCACATTCAGGACTGCCAGCTGCCCCTCATATGTGTGGATCAGCTGTTCAGAGGCAAGGATTGCCTGGGAAACATCCAGCTCATGCAGGGCGTGCTTTGCCTCTGAATAACAGCGGTCAATCTCGTCGATTTCCTTATCCTGTTTTCGGATATTTTTTTCCAGGGCCTCACAGGTAATCTGATTCCTCTCAATGATTTCCTCTGCTTCCCGGATCTTTGTCTGGCAATGAACCAGATTCCTGTATTTCATTTTGATATCGTCAATCCGCAGCCGCAGAGCCTTTTTATCATGCTCCTCAAACTCCTTTAAAATGGCATCCAGATCCTGCAGCTCCCGGTTAATCTGCTCCAGACTGCTGTTAATCTGCTCAATATTCTTTTTTGCCTCCTTTAGCTTGTCAAAATTCACATTGTGTTCTTCCAGCACGGACTCCTTGATGAATTCCTGAATTTTGGCAGCCGGATTATATGCCATAATACTCCTGAGCTTCCGCTGGTACTTGGGCACTTCCTGATAGGGCAGCTTGAGCCCGGTCATCTGCATAAATAAGGTGATTCCCTCTTTTTTATTTTTCATCTGGATCCCATATTTTCTCTGAAAACCAAACGCGTCATAGGGCTTAATCAGAGAATCCTCCTCATACACAAAGGAAATCTCCTTCAGAGTCTTTCCGTCTATCACATACCAATGGGTGCCCCGGATATCCGTAATGGCTGTCTCAATGATTACGCCCAGAATAAAGGGATTCTCATTAACCTGGTCATAATACTCCAGGGCAATATGGGTGTAGACCACCGGAATTTTCTCCGCCGGCCTAGCATAAATCCCTGCACTTGCATCGATCAGACAGCGGGTGTAGGAAATCAGGTTCCGTTTTCCCACTCCTGTATTGTATCCGCTGGTAGCTTTATTGAACTGGGTGTCTCCTGTGTAGGCGTATTTCACCGCATCCAAAATGGTAGACTTGCCACATTCATTCTCCCCGGAAATCAAGGTGAGATTCTCCGATACGGGAATGGTTCGGTTACTAAAACCATACCAGTTTACCAGATGGATATTGCGCAAAACGATCTTACTCATCTATATCCTCGCTTTCCAAACTGTCTTCCCAGTCACTTTCCGCAGCCTCCTTGGTCAGCTCCAGGGGCTCCTGATCTGCTTCCCACCTGACAGAATCTTCATGCGCTTCTGCGTCTGTGCCGCCAGCTTTCATAGCTGCCAGTGCACCAGCCAACTCCTCATCCTCATGCGCTTTCGCGTCTGTATCGCCTAGAACATACTCGGCCATCACCTGCTTGAGCTCACCGATATCCATGCAAAACTGTAGTGTGGGATACAGCCTGACCTTCCCATCCTCTGAGGTAATATCGTCGCTGTAATCAATCAGACTGAATCTCTTAAAAACCCGATATGCATTTTTAAATTCCCATGGCGTCATGGAAATCTGGTAAATCCTACATTTGTCTATGATATCCCCCACCGTTACATGTACCGGGTCCGTATATCCCATACGCTCCAGAAACAAGAGCCACAGAGCCATGAGGAGTTTAATCTGCTTCGTATCAAAGCGGAACAGATTAATCCTTTTCAGACCTACGGTTTCTATGTCCTCATCATTTTGCTGAAGCATAGCTACTCCCATGCGTTCCTCCACCACCACCTTATAGCCAATGGCAGACAGATAGGTGTTCACATCATACTGGTTAGACTCCGCAGAAATAAAATCGTATAGCTTCTCATCCTTGTCAGCCACTATAAAAGTTGCATCCAGCAATTTTCGGATACTCCTCTTGAAGAGATACGCTTCTTCATCGTTCATTTTACACATAAAGCTAAAGTCATCCATAAAAATCTCCTATTTCCTGGTAATGGTCAGGCCACTCATATCTCCGATCTCTGTCTCCACCAATTCCTCCGACAGGGAAACCTCATAGGGAAATTCTTCATTTTGCCCGTAGAGTATGGCCGCCGCATACATGAGCGCCTCTTCTTTCGTCCGAACAGCCTTTTTCCTCAGATCTATTTTCCCATCCTCTCCCAGCTCCATATCCAGAAAGCTTCCAACCCGCTCCACAGAAAACCGATTTGGCGCGCTCAAAAACAACTCCTCTGTCTGCTGTCGTTTTTCCTCCTCTGACAGCTCCGTCGTGACAATCCCGATGTTCTCCCCCTCATTCTTAATCCGCGTACTCTTCTCAAAGGACTTGTAACCCACGTATCTCTGGTTGATAATCCGCGTACAATCTGCAACCTTTTCCAGGGCAATTTCCTGCTCCCCATCCGCCATACGGGATACCATGTTGAGGAAATCGTTGAGGGTAGACTCCAGCCGGATCCCATTGCTGGCCATGAGCATAATCCTGTTATTGGCAAGATTATAATAATTGTTGATCCGATTATCAATGATCTCCATATTCTCCTCATATTCCACGCTCAAAAAATATGTGAGCTCCGCAAAATATCGCTCCACCCGCTCCTCTGCCTCCTCCAGTGACAGCTGCAGCTTTTCTGCGCACTCTCCGATCATCCGTCCCTGCATTTCCCCACTCTTAAGCATCCGCAGCCTGCTTTTAATATAGGAAAGCTGTGTGGGAATCAATCCATTATTTTTCACAAAAAAATACTCATGAAAAAACCGGTCCAACATTTCATCCTTCATAATAAACTGTCCAAAGCTGTTGATATCCTGAAAAACGATCACCGCCTTCATAATACCAGAAATACTATCCTTTAAATCCGTGAGCTCATTTTTTAATTCCATTTCATTGTCAATCAGGGGAACAAGAATATTCGTATAGGGCCTCTCCTTTCGCACAGAGTCCTCATCAAAGGCAGACTTCGTAATTTCGTACATGGAAAAAATGCGGTTAGACATCATGCCATCGCCCGCCTTCTCCGTCATCTTCCGCAGAAAATCCATAATCCTCCTGCAGTCAACGGAAATATTGACCACATACTCCCCATTTCTGCCGATCTCCCGTGGAAGCAGCCAGCCACATTCCCGAAACAGGTTGAGAATGCCAGACGCCTGGAGCTCCACTTCATTCTCTACTACAGAGTCCCCTGTGTCCACCAAAATTTCCCAGGATTTATTCAGATCCGTCTCCGTCTTTTGCAAGGATTTCCCCGCGTCCTTCAACGTCTGCCTTCCACTCTCCAAAGAGGAACGGGCAGAATTCCGGATTCCTATATTTTTCAGATGAATCGTAATGCTGTCCTTTGCGTCTGATTCATAGAGTACAGGCAACTCCTTTGTCTTCTCAATCAATATTTGAATGCACTCGTAAAAGATCCGGCGGTATTTCAGGGTAAAGGGCTTGAAAAAAGAATCATTTTTTATGTAATCAAAAAAATTCAACAGGTCACCTCGGATATCATATATCTCTCAATCTGTAATAAAATCTTATTTTTGTTTATAAAAAGTTACTGTACATCATCCGTTCAACCCACGCCCATTTGCAAAGGCGCTTTCAGTGCTTTCCCGCTGCTGACGCAGCTAACTTTTGCTCATAGACGGGCGCCCTCTCAGACAACAGAGCACCTGGCAGCTTCATTATACTACTTCTATTCCTTGTTTTCTATCCTAATCGGAAAACCGGACAAAAACAGATGGCCGCCTATATAATTCTTCCAGAAAGATGGTCGATTTCATGCTGTGCGATCTGTGCAGACAATCCTTTCAGCCTTATGTTCTGTTTTTTCCAGGAAAAATCAAAATATTCTATTTCAATTTCTCGATAGCGACTTGTTTTCCGAACACCCTCCAAAGAGAGACACCCCTCCTCCGTTTCATAAAGACCACTTTTTGAAACAATCACGGGATTAAACATAACCACATCCATGAACCCTGTATTTATAATAATTATATGTTTCTTTACACCAATCATATTTGCAGCCATGCCAACACAGTGGTCACGGTAGGCCTTTAATGTGTCCTGTAAATCGATACCCACCTGTAAATCCTCCATGGTTGCTGGCTCTGACTTTTGTCCAAGAAAAAATATATCCCTTACTATTTGTTTTACCATAATTTCTTACCCTTTCCAAAGATATGGCCGGAAGCCAAGCGGGATGTATTACCTGCTCATAAAAGAATTTTCTCGGTTCTGTATTTACATCTGCAACAAAGCATCTGGTTGAATATTCATAAATTTTAATATATTTTCATTCATTGGTTTCCTGTGATGATACAAAAACCCAATTTCGCAAGAAGATATTGGTTCAGACAGTTTTATTTCTATCAGTGAACCTGCAACTAATTCCTGTTTAACAAATTGTTTTACCACACAAGATACCCCTATGCCTATTTTCGCAAATTCAATAAGCATATCCATTTCATTCACTTCAAGAATATGCAAAGGTTTGATTCTATTTTGTGCATAATAATAATTTAAATGTTTGCGAGAAACATTATCTTTATCCAGCAATATAATCTTACCACGTTCAAATATCGTTTCATTATCACAATTTAGCTTATCCCTATATGCAGGTGTACAAACAAATATATACTCGATCACTCCTAAAGGATGATACATTGCTGTTCCTAATTTTTCTGGTTTTGCTGCAAGGGCCAGATCAATCTCCCCCTGCTCCATCAGGGAACAAGCTATTGACGATGACGTGCAGGTAATAGATATCTCTGTATCAGGATACAAACTTGTAAATTTTTTAAGGTAGGGCATAAGAAAATATTTGCACAATACGCTGCTGGCTGCAATCCGCAGATAGCCTCCATTTTGAGCAAGTCTCATCTGATCCTCTGTATCTGATAAAATGTTAAATGCCTTTTTTACGTTATCATAAAGCTTTCTCCCATTTTCTGTAAGTTCAACTCCCTTTGACTTTCGGAAAAAAAGTGTTGTATTAAGATTATCCTCCAGCTTTTTGATTGTAATGCTCACTGCCGGCTGCGAAATGTATAGTTTTGCAGCCGCCTTTGAAATACTTTTACATTCGGCAACAGCAAAAAAGATTTTATATTTTGAAAGATTATCAAAATTCTCCATATCGCCACTTTCATAATTTTATTTTATGCTTTTTATAAATTATATATATTTGAATTATATCATTAGCAGCAATATAATGCAAGTAAACCGAGAAAGGAAAAAACATACTGTGAAACCTATGAAAACATATGAATTTGACGGCAAAAAATACAAGGCCGCCTCCTTTCATCAAAAAGAATGGGGAAAAAATCTAATCTCAAAAATCGCTTTACAAGGTAACGAAACAATACTAGATTTGGGATGCGGCGACGGCTGCTTAACAGAAGAGTTGTCATTGCTTGTACCTCATGGAAACGTATTAGGCATAGATGCATCTATAGGAATGATACAAACAGCTCGGGAGATTTGCAGAGATAACCTGGACTTTATTCATATGGATATGAATAATCTTTCCTTTTCCAATGAATTTCATATTATTTTTTCTAATGCGGCTTTGCATTGGGTAAAGGATCACACGCGGCTTTTACAAAGCTGCTATACAGCATTAAAAGAAAGAGGCATCCTACTATGGGATTTCGGAAGTAAGGGGAATTGCGCTAATTTTCTTGAAGTCATACAGAAAAAAATGGGTGATGATAGATATATAGGTTTTTTCAAGGACTTTGAAATGCCGTGGTTTATGCCCTCAAAAAATCATTATGAAGAGCTGATCAGCTCTATTGGCTTTTCTGATGTTTCAATTACTGAGATAAACCGGGATCGATATTTTTCCACATATGAAGATATGATAAAATGGATCGACCAACCATGTATTGTACCTTTTATAGAATGTATTCCTGACACTCTTAAAAGTACATTTCGTAAAGAAGTCATAGAAGAAATGCTGGAAAAGACGCGGCAGTCAGATGGAACTTGTTTCGAAACATTCCGCAGGCTACAGGTCTATGCTCAAAAATAGCTGCAATTATATTTAAACATAAGAAAGTTTTAAAAGGGGCTCTCCGACTGGAGAGCGTAAAAAATTCTGGCTCTTTGTCAAGTTAGTTGAATTAACACAATACTTTTAAACGAAGAAGATCAAATTTAAATCTGCCATACATCTGCCTTTTTATTACTTTTATCTTATTATTATGCCCTTCGGTAGGGCCATTACTGTAATCGTATTTTATTGCGTTTTTAACAGCTT
>JAAWJI010000021.1 GCA_022796795.1 Lachnospiraceae bacterium | reverse complement strand
GATTCCGTCATGAGCCTGTATGAGCACCAGAGCACCTGGAATCCCAACATGCCTCTGCGTGGTTTGCTCTACTTTGCCAAGCTGTATCAGGTCTATGTAAAAGAGCAGGGCTATGATCTGTCCGGAAACCGGCGGATTCCCCTTCCCGTACCCCAGTACATTGTTTTCTACAATGGAGTCCGGGAACTGCCGGATCAATCGGAGCAATTCTTGTCCCAGGCCTTTGAGCAGAGTCCGGGGAATAGTTCGGTGATTCCCAGCCTGGAGTGCCGTGTGAGAATGATCAACATCAACCAGGGCCGCAACCAGGAGCTGTTGGAGAAGTGCAGGCGCCTCTGGGAATACGCGGAGCTCATTGGCCGGATTCGGCATAACCAGGAGCAGGGCATGGATTTGAGGCAGGCAGTGGATACTGCGGTAAATAGCTGCATTCGGGAGGGGATTCTGGCAGATATTCTGATTCGTTCAAAAGTGGAGGTGACAGACATGCTGCTGGAGGAATATAACGAGAAGGAAACCAGGAGGTATCTGCGGAGGGAGGCCTGGGAAGAGGGGAAGAAGGAAGGTCTTGAAGAGGGAATAAAGCAAGGAATCAATCAGGGCTTGGAACAAGGGAAGGAGCAGGGAATCCATACAGGAATGGAGAGAAAGCTGGTTGATCTGGTCTGCCGAAAGCTGCGAAAAGGAAAGGAAGCAGGAGTAATCGCAGAGGAGCTGGAGGAAGAAACAGATGTAATCAGGAAGATCTGTGAAGAAGTTCGGGAATTTGCACCGGAGTATGACAGCGGACTTGTATTTGAGAATTTATTTAATAAATAGTAATTTCTGGTGTTATGATTAACGTATAAAGGACAGGTCCTGGTTTTTGTTTCCAAGAGTGTTTACAGTATAAACAACACCACAGTTGCGCTCTAAGCCAAAAAAATAGCCAGAGTTTTTTTTCACAAGCTTTTTCAAAAAAATAAAAAAATTTTCTTATGACAACTTAAATTCTTGCCGATATAATAAACAACGGAGTGGTTATGACTGACAGCAGCCTCGGAAATAATGGAAAGAAAATTGTGAGGGAACACAAAGGGGAAGATCGAAAAGGCTGCGGTCCATGGAAGGTGGTCGGTAAGATATGATTATACAGCATAATATAGCGGGAATAAATAGCTCCCGGAATAAAGGCATTACAGAGGGAAAGATGAAGAAATCTCTGGAGAAGCTTTCCTCCGGATACCGGATCAACCGGGCGGGAGACGATGCAGCGGGGCTTGCTATTTCAGAGCTGATGCGGAGTCAGATTCGTGGACTGGATCAGGCCATGCGCAATACCAACGATGGCATTGGTCTGACACAGACAGGAGACGGGGCGCTGGCAGAGGTGCACGCCATGCTGGAGAGGATGAAGACTCTGGCCATTCAGTCTGCTAACGGGACCTATGATTCCGTAGCCCGCGGAAATCTGGATGCAGAGCGTCAGCAGTTATTGGAAGAGATGGATCGAATTGGGCAGACGACGAATTTTGATGAGATTACCTTGTTTGATGCAGGAGATCCTCCAGCGGGATTTGTCCCACCAGAGCTGTCAGGAGAAGATCCGGATATCACGCTTCAGATTGGGCATAGCAAAGAAGAGACTATGGATGTGCCCCGATATTATATGAGCACGAAAGGACTGGCATTGGAAAGTGTAGATATCAGTACATTGACCAAGGCTAATGACTCTGTAGCAATGATTGATAATGCCATTGAGGCTGTAGCAGATATCCGGGCAGGATTTGGAGCTTCTCAGAACCACCTGGAGCATACGTATCAGAACCTGAGCGTTACATCGGAGAATATGACCAGTGCGGAGAGTCGGATTCGGGATACGGATATGGCGGATGAGATTACCTCCTTTACAAGGGATAATATCATGTATCAGGCGGGTAACTCCATGTGTGCGCAGGCTAATTCACTTCCGGAGATGGTGATGAATCTTCTTCGGTAGAAATGAATGGAAAGGATAGAGAGACAACAAAATAAAACGGAAAAATAGAAAAAGTCTCTTATCTTTTGCAGGAAACCGACGATAAAATAAAATGTAAAGAAAATTTTATATAAACTTTACAGGCTTTTCCGGAGTAGGGCCCTCTTCGGAGAAGAAGCTGGGGACAGGGAAGTCCCTGGGGTAATATCATAAACAGGAGGAACATTTTATGATTATTCAACACAACATAGCGGCTATTAACTCTTATAGAAACTTAGGTGTAAACCAGAGCGGATTGAACAAGAACCTGGAGAAACTGTCCTCCGGTTACAGAATCAACCGTGCCGGCGATGACGCTGCTGGTCTTGCTATTTCCGAGTCCATGAGATCTCAGATCAATGGTCTGAACCAGGCTACCAAGAACGCACAGGATGCTATCGGTTTGATCCAGACAGCAGAAGGTGCTCTGACCGAGGTTCACTCCATGCTTCAGCGTTTGACCACCCTGGCTTCCCAGTCCGCTAACGGTACCTACAATACCGTAGCTAGAGGAAACCTGCAGCAGGAGGTTGATCAGCTTTTGGAGGAGATTAACCGTATCGCTAACAACACTGACTTCAATGGTATCAAACCGTTGGCAGCGGCAGGTAAGAATGCTGGTACTATGACCTTCCAGATTGGACCTAGCAAGGCAGAGTTCGTTACCATGGAGAGCAAGGATATGACTGCTACTGCTCTGGGATCTAAGTCTGGTATCGCCCTTAAGGATATTAAGGTTGAGGGTAAGAGCACTACTGCTGGTAACAGCGCAATCAGCGTAATCAACAATGTTATCAACGAGGTTTCCACATACCGTGCTACTCTCGGTGCTATGCAGAACCGTCTGGAGCATACCGTGAACAACCTGAAGGTTACTTCTGAGAACATCACCGCAGCTGAGAGCCGTATCCGCGATACTGATATGGCTGATGAGATTACGGCGTTCACGAAGAATAACATTCTTCTGCAGGCTTCCCAGTCCATGCTGGCACAGTCCAACTCCGTACCTCAGAGTATCCTGAGCCTGCTGTCCTAATCGCATAGCTGATTAGCTTAGGCAAAGATAAATAAGTAATATCTGGCCCGGCGTGAGCCGGGCCACAAAAACAGGGCCTGTAATAATAAAAAGTCATTTGCAGTGAAAGCTGTCGAGTGGCTTTTTATTTATGCCTTCTAAATGAATATTTTAACTGACAGAGATCCTATCCAAATCCTTTTGCAGCTCCTTGAGATGTTGTTCCGCCTCTTTTTCGTCAGGATGCTTCTCCAGCCATTTCCGAATTGTGTGGATATGTACGGCAGGTTTCTTTAGAAATTTTGCAACTTCTTCTATGGTGAGGCCTTCTTCAAGGTTTTCCTGGATCAATGAAATTTCCTTCAAAAGCTCTCCTTCCACTCGTCCCTTCCTTCGGTTACTGGCCATCTGACTATTATAGTCCCGTATGGCTTTCTCCCGCGCTTCATATTCCCTGCGCTTTTCCTCATCCATGCTGATATAGAGCAGACGCTCATAGGCTTTCTCTACATAGGAATCTGCATTTGCAGCCATCTCCAATTCCTCCTTCATTTCTGCGTGCAGGAATCTGGCCCAGTTCTGCAGCTCCGGACGCTGTGCTCTGGCGCCTTCCTGCAGGATCTGGTGATTCCATTTTGGCAATTCTACAATGTGGATCTCCAGCTTATCTGTATATTTTCGTCTGTGATCATCATCCCACAGGTGAAAACAGGAGTAGTATTTTTCGTTTTCCTCAAATAGGACAAAATCCAGGATTCCTACATGGATACACTTTTTAAGGTCTCCATATTCCTGACCCTCTTGAATCTGGGGGGAGTGAAACATCTTACACAGATAAAACAGGGAGCGATCCGCCCATACTTCATAAGGAGCCACCTGGATTTCGATGTCCATCTCTCCCGCATGTTCTCCGATAATTCTCACATGCACATCCAGGATTCCATATTTCTCCTCCGGAGATGTTTTCCGCAGAAAAGTGGGTAGAAGCTCTGTCTCGGCGATTTCCTCAGGCTTTACATCCAATATGGCGGAGATAAAGCCCCTGCGAATCTCCGCATCCTCCATAAGCTCCTTAAAACAGAAGTCCACCTTTGGTTTTATGATAAATTCGTTGTTGTTCTGCATCTTTTGTGTTCCTTTCCTGCGCCTGGTTTGGTTATGCGGTTCCAGGACTTTTGAAACATTGTTTGGTGTTTCCTGGCAGAAGGCTGATGCAGATGATCTCCCTTTTATTATAAACGGATCTGTACTTTCGTACAACAGCTTTCTTACTATGAATGTCCCGCCGCCGAACAGGCGGCATGCATTCAGGGATGCCCAATGCGCCTTCATGACTGTCCTGTTTGGTACTACACTCACTTTCGGGCGCATGAAGGTTGGGTTTACGATTACTTTCACGGAATTCCGAGTGGCAGAACTTGAGTGTTGCTTTGAATCCTGTTGGATATAGTATATGGGATAATGACTTGGTTTGAAATGATTTTGAAAAATTAGTTTTGGCATTATTTTTGAGACATTGTTTTTGGGAAAAGTTTACACCGTCCGTTTTGGCTGAACTTTTAATTATAAAACGTGCAATGCACAAACAACGCATTGACAGAGCGCATTTTTAATTATATAATATTGTAAAGGAGGGAGTTGATACTATGGCGACAACGAACATAACAATGCGAATGGATGAAGAGTTGAAAGCTCAGTTACAGGAGCTTGTCTCTAATCTTGGAATGGACATGACTACCTTTTTTACAATATCAGCAAAGCAGGCAGTACGAGAGCAAAGGATACCCTTTGAAATTTCTATGGATATACCGAATGAGGAGACAAGAGAATCCAGGAACAGGAACGCATAGCGGCTTTACTTTAGAGAAATAGGATGAAGGAGAAGACAGAGAGTATGGCAAAATCAGAAATCCGTATTTCACAGTGCATGATTGTGAAAAACGAGGAAAAGAACATAGAGCGGGCTTTGTCCTGGGGAAAGAGGGTTATGTGGGAGCAGATTGTGGTGGATACTGGTTCTACAGACCGCACGGTGGAGCTGGCAGAGCGCCTGGGAGCCCGGGTGTGCTATTTCTCCTGGATCGACGATTTTTCCGCTGCTAAGAATTTTGCCATTGAGCAGTGCAGGGGCGATTGGATTGCAATTCTGGACGCTGACGAGTATATGACAGAGGAAGACGCGAAAAAGCTTCCCGGGCTTCTGGAGGAGCTGGAGCGCAGAGGCCTGGAGGGACTTTCCACAGGCTGGCAGCAGCTGGATGATGAGGGAAAGATTTTTTCCTCTGGTACCCAGGTGCGGATTTTCCGCAATGCTCCGGACATTCGTTACAGGAGGCGGATTCATGAGCAGCTGGAAGCTGCAGCGGGCCGGGAGTTGAAGCTGGGGGATGTGGTTTCAGAAATTTCTATTTTTCATACAGGCTATCAAAGAGCTCAGCTACAAAAAAAGAGCGGTAGAAACAGAGCATTGATTCAGGCAGAACTAAACGAGAAGCCAGATGATTATGAGATGATGGGCTATATGGGCGATGAGTATTTCGGCGACGGGGAAAAGGAGGAGGCAGCTCGTTGGTATACGAAGGCTATTCACCATATGCCGGATAAATTGCCCGAGTACGACCAGAGAAGCGCCGTGACGTTTACCAACCTGTTAGGGATTTTGGCAGAGGAGGAGCAACCATCCCCTCATAAAATCCAACAGGTATATGAGCAGGCAGCAGCTCATCTTCCCCAGGAGGCGGATTTTGACTATACTGTGGGCCGGTTTTTTGCTGCCCAGGGTCAGGCGGAGCAGGCAGCGGCATATCTGGAAACTGCCCTGCATAAGCTGAATACTTACGGCTGCAATAATCGTGCTCTGCATTTGGCGGCGGAGCTGCTGCAGGCCTATGATCTGCTGGTGCGCTGCTGCTATGAGGCGGGGCAGGCGGAGAAATGCATGAATTACGGTGTTGTCTATCTGCAGTATGACCGCTATGGCATGGGAGTTTTGTCCCGGCTTTTGCAGACCCTTCTTCCTGGGGGGCGGCCGCATTCCGACCAGGAATATCAGGCGGTGCTGGAGTTTTTTGGCCGCTTTTATGATTTTGCCTCTTTGAAGGATAAGGTGTTTTTAGTAAAAGCGGCACAGCTGTCAGAATGCAAAGAGTTTGCGGCATATACAGCATCCCGGATTTTTACCCCTCAGGAACGAACACAGCTGGGACTTTAGGGTAGGGCAGGTTTGTACATACAGACTTAGAGGAGAGTTTCCGCCTAAGGGGAATTTATGTGGAATGGATATATTAGATAAGAAGCGGAGCAGAAAGGACGAATAATGGGCAAGGTCAGGATTTCACAGTGCATGATTGTAAAAAATGAGGAGGCTACGATTGAGAGGGCTCTTTCCTGGGGAAAGGGCGTGGTATCGGAGCAGATTGTGGTGGATACGGGCTCCACGGACCGGACTGTGGAGATTGCGGAGCAGATGGGCGCAAGGGTTTATCATTTTCAGTGGATTGATGATTTTGCGGCCGCTAAAAATTTTGCCATCAGCAAGGCACGGTATGAGTGGATTGCGTTTCTGGATGCGGATGAGTACTTTACTCCGGAGGAGGCTCAGTTTCTCAAAAGGGCCATACAGCAGCTGCATGTTCAGGGACAGGAGAGTATTCTCACCGCCTGGGTGAATCTGGAGAATAACGGAAGCGTAGCCACGGTTGGGACCCAGAGACGGATTTTCAGGAACATTCCCACCCTACGCTATAAAGGGAGAATTCATGAAGCTATCGATACCCTGGATGGTCATAAGGTGCCTACAGTGGATATGACAAAGGAGCTGTCCATTTACCATACCGGTTATGGCGCAACGGAGAACAGCAAGAAGAGCGGCAGAAATCTGAGGCTAATCCAGATGGAGCTGGAGGATCATCCGGACAATTACGTGATGTGGGGATTTATGGGTCAGGAGTATGTGTCTCAGGAAAACTGGGCGGAGGCGGAGAATGCCTTTCGAAGAGCGGTATCCCTGATTCCGGATAGTATGCGGGGAATTTATGACACCTCCTCCTCGATTACCCATCTTCGCCTGCTGGAGGTGCTGGTCATCCGTCCGGAGACAAAGGAAGAGGAGCTGATGGAAGCCTATGAACAGGCCAGGAACGGCTGGCCGAAGGAGGCGGATTTTGATTACACCCTGGGCAAACATTTTGCTTCGAAGGGACAATGGGAAAAGGCGGAGCTCCATCTGCATCAGGCCATTGATATTTTGGAACAGTATGGGATCAACAGTAAGTCCATGGTGCTGGCCGGAAATATTCAAAAGGCCTATGAGCTGCTAGCTATCAGCTGCTATAATAACAGAAAAATGGAGGATTGTCTTCGTTATACCACGGCCTTGCTGAAGGAGAACCCCTATCTCATGAGTACGGCTACGGTGATGCTCATGGCCTTTGCGGTGGATGCCGGGACCTCGGCTCTGGGAGAAGAGGGAGCCCGGGAGGTTGCCGGATTTTTAGGGAATACCTTCTATGATTTGAATTCCCTGAAGGATCGGCTGTTTGTGCTGCGGGCTGCCCTGGCGGCTGGATATCAGACCTTGGTTCAGGTGATCCGGGGGATGTTTACATCAGAGGAGCTGGAGGCTGTGGATCGGGCGCTGGGAGTGTAGAAAGATTAGGGGATACGAAATAAAAATCTTGAGAAGAAAACTGTGAAGCGAATAGGAGGTTGATTGCAGATATGTGTATAGTTTCAATAGATGTTCCAGAGGAAATATTACTGGATCTCCACACGGATAAAGAAGATTTTACAAATTATACGAAAAAAATGTTGGCGTTAGATTTGTATAAAAATAGAAAAGTGGCATTAGGGTATTGTGCCAGTGTTGCAGGAATGACGAAGGAAGAATTTATTCAGTATCTGGGGATAAATAAGGTTTCAATTTTTTCTTTTGATACAGAGGCAGAGTTTTTGGAGGAGCTGGCAAATGCGTAAGGTAGTGGTAGGCACAGTGACAGGAACATCAGGCGTACTAATAAGAGCAAAGTTGGAGGGCTATGTGGATGAATTAAAGCCCATTCTGTGTCAAATGTCGCAGAATGGTATTTACATGTCAAAAAATATAGTGGAGTTATGCTTAAAACAGGCAGGGGAAATGTATTAGATAGCAATAAGCAAAATCGAGATCAAAAAGAGGAACACAGCTTGAAAGAGAAGAAAAAACCGGGAATTTCCCAGTGTATGATTGTAAAAAATGAAGAAGAAAATATCCGCCAGGCTCTTTCCTGGGGAAAGGGCATTGTGGCAGAGCAGATTGTGGTGGATACGGGTTCCACAGACCGGACTGTGGAGCTGGCAGAGCAGATGGGGGCAAAAGTCTATCATTTTGCATGGATTGATGATTTTGCTGCCGCCAAAAATTATGCCATTGACCAGGCTTCCTGTGAGTGGATTGCCTTTTTGGATGCGGATGAATATTTTACCCCGGAGGATGCGGCGAAGCTGCCGGGATATTTGAAGGCTCTTGGAAATACGGATTGGGAGGGAATTTTGACAGGATGGATTCATTTGAATAATGAGGGGAAGGTCATGGCTGCCCAGTCTCAGATTCGGATTTTCCGCAATCTTCCGGGGATTCGGTACCAGAGAAGAATCCATGAGTATTTAAGGGTAAATGGGGAGCGGTCTGTCAAAATGGCAGACGGCGTGGCGGAATTATCGATTTACCATACCGGATACGGGAAGAAAGAGGGGAGAAAGAAGTCTGGGAGCGGAAGAAATTTTCGCCTTCTTCAGGCAGAGCTGCAGGAACATCCCCAGGATTATGAGCTGTGGGGATTGATAGGAAATGAGTATTTATCCGCAGATGATTTGGGAGAGGCAGAGAAGTGTTACCGAAAGTCTATTGCTCTCATGCCGGAATGGACAAAGGGCGTTTATGATATGACAACGTCAGGGACCTGGCTGCGGCTTTTAGAGCTTTTGACAGTTTTGCCAGAGACAGCAGAGACAGAGCTGCTGGTATTGTATAGCCAAGCTGTGGAGTGCTGGCCGGAAGAGGCGGACTACGACTACTTTATGGGTAAATATTATGTGGCCCACGATGCCTATCCCAAGGCTCAGCAGCATTTGAGCAGAGCCCTGGGCCTCCTGGAGAAGTATGGAAATGCGGCCAAGTCTGCTTTTGTGTCGGGGAACGTGTTGAAAACCTATGAACTGCTGGCGATTTGCTGCTTCAATAATGGAAATTTGGCGGAGTGCGTGCAGATTACGACCATGATGCTGCAGGAGGATTTCTATTTGATGAGCACTCTGGTGCTTCTGCTCTCTGCATTTATGCGGGACCCTGGAACCGGAGGAAGGGGGCAGGCCGGAGCCATGGATGTGGCTGGTTTCCTGGGAGGGAATTTCTATGATTTCCAGCAGCTGAAGGACCGGCTGTTTGTTTTGCAGGCGGCCCAGGGAGCGGGATACCAGGAGCTGGCAGTGATTCTGCGGGGGACCTTTACGCCGGAGGAGTTGGCTGTGGTGGACAGGGCGTTAGATAAGAGTGGGGAAGGACAGAAGGAAAATGCAGGGAAAAAGCCGGAAAGGAAAAAGAGGGCGGTTCTCTTTTATTCGGCTGTGGAATCCTTTAATTGCTTTACGGATATTCTGGACCAGGAGCTGCGGAAGAGGGGATATGAGGTATTTATTTTGGATCTGAATCATCCTTCGGCAGAAGATCCTCATTCCTATAAAAATTTTATGGCCTATCTGTCCCAAGGAGCGAATCTGGCGATCTGCTTTGACGCTCTGGGAGTGCGGGAAGATTTGACTCCCGGGATTGTGGATTTATGGGACCAGCATCAGACTGTGATTGTGGATATTTTGATGGACCCGCCCCTTCGCTTTCATCCGGCTTTGGAACATCATCCCCAAAACTATATACTGTATTGCTGCGATCGGGAGCATGTGGAATACGTAAAGCAATATTTTGGTCAGACAGTTCCCAGGGTGTATTTTATGCCTCATGTGGGAGTGTTGTCCGGCATAAATCCCCTGGCCGGCCAAAAGTCCTATGAAGAGCGCAGCTATGACCTCCTGTTTTGTGGAACCTATTACTGTCCCCAGGATAAACTGGCAGAAATAGAGAAAATCTGTCCCAGGGACAGTGATGCCTACCATCTATACAGGAAAACCTTTGAGAATCTTGTAAAAGACAGTGCTCTTTCGATCTGGAAAGGATTTCTCCTTACTGTAGAACAGCTGGGCTGGGAGATTCCGGAACTGGTGTTGAAGCAGATGCTGTATGGCTGTGATTCCCTGGACTGGGCGAGCCGTATGTATCAGAGAGAACGTGTCATATCTGTGTTGGCAGAATCCGGGCTGGAGCTGCATCTCCTGGGGCGGGGCTGGGAAAAGCACCCATGCGCAGGCCTTCCCAACGTGCACCACATTGATGATCGGATACCCTATGGGGAAACTTTAAAATATATGGCGGATGCCAGGATCAATCTGAACGTAATGCCGGGCTTCAAGCAGGGAACCCACGACCGGATTTTCAATACCCTGCTGCAACGCTCTGTTCCCCTTACGGATTCCAGCGGCTGGATCGGGGAAAACTTTACGGATGGGGTAGACATTGCCCTGTATGATCTAAAGCATCTGGAGGAGCTTCCTGGTATCGCGAGACGTCTGCTTTCCGATCAGGAGCTGGCAGAGAGGATTATAGAGAATGGGTATCGAAAGGCAGCGGAGGGATTTACCTGGGGGCATTGCGTGGATTGGATTTTGGAGGCGGTTACGCTATAAAGGGAAAGGAGGCATCCATGAGAGCCTACGACGAGTCGTACCTGGATGAGGTTGTGGAGACCCAGGGAGAGCTGTTTGAGAATGTGGCGGAATATGCTCCGGGTATTGATGTGGAAAATTTTATAGAAGAGTATATGGCCGGAAAGACCAGAGAGTATATTGATCGGGCAGAGGCATATGTCTGTACCAAGGATGCAGAAGAGCTCTGGCAATATTTCCAAAAAGCAGACGGTTTTTGTCCGCAGAAGGGAGAGGGCATAGGAGGATTCATCCCAAACTGGGTTGGACAATTTTATGCATACTTTCAATGGTACTATAACATACCCAGCAGAGAGCTGATCCAACTCTTACCTCTGGATTTTATGATTGCCGGATACCGCGGCCTTCATGATTTGGACCTGGAACTGGCGGTAAAAAAGGTGGGAGGACAGTGTGGTTATGAGAAGAATAATAGGATTTCATAATCCGGAGGAACCATACGGATTTTTAAGCAACTGGCATCTGTCAGACTTTTCCTGTGCCCAGATCTGCTATACCTCCATGGAACAGTATATGATGTATCAAAAAGCCATCCTTTTTGGCGATCAGGAAATCGCAGGGCAGATCCTTGCAGCAAGGGAGCCAGGAAAGATCAAGGCGCTGGGACGAAGCGTGCGGAATTATGAGGACTCTGTGTGGGTCGGGAGAAGGCAGATTATTGTGTATCGCGGCCTGCTGGAGAAGTTTCGGCAAAATCCGGAGCTTCGGCAAGCTTTGCTTGCAACAGGAGATGCGGTTCTTGCCGAGTGTGCGGTGAGGGATCGGATCTGGGGGATCGGGCTTTCCATGCAGGATGAGAGACGGTTTCAGATGCATGAGTGGCAGGGAATGAATCTCCTGGGGTATGCGCTTATGGAAGTGCGGGGAGAATTATAAGAGCTGCAGGTAGCTGATATGGAAAGGAGAGATTTATAGAAATGGTTGATAATAAATTCAAATTAGAAGATCTCTATATTGGTATGCAGATAAAGGACAAAAATCAATTAAGCAGCATTACGATACGTGGATTATGCTTGTTAAAAGCAATGATTCAGACATATATACAGTAAAATTTATTGGTAAGGAAACCAATGAGGAATCGGATAAGCTTTTTACTCAAGGGGATATCGTGTGTCCTGTATACAATGATAGTATTGAATTAGAGGGGGATATCTATTATGAGGAATAAATATATCCTTCTTGAAATGAATCAGAGGAATGAAATAAGAGCAGATGTGAATATGACGATTAAAGGTATAGAACTTACAGAAATAGAGAATATGAATGTTAAAATAGATACAGGATGTCCTTATACCTCTATACCTATTTTAAAGCTTGGAATATCAAAAGTAAAGTATGGATATCCTTTCCCAAATGGATATACATATTGGAAAAAGCAAGACTCTTGGAAAAACAGTTTTCCTAGCATGTCCCTATGATAGTATAAATCAGGATTATTTTGAGGCATTAAGTCAACATTTCGATATATAGCTAATTTGCACAAGTATAAAAGCCAAAATTGCGGCCCTATAATTCGGCTGCAATTTTGGCTTTTGTGAACAAAACGAAACAAGAGTTATCAAACTGTTGATATAATTACCTCTGATGATGAGGATGCTCCCTTACAGCATTGCAGGCTTTGCTCAGCTCTGCCAGAATACTGATCCGATAGCGGTTTTTGTAATAGTTGAGAATGGGGGAGAGCGAATGATCGCTGGCTACCACATATTTTGCCGGAAGTCCGGTTAAAGTTAATGCGCACACATCTGCCTTGCAGCGGGTACAGGTACATACATTGTACTGCCGCAGAATCGTGTCCAGATCATGCTGCATAATCAATTCTTCCATTACGTTAATGAAATGGAAGCTTTCATCGGCAGCGTGGAGCTGATCGCTGAGACGGGCGCCTGTTCTGTGAATGGAAATTGTCTCCTGATCCTGCGGGGCTGAAGCTGCCTGAACAGCGGAATCTGTTGTCTGAACAGCAGACTGTGCAACGGGGGCTGTAACCTGAGGCATAGCAGCTTGTGCAGCAGGAATCTCATTTTGAGGCGCAGCAGTTTGTACAGCAGGAGCCGTATTCTGAGGTGCAGTAGCTTGCGCAACAGGGGAGTCTGGTTGCGCAACAGGAGTAGTCTGAGTTGTGTCCCCAGCAGGCTCCAGCTCTTCGGACAGCTTACTCAGGATCTCCTGGGATAGACGGTCGTTGAGACTTCCTTCATCCACCACGGTGACCTTTGTGGGAGAGACGGGATGCGTTGTCTGTACAGGCGTTTCCGCTACTGGCTCCTGGGCAACAGATGCAGCTTCCTGTTCCTCAGGAGCAGTGTTGCTTGTCAGCAGGTTTAACAGATGTGAAGTTTTGTTTGTTTTCTTTGCCATGATATTATGCCTCCTTTAAATGAATCGCCGGTGCAATTTCCAGAAGAAATTCTGCGTAATCTTGTACCGCCGGCGAATTGGGGTTGTAGGTAAAAATGCTCTCACCGTGAGCCGGGGCCTCGGCAATAGCTACGCCGGGACGAATCCGGGTTTCGAAAACCCTGGTGTCAATTTGACTGGCCAGCTGATTGGCCATATCCAGCACATCCCGGGACAGGCGCATGCGCCGGGAAAATTTAGTGAGAAGGATGCCGAGCACCTGAAAATTGGGATTAAAAGTATCCTTTACGGATTCGATGGTTTCCTTTAGCTGAGCCAGGCCAACCAAACTTAAGATGTCTGAAGCCATGGGGATAATCAGAAAATCCGAGGCGGAATAAGCGTTTACTGTTAAAATATTCAGTGCAGGCGGCGTATCGATGATGATGTAATCATATTGATTCAGCACTGGGGCCAGCGCGTCTTTTAGAATACACTCTCTTCTGCTGGGAATGTTTTCCAGACCGCTGCTGCTTAGAGAGATGTCGGAGACCAGAAGATCACAGACACCTTCTCCGTGAACCAGAGCTTCCTTTACGGAAACAGAGCCCTTCAGGACATCCAGAACCGTATAATGGTTATCTGCATTGGCGCCCAGACAGAATCCCAGATTTCCCTGCGGATCCAGGTCGATGCCCAGAACTCTTCTGCCAGTGAGGAAGATCCCGGAGGCCAGAGCCGCGGATGTGGTAGTTTTCCCCACGCCGCCCTTCTGGTTTGAAACGGTAATAATGATAGCCAAAGCGGTACCTCCAAAATGTAGTAATAGTAGGGCTGTTTACCTGTAAAATCCACGCAAACAGCATGAAAACTTGTAAAAATGAATCTGCAAGTATTATCTTTATTATACATCATGTCGATAAATAAGTATATACAAAAAATGAAATTTTCATGGTAACAGTTCGGCAAAAGATAAATGAGCTCGCAAAGCAAGGGAAGGCAGAGAGTTCGTTTTGCTTTACGAACGCAGGCCGAAGAGTTACGTGATACATCGAGTATAGAAAGAAAGGGGATCATAAAATATGGCAAGTATATCATCAACCAGCAGTCTGGGCAACACATCGCTGAGAGGCTTTGGCGGTATGGCGTCAGGTATTGAGCGCGATGAGATCATCGAGCAGATGACACTTGGAACGACTACGAAGATTAACAATGCAAAGAAAGATATAACCAAGCTTGAGTGGAAGCAGGAGGCCTACCGGGCTGTCAGCGATAAGATTATTGATCTGAGCGATAAATATGGAACTTATTCCTCTGCTTCCAGTCTGGTGGATCCAACCTTTTTTGCCAAGAACCAGATTTCGATTCACGGAAGCGAGAAATCTTCCAAATATGTGACGGCAACGGGGAGCTCGGCTCTGGTGGGCAGCATATCCTTGAGCGCCGTGAAACAGCTGGCCACTGCCTCTGTGCAACAGTCGGCTACACGGACTGGCGGGGCTTTGAAGACGGATTTGAATGATTTGTCTGAAACCACAGACCGTTCCAATTTGGAGGGGACAAAGCTCATTTTTGGTGTGTCCACAGGATCGGATGGAAAATATCAGACGGTAACCTTCGAGTTTCCGGAAAGCTATGAGACAGATGAAGACGACGGGAAGGGCGGCAAGGTAAAAAAGACCATTAACTATACGCCTAAGACTGAGGCTGAATGGCAGGAATTGGCGGAGGATTTGACGAAGGCGCTTCAAAAGAAGCAGCTTAAAATTGGCGAAGGCGTGGATTTGAGTGAAGCGAAATTTGAATATACTGCAGACGGGAAGATCCAGCTGACCGGTGTAAAAGGAGATGTACAGATTTCAAAGTCCTCTTCTGCTTTAAAGGCTCTTGGATATACTGCTGATGACAAGTCTGGATATATAAGCGTAGGTGAATTTAATACTGGAGTAGGAGATTTTAAAACGGCTGCTGTTTCTAAGCCAACGAAGCTTGAGGAGATGACCGGTTCGAAAGTTTCCTTCAATTACAACGGAAGCCAGAAGCAGATTGAGCTGATCACAAAGGCTGAGGCTGAGGAATTGAAAAGCATAACAGACAAAGATGAACAGATGAGAAAGCTGCAAGAAAATCTTCAGAAACGGTTAGATACAGCCTATGGTACAGGAAACGTGATAGTAGGCCTTGACGGCGCTGATGGAAGAAGTGGAAATCTACAGTTTACGACAGCAGATCCCGGTGCCAGCATCTCCATCGTTTCCGGTGACCGATATACTATACAGGGATTGGGCGTCAGCTACGGAGAGTCCAATAAAATTAATCTGAACGGGAAACTGGATCAGAATAATTTGAATATTAATTTAGATGATGAGAAATATAAGGATGGCCTTATCATCAATGGTGTAAAGATCGACGGTGTTACAAAGAATAGCTCTATCAGCGATATTTTGTCCAAGATCAATAATTCCAAAGCAGGGGTAAAGGCAACCTATGTGGATGCCACGGGCCAGTTTATGTTGGTGACAAGCGAGACCGGTAAGGGAAGAGAGATTGATTTGGAGGAATCTGAATTGGCAAAGGCGCTTTTTGGTGGAACAGAAGCGAATGGAGCCAAGTTCACGGAAGGTCAGGACGCCATTATTGAAGTGGGCTATGGAAATGGTGTTAAGGTAGAGATGAACAGATCCTCCAACACCTTCAACCTGGAAGGCCTAACCGTCACCGTATCCGGTGTATTCGGCGGCGAATATGGAAAAAAGGCAGATGGAACGATTGATAAGGATAACTGGATCTCCGACAGCTCCGACACCATCACCTTCACAGCCAAAGCTGATATTGACGGAGTGACCGAGCGGGTGAAGGGCTTCTTTGAAGACTTTAACGCCATGGTAAAAGAGGTCAACAGTCAGGTTACCACCCGTCCGGACAGTTCTTATACGCCTCTGACCGATGAGCAAAAGGCGGAGATGAGTGAGACCTCCATTGAGAACTGGGAAAAGAAGGCGAAGCAGGGACTCCTGTACGGCGATTCTGCTATGCGGGATTTGAGCACTGATATTCAGGGAATCTTTGTGAAGATGATGAACAGCGGAGCCAGCTATGAGGATTTGAAGAAGATCGGAATTACCTACTCGGACGATTATCTGGACGGCGGCACTCTGGTGTTTGACGAGGCCAAGTTCCGCACTGCTATGGAAAATGACCCGGATATGGTTGCCAATATCTTTACTGGAGGCGGCGACGTAAGCAAGGGTCTTACGAAGATTGTGGATGAGACTCTCACACCATATGCGACCCGTTATGCCAGCAGAAACGGCAATTCCTATGGACGTCTGATCGAAGAGGCGGGTTCGGAGAAGGCTCCTACCACTATGATGAATAATTTTATCTATAAACAGATCAAGGGAATGCAGGATAAGATCGAGTCTTTGCAGTCAAAGCTTCAGATTGAACAGGACCGTTATATCAAGCAGTTCTCCACCATGGAGAGTCTGATTAGTCAGATGAATTCTCAGTCTAGCTGGCTGTCTCAGCTTTCCGGCTGATAGGCATTTGGTGTGAGAAAAGTTGAGCAAATAAGATTTCTGTGTTGCTACCGGAGAAATCCGGCGGCAACAGCAGGATAGAAGAAGGGGATTACATGAACGGATACAGTCAATATAAAGAAAAAAGTATATATTCCATGTCCGGTCCGGAGCTATTGTTGCTATTGTTTGATGAGACTATTAAACGGCTTACAAGGGCGGAAAAATCCTTGGAGGATAAAAACTATGCAGATTTCGACGATTGTATTCAGCGCACCACGAAGATTGTTCGTTATCTGACCGATATTCTGGATATGCAGTATCCCATCAGTTATGACCTGAGACGGATTTATAGTTATCTGGTATATGACCTGAGCCGTGTGAAGGCCGGAAGAGAGAGAAGGAAGGATGAAATTGGGCGGATTCGCCATATTTTGTCTGAACTGAGGGAAGGCTTTGAAGAAGCCAGCATGAAGGTGAATGATATGCATATGGTTGCAGCCCGGGAATTAAGAGGATGACAGAATGAAGCAGACAGAGTTGGATGTGACGAAGGTAATGGTTCTCCTTCAAAGACGTTACAATGATATACGAGAAATTCATAAGCTGACCAAAGAGCTGGCAGAGGCTTTGGCGCGCAATGATGATGTATCCACCTCTATGATTCTGCAGATGCGGGCAGAGGAAATGGGAAAGGCAGATAATTGCACGAATGAGATTTGGCAGCTTGGAGAAAATGACAGGAAGGCGCAGGAAAAGCTGCGCCTCCTTGTCGTATCAGAACCAGGGGAAGATGCCGGGGAAAACCTGGAGGAAAAAAAGATTTTTGAAATCAGGAGGAAGACCCAGGCCATGATCGACGAGATTCGGGAGATCGATCAGAGACTGAGCCAAAAGCTGGCAGGCGAAAAGTCTTACTACGAAAAGGCTGCTCGCTGATGGGCAAGAAAAGATATGAATCATATGCTGTTTGAGGGACGCGCCCTGGCGGGAATTGTATCATCCATTATCCGTCAGGACACTTTGCGTATAGCCTATAATCGTTATGACTGGGAGGTCATGTTCCGGGTAGCGGATTATCACAAGGTTGCCAATATTGTTTATCTTGGGCTTTTGGGAAACCGGGAGTCCATACCAGATAAATGGCGGGAGCGTTTTTTTGAGCGATACCAGGAGTCCTTGCTGTTTGGAGAAAACTACAAGGAGTCTATCCGCGAAGTATTGTCCTGGCTGGACGCCAGAGGGATTTCCTGCACGGTCCTCTTGTCTGAGACGGTCCGTGATCTCTACGCCATTCCGGAGACGGCGGACAATAATCCGTTGCAATTATTCCTGACGGAGGAAAAGTTTAGTCTTGTGAAGGGATATCTCATTGATCTGGGCTATGAGACAGAGAAAACTTATCCGGATGCAGGGGAACAGCTGGGGCGTAATGGTAGCGTATCCATTACCCTGTATCATAAGCTGCCTTTCCGGACACCTGACTATGACAGGAATATGAGGAGGCTTCTGGAGACGGCAATTTTGCGGGAATCCTACAATTATATCCGGATCCTTCCTGTAGAGAGTGAATTTGTTTTTCGCATGGCCATGGCTTCCTATCACTATGTGACAGACGAGCTGACAGTCCGGGAGATGCTGGATCTGCAGCTTAGTCACCGAGTTTGGAGAGATCATGTAAGGGAAGATGCTGTTCAGCGGCGTTTGAAGGATTTTCAGATTGAGGAGCTTTCCATGCGGCTTCTGCGGATCGCCTATATGTGGTTTGCAGACCGGAAGGATACTTTTTACGGGTGCCTGCCGGATAATATGCCTGTGTACGAGGCCATTGAGGAGCGCCTTTTGACCCGGGGAATGGTAAACCGGGAGATGGATGAGCAGGCTCTGGAGCTGCAGAGAAAGGTTCAAAAGGAACTGGACAAAGAAAGGAAGGAAGAGGAGCGTCTGCACCGAAAGGAGAAACGCCAGGAGCGGATAGAGAAGTTTAAACGCTGGCTCCGATGGGCATTTCCGGATTTTCAGTATATGGCGTCCATTTATCCCATGGTGGAAAGGATACCGGCTTTGATGCCCGTTTACTGGGTGATTCGTGGTGTAAGACTGATTTTTCACGGGATACGGGGATAGGAATTGCATATCTGTAGAAGAGAATAATAGAACCTGCAGTCTTTATAACTGACTGCAGGTTCTTGTTTTAGATTTTATGTCTCTGCTTGTTCGCAGGAGCTCTCGGTGTTCACCTGGGCGGTTTCGTCTTCCGTGACTTTTTCGCCGGGTGTGTTATTCTTCAACTTAAGCAGAGAACGAAATTGCATAACAGAATCAAGGTTAGGCTTCAGAGCCGTCTTATTGCTCTGTTCTGCCTCTGACAGCTCCTCCCGCAGGATGGAGATCTGCCGCGGTGCATCGATAGCCAGCCTTACACCGTCGCCGGCACACTCAATAATAGTGATGCGGATATTTTCTCCGATCAGGAGACTCTCATTCTTTTTGCGTCGAAGTATCAGCATGCTCGTCACTCCCCTCTTCAGTATTTGCAGAACCAATTACAGAAGGAAATGAATGCAGCTTATGGCGACATTCATAGGGGGAATTTTCCAATATCACCTGCATGCCCTGCCGGGTTTCCGGATTGATTACCAGAGGACACTTCAGATTTACAGTATTCTCCAGATAGTTACTGCATACAGTACAGATAGAGTAGTAGGAGAGCTCTCCGTAATCCTCTACTCCCATACAGGAAAGAATTCCCGGACTCAGTTCCGGAGTATAGTCCGGACAGAGAGCAAAGGGATTAATCAAAGCAAATCCCACATTGCGGTCCTCCACAGACTGCATAAGCAGCATAGAGTCGTCATTTTCATCCAGACACAGGAAAAGATAGCGCTTCAGTGCAGGAAATCCGAACAAACCGTCTGTGAAATTAATAAGGCTTTCTTCGTCGTATTCCACCGTACCATAATCTGTCTCAATTATCATTGTTGTTCATCGCTCCTATGTGAATAGATTGATGTTACCGCCCGTCTCAGGATTACGGGGAGGCACATAATTAAAATCACCCAGATATTCAAAGTGTAATTCCGGACGCTGGGTGACAATCGTCATCACCATGGGAGGCAAAAAGGTAAGATCTCCTTTGGCAACCCGCATTTCCAGCGCTCCCAGCTGTGCCGCATAGGAAGAATGGAAATTTTGAGTCGTTTCCGGGGAGGAGACACTGGCCGCCTCATAGGCTGCAGGCGGAACCGCAGCCGCAGATCCGGTGGAAACAGTTCCGGAAGCAGAGGGAATCTGCATGGCAGGAGCCTGGCTCTGGGTGATAGCTGCCTGCTGCCGGGAGATACTCTGCTGTTGGGATACAGCCTGTTGTCTGTTTACAGTCTGAGGCTGTATGGGCGCTGAAGAAGACACATTTTTTTTGGAAAACGTCCGGTTAATCTTGCTGATCGCATCCATGGGAAGAGAAGAACCAGATGTATTTCTGCGTTGGAAGGACATCTGGCGCGCCAGAGCTTTCCGTCTCTCAATATCCACGGAATCAGAATTGACCAGACGCCCACCCTGAGTCAGACGTACGGTCTGCATAGGTACAGAAGTAATCTTTATTAGCTGTTGCATATGGTATAGACACCCCCTTAAGATACATGATCAGATATGCTTATGGCCTATCGAATAAAGTCAAACAGAGAGGAGGTCATAAGCTGGGAACCTACCTGAAGGGCCGCATTGTAGGCGTAATTATTATTGTACATTTCCAGAATGGACTCATAGGGATCAGCGCCCAAGGTATCCTTGTACTGAACCTTCAGAGAATCGCAAAGCTTGTTGAGCCGGGTTTCCGTGTCCTCCAGGGTTTTGTACTTATTTCCCAGGTCAGAGTAAACCGTACTGGTCGTGTGTTCCGACGCGGACATCTCGCCGATAAGACGGGTGAGCACATCGTTTAACTCATCTCTGTTTCCGGAGAGCGGATTCTGCGTTCCATCGGAATTGACAGGCTCCAGATAATTGTTGAGTCCTTTAACAGTCTGTGCAGTCAGTCCCAGAGGCCCATCCGTCAGCTTCTGCATAATAGTGTCCAGAGTGATTTTATTTCCAGACATCTTACCTGAAATCATGGCGTCGGAACTAATGCCGGTGAGCAGGTTCATACCGCCGGTAAAGGTATCCAGGAGCGTGCTGCGGTCCCGGATATCGCCATAACCCAAATCCATAGGGCCCTGCTCGGACATGGCCTGAATCAGTTTGTCTTCCTGAGTCGGATCCTTCAGTGCAAATTTATACTGGCCTGGTTTAGCAGGGTCGGGCTCCAGATTCATTTCAAAATTAGTGACCTGGCTCTCACCTGGAAACTTATGGCTGAAGGTTAATGTCATACCATCGGAGCTCAGAGAGAAGGGGGGTGTGGTCACATCGTTGCCCCCGTAAACATAAAAATCCTGGTACTGGCTGTTCAGGTCATTGACCATGCTGTGCTCTTTCTGAAGCACATCGTCCCGCAGGGTCGCCAGAGCAGTGTCCGTGGTAGTGGCTGTATTTCCCTTTAATACGACCTCGTTCTTTGCCTGAGAAAGCAGAGTCTGGATATGATATGCGCCGTCCTCCTGCTGTTCCAGACGGGATTTTACGTCTGTCAGCAGAGTGACCTTGCTGAGAGCTTCCAGATATTGATTGTCAATCTCCATTCCCTGATAGTAGGCCAGGGGATTTTCCGCTGCGGATTCATAGGCTTTTCCGCTGGAAATTTTGTTCAGGCTTTTATTCAGATTGGCATGAACATTATTGACGGAAGATGTATAATTTCTGTATGTGGATGCATTGGTTACACGCATAGATGATACCTCCATAAGCGGGCGTCCTTGGGACAGCCCATATTTGATATACAGTACATAAGTTTAATAAACAGGATTAGGATTAACGTCCCACCACGCCGGTGCTGTTGATGAGCACATCCAGAGTTTGATCCAAAGCAGTCATAAGACGGGATGCCGCATTGTAGGCCGACATAAACTGCATCATGTTGGAGGCCTCCTCATCCAGGCTTACGCCGGACACAGAATCCCGGGTATTCTGGATTCCGTTCAGCACGGTTACGTTGGTCTTCAGGGACTGGCCGTTGTGATAGGAATCATTGGCAAGCACCGTGGAGACATGGTTCATAAAATCTGAGAAGGTATTGTCCTTTAAGTTCCCCACATTGTTAAGATCCGCCTGCGTAAGGACGCCGTCAGCCAACATTTGGTTCAGGATTTTATCCAGATTTGTATTGTTAACCAGAGGATAGGTAACCTTCAGGGCTTCCTGCATGTTCAGAATGGTGTCTGTAGGATTATGCGTGTCATTGGCGGCGCTTCCCGCAGTACTTACATGAACATTGCCGTTTACCCATTCCACGTTGATACTGATGTTAGCTGCTGTAATATTATTCATACTGCCGTCTGTCTTGTTAGCGATAAGGAACTGATTTTTCCACGCATCGCCAGCCTGATGTTTGTCGTCATTCTTTGCACCGTCAATGTTGATGGCGTTTATTACATCAGCAAAGGCCTTGGCCAGGGTGTCCAGCTCACTGCGATAATACTCATAGCCATTTACATCCTGAATTCCCTGAGTCTTTCCGTCTTTCCACAGCATATCCAGACTTGCCTGCAGGGAACCGCCAGGCAGCTGATTATCACCGATATCCTGACCTGCAATATTGCCTTTTGCCAGATTGAGAGTCGTGGCATTGTTTGTGGGCGCCAGATCAATCTTGCTGCCGGTAAAGGTCAGCTCCACGTCTCCGGGATTATTGAAATCTCCCCCTGTAAGCCCCAGCTTTCCGTAATTCTCATCACCGGTACCTTCGGAGCCTTCCACCAGGGTCAGCCGCTGGGATACGCCGTTAGCATCTGTATAAACCAGCTCCACCCGCACGTCATCCGGCCATTCTTTTTTGGCAATAGGAGTTCCGTTCTTATCCAGATAGAAGGCCTCCTCCAGCGCTTCCTTGGTGTCGGTATTACCATTCTCATCTACGCCGTCATGGGCCCGGTCTTTATAATAGGTAACCTCAATGGGAATATAGCTGGCCAGCTCATCCAGAAGCACATTCCGTTCATCCATGAGCTCCAGGCTTTGCTGCCCCAGAATCTGGTTGCGTTTGATCTGCCGGTTCAGGTTGCCGATCTGCATCAGCATATCGTTGATGTTCTCGATAGAACCGTTCTCATGGGTATTCTCTCCGGTGAGCCGCATAAACTCCTGCTGCTCTGCCTGGGTGATTTTATTATCTGCGTCATTGAGCAGGTTGGTCAGCGCCTTCATCTTGGCCCGTAGCTCGGATTCATAGATGGCGTCATTGACTTTGGCTGGGTCCTGGATTTCAATCAGGGCAGACTGAAGATCGTTGAAAGCAGCCTGGATTCCCTGGAATGTGGAAGAATTGCTGCTGGACTCGTCAAAAATCTTTGAAAGACTGTCCAGAGCAGTCTGCAGGGAACTGGTGTAGCCAGATTTCTGCATCTGACTCCGGTACTGGGCGTCCAGGTAAGGGTCCCGGATCTGGGTCACCTTATCCATATGTACGCCGAAGCCTACGATCACCTCAGAACCGTTCATATAGGTGGCCACGGGAGACCGGTAGTTGACGCTGGACGTCTGAAGGTTCTGTCTGGTATATCCCACCGTGTTCATATTCGCAAGGTTGTGTCCCACAATATCCAACCGTTTCTGATTGGCCTGGAGAGAAGACAGAGCGGTTGAAAAACCGCCAAAGGTTGCTCGTACCATATTGTATATCCTCCAAATCTGAATCTAAATTAGTTATGGATCAAAATGCTGCCGCAGGCAGCGAAAAACGGCAAATCACCATGTCTGCCAAATTAAACATAGGTATCACGGATCCGGGCTTTCCCACCGGCCGGACTTGCATTCCCCTCGCTGTTGTAGGAGCTTCCCTGCTGCCGCATGGCCAGAATTTCCATCTCGTGAAGACGGACGCCGAGAATTCGCTCTGATGCATCCCGGGCCTGGGCCAGCCGGTTCAGCTGCTGCTCCAAAGCCTCAAAGAGGGGGCTTAAGGTTATGCGCTGTTCCGGAGACGCTGCCTTCAAAATCTGCTTGAGAGTGAAAGTGTCCCAGCCCAGAGCCTTTTGTTGCTGCATCCGATGCTGTTCCAACCCCCGAAGCTTTAAAAGAAGCGCCTGCTCCTCCTGGATACATCCGTCCAGGAGATGGTGCTGCCGGTCAGAGGCGGCCGTAGCCTTTATCTCCTCCACCCGGGAAATCTCAGAGGCTACGGAGGTTAAATCCCGAATCACCGAGATGTATTTGTTAAATGGATCCTGTGTTGACTGACTCATAAGCTGTATATGGACTCCCTTCTGTGAAAGATCAGCACAAGCCCAGAAGACGTCCGGCGATCCGGTCCGCGTCCGGGTGGTAGGTTCCGCTTGTGACCTGCTGGCGCAGTTCCTGTATTCGCTCCGGCTGTACGCCGTCGCTAAGCTGGGCTGCAGAACTGCGTGCCAGAACCCGTGCAAAACTTTCTTCCTGGCTGGTCTGTGCGCCATGGATGGTTACCGTATCATAATTTCCTTTTGCTTTATCGGATACAGGGGCGCGTCGGCTCTGGGCCGGCACCGGTGTACGGTAGGAGGGGTTCATGGTCTGGAGTCTGATATTCATAAAAAGCCTCCTTTCTCAACTCTCAACATGCAGGCGGATGTTCTTATGCCTGCTTTGGCTTTCTGTTATCATCATTCAATAGCCTTAAAGCTGTGGGGGCGCGAAAAACGCACCCGAGTATCTTTGGTTATATTATCGGCATTTTTTGCTTTCACATAAGTGAAGTCGGATAATTTTGCGGAATTTTTATGGATAATCCGGTGATTTCCGGGAAGACAAGGAGATTTTGGAAATAAAATGAGAGGAAAAAAGAAGAACTTATACTTGCCGTTCCAGACTCCCTGGAGTATAATGTTATGGTATCCTAATTTTATTGTGATTTAATTATGAAAAAATTTTTCGGGAGGATTTATGGCGAATATTTTACAGGTGACAACTCCGAATCTGAATACGGATAACCGGAATATGCCCAATCCCGCGGATCCCAGATACAGCGGGGACAATGGGGTCCGCAATCCCGTGGATCCCACCCGTGTAGTGCGCGCGGACGGACGGGATGGGGAGCAGACCGGAAATACGGCCCAGGAGGATGTCCAGTACAGCGTCATCAATTATGAGAGCAATTACGGCGCGTTTATCAAGGGACTTGGAGAAAACGGAGATCTGGCAGGCGCGCTGGAACGCCTTTTATTTACCGATTTGTCGGCCTTAAAGGAGGCCGGAAATACGGAGATCGGCGCTCTGGTGGATCAGTTCCTCCTGACCATGAAGATGGATTCTCCGGAGGAGCTCTTAGGCTTTTTGCAGGGCCAGCAGCAGCTTCAGGTCCGGTTCAGCGGAGATTTCTTTAACAAGCTTCGCTCGCTTTTGATGCAAAACCCTTCTGACGGTCTGAAGGATTCCGCCATGGCGTTTCTGAAGGGATATAATAATTATGCTTCCGGATCGCATCTTTTGCAGCAGATGCACACCCTTACGGAGGATCTGGAGCATTTGCTTTTGCGTTCCTTCCGGGAGGAATTCCGGGAACTGGTCCAGGGTATGAACTGGGGGGCGGCCAACGGCGATACGGCTGCAAACACAGGAGTATTAAATGGAAGGCTCATTCCCTTCCTTTCCGCCTACATATCGCGGATGCATGACTACGGTGCGGTCCGGGATGCCACCATGCTGCTGATCTTTCATGCGGTCCGCTATGAGAACGGCGGAGAGGACCGGTTGATTCAGCTCTTTGAGCGTATGCTGGAGGATCGGGAGTTTGCCCGTATGTTTTCCGGGGAAGAGGAGGCAGCGCTGAAACAGCTGCTGGAATCCGGATCAGAGGCAGCGGCCGGACAGAGGGCTGAGATGGCGGACTTTGCGGACAGCATGGCAAAGCTTTTGCTGCGGGGAGCCAACGGCCAGGCGGGACTGGAGAATGTGCAGCAGTTTTATACGATTATGAACGGCATGCTCATGAATGAGAGCGTTTATATGCCCCTTCTGCATTTTTTAATTCCTTTCCAGCTGGATGGGAATAACGTGGTGTCGGAGATGTGGGTAGATCCTGACGCCCGCAGAAGGAGTGAGGAGGAAGGGAGAAAGATTAAGCTCTTCCTGAAATTTGACATTCAAAGCCTGGGCAAGTTTGAGCTGGTCATGACTTTGCAGGACCGGGAATCCCAGATTCAGCTGTTTGTGCCCACCCACCTGGTCAAGGAGGGAAAACAGATCCAGACAGACGTGTCGGATATTCTGAAGAAGAACGGGATCCGCAGCGGACAGCTGTCTATCTTTGGACGTGTTCGGGATCGGAAGGTGACGGAGGTCTTTCCGGAAATACGGGAGAAGGAGACGACGATTAATGTCAGAATTTGATGAATTAATGAAGCAGAAGGCGGTCGCCCTGAAATACAATCCCGAGAAAAACGGTGCGCCGGTGATCGTGGCCTCTGGCATGGGATATATGGCGGAGCGGATCACAGAGACGGCTATGGAGGCCGGAGTCCCTGTATATGAGGACGATTCTCTGGCTACCCTTCTGACACAGCTGCAGCTGGGGGCGGAGATTCCCATGGAGCTGTACCAGGCCATTGTGGATATTTACCTGTACTTTCTGGGATACATTCCTGAGGCAGGTTCCAAGGAAGAGGAGACGCCAAAGGAAGAAAGTCCGGGAGAATTGGAGCTTTTGCCAGAGATGGAAGGATTGCCCCAGGACTAATTACGAAAGAAATTCTGCCTGCCGGAAAAGGGCGGCAGAGTAAAATAGGAAGTTGCAGAAAGACAGAATCGAAGACAGGAAGGGAATAGGAGAGGAACAACAATGGAATGGAATACATTGGCGGTTGGTCTTTCCGGGACCACAGCTCCCATTGAGCAGGAATACAAGACAAAGGAGGACACAGAGGGAAGTTTTACCTCGGCCCTGGCAGACGCCTATGGAAATACTGTGGGAAACATGGATCAGATGTTTGAGGAGGCAGCCTGGGCTTATGATATCTCTGTGGATCTTTTAAAGGCTGTGGCAAAGGCAGAGTCCAATTTTAATCCCAGCGCGGTTTCCCATGCGGGAGCTATCGGGGTCATGCAGCTGATGCCGGGCACGGCCAGTTCTCTGGGGGTCACAAACCCCTATGATGCCAGACAGAATATTTTGGGCGGAGCCAAGTATCTGAAAGGAAATCTGGAAAAATTCGGCGGTGATGTGAGTCTCGCCCTTGCCGCATACAATGCAGGCCCTGGAAGCGTGGAGAAATACGGCGGGATTCCCCCCTATGCGGAGACACAGAATTATGTGCAAAAGGTGCTTTCCTATATGGACGGATCTCCCCTTAACGCGGGAAATGCCGCGACCAGTACATACGACATATCGGCTCTGACAGGCCTGGGAGGACTTTATGGCTCCACAGCCCTGAACAGCCTGTACGGCTCCCAGTATATGGGAGGTTACTACGGCTCTTCCGGCCTGGGAGGACTCTTTGGCTCTTACGGTTCCTCCATGTCCGGACTTTTTGGCTCCTCGGCTCTGGGCGGGCTGGGCGGAGACAGCAGCGCTTCCATGTCCGGTCTTGCGGGACTTTATGGCGGTACTTGGGGACTGGCAGGCCTGGGAGGCATGAGTGGCTCCTCGGCCATGACAGGTCTGGGAAGCCTCTATGGCATGTCCTCCATCTATGGTTCCTCTGCGGCCATGATGAGCCTGCTGTATGGTGCGGCGGCCCAGAGAAGCGGATCAGGCGAAGAAGAGGATTCGGATCGGGTAAGCATGGATAAGGAGAGCTACTATAATCTGGTGGAGCTTCTTCGGCTGCAGATGATGATGAATGCAGGCGGATCCGTAGGAAATATGATGCTGTAGCCGGCGCGAAGCAAGAAAAGACTCTGGTGCATGGTTTTTGAGAGCAGAATCGCGGCAGGGGATCAGATATATAAGAGAAATGATAAAGTAACAGAAAGGGGCGCAACAGCATGAAATTAAAGAGTTGTGAGAATTGTCTGATGTACGGCTCGGATAAAAAACCGTTGGCCAGGGCACGTGTGGTAGAGGTGGAGGAGGATGTGCTCAAACTTTACTTCGGGATTCCACAGCTGCGCAATGCAAGACTGAAAACCATTGTGGATTTCTATGATCCGCAGCAGGGACGGGTACGCTGTCTGTGCGATATTGATTTGAAGAAAAATCCCCGGGCATATGAGAGCGGGGAACCCTGGATGGCGGACTGTGTGATTCTGAAGATTTATGAGGCGGTTCAGCGCCAAAAGGACCTGCGGGTAAAGGTGCGAATGGTGCAGGAATTTGTGGCGGATGACGGCAGGTTTATTACAGGAACCCTGTATAATATCAGTGCAGGCGGGATGTTTATGACCACCACACAGACCCTTGCTAAAGGACAGCGGATTTCCTTTCAGTATCGTTTTAAAACAGAGACCCAAAAGGTAACGGCACGGGTGCTTCGGGTGGAGGAGGTCTACGGAGGATATGGATATGGCTGCCAGTTTATCGGAGTAGCGCCGGATGTGGAAGCGGATATCCGAAATTTTGTATATATGAATCAGATGCAGAAACAGCTGGAGCGCCAGCAGCGCAGTGATATTGAGGATGACATGCTGTGATGAAGATAAACCTGGTGATGATTGTAAAGAATGAGGAACGTTCTCTAAAACGATGCCTGAAGGCTGTAAAGCCTCTGGTGGACCAGATGATTGTGGTGGATACAGGTTCTCAGGACCGGACCTGTGCCATAGCCCGGGATCTGGGAGCAGAGATTCGCTCCTTTCCCTGGATCAATGATTTTTCTGCAGCCAGGAATTTTGCTCTGGATCAGTCTGATGCAGACTGGAATTTGGTGTTGGACGCGGACGAATACCTGAAGCCCTGCAGCCGCGAAAAGCTGGAGCGGGCCTTGAGCGCTCATTCCGGAGTATGGCTGGGAGGAATCTTGCGGTATGATACCTTTCGGGATGAGGAGGGTGTGAGCACCAGTACTTCCGTGCTTCCCCGGCTGCTCCCCCGGGGGGTTAGGTATACGGGGAAGATTCATGAGCAGCCCGGGGGAGAATATGCCTGTTACCAGGTGCCTTTAGAGGTGGAGCACGACGGATATCTGTATGCGGACAAGGGGGAGAGGAATCTTCCCTATCTTCAGGAGGCTGTAAAGGAGACGCCGGAGGATGCATACTATCAGTTCCAGCTTGCGTATACTCTGCGAAACCTGAAACGTTTGGATGAGAGCCTTCCCCACTTTCGCAGTTTTTACCAGCTGGCAGGGAAAAGAGAGGCCTACCGGCCTGGCGGTGTGGTGCTGTATCTGTACACTCTGCTGGAATTGGGCGCCGGGGATTGTCTGGATGAGGCGGCGGCAGTGATTGAAAAAGAGGAAGCGAGTCTGGGAGGTTGGTCTGACTTTTGTTTTGTGTGCGGACTTTTTTATATGAAGAGAGTGCTTTCCGATGTAGCCAGGTACATCAATCTTTTGCCCGATATTGAGCGTTGTTATCAGAAATGTCTGCAGCTTGGGGAGCATCCGGAGCTGGGAGGCGTGGTGGGTACCGGATCCTTTAAGGCAGCCTACAATCTGGGAGCCTGGTATGAGGTGTCCGGGCAGCAGGAGCTGGCATTGAAATATTATCGCATGGCGGCGGCCCAGGGTTACGCTCCCGCAAAGGAGAGGCTGAGAGGCTAGACAGGGAATGGGGAGCCAGAGCAGCAGGGAAGACATAAAAAGAAAAGCGGAGAAACTGGAAAATTAAGAAAGTTTCTCCGCTTTTTTTTGTTATCATTTATAAAAAAAGGGCGATATACTAATATGAAAAGAAGCGCAGGATTCTGCGCAGAATGATTTCTTAAATCCTGTATAGAATGAAGGTTGCATAAGGAGCAATCCTTTTACAACGAAGGGCAGAGAATATTTGTCCAAGAAGGTATATATGCCAGAAAGGAGGAAAAACATATGGCAACAGGCGGAATCGGCGGCGTGGGTTCGAATTATAATTATGGTTTTGATTATAATACGGGCTTTAACAGCGGCAATGAGTATGACTCATGGGTCAATGATGCCAACAACAAGGCAGATGAACTGAAGGAGCAGCTTGGGATAAAGGATAAGGACAAGGACACGTCCAGTACCTCCAGTACCAGCAACAGCTATAAACCCTCCGGCTCAAACACAGTATCCAGTGGAGCAGGGTATCTGAGAGGATATCAGTCGGCTCTGGAAGATCTGGAGGACGCTTCCTATGCGCTTCGCATGGACAACGAGGACAATGTCTTCGCAAAGTATGAGAAAGCGCTGGCAGCGGCAGACAAGGCAGCTCAGGATGGAAACGCAGAGGCAATCAAAAAGACTCAGGAGGATGTGGAAAAGGCTTTTGGAAACATCGTTTCTGCAATCGAGACGTTTGCAAAGGAGTACAACAATACGCTCTCGTTCCTGAAGAATAATAACGGTGCAACGGCCACTGCAGCTGAGGACCTGGCAGGCTTCAAACGCGGAGTTACCACAGATAAGGCGCTTCAGACCATCGGTCTGAGCAAAGACAAAGACGGATATCTGTCCGTGGATGAGGATAAGCTGAAGGAAACTCTGGAGCAGGGCTATGGTCTGGTGAAGGAAGTAGTAGGCGGCCAATACGGCATGGCGGATCGCGTGGGCAGAAGGGCTACCTCGATTTTGGACTCACCGGTGGAGAAGATTCTGGGTACAGAAAGCAGCAAAACAGAAAGCGACTCCAAAACCAGCAGCAGCACCAGCGCATCAAAGGCAGCGTCCAGTAAGTCGGGAATGTCGGATTCATTTTCATCCTTTGCAAGCTTTGCAAGGAGTGGAGTTTACAATCTTACCAACTATTATGCGGTGGGGATGCTTTTGAACACCATGGGATAAAAGCTGGAAAAGATATTAAAAAAACAGGAGATGTTCTGTGAGAGTACAGAATGTCCCCTGTTTTTTGTGGAAAAAGTGGATTCAAGGCTTTACGGCCCATAAAGGACCGCCATGATCATAGCTTCTCTTAAGCTCAGAGAGCAAAAGCTCCAGATCCCATTCCATGGTGCAGTTTTCATAGTTTGCAGGATCGGCAATGGATACATTGCCGTTTTCCAGCAATTTGGTAATCAGAACAAAATGCCCTTTTTTCGTAAAGGTTCCCTGACCCATCAGAGCCACCAAAATATGGCCCGAATCCAAAAGCTCTGCCACATATTCTGGAGTACGATTGGTGACGCTCTCCACAGAAAGGCCGTAGGCCTCCAGAGAGTCCGGAACCAGGCTGTGATAGGAGCCTCCATGGAGAGCATAATATCCATTTTCCGCAGACCATTGAGCCAGGTCTGCAGGACTTACCGGATTTTGACTAAAGCTGTTGATGACCATGGCAACCGCAGTGGGACCGCAGCCATATTTTTTCAGAGGATCCTGTCCCCCATATAGAAAATCTCCCCAACGGCTGTCGCCCTGGTGAAAGTAAATCATGGGACCCAGGGAAGTATCCAGCATAAACAGATAGGTCTGGTCAAAGGTCTCCTCATCCTCAGAGCGCAGAGATTCCACACTGCCCTGTTCCCTCTTCATGGAAATATAGGGTGTGGGGTCTGACTGGAATTCAGACAGATACTGGGCGGCGTCTATGGTTTGCAGAGAAGACTTGGAGGAAGAAGCGCGGAAGATAAGGTCCTCTTTCAGCGAAGTGAATTGTTCCTTTGCCTTAACGCCGGCACTTTTTGCACCCCGGCGGATATCATCCAGAGTAAAAGGCTCAAAGGCAATATATAGGCAGGCCAGCAGAACCACTGCACAGGCCAGAATTGCCGGAATCAGAAGCCGGGATGGATCTTTTGTTTTTCGTTTTATATTACTTTTTTGAATATCCATGAAAAATCAGGCTCCATAAAGAAATGTATAGTATCTTATCCATGGGGATGATTACACAAAGACAGCCCCGTTGTGTTATTGCTATATTATATAGGAAGAAAGAGAGATTGGGAAGGGGGTTTTCTATGGAAATTTTTCGCAACTGGGCATAACTGAAAAGATTATTCTTGAATAACCTGTCTCTCTATGGTACATTTATAGTAGGCAGGTTTGCTTTTCCCAAAAGACAGAGGTAAAGCAGATGTCTGGGAGAGCAGATATCAGACCGGGATTTGAAAAGGGGTAGAGTGCATGTACGGAAAAACAAAACAATTTTTGGTGATAAGTTTTTCAGGCGCCATCGTTTTATGTATATTGATTTTTTTGTGGGTTTCAGCTACCATAAGCCAGCGCAGTGAGGCGTCTATCAGCGATATTGGTACGATTTATATGTCAGAGATGAACCGACAGCTACAGCAGAAGTTTTCTGCTGTGGTAAATCTTCGTCTGCAGCAGGTAGTGGGTGTAATAGAGAGAACAGATCCCCAAGATGTGGAATATGGGTCAGAAATGCTGGAGGAGATGGCGGTTAGCGCAGAAATTCGGGGCTTTTCTTTTATGGGATTGTATACAGAAGACGGAGTTTGCGAGGTGATTTTTGGAGACACCATAGATATTATTGATTGTGAAGATTTCCTGAATGCACTAAAGGGAGGAAACAGTAAGGTGACCAGTGGTTTTAACCAGCAGGGAGTGCGGCAGCTGGTGCTGGGAGTGGATGCGTCCTATCCCATGGGCGCAGGGAGAGTGAGTACGGCCCTGGTGGCGGCGATTCCTATGAGTGACCTGGAGGAAGAGCTGGTGCTGGAAGATGAAAACTCCTTAATGTATACATATGTGATTCATCAGGACGGCAGCTATGTGATCCGCACCGGAGACGCGTTCCGGGAAAGCTATTTTGAACGCATGGAGCAAACCTTTGACGATTTTGAAGGAAAAACCTCCAAGCAGTATGTGGAGGAGCTGAAAGCGGCCATCAACCAGAAGGGAGAGTATTCCAGCCTGGTTATGGCAGATGGAGCTCATCAACATATTTACTGTTCTCCTTTGCCGAAATCAGATTGGTATCTGGCCAGCACCATGCCTTTTGGCGTTTTGGATGATGCCATCAACGAGCTGGGGGATCAGCGAACCAATACTATGATCATTGCATGCGCGATTTTACTTTTGGTTATTATCGCTATTTTTATCTACTATTACTATCTGTCTCAGCAACAAATGCGGAGGCTGGATGAGGCCAGAGAGGAGGCTATTCGGGCGAATAAGGCTAAGAGCGAATTCCTCTCCAATATGAGTCATGATATCCGTACCCCTATGAATGGAATCGTGGGCATGACGGCCATTGCCATGGCAAATATTCAGGATAGTCAGCGGGTGCAGGACTGCCTGAAGAAGATTACTTTGTCCAGTAAACATCTGCTGGGATTAATCAATGACGTACTGGATATGTCCAAGATTGAGAGCGGAAACCTGACGCTGAACATCAATCAGATATCTCTTAGGGATACCATGGACAGTATTGTTAACATTGTGCAGCCTCAGGTGAAAAGCCGGAATCAGCATTTTGATATATTTATTCAGGAGATCATTACAGAGGATGTATGCTGCGACAGTGTGCGTTTGAATCAGATTCTTTTGAATCTTTTGTCCAATGCAGTGAAGTTTACGCCGGAGGATGGACATATCAATGTTTATTTGAGACAGGAGGAGTCTCCCATGGGCTCCCGGTTTGTACGGTGTCATTTCCGGGTAAAGGATACGGGAATCGGCATGTCGCCGGAGTTCCAGGAACACATCTTTGACACCTTTACCAGAGAGCGGGATTCCCGGGTGGATAAGATTGAGGGAACAGGTCTGGGAATGGCCATTACCAAGTGTATTGTGGATGCTATGGGGGGAACCATTAAGCTTACCAGCGCGCCGGAGAAGGGCAGTGAGTTCCACATAACTCTTGATCTGGAGAAAGCCACGGTATCTCTGGATGACATGATGCTTCCGCCCTGGAAAATGCTGGTGGTGGATAATAATGAGGATCTGTGCCAAAGTGCGGTTTCCACGCTTAAGGAAATCGGAATTGAGGCGGAGTGGGCCCTGGACGGACACAAAGCCGTGGAGATGGTGGAGAAGCGTCATCAGGAAAGCAGAGATTATGAGATCGTACTCCTGGATTGGAAGATGCCGGGCATGGATGGATTGGAGACGGCCCGGGAGATTCGAAAGCATTTGGGAGATAATGTGCCAATTCTGATTATTTCCGCCTATGACTGGAGCGATATTGAGGAGGAAGCCCGGGAGGCAGGAGCTCATGGCTTTATTTCCAAGCCCTTATTCAAGTCCAACCTATATCTGGGCCTGAACCGCTATATGAACGGCGAGATCGAGCAGAAACAGGAAGTAATCAAACAGGAAGAGGAGTTCGTGGGTAAGCGGATTCTTCTGGCTGAGGATAATGATCTGAACTGGGAGATCGCTGAGGATATTCTGTCAGAGGAAGGCTTTGAGCTGGAGCGGGCAGAAAATGGAAAGATCTGCGTGGAAATGTTTGAGGCAGCGGAAGTGGGCTATTATGATTTGGTGCTGATGGATATTCGGATGCCTGTTATGACTGGCTATGAGGCAACAAAATTGATTCGGGCAGAGAGTCGTCCAGATGCAGGGCTTCCCATTATTGCTATGACAGCAGATGCTTTTTCCGATGATATCCAGCACTGTATGGAATGTGGCATGGATGCCCATGTGGCAAAGCCCATTGATGTGGATCGCCTCAGACAGATTTTGAGAAAACAAATCGACAGAGAAGAAAACGAATAAGAATATGTCCCTGGATCCGCAGGCGGAGCGGCGGAAGGCGGGAGGAATAAGATGGGGAAAGGATTTGTATGGAGTCCAGAGAAAATGCGAATGTAAGAAAAAAAATATTAATTGTAGATGATTCGGAGATCAATCGTTCGTTACTGTCAGATATGTTGTCGGATGAGTTTGATATTCTGGAAGCAGAAAATGGCATGGAAGCCTCTGCAATTCTCAATAATCAGGAGCAGGAGATTTCTCTCATGCTTCTGGATATTGTAATGCCCGTTATGGATGGTTTTGAAATGCTGGCTGTGATGAACAAAAACGGGTGGATCAAGAGTATTCCCGTGGTGATGATCTCAGCAGAAACTGTGCCCTCCTATGTGGATCGGGCCTATGATCTGGGAGTCCTGGATTATATCAGCCGTCCCTTTGATGAGAGAACGGTTCGCCGCCGGGTTATCAGTACCATCATGCTTGCTGCCAAGCAGAAAGAACTGGTTCATATGGTAACGGACCAGATCATGGAAAAAGAGCGGGATAACAAGCTTATGGTGGAGATTCTGTCCAATATTGTGGAGTTTCGTAACGGGGAAAGCGGACTTCATGTGCGACATATTCGTACCCTGACGGAAATGCTGTTGCGAAGTCTCCTGCAGAAAACGGATAAGTATCCCATTGGCAAAAAGGATATTCCGATTATCTGTAATGCAGCGGCTCTTCATGATATCGGAAAGATTGCAATTCCCTCGGAAATCTTAAATAAGCCTGGTCGCTTAACCAATGAAGAATTTGAAATAATGAAGACACATTCAGCGGAGGGGGCAAGCCTTCTGAAAGCCACTACCATTCGGGAGAATGAGCCCCTGGTGGAGCTGGGGTACCAGATCTGCCGCTGGCATCATGAGAGATATGACGGCCGCGGTTATCCGGATGGTCTGAAGGGGGATGAGATTCCCATTACGGCCCAGGTGGTGGCTCTGGCAGATGTATATGACGCGCTTACCAGCGAGCGGGTGTATAAGGCGGCTTATTCTCACCAGAAGACCATGGAAATGATACTCAATGGAGAGTGCGGCACCTTTAACCCCCTACTACTGGAGTGTCTGCGGGATATTTCCGAACAGCTGGAGCATCAGCTGAACAGGGCGTCTTCGCTGATCGATTCTCAGGAGGAGCTTCAGGAGACGGTGGATCAGATCATGGAACGGGGCGGTTTGGATGCGTCGGAGCGTACCTTGCGCCTGCTGGAGCATGAACGTACCAAATATCAGTTCTTTGCGGAGCTTTCCCAGGAGATTCAGTTTGAGTATACGGCCACGCCAGAGATGCTCACTTTGTCTGAGTGGGGAGCCAAATTCCTGGAGCTGCCGGAGACGCTTTTGAATCCCCGGGAGGAGGGATTTGGAAACAAGCTGTTTGCACCAGAGGATTTTGATCTCTTGCTGGAACGGTTGCGGGGGACCAGCCCGGAGCAGCCTATGGTGGAGCAGACCTATTTGCTGCATGTGAAAGACAGTGACCGGTGGAGCAAGGTTATTGCACGCTCCATGTGGGGAGACGGAGAGCCGCCTGAGTATGTGGGGGCCATTGGAAAAATCGTGGATATTCACGAAGATATTGAGAAGATGAACCGCCTGGAGGTTATGGCGGACCATGATCCTCTCACAGGACTTTTGAACCACAAGGCAGCCAAGGCGCAAATTTCTGAAATTCTTGCCACAGAGAGAGAAAAACCCTATATTCTGCTGTTCTTTGATCTGGATCACTTCAAACAGGCAAATGACAAGTACGGTCATCAGTTTGGCGATGAGGTGCTGAAATACATGGCGGAGACATTGAAGAAGAGTACGCGAAGCGCTGACGTACCAGCGCGTATGGGAGGCGATGAATTCCTGGTCTTTATGGAGTACAAGGCGGATATGGAAGCGCCTGTCAAGCGTATTTTCAACATTCTCTGCGGAGAGTTTAAGGGATTTCCCATCCGCGTCAGCATGGGCGTGTCCTGTGCCCTGGAGTGCGGAGGAGATTATGAGACTTTATTCCGCATGGCAGATGAGGCCATGTATGCAGTGAAGCAGAGAGGAAGAAACGGGTATTGTTTCTACAACGAGGATCTGAAAACCATATTGAAATCTCAGTCCGAGGACGGAGAAAGCCAGGGAGCAGAAAGGGAATGACAATATGACAGTAAAAGAATGTTACGATGCAATGGGTGCAGATTATGAGGATGTGTTTGGGCGTCTGCGCAAGGACGAACGGATTCAAAAGTTTTTAATGAAAGTTCTAAATGACCAGAGCTTTGCACTGCTGTGCAATTCCCTGGAGGCACGAGATATGGCGGAGGCTTTTCGTGCTGCTCATACCCTGAAGGGAGTATGCCAGAACCTGTCCCTGACCCGTCTCTATGAGTCTGCCAGCGAAATGTCGGAGCTTTTGCGGAACCGGCAGGAGTATGGAGAGGACTTAGAGCCCATTTTGGCCAGGGTGCGGGAGGACTATGAGGTCACCGTGAGCTGTATTCGCGGACTGCAGGAGGCGTAAGACATGAAGAAACCGGTTCTGGTTATTATGGCGGCAGGTATGGGAAGCCGCTACGGAGGCCTGAAGCAGATCGACCCCATCGACCCGGAAGGCCATATTATCATGGATTTTTCCATTTATGATGCGGTTCGGGCAGGATTTGAAAAAGTGGTATTTATCATTAAGCGGGAGAACGAGGTGGATTTTCGGGAATCCATTGGAAATCGTATGGAAAAGCAGATTCAGGTGGAGTATGTATTCCAGGATCTTGCGGATTTGCCAGAGGGCTATGCGCTTCCTGAGGAGCGGAAAAAACCCTGGGGTACCGGGCATGCGGTGAGGGCCTGCAGATCTGTCATTGATGGTCCCTTTGCGGTGATCAACGCGGACGACTACTATGGGGTCCATGCATTTCAGATGATCTATGATTTTCTTACCAGTCATGAGGATCAGGAGAAATATCAGTATACCATGGTGGGATATCTGCTGGAGAATACGCTGACTGACCATGGACATGTGGCTCGCGGCGTGTGCAGGATCAATGAGGCGGGACATCTGGCAGGAATCACGGAGAGAACTCATATTGAGAGGCGTCAATCCGGACCGGCTTACACAGAGGATGAGGGTACATCCTGGACTTTGGTTTCTCCGTCTGCAGTAGTATCCATGAACATGTGGGGCTTTACGGCCAGCATACTGCCGGAAATGGATGAACGGTTTGCAAAGTTTTTGGATGAAAATCTGCCAGGAAATCCTCTGAAATGTGAGTATTTCCTGCCCTTTGTGGTGGATGAGCTGATCCGGGAGGGCAGAGCAGATGTGACGGTGCTGAAATCTATGGATAAATGGTATGGGGTGACATACAAAGAGGATAAGCCGGTGGTGGTGAAAGCTATTCAGGCGCTGAAGGATGCTGGAATTTATCCCCAGCGGTTGTGGGAGGAGCGTTTTTCGTGAAGACGGAGAGGGAATTAAAGGGGATTGCTGAACAGTTCTGTCTGGAGGGACAAGTGGAGCTGATTGAACCCTATGGAAGCGGTCATATTAATGATACGTATCGGGTGACCTGCAGGAAAAGCGATTCGGGATCAATGCGCAGATATATCCTGCAGAGAATGAACCATGAGGTGTTTCGGAATCCCAGAGAGCTGATGGAAAATGTGGTTCATGTGACAGACTTTCTGCAGCAGCAGATTCGTAAGGCCGGGGGAGATCCGGAGCGGGAGGCCATTAACGTGATCCCCCAGCGGGAGGGCGGCTATTGGGTAGAGCTTCAGGACGGCACCTGCTGGAGGATGTATCTGTTTGTGGAGGGTGCCACCAGCTATGATGCGGTGGAGCGCCCAAGGGATTTTTATGAAAGCGCAGTGGCCTTTGGACATTTTCAGAAGCTTCTCTCCGATTTTCCGGCTGCCAGTCTCTATGAGACGATTCCCAATTTCCATAATACTGTTGACCGTCTGAGACAGTTTCAGGAGGCCTGTGATCAGGATGTGTGCGGCCGTGCCCGGGAGGTGGAACCTGAGATTCGTTTTGTGTTGGACAGACAGGATGAGTGCCGGATTCTCTGCGACATGCTGGAAAAGGGCCAGTTGCCTCTGCGGGTGACCCACAATGACACCAAGCTTAACAACATATTGATTGATGACGCCACAGGCCGGGGCATCTGTGTAATTGATCTGGATACAGTGATGCCTGGCTCTGCGCTCTATGACTATGGAGATTCTATTCGTTTTGGAGCGAATACCGGAGCAGAGGATGAGAGAGATTTGTCTAAAATCAGTTGTGACCTGAAACTGTTTGAGCTCTTTACCAGGGGATATATGGAGGGCTGTGAAGGATCCCTGACAGAGAAGGAGATCCGTATGCTTCCCATGGGAGCCAAGCTTATGACTCTGGAGTGCGGCATGCGCTTTCTGACAGATCATCTTCAGGGAGATCAATATTTCAAGATCCATCGTCCGGGCCAGAATTTGGACCGGGCCAGGACTCAGTTCCGCATGGTGGAGGATATGGAAAAGAAATGGCAGGAGATGGAGCGCATTGTGGCCGCCTGCCTGCCAGGAGCAGATTTATGATTCTCCAGAGGGAATATGAGGTGATTCGAAGCAGCAGGAAGACCCTGGCATTGCAGATGGATCAAAATGGCCGGCTAGTAGTGCGTGCCCCAAAACGTGTGTCATCCCAAAAGATTCGGGAATTTGTGGAGAGCCACTGGGATTGGGTAGAGAAAAAACAGAGAGATTTGCAGCAGAAAACTGCGCTGCCGGAATGTACTCCCGAGGAGGAGGAATTTTACCGGAAGCAGGCTGCTCGGGTGTTGGCAAAGCGGACCGCCTATTTTGCGGAACGGATGGGGATTTCTTATGGAAAGATTACAATCCGCGGCCAGAAGACCCGGTGGGGAAGCTGTAGCAGCAAGGGGAATTTAAGTTTTAACTGGAGGCTTATGCTCTGTCCGCCTGAAATTCAGGATTATGTGGTGGTACATGAGTTGGCCCACAGGAAAGTGATGAATCATTCCAGGGAATTTTATTTGGAGGTGGAAAAAATACTGCCAGATTATGGAGAACGGCAGAGGTGGCTGAAAACAGTGCTTTAACGAATGGGGAAATGGGCAGAATATGAATAAAGATAATATGTCAGTTTTTGAACAAGCGATTAATTATGCCACCAGAGTGCATGCGGGAATGACTCGAAAGGGATCCGGGGTTCCTTATATTGTGCATCCCATTGAAGCAGCGGCTATTGTCTCCACCATGACAACGGATGAGGAGGTATTGGCGGCTGCTGTTTTACATGATGTACTGGAGGATACAGACACGGAGCCAGAGGAGCTGGAGACTCTTTTTGGCCCCCGGATTCGTCGTCTGGTGGAGGATGAAACGGAGAATAAACGGCTGGGAATGCCAGCCTCTCAGACCTGGCGTCTGCGTAAGGAGGAGACGATCCGTTTCCTGCGGGAACAGGCCAGCTGGGAGGCAAAGGTATTGGCTCTGGGGGATAAGCTGTCCAATATGCGCGCCGTATACCGGGACATTCAGATTCTGGGCGACGCTTTGTGGGAACGCTTTAATGAAAAGGATAAGAATATGCACGCCTGGATGTACAGCAGCGTGTCGGAGGCTTTGTCAGAGCTGTCAGGCTACGTAGTCTGGCAGGAGTATAACTGGCTTATTCGGGAAACCTTTGGGGAGGCTGCAATAAACAGCAAGGTGATGGAGGTTCTACATAAAGAGGAGCTGGCGGGATAATTTTAGGTAATAATCTTTTAAGGAATTGGCCAGAGAGACAAAAGAATCCTTTTAAATAGGGCAGGTAAAGAAGCGGTGGAAATTATCCTTGAAAAAAGACAGAAAAACGTATAAAATAGAAAACTGGTAAAAAGAAACAAAAGTTTATCAGAGGTTTGCATCCAGGTATGGCATCTGCCTGGCTTTGTGGTGCGGAAAGTGAGGAGATTATGAAACCCTACAGACAGTTAAAGAAGCAGGAATTGGAACAGCTGCGCGGGGAGCTGGAGCAGAAATATGAGGAGGCTAAGTCTCTGGGACTGAAGCTGGATATGTCCAGAGGTAAGCCCAGCGCGGATCAGCTGGATCTGTCTATGGGGATGATGGACGTGCTGCACAGCGGAGTGGATCTGAATGATTCCGAGGGTATTGACTGCCGCAATTACGGCGTGCTGGACGGGGTGAAAGAGGCAAAGCAGCTTTTGGCTGATATGTCTGAGGTGTCCCCGGACAAGATGATTATCTACGGAAATTCCAGTTTGAATGTGATGTACGATACGGTTTCCCGGGCCATGACCCACGGAATCATGGGACATACGCCCTGGTGCAAGCTGGATAAGGTGAAATTTTTATGTCCGGTGCCGGGCTATGACCGCCACTTTTCCATTACAGAATATTTTGGAATCGAGATGATCTGTGTGCCTATGACTCCGGAAGGACCGGACATGGATTTGGTGGAGAAGCTGGTGAGCAGCGATGATTCCATAAAAGGTATCTGGTGCGTGCCCAAATACTCCAATCCTCAGGGAATTACTTATTCGGATGAGACGGTGCACCGTTTTGCCAGGCTTAAGCCTGCGGCTCCTGATTTCCGCATTTTTTGGGACAATGCCTACTGCGTCCATCATCTATACGACGATGATCAGGACTTTTTGATCGAGATTCTGGAGGAGTGTGAAAAGGCCGGAAATCCGGATCTGGTGTACAAGTTCTGCTCCACCTCCAAGATCAGCTTTCCGGGATCCGGAGTGGCCTGCATTGCCACTTCCCCCAACAACCTGAAGGATATTAAGCTTCAGCTGACCATCCAGACCATTGGCCATGACAAGGTGAATCAGCTGCGCCATGTGCGGTTCTTTCAGGATATTGACGGCATCCATGAGCATATGAGGAAACATGCGGCGATCCTCCGCCCCAAATTTGAGGCGGTGCTGGATACCCTGGAGCAGGAGCTGGGTGGTCTGGAGATCGGAAGCTGGATCCGTCCCAAGGGAGGATATTTCATCTCCTTTGACGCTTTAGAGGGCTGTGCCCGCAGGATTGTGGAAAAGTGCCGGGAGGCCGGTGTGGTCATGACAGAGGCCGGGGCTACCTATCCCTATCACCAGGATCCTAAGGACAGCAATATCCGTATTGCACCATCCTTCCCCACGCCGGAGGATCTGGCAAAGGCCTGTGGGATCTTTGTGCTCTGTGTAAAGTTGGTGAGTGCGGAGAAGCTTCTGGAGGAGATGGTTTAGAAAATAAAAACAGCGCTTGGGGATCACAGAGGTGATTCCTGGAGCGCTGTTTTTGACGTTATGTTTTTTGCGTCTGTTTGGGGATTGCTTTGCGGAAGCCCTTACTGAAGCAGGAAATACGCCAGCACTACAATACCCAGCGCGATCCTGTACCAGCCAAAGGCCTTGAAATCCCGACGCTTAATATAATTCATCAGGAACTTAATGGCGAACACGGAAACCACGTAGGCTACGGCCATGCCCACCAGCAGAACAGCCAGCTCCACAGGGGTAAACGCTATTCCAAATTTCACAATCTTCAGCAGGCTTGCGCCAAACATAACGGGAATCGCCAGGAAGAAGCTGAACTCCGCGGCCACGTGGCGGGAAACACCCAGCAGCATGGCGCCCAGAATGGTGGCGCCGGAGCGGGAGGTACCCGGGATCAGGGCCAATACCTGGAAGGCTCCAATGAAAAAGGCCATGGGATAGGTCAGCTGATTCAGGGAGCGGACTACAGGCTTTTTCCCTTTGTTGCGATTTTCCAGGACAATAAAGAGCACGCCGTAGACGATCAGGGTCACGGCTACAGTCTGGTAATTGTAAAAGAGGGCGTCGATTTTATCATCAAAGGGGATGCCGATGATGGCTGCGGGCAGGATTGCCACCAGTACCTTGAACCACAGCGCCCAGGTCTTTTTCTTGATCCAACCCTTTTCAGGAGTGGTAAAGGGCCACAGCTTAGAAAAATACAGGGTTACCACGGCTAGGATTGCGCCCAGCTGGATTACCACCAGAAACATTTCCATAAATTCCTCAGAAACGTTTAGCTTCACCAGCTCATCGATGAGAATCATGTGTCCTGTGCTGCTGATGGGCAGCCACTCCGTGATGCCTTCCACCACGCCCAGCAGAATCACCTTAAGCCATTCTATTAGATTCATATGCAGGTCCTCATTCCTTTCTTGTTGTCCGATTTTTATGTATTACCCGTGGGCCGTCCAGCTTATGGGCATCTTCCATTATACAGCAACTCAGTATAAAGTCAATGTGGAAACATGAATCATATTTATGCAGGAAAAGTTTAGAATTATTCACTTTTCTCTTGTATTTTTCAAAAATGGTGTTAAAATGGAGCGTAGGTCATGGACCAATCTATTTATTATGGAGGAGACAGATTATGAAAAAGTTAATCGCAGCAGTATTGGTAGCGGCTATGAGCATTTCTCTGGCGGCCTGCGGTTCCAAGAAGGAAGAGGAGCCTGCGTCAGCGCCGACGTTGGAGAATCAGGAAACAGAGGCGGAAGCGCCCCAGCCAGAGGCAGAGGAGCCAAAAGAGAGCGAGCCTGCCACAGAAGATCCCGCCCCCAGCAGCGAGCCCGCAGCTGAGTTTACCACAGTGACAGAGGGCGTGCTGACCATGGGAACCAACGCTACATTCCCTCCCTATGAGTTTTATGAGGGTGAGAATATTATCGGAATCGACGCAGAGGTGGCAGAGCTTCTGGCAGAGAAGCTGGGACTTCGTCTGGAGATCGTGGATATGGATTTTACCGCCATCGTAACCTCTGTACAGACCGGTAAGGTTGATGTGGGCGTGGCAGGTATGACCGTGGATGAGGAGCGTCTGAAAAATGTGGACTTTACCGATTCCTATGCTACAGGCGTGCAGGTCATCATTGTTCCCCAGGATTCCCAGATCGCGTCTGTAGATGATCTGGAGGGCAAGCTGATCGGCGTTCAGGAAGGAACCACGGGACATACCTACTGCTCTGATGATTACGGCGAGGACAGCGTGGTGGCATACAACAACGGCGCTACTGCTGTACAGGCTCTGCAGCAGGGAAAGGTGGACTGCGTGGTTATTGACAAGCAGCCGGCTATCAGCTTTGTGGAGGCCAATGAGGGACTGAAGATTCTGGATACGGAGTATGTAATTGAGGATTATGCCGTGGCAGTTTCCAAGGAGAATACGGCTTTGAAGGACGCTTTGAACGCTGCTCTGAAGGAGATGATCGACGACGGTACGGTGCAGAAGATCCTGGATAAATATATCAAGGCAGAATAAGAAATAAAGATAAAGGGGCCGAAAAAAGGCGGCAAGGGTGCAGGATGGAAAGTTTAAGGAGCGGAATTTATCAGACCTTTATACTGGATCATAATTATAAATATTTTTTAAACGGAATCAAGATCACTTTGATCGTGACCCTGTTTGCCCTGGTTCTGGGGCTGATTTTGGGAGTGTTGGTGGCGATTATACGATCCGCCCACGATCAGCAGCCGGAGAATAAGCGGGGAATCCTGTTGCGGGTACTGAATCTGTTCTGTAAGGTTTATCTGACGGTAATCCGGGGTACTCCCATGATGGTGCAGCTTTTGATTATGTGGTTTGTGGTCTGGGCCAGCGCCCGGGCCACGGACGGAAATATGATCCGCTGCGCCGTGCTTTCTTTTGGCATTAACTCTGGAGCCTATGTGGCAGAGATCGTCCGCTCCGGCATCATGTCCATTGATAAGGGACAGATGGAGGCTGGCCGGTCTTTGGGCCTTAGCTATGTGAAGACCATGCGGTTTATTGTGATTCCTCAGGCCTTTAAGAATGTGCTGCCCGCTTTGGGCAACGAGCTGATCACCCTCTTGAAGGAAACCTCTATCGTGACGGTAATCGGTCTGAAGGATTTGACCAAGGGAGCCATGATTATTCAGGCCAATACCTATCAGGCTATGGTGCCCTATCTGGCAATCGCCGCCATTTATCTGGCTATGGTTATGCTTTTAAGCTGGCTCTTAGGTGTGATGGAGAGGAGGATGAGAAAGAGTGATATACGTTAAGGATTTGTCAAAAACCTTTGGGGACAATCAGGTTCTCTCTCACATCGATGCGCACATTTCCCCAGGGGAAAAGGTGGTTATCGTGGGACCTTCCGGATCCGGAAAATCCACCTTTCTGCGCTGCCTGAATCTGCTGGAGCAACCTACCAGCGGCTCCATTACCTTTGACGGTCAGGAGATTACGGCGCCCCATGCAGATGTGAATAAGATTCGTCAGCATATGGGAATGGTATTCCAGCACTTTAATCTTTTTGCCAACCTGACGGTGAAGAAAAATATTATGCTGGCGCCGGTGCAGCTAAAGCTTATGACAAACGAGCAGGCGGAGGAAGAGGCTATGCGTCTTTTGCGCCTGGTGAATCTGGAAGATAAGGCGGACGTTTATCCCATCCAGCTGTCCGGAGGACAGAAGCAGCGTATCGCCATTGTGCGTTCCCTAGCTATGAAGCCGGAAGTTATGCTGTTTGACGAGCCCACCTCGGCTCTTGACCCAGAGATGGTGGGAGAGGTGCTGGAGCTGATGAAACGGCTGGCCGTGGACGGCATGACCATGGTGGTGGTAACCCACGAGATGGGATTTGCCAGAGAAGTGGCTACCCGGGTACTCTTTATGGATGGGGGGGTTATTAAGGAAGAGAATACGCCCCAGGAGTTTTTTGAGCATCCCCGGGATCCCAGGCTGCAGGAGTTTTTGTCTAAGGTGTTGTAGCCTGAAAATAATGAGATAATCAATATGGAGCGAATCCGCTGCTAAAAGGATTCGCTCCATATTTTTATATGTAGGAAGGTCTAAATATCAAGGGCCCTGTAATATCCAAGGGTGACAGCCTCCAGCACACGTCCTGGCTTGATACAGTCTCCGATCTGGAATACCCGGGGAGCCGTATTATAGAAGGCGTCTGTCAGCTGCCGGTCCGGCCGCATGCCAGCGGCTAATAAAACGGTGTCTGCCTCCAGAAGCTTCTCGCCGTCAGGAGTCTGGCAAATAAGACCCTGGTCCGTAACCTCCTTGGCGGTTGTCTGGACCTGAATCTGAATTCGACTGTTTCGGATGTACATATGCATGGCGTTTCTATGCATAAAGTAAGAGTCTGCCGCCCAATCCTCCTTCATCTCTACAATGGTCACGTCCTTTCCCAGGCTGTCCAGATAGATTGCGGATTCACAGCCTACAAGGCCCCCGCCCAGGATCACCACCCGCTGTCCAACTGCAGGAGAGGGCTGGTGCAGAGCCGTAAGATCCACTACCTTGGGGCTGTGGATACCGGGAATAGGCGGAACGATCTGCTTTGCTCCCACAGCTACCAAAACCACATCTGCCTGTTCTGAGGCTGCCTGCTCCGGGGTAAGCTCAGTATTCAGCACCACCTTGACGCCGGCCCTTTTCAGGCGTCCCTCCAGCACCCGGACAAAGCCAAACATATCCTGCTTAAAGGGAATGTGCTCCTCTGACAGAAGCTGTCCTCCCAGGCGGCTGTTCTTTTCATACAGAGTGACCGTGTGTCCCCGTTTGGCTGCTGTGATGGCTGCCTCCATACCGCCGGGACCTCCGCCCACTACCACCACCTTTTTAGGCGTTGTGGCCGGAAAACCGGATTGATTGGCCAGCTCATTGCCCACCACCGGGTTAAAAGCACAGCAGAAGGTGCGGTTGGTGAGATAGTTGTAGAAGCAGGTGTAGCAGCGGCAGCAACGGGTAATATCGTCCTTCCTGCCGGAGAAAGCTTTTTCCGGAAAGAAGGGATCGCAGATGGACTGGCGGGCCAGCTCCACAATGTCTGCCTGGCCGGAGGCAATGATTTCTTCCATCATATCCGGATCGTTAAGGCCTCCCAGGGTGGCTACAGGAGTTTTCACGTGCTCCTTGATTTTGGCGGCCAAGTGCACATTGCAGCCGTGCTCCACAAACATGGAGGGATGCGTAAGGGTAAAGACATCTGGATCTTCATGGACTCCGGCGGATACATGGATAATATCTACTTTTCCGTCCAGAAGCTTGGCCATTTCGATTCCCTCTTCGATGGTGTAACCGCCCTCCACCAGCTCTGCGCCGCTCATACGAAACTCAATGGGAAAATGGGGGCCGCAGGCTTTACGGATTTTTTCAATGACCAGAAGGGGGAAGCGCATACGATTTTCCAGGCTGCCGCCCCATTTGTCGGTTCTGTAGTTCATGGAGGGGGACATAAATTGTCCCAGGAGCCAGCCGTGTCCGCCGTGGACCAGAACCATATCAAAGCCGGCCTTTTGAGACAGAGCCGCAGCGGAGGCAAAGCAGTCTGCCACCCGGTCAATCTCAGCGTCAGTCATGCTGGTAACAGCAAGCCCCTCAGGATTGATTTCATTGTTGGGCCCTAAAACCAGGGGCTTTTCCTGACCTGCATGGCTGCGGGCCCCTGCATACTTGCCTCCGTGAGCCAGCTCCATGACCGCATTGCAGTTATGACGGTGCATGGCATTTGCTGCCTCCTTCAGGGAGGGAAGGGACATGATGTCGTAGAGCTTTACCTCCTTTGTGTGAGTGCGTCCCACGGCATCCACAATGCCCAATCCAATGCAGACGCTTGCCATGCCTCCCTGGGCCCGATTTTCATGAAAGGCAATCTCTTCCTTTCTCATATTGCAGTCTGGGTCCAGCTCTGGATTGGACATGGGAGCGCCGAAAATGCGGTTTTTAAAGGTAAGACCATTGATGGTAATGGGACTTGCCAGATGGGGATAATAGGAATTTTTCATGGTATCTGTTCCTCCTTTTATGTTGTCATTGCCAAATGAGGGTATATGGATAATATACTTATCATATATAAAAAAGAGAAGAAAAGCCAGACTGAAAAAGGACTAAAATTTGTGAATGATGTCCTTTTTGAAAATGGAAGTTTACTAATTTATAGGATATACTACCTAATAAGAAACGAAAAAATATAAAAAAACCGGCGAAATCACATATAATTTGCGTAGACATCTTTGTTGCCCCAATATGTGTACGTTGCCAGGGATGGTGTCGGTGGGCAGGAAGTAAAAAGGAATGAAAAATCAAAGAACAGGAGGACATATCCATGAAAATTCAAGCTGCAGTGGTACATGAGGCGGGACAGCCTTTTCAGATCGAGGAAGTGGAGCTGGCCGGACCAAAGGAGGGCGAGTTGCTGGTTAAAATTGTGGCTAGCGGCGTGTGCCATACGGATGAGGTGGCTCAAAAGCAGATTATCCCGGTTCCCCTGCCGGCAGTCTTCGGCCATGAAGGCTGCGGAATCGTGGAAGAGGTAGGAGAGGGAGTCAAGGAATTCAAAAAGGGAGACCGGGTAGGCTTTTCATTTGGATTTTGCAATCACTGCGAAAATTGCTTATCCGCCCACCAGCATGCTTGCATGAATTTCAATGAGATCAATTTCGGCGGCGTCATGGCAGACGGAACCAAGCGCCTTTCCCAGAATGGGGTGGAGCTTTCCGCCTTTTTCGGCCAATCCTCCTTTGCCACCTATGCGGTCGTACACGAGAACAGCGCCATTAAGGTGGAGGATGAGGAGATTGATCTGGCTCTGGTGGGTCCCCTGGGCTGTGGAATCCAGACAGGGGCAGGAGCCGTTTTGAACCGGCTGCGTCCGGCATTTGGCAGCAGCATTGCCGTGTTTGGCTGTGGCACCGTAGGCATGAGCGCCATTATGGCGGCAAAAATTGCAGGCTGTGACAAGATTGTGGCTGTGGGAGGCAATGCCAAAAGCCTGGAGCTGGCTTTGGAGCTGGGAGCCACTCATACTATAAACCGGCGTGAATGTGAGGATATTGTGAAGGCGGTGCAGGATCTTACAGGAGGCGGAGCCCACTACAGCATTGATACCACAGGAGTGGGAGATTTTGTGAAAAAGGCTCTGGCCAGCGTGCGGTTTATGGGAACCTGTGTGGTGCTGGGAGCTACCGGGGATCTGACCATCAATGTACAGGAAGAGCTGATGGGAGATGCAAAATCCCTGATTGGTGTGGTAGAGGGGGATTCCATACCCAAGCTGTTTATCCCCAAATTGCTGGAGTATTATAAGAAGGGGCAGTTCCCCTTTGACCGGCTGATACAGTTTTATGATTTTAAGGATATCAATCAGGCCTTTGAGGACTCCCACAACGGAAAGGTCATTAAGGCTGTGTTGAAAATGTGATATGTAGGGATAGGCAACAGAAAGAGGATCATAAAGAAATAGGAACAGGAGGATTGACTATGCTGACAAAGAGACAAAATTTACTGGAAACCATCAGAGGCGGAAAACCGGACCGGTTTGTGAACCAGTATGAGGCCTTTGAATTTGTGCTGAATGATCCCTTTGCCCTGCGCTTTCCCGGGCCCAAGCCCGGAGAGATGGAGGTAGAAGTGGGCTGGGGCGTAACAAAGCAGTGGCCGGCGGGCTTCCCGGGAGCTTTCCCTGTCCATGATGAAGCCCATATTGTGTGTAAGGATCTGGCCAACTGGCGTGACTATGTGAAAGCGCCGCCAGCTGTATTTTCGGATGAGGAGTGGGAACCGGCTATCCGGCGCGCACAGGAGATCGACAGAACGGAGCATTTTGTCACTTCCTTTATCGCACCCGGCGTATTCGAACAGTGCCATTATCTGCTGGAAATTCAGAATTGTCTGATTTCCTTTTATGAGGAGCCGGAGGCTATGCATGAATTGATTGACTGCATCACAGACTGGGAGGTGCAGTACGCCAAGGAAGTCTGCAAGTACATAAAGCCGGATGCTCTATTCCACCATGATGACTGGGGAAGCCAGATTTCTACCTTTATTTCCCCGGAGATGTTTGAGGAATTCTATCTTCCCGCATACAAAAAAATCTATGGCTGCTACCGGGAGAATGGAGTGGAGCTGATTGTACACCATTCAGACTCTTATGCAGAGACCCTGGTGCCTTATATGATCGAGATGGGCATTGATATCTGGCAGGGGGTTATGACCACCAATAATATTCCGGAGATGATTCGCAAATACGGAGGACAGATCAGCTTTATGGGCGGCATAGACAGCGCAACCATCGACTATCCGGGCTGGACCAGGGAAAAGGTGGCCCAGGAGGTACGCCGGGCCTGCACAGAATACGGAAAACTGTACTTTATCCCGGGAGCATCCCAGGGACTTCCCATCAGCAACTTTGAGGGCGTATATGAGGCTACCTCAGAAGAAATTGAAAAGATGAGCAAAGAAATGTTTTAAAGTAAGAGCAGGCTGTCAGCAGAGGAAAGCGGCGGCTGCCCACCGTGACAGAGAAGTCAGGGAGGCAGCCGTGGCTTTCCTTTTATATGAATAGTTATGGCTCACCGTCCGTTCAGCCCGCGCCCATTCGCAAAACCGCGCTTCCAGCGCTCTCCGCTGCTATCGCAGCTCTTTTTGCTCATTACCGGGCGCTCCCTCAGACCCCAGAGCACCTGTCAAATACGAGCTAGCTCGATTTGCCAGCCGTCCGGGGTCTGGCTGAACTTTTCATATAAAAACTTATGAACGGACAGCAGTACAGGTTTATTTGGGGGGATTTTTATCCCGGACTCCCTGGACAGCCTGATGTACATACTGATAGCGATATTCGGAAATGGTAATGCCCTCCACCTCCTTAAAGAGACGGGAGAGTGTGCTTGCGGAGCTGAATCCTACTTTTACGGCGATTTCATCTACGGAAAAGTCCGTGTCAATGAGATAGTTTTTGGCATAATTGATCCGGTACTGAGTCAGTGTCTTGGAGAGACTGGCGCCAAAGAAATCCTTGAACAAGCGGTTAATATGGCGGGGGCTCATATAAAAATAGTCGGCTACATCCTGCAGGGACAAATCAGGATTGGGATAATTGGCGTGGAGGTATTTTGTAAATTCAATGGGAAGGTTGCGGGTGGGATCAAAGGGCGTAGTCTGAATAGGAGGCATAAAATTGCTGATGACATTTAAAATAAAGGTTGCGTACAAAAGCTGCAGCTTATAGAACCATCCCCAGCTCTGCATACAGAATTCATCGGCCATCTGTCGGATATATTGCTGACAGTTTTTCGTATCCCTGCAGACAAAAACCTCCTTTTCCCGCATCATGTCCAGAAAGGCACCCAGATGGAGGGCTTCCATGTCGGCCATGCCATCCTTGTAGCAGGGGATAGAGCGTTTCTGCAGAGAAAAAACCAAGGCAAAATAAGACTTTTTTTGGTTGGGTTTATAGAGGGTGCCGTGGGTAATCCCCTGATTCAAAATCAGGAAGTCGCCCTCTGAGAGGGAAAGGAGCTCTCCATTTACAACCTGCTCCATAGTGCCCTCCTGCACATAGTAGATCTCAAATTCCTTTGGATGAGAGTGGGGGAACTCCACCGTATTCTCATCATGCTGTTCCACATAGCTGACACACAGATCATAAGAGTTCAGACAAATATTCTGCTCATGGGATGTGTATAAGAGATGCAGTGGCTGGTGATACATAAAACTCCTCCTATTCATATTTTGATAAAAAAACGTAACAAATACTCTGCCTGCAGCAGGCTGCACGCTGGTTTTGAAAAAATAATGGTAAAAGAAGTTTTAGTATTTATAAGCATAGCATATTTTAGAGAAAAAGGACAAGAAAAGTTAAAATTTTCCCAAAGATTTTTTCGAACCAGTTTGACAAATATCAAACATACTTATTCAAAATGGACAAAAAAGAGATTTTACCTGTCCTGCTGGAAAATTGAAAGTTTGCATTGTGGATTATATACTAAATACAGAACAGAAATTTATATCTGTATAAGGAAAATGACGAAGGAACAGCGCTGGTCCAAAAAATCATTTTAGCAAAATGTTGAAAAGGAGGATATTCTGTTTTCTGATTTTGAAAAGAGCGGTAAATAGGTTTTAGGAATTCAGAAGTAAATGCAAAGGTAACAGAAACTTTAGGGAGGTAACATATGAGCAAAAATATGAAGGATCCGGCAAATTGGGTAAAAACCAGCTCCAGACCCGGATATTACAAACTGGCGGGAAAAGAAGTGGCAGGCTACGCATCCATTGACTTTGCCATGAACCTGGTGTTCCAGTGTATTGGACTCTATATCAGCTATTTTTATACGGATATTTTTGGGTTAAAGGCATCCCATGTGGCTATGCTGTTTTTGGTTTCCCGTTTCTGGGATTTGGTGAATGACCCTATTATGGGAACCATTGCCGACCGGCTTTCACCGAAAAAAGGAAAATATTGGGTATATGTCATGTGGGGCTCGATTCCCTTTGGCGTGGTGGCAGTTCTGACCTATTCAACTCCTGGCTTTGATTATAATATGAAGCTTGTCTGGGCAGCCATTACATACAATCTGTTGAATATGTTGTATACCTTTATTATTCAACCCTACGCGGCAGCTGCATCCATTATGACCAATGATCCGGATGAGAGAACCCGGATGCAGTCCATCCGTATGACCCTGGCCCAGACAGGAGGCGTGGTTTGTGCAATCCTGCTTCCCAATCTGAGTGGATTTCTCACAAAGTATATGACCCTGGCTCAGGGATATATGGTGACCACAGCCATTATGGCAGTAGTGATGGTGGCAATCCTTCAGTGGGGATCCCATCAGATCGTAGAGCGTATTCCACCTCAACCCATTGATCCCAACAACAAAGCGGGAATCAAAGATGTGTTTGCAATCATCAAGCTGGGACCTGTATTTGTGACGCTGCTGCTGTTCCTGGGCGTGTATACCATAAGCCAGATCCAGTCCACCATGGGCCCCTATTATATGAAATATTATGCGGACAGCGAGAATATGATTTCCTGGTTTTCCATGGTGCTCATGCTGGCTTCCGTGGCAGGCGTTCCCTGTGTGCCCTTCCTGACAAAGAAGATTAAAAAGAAAGCCACGGTCATCCTTGGTCTGGCTCTGTGCGGCATAGGTTCCCTGATTATCTTTTTAATGCCTCAGGGAAGCGGAGCTTTGGCAGGCATGATGGCCGGCAGGGCAGTGGTAGGATTTGGATATGGCGTACTCATGGGAATCCTGTGGTCTATCGTGACAGATCCTATTGAATACAGCAACTGGAAAACTGGTCATGCCTACGGAGCCATTACCCTGACGCTGGTAGGCCTAGGACTGAAATTTGCCATGGTGATCGGCGGTTCCGTTCCAAACGCCGTACTGGACTCTGTGGGATATGTGGCAAATGAGGCGCAGACCCCGGAGGTGCTTTCGGCAATCCGGAACCTGACGGCGCTGATGCCCTGTATCGTGGCTGTTGTGACAATCCTGGTCTTTGGCGTATTCTATAAACTGAATGAAGAGCGGCTTTCCCAGATTCAGCAGGAGATTGCAGAGCGGGACGGCGCGAAATAGGAATAAGGAGGATTACGTTTATGAAGCAGATGAGAGTTTTGAAAAATGGCCGTCTGGATGATCCGGACGAGAGCAAGAGAGGAAAAATTGAGGTCCAGGAGGTTCCCTTGCGGGAGCTGGGACCGGAAGAGGTAAAGATTAAGGTTGCCTACTGTGCAATCTGTGGTTCCGATCCCCATATTCTGGTGGAAAATGTATTTGGCTGGGAGCTTCCCTTCGGCCTTGGCCACGAGATCTCCGGCGTGGTGGTGGAGCTGGGAGAAAAGGCAACCCAGAAGGGCTTAAAGGTAGGAGACCGGGTAGCTGGAAATTTCCTGGGCTTTTGCGGCAAGTGCTATTACTGTCAGAATGGGCAGCAGCAGTTCTGTCCTCATGCGGAGGAATACAATTTCCCCGGCTTTGGAGAATACATTATCTGGCATGAATCCCAGGTGTATAAGCTTCCGGATCACATTAGCCTGAAAAAGGGATGCCTCTTGGAGCCCATTTCCATCATCACTCGTCTCATGGATAAGGTGGATCTGAAATTCGGTATGCGGGTAGCTGTATCCGGCGGCGGACCCATCGGACTTTTGGCTCTGCAATCTCTGAAAATGTACGGAGCCAGCGAACTGACTGTAATTGAGCCTCTGGCGTCCAGACGGGAGATCGCCTTAAAGTACGGGGCAGATCATGTGATTGATCCGGTAAAGGGCAATCTGCAGGCGGAGGCGGACCAGATTACAGATGGCCTTGGCTATGACGTGGTGATTGACTGCTCCGGCTCTGTCCATGCAGTCAAGGGATTGCCCCCCATTACAGCCAAGGGCGGAAAGCTGATTTACGGAGCTCAGTATCCCAACGATTTCGAGATGCCTCTGAATCTGTGTAAATACTGCTATATGAATGAGATTACTATAACCGGATTTTTCGTTGCGCCTTATGCCTATCCCAGGGCAATTCAGATGCTGGATCGGTACCAGCTGGATGATTTCACGGAAAAGGTAGTTCCTCTCAGAGATATAGAAGAGGCTTTCCGGGTTCATTTTTCCGGAAAATACCTGAAGGTGCTGGTGAAATGCAACGACGATTTAGAGTAGAGAAAGGAAGGTTGTTATGAGCGATAAGAAATTACAGACCATAGAAGAACTGGAAGCAAAGTGTGTGGATATCCGTTCCAATCTTTTGAATTTCATTTACCGGATCGGGATGGGACATCTGGGCGGAGAGCTGTCCATGGTGGAGATGGCCGTAGCCCTCTACTACAAATATCTGAATTATGACGTGATGGATCCCAAAATGGAGGGCCGTGATCGCTTTATCCTTTCCAAGGGCCATTGCTCCGAGACCCTGTACACCATTTTTTCTGATCTGGGCGCATATACCCAGGATTATATGGTAGAGCATTTTGAATCTCTGGACACCTACAAATTCGGTATGCATTCCAACCGGAAAAAATGTCCCCAGATTGAAGTATCCGCAGGCTCTTTGGGCCATGGGCTTCCCATTGCCGTTGGCTATGCCTTGGGCGCCAGATATCGGAAGGAAAATTACCGGGTGCTGGTGATGATTGGAGACGGAGAGTTTGACGAGGGAACCAACTGGGAGGCTTTGATGGCAGGAGCCCACTATCAGCTGAACAATCTGGTGTGCATCCTGGATAAGAACCAGCTTCAGATGACGGGAAATACCAGAGAAATCATGAACATTGACCCGGTGGATGAGAAGGTAAGGGCCTTTGGCTGGAATGTGATTGAGATTGAGGACGGAAACGACATGGGCCAGGTGTGTAAGGCCCTGGAGCAGCTGCCCGAGAGAGATTACGGGAAGCTTGCAAAGCCCACCTTTATCATCAGCAACACGGTGAAGGGAAAAGGCGTAAGCTTTATGGAAAACAATCATAAATGGCACGGCGGCGGAATCGGTGAGGAAGACTTAAAGCGTGCCCTCGCAGATGTGGAAAAAATGAGAAAGGGGTGCTAGGCATGGCAGCAAAAACAACCTATGATTTTGATATGATGCTCTCCAGCGCAAAGGAAGCATACGGAGAGGAACTGTATAAGATGGCGCAGGAGGGAATAGATTTTGTGTTTACATATTCTGACAACGTGGCTCCCTCCACAAAGGCTGGTCAGCTGGTAAAGGATTTTCCTGATCGCTGCTTTAACATGGGAATCGCAGAGCCGGGCCAGGTAGGATCCTCTGCCGGGCTTGCCCTCTCCGGAAATGTGGTGTTTGCTCAGGTATTCGGTCCCTTCCTTCCCCTGCGGGCCGCAGACCAGATCCACACGGACATTGCCTACAATGACGTAAAGGTCAGACTCATTGGCACTCATTCCGGCGTTACAGCCGGAGGCGGCCCCACCCACAACGATATTGCGGATCTGGCTCTTTATCGCGCCATTCCCAACCTGACGGTCTGTGTGCCGGCAGACGCCAATCAGTGCGCCAAATTTATCCGGGCTTCTATGGACTACGAAGGCCCCATGATTATCCGCATTGACCGGGCCGGCTCCCCCAACGTATACGCCGGGGATTATGAGCTGGAGATCGGAAAGGCCATTGAGCTTTTGGAGGGAGACGATGTGACGATCATTTCCTGCGGCTCCAACCTCTACGAGTGCCTTATGGCGGCAAAAATGTTGAAGGAGGAAGCAGGCATAAGCGTGGAGATTCTGGATGTGCATACGGTGAAGCCATTGGATAAGGACTCCATCATCCGGGTTTCCAATAAGACCCAAAATGTGGTGACCGTGGAGGATCACTCCATCAACGGAGGATTGGGCGGCGCTGTGGCCGAGGTTTTGTGCGAGGCTGGTTACAAAGGGAACTTTAAGCGAATCGGCATGCCTGATGAATTTGCTGTGCTGGGCGCTGTGGACGATATCTATCATTACTATGGGATGGACCGTCACGGTATCGTTAAAACAGTGAAGGAGATGCTGGGCAAATAAAACTTTCGGGAACAAGGAGACGTGAGGCGGGAAGAACTGCCGGAAAGACGGAGACGTGAGGCGGGGAGAGCTGCCCCGCAGAAAAGAGCAGGAGGAGCGTATGTCAGATCAATGCAGCAATTTTTCTATGGATTATTTTGGACTAAAGGGAAAGGTGGCTATTATCACAGGGGCAAACCAGGGATTGGGCCTTGCCTATGCGGAGGCCTTTGCCAAGGCGGGAGCGGATTTGTTTATCCCTCATTTTACAGATGATATCAGCCAGGTCAGGGAGCTGGTGGAGGCAGAGGGACGCAGAGTGGAATTTCTTCAGGGAGACCTGACCAATAAGGAGTACATTCAGCAAGTAGTGGATGTGTGTATGGAGAAATTTGGCCGCATCGACATTCTGGTAAATAATGCAGGAGCCAGCGCATTTGCCCCCTTTGACGAGTATCCGGACCGTTACTGGGATCTGTGTATCAATCTGGACTTAAATGCGGTTTACTTCCTGTCCCATGCGGTAGCAAAAATCATGAAGGCCCAGGGCAGCGGCAAAATTATCAACATTGGTTCCGCTCTGTCCTACACCGCCGACAAGCACTGCCCGCCCTATGCGGTAGCCAAACATGGCGTCATCGGCCTGACCCGGGTATTCGCCAATGAGCTGGGACAGTTCAATATTCAGACAAACGCCATCTGCCCGGGATTTTTAGCCACAGAGGTAAACGCAGAGCTTCGCAAGGATCCCGCCTTCTATGATAAGATCACTAACCGGATTGCCGCAGGGCGCTGGGGAGAGCCGGAGGACCTGATGGGAACCATTGTATTTTTGGCCAGCAAGGCTTCGGATTATGTCAATGGATGGCATATCAGCGTGGACGGAGGATTTACCACGGTTTTATAAGACGTATGGAGATGGAACAAAAGTTTTGTCCCGAATGAGAGAACAGGCGGTGCAATCGAAAAGATTACACCGCCTTTGGCATTTGCATCCCTCGCCGTCTGTAAAAAGATATAAAAAAGGCCTCTGTCTTTGCAGAAGCCTTGATGATTCGAGGGAGTGGGGGACTTTTCAGTCCCCCGAGTGTTATGAATGAAATACTGATATGTGTTCTTGCTACGGTTATTATCATAACAGGAAAATGTGACCATTCTATGTCCAGCCTCTAAAAAAAAAATAAAGTGAATTAAGAAATTCTTAGGAAAGGCGAAAGAAAAAGGGAAAAGGAAAGTTTGAGGAAAACAGACATGTTAAAAGCCAGCCCCGGAGGACTGGCTTTAAGAAAAAGGAAGTATTTTATGAAAAAGGTATTTGCTTTATAGTGAATACTATAAAGGACAAATATGAGGAAAGTATGATAAAGTTATGAAAAAAATGTGAGCGACTTGTTAAAAAAATATGTCCGCATAGAAAAAGCAAAAGCACCGAAATTCGATGCTTTTGCTTTTTATGGAGACAACAGGACTCGAACCTGCGACCCTCTACACGTCAAGCAGATGCTCTCCCAGCTGAGCTATGTCTCCGGATTATCCATGAATAAAACCCCTTGGAGGCGTATCTTGTCGTGAACCTGGCGGTCAGTGACAAAGACTGAATTATGCCATGGTGGTGACAAAGACTGAAATATGTCCCAGTCGATGACGAAGACTGAAACATGTCACGGATGCGTATTTAAGGATAAAACAGACGCCCGATGACAAATAAAAATGGAAGCAATGGGGCTCGAACCCATGACCTCTCGCGTGTGAGGCGAACGCTCATCCCAGCTGAGCTATGCTTCCATGTCTAATATCTTAACACATTCCCTGAAATAGTCAATAGAAAAATAAAAAGTCAGACAATTTGGAAACAATTAAGACAAAAACCGGCAAAGAGTGTCAACGGCTTCTGACACAGAGTTATCGGAACTGATTTTGGCTGGCATCATAGGCATAATCCAGCGCCGCCAGCTTTTCTGTGATTTCCGTGGAATCCAGCTCCAGATCTGCACAGAGCGTCTCCAGAGAGGGATAGCGGTCCCGCAAAAGAGTGTTGAGATAGCTAAGAAGTATAACCGGATCTTTGGGTATCATAAACGGTCTCCTTTCTGAATTGCTGTTATGCTTCTTATTATCTCCCGGATTCCTATAAAAAGCAAGCAGGTTTTTGGAATATGGCCCAGACATGGCCCGGCAGAGACTTTGCAACACCCATGCCAGGAGGCGCGTGGAAATGGGCGGTAATTTTTAACATGATATTTTCATATATTGAAGAGAGAATCGATACAGGATAGGGATCCTATGCATAAATGGGTGGGAAAAGCTGTGATGATTTGCCTGGGGCTTGCAGTGGCAGGACTTCTGGCAAAGGAGATCCGGGTACGGATCGGACAGAATGTACCGGCAGAGGAGACGTTTGCGGAGTCAGAGCTGTCGGTATTGTGGAATAGAACAGAGCAAGAGGATACGCAGGACTCCTTGGGAGATGGGGAAGAGGCCTTTGTGGAAGAGAAAGCCAAGGAGGACGCATGGGGCGCCTCCAGGGAGGATGCAGCCGGTAACGTTTCCGAGGAAGAGATAGGGGATTATGATGTGAGCCGAAAGGTAGCTTTGACCTTTGACGACGGCCCTCACCCCAGCTATACGGCGGAGCTTTTGGATGGCTTAAAGGAGCGGGGAGTAAGGGCCAGCTTTTTTGTGCTGGGAGAGCATGCCCAGCTTCACCCGGACATTGTACGGCGTATGCAGGAGGAGGGGCATCTGATTGGAAACCACACTTACAGCCACATGCAGCTAAAAGATTGTAATTGGGAAGAATACCGGAAGGAACTGATCAAAACCAGCGATACAATCCGGGAGATCACAGGGGCAGAGGTGGTCTATGTCCGCCCGCCCTATGGGTGCTGGGATTCCGCCTTTGAGGAGGAGCTGAACATGTTTCCGGTTCTTTGGAACGTGGATTCCCGGGACTGGTGCTCCCAAAATACGGATGAAATCGTGGGAAGAGTGCTGCACGACACAGAGGAGGGGGATATTATACTCATGCATGACTATTATGATACATCTGTGGAGGCAGCGCTGCAGGTAGTGGATGAGTTGAAAGAGGAGGGCTATTCCTTTGTGACGGTGGAGGAGATTTTGTTTGATTGAGGGGGAGATAAGAAAAAAGCACTGCGTTTGCAGTGCTTTTTTAAGCAGATAACGGGAATCGAACCCGCCTCTCCAGCTTGGGAAGCTGGCGTTCTACCGATGAACTATATCTGCATGAGTGCATTATAGCACGAACAGAGAAAAAAGAAAAGCAAAAATTTTAGAAATTGCGAATTTTTGAAAAAACGTTTATACTGGAACAAAGGTACAGGGAGGATTTGTATGGATCTATTTGATTATATGAGAGAGACTACTATGGAGCAGGAGGCGCCTCTGGCGTCGCGGCTGCGGCCAACAACACTGGAAGAGATTGTGGGGCAGCGGCATATTCTGGGGAAGGACAAGCTTTTGTACCGGGCCATTCTGGCGGATAAGCTGAGCTCCCTGATTTTTTACGGGCCACCGGGTACTGGGAAGACTACCATTGCCCGGGTGATTGCAAATACTACCAGAGCCATTTTCAAACAGATCAATGCCACTGTGGCAGGAAAAAAGGACATGGAGGCAGTGGTGCAGGAGGCTAAGGATGCCAGAGGCATGTATGGAAAGAGGACAATTCTCTTTGTGGATGAGATTCACCGCTTTAATAAGGGGCAGCAGGACTATCTTCTTCCCTTTGTGGAGGATGGTACTCTGACCCTCATTGGGGCCACCACGGAGAATCCCTATTTTGAGGTGAATGGAGCTCTTTTGTCCCGGTCTGTGGTCTTTGAGCTTAAGGCATTGGAGCGGGAGGATATCAAGGCTTTGATCCGGCGGGCTGTCTATGACAGGGAAAAGGGCATGGGAGCCTATGGCGCCCAGATTGATGAGGAGGCGGAAGAGTTTCTGGCGGATATGGCCGGCGGAGATGCACGGGCCGCCTTAAATGCAGTAGAGCTGGGAGTGCTGACTACAGAGCCGGGGGTGGATGGGAAAATTCACCTGACACTGGAGGTGGTATCCGAGTGTATACAGAAGCGGGCAGTGCGGTATGACAAAAATGGTGATAACCATTATGATGTGATTTCGGCCTTTATTAAGAGTATGCGGGGATCGGATCCGGATGCGGCAGTCTATTATCTGGCGAAAATGATTTATGCTGGTGAGAATGTAACCTTCATATCCAGGCGCATTATGATCTGCGCAGCGGAGGATGTGGGAAATGCAGATCCCCAGGCGCTGGTGGTGGCTGCGGCGGCAGCTCAGGCAGCGGAACGGGTGGGATTTCCAGAGTCTCAGATTATCCTGGCTCAGGCAGCAGCCTATGTGGCTTGTGCGCCCAAAAGCAATGCAGCAGTCAATGCCATCAGCCGGGCTATGGAATCCGTGCAGGCAGTGCGGACCACAGTGCCGGCCCATCTGCAGGATGCTCACTACTCAGGGGCCCGGGGATTGGGGCACGGAGTTGGATATAAATACGCCCATGACTATCCGGAGCACTATGTACGACAGCAGTATTTGCCCTCAGAGATTCTGGGCAGCGTGTTTTACGAGCCAGGAGAGCTGGGGTACGAGGGAAAGCTTAGGGCATGGATGGAGCATTTGAAAAAACGAAGAGATGAGGAAGCATAGAGAGGGAGCAAAAAATAGACGATAAGGGAAGTCTTTCACGTGGTAACAGACTCCCCCTTTTTCGATCCCTAAACGTGCAGGATTGGAAGGGATGGTTCCATTCTCAAGCTTGACAATACAGGAAATGTCGGTTTTGTATCCAGGCCTGTCAAGACAGGGAGAGCTAGCTTTAGAGGGTTTCCGGCTCCGGATATTCTGTTCCAAAGGTCTCTGCGGTCATGGATTTGATTACTTGGGGCTCCAGGGGCCGGTCTCCGTAGGTGGTGGGAGTTTCTGCGATTTTATTTACCACATCCATGCCCTCCACTACTTTTCCGAATGCTGCGTAGCCTCCGTCCAGATGGGGCGCTTCCTCATGCATGATGAAGAACTGGCTTCCGGCGGAGTCGGGATGCATGGCCCGTGCCATGGAAAGGACTCCAGGGGTATGCAAAAGCGCATTCTCAAAGCCGTTCTGACTGAATTCTCCAGGGATGGTGTATCCCGGGCCGCCCATGCCTGTGCCGTCCGGGCAGCCGCCCTGAATCATAAAGCCACGGATGACCCGATGAAAGATGAGGCCGTTGTAAAAGCCTTTGTTCACCAGGCTTAGAAAGTTATTCACCGTGTTGGGGGCAGTTTCAGGATAGAGTTCAGCTTTGATGATGCCGCCATCCTCCATTTCCATGGTGATGATTGGATTTTGTGTCATGTTGATTTCTCCTTCTTGTACATAGTGTTCTTTTATTCTAGCGGATTTTCGGGGGTTCGTAAAGGGGGAGATGAGAATTTCATAGACAGAGGAGCATGGAGATGCTGAAAGGTTTGATTGTGGGAACAGAGAATGCCAGTGATCTGGTAGAACGACTGGAGCAGGAATGGCGTGGGGGGCAAAAGCGGCGGATTGCCTTCTACGGCCTGCGTGAGGGTGGGGAGATCAAGGAGTTGCCCTTGGATCGGCTTTTACCCTGGTGGAGGCAGGAGCTGGAGGGGATTCTCAGGCAATGGAATCTTTTGTCCCAGGAGTGTCTTTGTATTGCAGAGCTTCCGGAGGCGGTGGAGGCGGCCAGGAAACTTGGAATTCCCTGTATCGGATACCAGGATCCCCAAAAGCCCTGGAGGGAATTTCCAGGGTTGGATTGGGTTTTGGAGGGATTTGAGGAGATTGACGGGCTGTTTCTGGAGCAGGTGCATACAAGGGCCCTGGGGCTTCCGGCAGTGATTGGGACGACGAAGCGGCTCCTGATTCGGGAGATGGAGGAGGGGGACCTGGATACCCTCTATGAGCTCTATGGGGATCCCCAGGCGCGCCGGTTTGTAAAGGGGCTTCACAAGGATCGGGAGGTAGAGCTTTCAAGGACCCAGGCCTATATTCGGTATATGTATGGCCTGCACCAATTTGGCATGTGGGTGATTCAGGAGAGGGAAGGAGGAGCGCTTATTGGGAGGGTGGGCTTTGGCCTGGTGGATTACCGTGGGAAGACGGAGCTGGATTTCGGCTATCTGATTGGATCAGCCTGGCGGGGACGGGGGTATGCGCAGGAGGCCTGCCAGGCTGCCCTTTCCTATGGGAAGGAGCGGCTTATGTTTTCCAAGGTCAGCGCGTTTATTCATCCGGAGAATGAGCCCTCCCTTGCCGTGATCCGGAAGCTTGGATTTGCGGAGAGAGGAACGGTGGAGGCGGAGGGAGAGACGGTTCTTTGGTTTGAGAAGGATCTGCAGGCGGAATAATTGGTTGATTTACACAAAAAAGAGATAGAAAAATTGTAAAAAGTATATGAAATGGAAAATGGCTATTGTCAAGACACAGGAATTGTGGTATAGTGTTTTTAACGGATTGGAAACGTTACCGGAAACAATACCGATAACGGTACCAAACGGGAGGATACGTTATAGAATACAACCGGCTGTGCCGGGGAGAAAAGGAGAGCAGACATGAGAAAGTTTAAGAAAATGTGGGCAATTTTATTGTCAGGCGTGATGGCTGCAGGAATGCTGAGCGCATGCGCAAGCGACACAGGTTCAAGTCAGGGAGAACAGACAGAGGCTCCTGCGGAGACGCCGGCGGCCGGAGAGGAAGCCGGAGAGTCTAAAACGGCAGGCGGAAGCGGAAAGGTTTACTACCTGAACTTTAAGCCAGAGCAGGGACAACAGTGGGTGGATCTGGCGGCTGCCTATACAGAGGAGACAGGAGTTAGCGTTGTGGTGGAGACTGCCGCGTCCGGAACCTATGAGTCCACCCTGAAATCTGAGATGGCAAAGACAGATGCGCCGACTCTGTTCCAGGTAAACGGACCGATAGGCCTTGCCAACTGGCAGGATTACTGCTACGACTTAAAAGACAGCGAGATCTACAAAAATCTGAAGAGCGACGAATTTGCTCTGCTGGGAGACGCCGGTCAGGTATACGGCATCGCATACGTAATCGAAACTTACGGAATTATCTATAACAAAGCTCTGCTGGAAGACTACTGCGCTATGGACGGCGCTGTGGTGAAATCCTCGGAGGAGATCAACAACTTTGCAACCCTGAAGGCTGTGGCCGACGACATTCAGGCCAAGAAGGATGATTTGGGCGTGCTGGGAGCCTTTGCTTCCACTGGTATGGACTCCTCCTCTGACTGGAGATTCAAGACCCATCTGGCAAACCTGCCCTTGTACTATGAGTATCAGGCGGACGGCATTGATAGCACAGATGCAGTAAAGGGAACCTATCTGGATCAGTATAAGCAGATCTTTGACCTGTATATCACAGATTCCACCTGTGAGCCGGGACTGCTTTCCAGTAAAACCGGAGATGACGCAGCGGCAGAGTTTGCTACCGGCGAGGCAGTATTCTATCAGAACGGAACCTGGGCTTATAACGATATTACCGGATACGACGTGGCGGATGAGGATATCGGCATGCTTCCCATTTATATCGGAGCAGAGGGCGAGGAGAATCAGGGACTGTGTACCGGAAGTGAGAATTATTGGTGCATCAACAACAAAGCCTCTGAGGAAGACATTCAGGCTACCCTGGATTTCCTGAACTGGGTAATCACCAGCGATACCGGAAAGCAGGCTATGACAGATATGGGCTTTGTGACTCCTTTCAGCAGCATCGGCGATGAGTATTTGCCGGAGAATCCGCTTCTGCTGGCTGCCAATGAGTACATTGCGGCAGGCAAGACTCCTGTGGCATGGTGCTTCTCCACAATGCCCTCTGAGGAGTGGAAGAATGGCGTGGGCAGCGCTTTGCTGGAGTACGCACAGGGAACAGGAAACTGGGATGCTGTAGTGACTGCCTTTGTAGACGGCTGGGCTGCTGAGGTGGCAGCAACAAAATAAAACAAGAAACCTGACAGCTTGGGGGCGGGCGCCATCGTCCGCCCCTTTTTTATAGGAGAATGAGGTTATGGATAAAGCAATCAAACGATATTTTCCACTTTTTGCACTGCCCACGCTGATCGCCTTTACCATTGGGTTTATAGCGCCCTTTATTCTGGGGGTTTACCTGTCCTTTTGTGAGTTTACCACTGTGGTGGATGCGAAATTTGTGGGAATCAAAAATTATTTCCGAATTTGGGGAGATACTACCTTTATACATGCTCTGTGGTATACGGCGCTCTTTACTATTGCTACGGTGATCATCATTAACCTGTTAGCCTTTGCTGTGGCGCTGCTTTTGACAAAGGGAATCCCGGGCAGAAATATTTTTCGGACCACCTTTTTCATGCCAAACCTCATCGGCGGCATTGTGCTGGGTTATATCTGGCAGCTGATTTTAAACGGCCTGCTTCTGCCCTTGTCGCGGACCCTGACCTACAACTCCGCCTATGGATTCTGGGGCCTGGTGATCCTCATGTGCTGGCAGCAGATCGGATATATGATGATTATCTACATTGCCGGTTTGCAGAATGTACCAGGAGAGCTTATTGAGGCGGCTAAAATTGACGGGGCCACCAGATGGCAGACGCTGAAAAGTGTAACCATTCCCATGGTAATGCCTTCCATTACCATTTGTACCTTTTTGACTCTGACCAATTCCTTCAAGCTGTTTGACCAGAACGTGGCCCTGACGGCAGGAGAGCCCTCCAAGATGTCGGAGCTGCTGGCCCTGAATATCTACAATACCTTCTATGGCCGGACCGGCTGGGAGGGTGTGGGTCAGGCCAAGGCCGTGATCTTTTTTATCCTGGTGGCCCTGATCGCCATGGTACAAATGCGTCTGACAAGAGATAAGGAGGTGCAGCAGTAATGAGCGAAAAACCAAAATTTGCAGGCTTGTGGACCGCGTTGTTTTCCCTGATTTCCTTGATCTGGGTGAGCCCCATCCTGATTGTTGTGATCAATTCCTTTAAAAAGAAGGCGTACATCAGCAGAAAACCTTTTTCTCTGGCTACAGGAAAGATGTTTGTGGGATTGGAGAATTACTTCAGCGGAATGGAGCGTATCGGCTTTTTCCAGGCATTTGCCAATTCTCTGTTTATCACCGTATGCTCGGTGCTGGTAATTATTCTCTGTACCTCCATGTGCGCCTGGTATCTGACACGGGTGAAGAATAAATTTACAGAGGGAATTTATTATCTCTGCATGTTTTCCATGATCGTTCCCTTCCAGATGGTCATGTTTACCCTTTCCAAGATTGCCAATATGCTGCATCTGGGAAATCCTGTGGGTATTATTCTGGTGTATCTGGGATTTGGAGCTGGCCTGCCAGAAGCATATTATTGAAGGCGTTGTGGCCGGAGCAGTTAAAGGATAAGAGAGGAACATGTTATGAGAGCAAGCGGAGTATTGCTGCCTGTGGCCAGCCTTCCCGGAGCCTACGGGATTGGATGCTTTTCCCGGGAAGCCTATGAATTTGTAGATTTTTTAAAAAAGTCCGGACAGAAATATTGGCAGATTCTTCCCATCGGGCCCACCGGATACGGCGACTCTCCTTATCAATCCTTTTCCACCTATGCGGGAAACCCCTATTTCATTGATCTGGAGGAACTGATCCGACAGGGGATCCTGGAAAAGGAGGAATGTGAGGAGGCGGCTATGGAGAGCCGGGCGGACAGCATTGATTATGAAAAGCTGTACCGGGAACGGTTTCGTCTGCTCCGCAAGGCCTATGAGCGAAGCCATGTGGAAAACAATGCAGAGTTTGGAGCTTTTGTGGAAAAAAACAGATGGTGGCTGCGGGATTATGCTATTTTTATGGCGGTGAAGGGTCTGTTCGGTGGCAGCAGTTGGGATCAGTGGCCAAAGGATATCCGGCTGCGCTATGGGTATTCTATGGACTATTATCAGCGGGAGCTGTACTTTGAAATTGAATTTTACGAGTATATCCAGTTTTTATTTCAGAAGCAGTGGCAGGCTCTGAAGACCTACGCCAATGAGCAGGGCATTGGCATCATTGGGGATATTCCCATCTATGTGGCCTTTGACAGTGCGGATGCCTGGGCGCATCCGGAGCTATTTCAATTTGACGAAAACAATCTGCCTGTGGCTGTGGCCGGCTGTCCGCCGGACGGATTTTCTGCCACAGGGCAGCTGTGGGGAAATCCCCTGTATCGGTGGGAGTATCACCGGGCAACGGGCTTTGACTGGTGGATTCAGCGGATCGGCTACAGCCATCAGCTCTACGATGTACTGCGCATCGACCATTTCCGGGGGTTTGACGAGTACTACGCCATTCCCTACGGGGATGAGACTGCGGAGCGAGGCCACTGGGAAAAGGGGCCGGGCATGGAGCTTATGCAAAAGATCCGGGAGCGGATTCCTAATCCTTCCATTATTGCGGAGGACCTGGGCTTTATGACAGAGAGTGTCCGGGCCCTGGTGAAAGACAGCGGATTTCCCAATATGAAGGTGCTGGAGTTTGCCTTTGATTCCCGGGAGGGGGCGGACTATCTTCCTTATAATTATGAGAAGAATTGCGTGGTATATACAGGCACCCATGACAATGAGACCATCTGTCAGTGGTTTGAGACCATTTCCAGGGAGGATCGGGCCCTTGCATGCCGGTATCTGGGCTATGAGAAGGAGACGGGCTGGCCGGTGCACTGGGCCTTTATCCGACTGGCTCAGATGAGTGTGGCCCAGACCTGTATCATTCCTGTTCAGGATTATCTGGGATTGGGCAAGGAGGCCAGGACCAATCAGCCGTCAACTCTTGGGAAAAATTGGAAATGGCGATTGAAGCAGGAGCAGCTGACAGAGGAACTGGCGGAGCAGATCCGATATGTGACAGAGACAGCAGGGCGGTTGTAAGCTTCTCCTTATAGAACAAAATGGATGTGGGACTGGGCGGAAATAATCTCCGTTTGTATGGGGATTATTTCGCCCAGTTTAGCATTTCCAGCAAATAGATAATAAAAAACCAACAGGAAAATGATTCTGAAGCAAGAAAATCTGGTGCCGTATTTTGCATTGGATTTCCTTGCAGGAAACGGGAGAACTTGGTATAATACGGAGAGAATGAGGGAAGAGGTCCGACGGGTATGGAGACGATTACGATTAAAGATATTGCACGGATCTGCAAAGTGGGAGTGACCACGGTTTCCCGGGCCATGAATAATCATCCCGATATTAATGAGGAAACCAAGCAGATGATTATGAAGGTGATTGAGGAATATCACTATGTACCCAACAACAGCGCCCGGAATCTGAAGCGCTCGGACTCCCGGACGATTGCCGTATTAATTAAGGGTATCGATAATCCTTTTTTTTCCAGTATGATTGGCGTGCTGGAGCAGGAGTGTCAGGAGGAGCATTATACCTTTTTGCTTCACCGGGTAGAGGAGCGTGAAGACGAGCTCTACGTGGCTTTGGAGCTGGAAAAGGAGAAGAAGCTTCGGGGGATTATTTTCCTGGGAGGCTGTTTTACCCATTCCGAGGAGGAGCTTCGGCAGCTTAAGGTGCCTTTTGTGATCTGCACGGTACAGATGCCTGAGGAGATTTCCAAGGATGTGTATTCCTCGGTGTCTGTGGATGACCGGCTGGAGAGCTTTCGCATGGTGGATTATCTGTGTGGCCTGGGACATAAAAGAATTGCCATTATTACGGCCTGGGAGGACGATGAGAGTATCGGAAGGCAGCGGTATGAGGGATATGAGAGCGCTCTGGAGAAACATGGATTGTCGGTGGAGCCGGATCTGGTGCTTCCCATGAAGGAGGGAATTAAAACTTATTCTATGGAAAGCGGCTATGTGGTAGTTCGGGAGGCCCTGGAGCGGGGACTTTCCTTCACTGCCCTGTATGCGGTTTCCGACACGGTGGCCTTTGGGGCCTGCCGGGCACTTCTGGAGGCGGGAAAGCGGATTCCGGAGGATGTGTCGGTGTGCGGCTTTGACGGCATTGAGATGTCTGAATATTACCATCCTTCCCTGACCACCATGTGCCAGCCCAAGGAGGAAATGGCCCGGGAGGCCATTGGGCTTTTGTTTGGCATGATTAAGAAGAAGCGGGGCAATGAGCATATGCTGTTTTCGGCCAGGCTTATGGAGCGGGAGTCTACCTGCCAGGTAAAAGAGAAGGACCTGTTGGTTGCCAGAAAAAAGCCAGAAAAAACGACGAGAAACTTATGAGAAATGCTTGCAAAACCAAAGTGGCTATGCTATAATC
>JAAWJI010000020.1 GCA_022796795.1 Lachnospiraceae bacterium | reverse complement strand
AAATGGCGTGACTGCAAAAGTAGACGGCATGGAGGTTGCAGCCGGGAATGATAAACTGATGAAACACCTGAATATTCCTTATCAGGACTGCCATCAGACCGGAACAATTATACACACGGCAGTGGGTGGGAAATATGCCGGTCATATCGTGATTTCCGATATTATCAAACCTCATTCTAAGGCGGCGATTGCGAAATTAAAGAGAGCAGGCGTAGAAAAATGCGTCATGCTGACGGGCGATGCAAAGAAAGTGGCAAATCAGGTTGCCTCCTCTCTTGGAATTGACGAGGTTTACAGCGAACTTTTGCCGGCAGATAAGGTTGAAAAAGTAGAAGAACTTCTGCGGGTAAAGCCTGGCAAGGCAAAGCTGGCATTTGTAGGTGATGGTATCAATGACGCGCCGGTGCTTTCCAGAGCGGATATTGGTATCGCTATGGGGGCAATGGGTTCCGATGCGGCAATCGAAGCAGCGGATATTGTGCTGATGGATGATGACCCGATTAAGATTGCAAAAGCAATCAAGATTTCAAGGAAGTGTCTGCGGATTGTGTATCAGAATATTTCAATGGCGCTTGTTGTGAAATTTGCCTGCCTCGCATTAGGGGCTGTGGGAATTGCAAATATGTATCTGGCGATTTTTGCAGATGTAGGCGTTATGATTCTTGCAGTGCTGAATGCAATCCGTTGTCTGTTTGTGAAAAAGCTGTAAGAAAGGAGGGGTTCCTTTGGCGGAATATTAGGTCGGTCAAATTTATGAAGGGCTGAAAGAAAGTGATTTATACATTCTTACGGAATTTTTTAAGATGCTGGGGAACCCTACCCATATTGGCACCCTGCTTCTTTTAATGGAGCAGGATGCCAATGTCAGTGATCTAATATTAGGGATTTTCGGATTCCTGCTGAGTTAATTCCTCATTGTCCGAAATGTGGTGGAAATATGGAAGTAATTTATGGAGAAAGCTCTTCATTTATAGATCAAAGGAGTTGGCAGGAGAAAGCTGTCCGTTATCGTAAATTTGCGAGTCGTTTTCGTGGAAAAAGGTTTGTTGATTTAGAGCTTGGTATTGGCAGACGTAACCAATGAAAGAGTTGATTTTTGAGCAATAGTTCACGTACGATAGAAAAAAGCGAAACTTTGGTTTACCACTTAAAGAAATCTTGTATCAAATTTATGCAGGGTTTTTTTGTATTAATCAATTGGGAATGGCAAAGAATGGATACTTCCTAAAAGTTCTGAGACAAATGTGAATTGGAATAGAGTTGGAAAACAATTAGAATTACCAAATGAATTATGTTATACTGTTTTAAAGAAAGAGAAAAAAAGAATTATATGGAGTAAGAAAGGAGAATCTTTATATGCTGTACACCATGTACTATGACTCCCCTCTAGGCAGGTTTTTACTTGCGGAGAAGGACCAGGCCCTTGTGGGCCTGTGGATGGAGGGACAGAAATATTTTCCGGGTTCTTTTTCTGAGGAGACAAAGGAGATAAAGGAGATAAAGGAGATAAAGGAGGTAAAGGACTTCGGGATTTTAAATAAAACAAAGGGATGGCTGGATGCGTATTTTAAAGGAGAAAAGCCTTCGATCCGGGACTTAACTCTTGCGCCTGTGGGAAGCGGGTTTCGCAAGGAGGTGTGGAAACTTCTCTGTGAGATTCCTTACGGTGAGGTAGTTACCTATAAGGAAATCGCGGAGAAGCTTGCCAGAAGCCGGGGCCTTGCCGGCATGTCGGCTCAGGCTGTGGGCGGCGCGGTGAGCCATAATCCCATCTCCGTGATCATTCCCTGCCATCGGGTGGTGGGCGCAAACGGCAGTCTCACTGGATATGCGGGAGGTCTGGAAAGAAAGAGGAAGCTGCTCACTCTGGAGGGCGTGGATCTGGACAAGTTTTTTATTCCTGCCAGGGGAACCGCTCTATAGGGAGGAAAGCTGTTTTGCTGTGGAGCAATCTGCTGCCAAGAGGAATGGGGAATGTTTCTAAAAGAATGAGTGCAGGAGCCTGAAACAAAAGACCGTGCGCCGCGGTTTTAGCGGGGCCTGGGATTTTGAGGAAAATAGGAGGTTATGGATATGGAGTGGAAAGACGGTAAGACGCGTTGTAAATGGGCCAATCCTAAGAATGAGAAATATATTCGGTACCATGATGAGGTGTGGGGTGTTCCGGTCCACGACGATCAGAAGCTGTTTGAGATGCTGATTTTGGAGTGCTTTCAGGCCGGACTTACCTGGGAGTGCGTACTGAACAAGCAGGAGGCCTTTCAGAAGGCTTTTGACGGCTTTGATCTGGAAAAAGTCTGTGCCTATGGAGAAGAGAAGGTAGAGGAGCTTCGTGAAAACAAAGAGATTATCCGGAACCGTCTGAAAATCCGGGCAGCCATAAAAAACGCCAGGATTTTCCGGGAGATCCAGAAGGAATACGGCAGCTTTTCCGCCTATCTCTGGCACTGGACGGAGGGGAAGGTGATCTATGAAAGGGATCTGGCCAGCTCTCCGCTCTCAGACCAGGTGTCAGAGGACCTTAAGAGAAGAGGAATGACATTTGTGGGGACCGTGATCGTCTATGCCTATCTTCAGGCTGTGGGCGTCATTTACTCCCATGAAGAGGGATGTTTTTTAGAACATGGGCAGGATATGAAATAGAACGCCCACAGAAAGCCAAATACAAAGCCGCCAAATATAAAGCAGCCAAATGCAAAACCGCTAAACGCATAGCCGTCAAATACAAAACCGCTAAATGCAAATGTAAAAAAAGTAAAATTACCTATTGCCAAATGGAGTCAGTTGTGGTAAGATATGTTTCGTCAGGTCGCTACACAGTTCGCAGCCTGATGATATGAGATAAGGCCCTATGCGGGGAGCTTGAGGACAGCCCATATGGGAAGAGAAGACGGCTCCTTGGTCAAGCGGTTAAGACATCGCCCTTTCACGGCGGTAACACGGGTTCGATTCCCGTAGGAGTCATTTAGCAGTAAGCGCGCCGATGTGGCTCAATTGGCAGAGCAGCTGATTTGTAATCAGCAGGTTATCGGTTCGAGTCCGATCATCGGCTCTAGTAATACTTGGACCCATAGCTCAGTTGGTTAGAGCAACCGGCTCATAACCGGTCGGTCCTGGGTTCGAGTCCCCGTGGGTCCATTTTTATATCAGGTTTTCTTTGGCCCAGTGGCTCAGTTGGTTAGAGCGCCGCCCTGTCACGGCGGAGGTCGTGGGTTCGAGTCCCATCTGGGTCGGTTTATTAGAAGTATATAATTCTCAGGGATCTTAGCTCAGCTGGGAGAGCATCTGCCTTACAAGCAGAGGGTCATAGGTTCGAGTCCTATAGGTCCCACTTCACGGAGAGATCTGTGGAAATGCCGGCATGGCGGAACTGGCAGACGCACAGGACTTAAAATCCTGCGGGACTAATCTCCCGTACCGGTTCGATTCCGGTTGCCGGCATTACAGCAGGCGAATCTGATTCGAACTGTTGTGTGATAATTAAAGATGTTTGTGCGCGTAGCTCAGCTGGATAGAGCGTCTGACTACGGATCAGAAGGTCGGGAGTTCGAATCTTCTCGCGCACGCTGAAAACCCTTATAGTGTCGGAAGGCATATGAGGGTTTTCTTTTGGCACACAAAAGGTCTCCTGTTTGCTGGCGCAGTTATGGGATGGCAAGGATACGAAAGGTACATGGCGGAGATGCTTTACACACAGGAGGAAAACATGGATGTTACGGCGCTTACGCTTCTGGCAGTTGGGCTGTCAATGGATGCTTTTGCAGTGGCGGTCTGTAAGGGACTGGCCATGCAGAGGCTGGATTGGAGAAAGGCCGGGATTATTGGCCTGTGGTTTGGTGGATTTCAGGCGCTTATGCCTATGCTGGGTTATTTTCTGGGAAGCCGGTTCAGCGCCTATATTACAGCCGTGGATCACTGGATTGCCTTTGGACTTCTGGTGATCATCGGAGGCAATATGGTCCGGGAGGCCTGCTCCCAGGAGGAGGAACAGGCAGATGAATCCATTGCCGTGGGAACCATGCTGGTGTTGGCTGTAGCTACCAGTATTGACGCCCTGGCTGTGGGAATTACCCTGGCATTTCTTCAGGTGGACATTTTTTCCGCTGCGTCTTATATCGGAATCGCCACCTTCTGTCTGTCCGTCCTGGGAGTGAAGGTGGGAAATCTGTTTGGGTGCCGCTGGAGGGCCAGGGCCGAGCTGGCGGGAGGAATCATTCTCATCCTTCTGGGAACCCGGATTCTTCTGGAGCATCTGGGGATTTTCTAAAATTTAATAAATTGTTTAGACTTCTTTCATTGACGGGACAGTCTGGGGAGCGTAGCATGTATACCAGCAGGTATTGTTTACTGGCAGGAGCGGGCTCTTGCGCCTGGGGGCTGCAGAATGGAGATAACCATCTGCGCCAGAAGCGGGAAGCCTGTCCGGTAACGGAAAATGGAGGAAATGAGAAAAATGAAAGAAAAATTCATGCGGTTTATGCAGGGACGCTACGGAGTGGATACCTTTTCCCGCAGCTTGCTGGGAATGGCCATGGTGTTCCTGATTTTGTCTATGTTTGTAAAGGGATTTCCCAGGGCTCTCTTTTACTGGGTGAGCCTGTTTGGGCTGGCCTACTGCTATTTTCGTATGTTTTCCCGGAATTACGCCAAACGGTATGAGGAGAACCAGCGATTTTTGAGACAGACTGCAGGGATCCGCCGGTTTTTTGCAGGACAGAAGAGCCTTATGGCTCAGCGGAAAACCCATCGCATTTACAGCTGCCCTGGATGTAAGCAGAAGATCCGGGTGCCCAAGGGCCACGGAAGGATTGAGATCAGTTGTCCCAAGTGCCATACCCGTTTTATTAAGAGGAGTTAGGATGTTTGGGTATATTATTATCAATAAGGCAGAATTAAGGTTTCGGGAATTTGATGTGTATCATTCCTATTACTGCGGCCTCTGCAGAAGGCTTAAGGAGCGGTATGGACTTTGGGGGCAGATTTCCCTGTCCTATGACATGACCTTTTTGATTCTGCTGCTTACCGGCCTCTATGAGCCGGATACAGAGGTAATGACCTGCAAATGCGCGGCTCATCCTCTGCAAAAGCATGCTGTCAGGGTGAACCGGTTTACCGATTACGCGGCGGATATGAACGTGCTTTTATCCTATTACAAATGTATGGACGACTGGTGGGATGACCGCAAGGTGTCTCGGCTGGTTTATGGGAAACTTCTGAAAAAGCCCTGTGGGGTCGTGGAGAAACAGTATGCCCATAAGCTTGACAGGATTCAGAAGTTTATGAGGGAGATCTGGGAAGGAGAGGCTCAGGGAGAGAAAAATCTGGATGAGATGGCGGGGCGCTTCGGCGGGGTCATGGAGGAAATTTTTGCCTGGAATTCCGACGAATGGGAGCCCAGCCTTCGGAAGATCGGGTTTTATCTGGGGAAATTTATCTATCTTGTGGACGCCTATGAGGATCTGGAGAAGGATGAGAAAAAGGGCGCCTACAATCCATTTCTGCTCTTGCAGAAGGATGGGGCCTTTGAGGAGAGTTCCAGGAAGATTCTGACCATGATGATGGCGGAATGTTCCCGGGAATTTGAGAAGCTTCCCATTTTGGAGGACGTGGAGATTCTGCGGAATATTTTGTATTCCGGCGTCTGGTGCCGGTATGAAGGGGTGCGGAAGCGGAGACAGGAAAAGAGGGTGGGAAGTCATGGGTGATCCATATCAGGTGCTGGGGGTGTCCCGGACTGCCTCAGAGGAGGAGATTAAAAAGGCGTACCGGGCTTTGAGCCGGAAATATCACCCCGATGCCAATATCAATAATCCCCATAAGGATCAGGCGGAGGCCCGGTTCAAGGAGGTTCAGCAGGCCTATCAGCAGATTATGAAGGAGCGGACCAGCGGATACTCCGGCGGATCCTATGAGCAGCGGAATCAGCAGTATGGAGGCTTTGGCGATTTCGGTGATTTCTGGGGGTATGGGGGCCAGAATACCAGGCAGCGCAGCGCAGGCCGGGAGGAGGATACCCGGATGCAGGCAGCGGCCAATTACATCAACAACGGATATTACCGGGAGGCTCTGCATGTGCTGCAGGATATGGGCCAGAGAAATGCCCGCTGGTATTATTACAGCGCGGTGGCAAACGCAGGAGCGGGAAACAATGTGATTGCTCTGGAGCATGCCAGAAAGGCGGCGGAGCTGGAGCCGGGAAATATGCAGTATCAGCAGCTCTTATATCAGTTTGAATCCGGCGGCAGCTGGTATCAGACACGGAGAACCAACTATGGTGGTTCTGTTATGGACGGCAGCGACTGGTGCATGCGGCTTTGCATTGCCAATCTTGTGTGTAATCTGTGCTGCGGCGGCGGGGGATTCTGTTGTGGCGGAGTACCCTATTAAGAGAAAATCCAGTCCATTGGCGCAGGGAATTTTAATGGATTTGCCAATGTTACGGGGAATGGGTTGCTTTTTGGATGCATCTTTTTTATAATAAAAGGTGAAAATACGTAGGGGAGTTTTGGGAAAGGATCATCTATGGACAGAAATGAGTTTATCAGTATACTGCGTGGAACTCTGCAGGGCGAGATTCCTGATTCTGCGGTGGAGGAGCATGTGGAGTACTATTATCATTATATTTCAGAGGAAATCGGAAAGGGAAAGTCAGAGGCGCAGGTCATGGAGCTTCTGGGGGATCCCCGCCTGATTGCCCGGACAATCATTGACACGGCAGGTACGGATGGGTATGGGAAAACTTCCCGAACCTATACAGAATCCGCCCAGACTTATCAGAAGGGGTTCCATGCCCAGGAAAACGAAGAGGGAGGCGTGGATGTCCGCTTTGGCCGCCTGAAGCTTAACACCTGGTATGGGAAGCTTGTGGTGATTGCAGTCATTGTTTTGGTTATGGTTCTGATTTTTACCATAGTGGGCGGGATTTTGTCTTTGGTGCTGCCCATTCTGATTCCAGTGCTGGTGATTGTGTTTGTGGTCCGCATGCTGACAGACAGGCGGTGACAGGGAAAAGGGCTGCTTTTACTGTTACAAAGAAATACCCAAAGAGAGATTGGAAAACTCCGGTCGGAAAGCTTCTGGCCGGAGTTTTTTTGATGGGAAGGAGTTAATGTTTTCGGTCCAGGGTATCGTGGATCACCTGTTTTGGCGGCTTCAGAAGTTGTTCCGGATGGGAGATGCAGCCCTTAATGTGTTTGAAGCCCATGGCATAGACAAAGCCGTCGCAAATCCGCTCGTCCACCACGAATTTCATGTTCAGGTAAACCTTTCGATGGGATTGACCGTTTCGGTCCAGCTCATAGACAATGTTTTTGCTTCCTATGGCGCCGAAGATAGAGATGGTGCCAAACTCATAGATATGGTGGTAAACCGGTTCCATTCCAATGGAGCCCATGTTGGTGATAAAGAAGCTTGCATGAAAAGGGCTTAAGGCTGTGAGAAATCGGGGAATCCATCCATGCTTGTCCAGCCATTTCAGCAGGATGAAGAAAAAGCGGATGAGAAAATTGGGCAGCAGGTCCAGGGCCAGCTCCAGCTTATCAAATTCATTGGCGTTGGAATCCTCCTTGACCTTTACGGTTTTGTCAATGGGGTTGGCCAGGCGCTCGATTTCCTCCACCACCTCCGGCAGTGTGGCATCCATTTCAAACCGGGGCATGATCATGGTACGCTCGCTGTCCCGCTGCATGCCCTTCATGACCACCATAGAGCCCTTCATTTCATTGCGGGCATAGATATTGTTGCCGGCGATAAAGCGGTTTAGCTCCGGTACCTGTGAATATGAGCGGACAATGGCGGCAAAAATAATATGGTAAAGAGTAAGCTTTGGAATCTGGGATTTGCGCATTTGGTGCAGGAAATCCTGGGTATGGGTAATATCAATTTTGTTTTCGAATAAAACCCAGCTGTCTGCCTTGGAGCGCATAATAAAAGGAATCAGCTTTCCCATAGGATCCAGATTTCGTACCAAAAACCCATCCCTGCGGTCTCCGAAACGACGTTTACGTCCTTCTAATGGTTTCATAATGTGGTAAAATCCCCTCTCATTTGATAGGTTTATTGTACTTTTTTGTCGAAAGCCTGTCAATAAAATAAGGAAGTATTGAAAAAAAAGGTGGGTTTATGGTAAGATGTGCACGTAGGAAATGAGCAGTGTGTGAGAGGAGGCATTTATGAGAAAATTCTGGAGAGTCGTAGCAGCCTGTCTGGTGCTGACTATGGCGCCAACCGGATGCCAAAAAAAGGAAGAGCCAAAAAAAGAGCCGGACCTTCAGCTAGAGGAGGAGCTGGATAAGGAACAGGAAGAACCAGAGCAGCCCCCGGAATCAGAGGAACAGCCAGTTACGGTGTTGTCAGAGCTGGAGGCGGAGATCACCTGGTGGACCTATCCTATTTTTGTGCAGGAGGAGGGAGCGGCAGAAACCTATGAGCAGGAGATCATTGCCCGGTTTCAGCAGTACTACCCCAATATCCGGGTCAATGTGGAGGTGCTGGACTATGAAAACGGCCCGGCCCGGGTGAAGGAGGCCATTGAGGCAGGAGCTATGCCGGATATTCTCTTTGATGAGCCGGGGCGGATTCAGGACTATGCCAGAAAGGGGGTGCTCAGGAACCTGGAGCCCTTGTTTACGCCAGAGAGGCAGGAGGATCTGGTGAGTCCGGAGATTCTGTCAGCCTGCAGGTATGAGGACAGCTATGTCATGTATCCCCTGAGCATGATGAATTATGTTATGGCTTTTAATAAGGAAATGCTGGAAACCTGTGGGGCCATGGAGCTTTTGAACCGGGAGGGAGCCCGCACCTGGGATACGGATACCTTTGGACAGGTGTTGGAAAAACTGAATAATTCTGGATTTAAGGCAGGAATGCTCTTTTGCTCCGGTGTGGCCGGAGACTATGCCACCCGCTCTTTTTTGACGAATCTCTATGACGCGCCCCTGATGAATGCGGATATGAGCGCCTATGCTTTCCAGGGCGAAGGAGCCGCAGCCGCGCTTCAGAAAGCAAAGGATTGGGTGGACGCAGGCTGGATGATCAATGGCTCCGGCGTTACGGGAGCAGAGTCTGTACAGCAGTTTGTGGAAGGAGAATCCTCCTATACCCTGCTGTGGAGCCTGCCCCAGGCCATCAGCAATCAGGCTGCCCTGGAGGAGCGTGGCATTGAGGTGGTGGAGATGCCCTATCCCTCCCAGGATGGAACGCCGGTACTGGAATATATCATGAATGGCTTTTGTATATTCCAGAACAATGACGAGGTCAGGGCAGAAGCAGCCCAATATTTCCTGGAGTTTATCTGCAACGGGGAGGAGGCGGCCTCCCATGTGGCCCATACCGGCGCGTTTCCAGTGTCCAGATCCCTGGGGGACGTGTACCAGGGAAATGAGCAGGCTCTGTTTTATGAGGCTTTAACCCCCTACAGCGGACCCTATTACCAGAAGGTCCAGGGGTTTGAGGCCATGCGGGTTTACTGGTATCAGATGATTTCTGAGGTGTTGAACGGGGAATACGGAGCCAAGGCGGCCTCCAACAGCTTTGTGGAATATGCCAACGAGACGCGAAAAGCCCAGTGAATCGGGTAAAATTTTACCATGGAAGCCGGAAAGCTTTCGGTACGATGTGGAAAGGCAAGGGAGAAGATAAACGATGATACGAATCAGAGAAATCCGGGTTTTGGATCCGGAAAGCCGTTTGGATCAGGTTCTGGATCTGGAGCTGAGAGAAGGGCGCATTGCCAGAATGGCAGAGCCCGGGATACTGGAGCCTGGAAGGGAAGGGCAAGAAGAGCTTCTGGAGCTTGATGGCAGGGGATTAGTGTGCGCGCCAGGGTTGATGGATGTGCATGTGCATTTTCGGGATCCGGGATTCACTTACAAGGAGGATATTTTCACAGGAGCCCGGGCCGCTGCGGCCGGGGGATTTACCCGGGTGGTGTGTATGGCCAATACAGAACCGGTGGCGGATACGCCGGAAATCTTGCGCTCTGTGCTGAAGCGGGGGGAAGAGACCGGGATTCATGTCTTGACCTGCGGGGCTTTGACAAAGGATCTGAAGGGCAAAGAGCTGACGGACCTGGAGGCTTTGAAGGCAGCTGGCGCCGCAGGCTTTACAGATGACGGAAAGCCCTTGCTGGATGAGGGACTTGTGCGCCGCGCCATGGAGGCGGCCCGGAAGCTTGGGCTTCCCGTAAGCTTTCACGAGGAGGATCCCAGGCTGATTGCCCAGAACGGCATTCATCGTGGGGAAGTGTCCCGGAAGCTTGGACTTTCGGGCTCTCCCCATGAGGCGGAGGACGTGCTGGTGGAGCGGGACTGCCGCCTGGCCCTGGAGACGGGCTGCAAGGTGGTGATTCAGCATATCAGCTCGGCACGCTCCGTGGAGCTGGTGCGCCGGGCAAAGGAAGCAGGAGCCTCGGTGTTTGCGGAAGCCACGCCCCATCATTTTTCCCTGACCCAGGAGGCGGTGCTGCAGTATGGAAGCCTGGCAAAGATGAATCCCCCTCTTCGGACAGAGGAGGACCGGCAGGCGCTGATCCGGGGACTTCAGGATGGAACCATTGATGTGATCGCCACAGATCATGCGCCTCACAGCAGGGAAGAAAAGGAGAGACCATTTACAGAAGCTCCCAGTGGGATTATCGGGCTGGAAACTGCCCTGGCTTTGGGGATCACCAATCTGGTTCGGCCAGGATACCTGTCTTTGGAGGAGCTGATGAGAAAGATGAGCGTAAATCCGGCCCGGCTTTATGGACTGGAAACGCCTGGGATCTGCCCGGGAGCCCCGGCGGATCTGGTGCTCTTTGCTGAGGAGGAAGCCTGGCAGGTGGAGAGCTTTTATTCCAGGGCGTCCAACTCCCCCTTTACAGGGAGTACCTTGTACGGCCGGGTTCACGCTACCATCTGCGGGGGCCGGATTGTGTATAAGCTTAAAGAATTCTAGGGAAATCAATAAAGGAGCTGTGATAAATAGCGGAAACCTGCCGCATTTTTTCACAGCTCCTTGCGTATGATATAAACATGAAAGAGAGGGGAATAATCGTATATATTATAGCGGTGTCCGGAAGTATATATTTTACTTTCGGTTCGCGCACGGGGAACAGTGGTTTTGATGATAAGATATTAGGAATGAGTGACAGTCAGTCCTCCAATTCCTGCTGCGTCTTTTTAAATTTCACGAAAGCCCGGACTTCCTTCTGCAAAGGCTCTGACAGTTGCTTATAGGAGAGGAACATTTTCGCATCCGGACCATTCATGCGAATGGTGCTTCCCACAGGAGTGAGGGCCAGATGAAGATGGGAGTCAGATTCGGCAATGATACCAGCCGGATCCTTGGCGTGGGCCAGACGATCCAGAGGAATGTTGTAGAAGCGGGCAAGCTTAGAAGCGGTTTCCAGATCTGGAAGCCTGGTACCCCGTTCATAGTTGGAGTATGCCTGTCGGGAGATATTTAGTTTTTCACTGATATCCTGTTGACGGTATCCGTGGAAGGTACGCAGTCGTTTTAAATTTTCAGCAATATGAAATTCAGACATATGCAAACCTCCCCACCTTAAGAATGTATACCGATTATAACAGGAAGCAAATATTAGGATACAAAAAGTCAACGAAAATTATCTAAAATGATTATTTTCTGTTTTAATGTGTTGCAAAATTTGAAAATTATTCTATAATAAGCTTTGGCAGACAATCTATAAAGTCCGCCCTTCCCAAAATATGAGATTGCGGGATGCTCAAGTGGATAAATGGGAATAATACTTTAAAAGAGCAGAGGAATGGGTGGAATAAAAGGTTGAAGATTGCAGCAGACAAAATATGGGAAGAACTGGAGGCAGAAGCAGTCCGGCAGGAAGAACAGGCTCAGGAGCTGGTTCCTGACATGCCCCAAGAGGAAAAGACTCCAGAGGAACTTTATGAAGATTTTATGGAGAGACTCCATAAAAATTTGTGAAAAATATAGCTGGACAAAAAATATTTTCTTTGGTATGATGAATTACAAGAAAAGTGGACAAGGCAGTTTGCGAAAGCAGGCTGTCTTTTTCTCACTTTACAGGAAATAGCGCGTTGTTGTTTGGACGTTTTATTTTGATTTAGGAGAGAGGTGTAAAATGGATAAGATTGATTTGAACATTTTAAAATGCCTGAAAGAAAATTCAAGGCAGACAGCTTCTATGATCAGCCAGACCATCAATCTTTCGGTTTCCGCTGTGATCGAGCGGATTCGGAAGATGGAGCAAAAGGGAATGATTCAGCGATATACGGTGATATTGGACGAGAAACAGCTGGGCAATGACCTGACCGTATTCATCTCCATCCGCCTGGAGCATCCCAAGTATGGGGAGGCCTTTGCAAAGGAGGTAACGCAGCACCCCAACGTAGCGGAATGCTATTATATTGCCGGGGATGTGGATTATCTTTTGAAAGTAGTCACCAATTCCTCTTACAGTCTGGAAACTGTGCATCAGGATATTAAGCAGATGGCCGGGGTATCCTGGACGAAGACCCTTTATGTGTTGTCAACAGTGAAAAATGATATCTCTGTGCTGCCCCAGGAGTGACAGGAGGCGTTTCTGGTCCTATAGAAAGCTTTTGATGCATGTCGAAAAATGTCTTAAGGGGCGGTGGAAAGGGCTGGAAAATGCAGGGACGTCTTGCTATAATAAAAGACAGGCCGTGGAAACAGAAGGACCGAAAAGAGGAGTGAATCGTATGAGAGATATAAAAGCAGGAGAATACTACAGACATTTTAAAGACAGATTGTACCAGATTGTAGCCGTGGGTACACACTCAGAGACAGGAGAGAAAATGGTGGTCTATGAGGCGCAGTACGGAGACGGAGGGATCTGGATCCGGCCCTATGACATGTTTGTCAGTGAGGTGGACCGGGAGAAATACCCGGATGTTCAGCAAAAATACCGGTTTGAGAAGGTGGAAGCGCCTACGGAGGTGAATCCCATGCTGGTGCGGTTTCTGGATGCGGAATCCTATCGGGACAAGCTGGAATTGTTTCAGTGCTGGGAGGGGTATGCGGATGATCAGCTGCTGGAGAGCATAGCGGCGTCTCTGGACATTACGCTTTCTGCTGGAAATACAAAAGAAAAGTATCGCCAGATCGTCAGCTGTCTGAAAACCATGGAGCATTTTGAGGTAGATCGGTTTCGAAGAACGTAAAAATGGACATTTTCCGGAAGCTGTGCTATAATATCTGTTTAGTAAAAACTGGCTATACAGGAGAAACCGTATGAATATCGTGATTATAGGCGATGGCAAGGTGGGACACAAGATTGTCCGGCAGCTGTCGGAGGAAAGTGACAATGTGGTTCTGATTGACCAGAGTGAGCAGAAGCTGAAAAATTCCATCAATGAGCTGGATATTTCCTGCATTGTGGGAAATGGAGCCAGTGCGGAGATTCAAAAACAGGCCGGGGTGCCGGAGGCGGATCTGGTTATTGCCTGCGCTTCCACGGACGAGCTGAATATGTTCTGCTGCCTGTTGGCAAAAAGGCTGGGGGCAAAGCAGACCATTGCCCGGGTGCGCAATCCCCTTTACTTTCAACAGATTCATCTTTTGCGGGAGGATTTAAAGCTGAGTCTTGCGGTGAATCCGGATCAGGTGCTGGCGGAGGAGATCTCCCGGGTATTGATCTTCCCTTCTGCGGCCAAGATCGAGACCTTTGTCAAGGGCCGGGTGGAGCTGGTGGAGGTGAGCCTGGGACCAGACAGCCGGATGGCGGATCTGTCTCTGGTGGAGCTGTATCGGAAGTATCAGATCAAAATGCTGATTTGTGCAGTGCAGAGAGAGCAGCAGGTTTTCATCCCTGACGGAAATTTTGTGCTGAAGGCCGGGGACAAGATTCACGTAGCCGCGTCTCACAAAGAAATTGAACGGTTTTTCAAGACGCTGGGAACCAGGAAAAACCGGGTGAAGACAGTGATGGTCTGCGGAGGCGGGCGCACGGCCTACTATCTGGCCACCAGGCTTACCCCCCTGGGAATGCAGGTGAAGATCATTGAACAGAATCAGACCCGTTGCGAGGAGCTGTGCGAGCTTTTGCCCAAGGCTACCATAATCCACGGAAATGCTTCGGACCACAGCCTTCTGGAGGAAGAGGGGCTGGACAATGCAGATGCCTTTGTGGCGCTTACGGGTATTGACGAGGAAAATATAATTATGTCCATGTACGCCAGGACCCGGCAGGTCTCCAAGGTGATCACCAAGATCAATGAGGAGGGATTGCAGGAGATGGTGAAGGAGATGGGCATGGAGAGCGTGGTTTCCGCCAAAAATGTGACGGCCAACATGGTGCTCAGCTATGTGCGCGCCATGAAGAATTCCATGGGTAGCGCCAATGTGGAAACCATGTACCGTCTCATTGACGATAAGGTGGAGGCCCTGGAGTTTTTGATTCGGGAAAAGACCTCTTACACAGGAATTCCCCTGCGGGATCTGCCCATTCGGGAGAACCATCTGGTGGCCTGCATTGTGCGGGGAAGGCAGATCATTATCCCCGGTGGTAATGATACGCTGGAGGTGGGAGACAGTGTGATTGTCATCTGCAAGGGCCGGATGATGGAAGATCTGAAGGATATTCTGGCATAGGTGAGGGGAAGCTGTCATGAATTATAGAATGATTATTTACATGATGGGGAAAATGTTAGGTGTAGAGGGTGTGCTTCTGCTGATTCCCTGTCTGGTGTCGGCTGTTTACCGGGAGGAGACCTGGCTGATCTTTTTTGCCACGGCAGTGTCTTTGCTGCTATTGTCTTTGTTATTGTCCTTCCGAAGGCCGAAAAACAATACGATTTACGCCAAGGAAGGGTTTGTAATCGTGGCATTGGCGTGGATCCTCTGGTCTTTGTTTGGAGCCCTGCCCTTTTATATTTCCGGGAGTATTCCCAGCTATGTGGATGCCTACTTTGAGACGGTCTCCGGCTTTACTACCACAGGCTCCACCATTTTATCGGACATTGAGGCGCTGCCCAAGGGCATGAACTTCTGGCGCTGCCTGACTCACTGGGTGGGCGGCATGGGAGTGCTGGTTTTTGTCATGGCTATTGTGCCTCTGGGGGAGAAGCGCTCTATGTTCCTTATGCGGGCGGAGGTGCCGGGGCCTACCTGTGAAAAGCTGGTGCCCAAGGCTCAGTCCACGGCCAAGCTGCTCTATGGGATGTACCTGTTTTTGTCAGTTTTAGAGGTTTTGTTCCTGTTGGCAGGCGGTATGAATCTGTATGACGCGGTGGTTCACACTTTCAGTACGGCAGGGACCGGCGGTTTCTCCAACCGCAATACCAGCGTGGGATTTTATGACAGCGCCTATATTGACAGCGTAATCACCGTATTTATGCTGCTGTTCGGAATTAACTTTAACCTGTACTTTTTTATCCTGCTGAAGCAATTTCGGGAGGTGTTTAAGAGCGAGGAGCTGCGGGTGTATCTGGGTGTGGTGGCCGGAGCCATTGCTCTCATTACCATTAACATTACCCACCTGTATGAGACGCCTCTGAAGGCTTTCCGCTATGCCTCCTTCCAGGTGGCTTCTGTGATTACCACCACAGGATTTGCCACAGCGGACTTTGACATATGGCCGGAGTTTTCCAAATGCATTTTTCTGCTTCTGATGATTGTGGGTGCCTGCGCAGGATCCACAGGCGGCGGCATGAAGGTGTCCCGGATTATCTTATTGTTTAAGACCATTTCCAAGGAAATCCGCCAAACCCTGCATCCCAAATCTGTGAATGTGGTAAAGCTGGACGGGAAGCGGGTGCCGGATGAGAGTATTCACAGCGTATATGTGTACATTATTTGCTATATTCTGATTCTGGCAGGATCAGTGCTTTTGATCTCAGTGGATAACTTTGATTTTGCCACCAGCTTCAGCTCAGTGTTGACTACCCTGAACAATGTGGGGCCAGGCATTAATCTGGTAGGGCCCACCCAGAACTTTTATAAGTTCTCCGCATTCTCCAAGATCGTATTCAGCTTTGATATGCTTATCGGGCGTCTGGAGATCCTGCCCATTCTCATGCTGTTTGCCCCCAAGACCTGGCGCAAGCGGTTCTGAGTCTGCTGTGGGGAAAAAGGGAAGTCCATGGGAGACTGCCCGGGTCGAGCAGGAAAAAGGGAAACCGTAAGGCAAGAGCAGGGCGGCTCTCAGAAGAGAAAATGCTTTCGGTGGACAGGGAAGATAGATAAGGAATATACTCTCAGTGGACAAGGAAAATAGATGAAGGGAATATATCCTCGGTGGACGAGGAAAATAGATAAAGATATAGAGATAGAACATGGAGATTGGAAAAAGGAGTGTGAAAGAAATGGCAGAAAAGGAAGAGAGAGGATGCAGCAACAGCAGCTGTGAAAAGTCCAGCTGCGAGGGCTGCCCCAGCAAGAAGAAACCTGCGGATTTCCGGGTGGATGCCAACAAGGACAGTAAAATCGGGAAGGTGATCGGCGTGGTCAGCGGCAAAGGCGGCGTAGGCAAGTCCCTGGTAACAGCCTCCATGGCAAATCAGCTGGCAAAGCAGGGATTCCAGGTAGGAATCCTGGACGCGGATATTACGGGACCTTCGATTCCGAAAATGTATGGAGTTCATGGGCCAGCCCAGGCGGACGAAGAGGGCATTGATCCTTCCTATACGCAAAACGGCATTGCCCTTATGTCTGTAAACCTCCTGCTGCCTGACGAGAGCTCTCCGGTTATCTGGCGGGGGCCGGTGATCGCCAATATGGTCAAGCAATTCTGGAGCGATGTGCGCTGGGGGGAGCTGGATTACCTTCTGGTAGATATGCCTCCGGGAACCGGGGATGTGCCTCTGACCGTTTTTCAGTCTCTGCCTGTGGACGGCATTGTAGTGGTGACTTCCCCACAGGATCTGGTGCAGCTCATTGTGAGGAAGGCTCTGGGCATGGCGGAGATGATGAAGATCCCTGTTATGGGAATTATTGAGAATTATTCCTATCTGGTCTGCCCAGACTGTGGAAAGCATATTTCTGTATTTGGGGAAAGTCATGTGGATGAGGCGGCCAAAGAGCTGGGATTAAAGGTGCTGGGAAAGATCCCTGTGGAGCCGGGCTTTGCCCAGGCTGCGGACCAGGGACGTTTCCACGAAGTGCAAAATCCCTATGTTACCCTGTAAACCAAAAGTATCGTAGCGGGTCAGCTTGTCTGAACGGTTGCAAATCATCCTTGTTGTTCTATAAAGAGTTCTATAAAGAGCAGGCAAAAAGTTGTGGACTTTTAAAATTTACTGTGATAAAGTATTAAGCAAAGGGGAAGTCCCTTTGGAAGAACGGCAGAAGGAGATTGGTATGAATAAGAAGATCAGAACGGAAGCAGTGGATTTTTTGTTTAAGGCCATCCTGACTTTGCAGAATAAGGAAGAATGTTATCTCTTCTTTGAGGATGTATGTACCATCAATGAGCTGCTTTCTCTGTCTCAGCGTTTCGAGGTAGCCAAGATGCTGCGGGAACAGAAAACATACCTGGAAATTGCGGAGAAGACGGGGGCTTCCACGGCCACTATAAGCCGAGTGAACCGATCCTTGAATTATGGGAATGACGGCTACGATCTGGCGTTTCAGAGGATGCAGGAGATGCAGCCTGAGGAAACGGGAGAGGAAGCATAAGCATGTAAAAAAGGAAGCCTTTTTCTTCGGCTTCCTTCCTTTATTCCATGGGAAATTTATTTTCCATCCTTTTTCTTTGGATCCGGTGTTGGCAGCTGGTCCAGCAGCGATTCAATGACCTGCTTTTTCATGTATACATCAAAGCTGAGGAGGCAGATAAAGGAGAACAGCTGCAAGAAGGCAGCCTCCTCCAAAGGTACATCCTGAAAAGTAGAACCGGCTGTATGATACCGGTTCAGCAGATCCTGGCGCAGTACCTCCACCTGTGCCTTTTCCAGACTGAACACTTCGTTGTAGATATCCTGAAGCTTAAGGGGACCCTCAGACTGGAAGTACCGGTCCGTCAGGGGGGTGAGCAGGATCTGGATATCATTGATGGATAAAAAGCTTTTAAAATAATAGATGTAGATCAAAAGCAGCATGTGCTCCCGGGAATATTTTTTCTTTTCCGGCGGCGGGAGCAGATGATTTTTTGCATAGTTATTAATCATGGTCTTGGTGAGAATCTTATCTTCGGGCAGGCGCTTGGAGCGGGCCAGATGTTCGCTCATAAAGGTGGTCACCTGATCCATATATAAATCGATTCCCGGAATGTCGGAGGGCTTAATATAATCTATGTGGTCCAGATTTTCCAGGATACTGCCAAGCAGATTTTCAAAATCAATCGTCACAGCTTTTACCTCGCTTCTGTACAAAAATCAGTTTAAACAACTTTATTACATTATATAGTATTTAAAACTAGATGACAAGAGCGAAAAGCGGTTTTTGGTGGTATAGAAATTCTTAAATTTTTTAGAAGATATCTTTGGGGGAATGTGCTATAATACCAATAGCGCTACCACTGGCAGCGTTAAAATATAAAGTGATAACATGGGGGGACTAAAGGAGTAGGATATGGGCGGGATATATGATATATTGAACAGAGAACAGCAGGAGGCAGTGTGTCATACAGAGGGACCTCTTTTGATTCTGGCCGGGGCAGGCAGCGGGAAGACCCGGGTGCTGACACACCGGGTAGCATATCTTATCGAAGAAAAAGGCGTTATGCCCTGGAATATTCTGGCGATTACCTTTACCAACAAGGCGGCAGGCGAGATGCGGGAGCGGGTGAACCGGTTGGTGAAAGCCGGGGCGGACAGTGTCTGGGTATCTACCTTTCACGCTGCCTGCGTGCGAATCCTTCGACGCTATATTGACCGGCTTGGCTTTGCGGGCAATTTCTCCATCTATGACACGGAGGATCAGAAGTCTGTGATGAAGGAGATCTGCAAGCGCCTGGAGATTGACACAAAGATTTACAAGGAGCGGGCTCTTTTGGGGCTCATCTCCCGGGCCAAAAATGAACTGATCTCTCCTCAGGAGATGGAGCTGAATGCCCAGGGGGATTACGGTATGCGGCGTACCGCCCAGGTGTACCAGGAATATCAGAAGCAGCTGAAAAAGAATAATGCTCTGGATTTTGACGACCTTCTGGTAAAGACTGTGGAACTGTTTCGAAATTGCAGGGAGGTTCTGGAGTCCTACCAGGAACGGTTTCGCTATATTATGGTGGATGAATACCAGGATACCAACACGGTGCAGTTTCAGCTAATCCGTCTTTTGGCGGAAAAATACAGGAATCTCTGCGTGGTAGGAGATGACGATCAGTCCATCTACCGATTCCGGGGCGCCAATATCCGGAATATTCTCAATTTTGAGAAGGTGTTTCCGGATACCAAGGTGATCAAGCTGGAGCAGAATTACCGCTCCACCAAAAATATTCTCCACGCGGCCAATGAGGTGATTCACCACAATCAGGGGCGCAAGGACAAAACCCTCTGGACAGACAACGAGGAGGGGGAGAAGCTGGTATTCCGCCAGTTTATGAGCGGCTATGAGGAAGCGGAATTTATCGTGGACGATATACGGAAAAGGGTGCGGGACGGACAAGCCCAGTACCGGGATCACGCTATTCTCTATCGGACCAATGCCCAGTCCCGGCTGTTTGAGGAGAAGCTTATATTCGCCGGTATTCCCTATCGTCTGGTGGGAGGCGTAAATTTCTATGCCCGCAAGGAGATTAAGGATGTGCTGGCCTATTTAAAGACCGTGGACAATGGTCAGGATGATCTGGCTGTGCATCGGATAATCAATGTGCCCAGGAGAGGTATTGGAGCCACCAGCCTGAACCGTGCATCGGATTATGCGGAGGCCTACGGCATGAGCCTCTACGATGCGCTTATGCAGGCGGGACAGATTCCGGGCATGGGCCGGGGGGCCTCCAAGATCCTGAATTTTACTGTGCTGATCCAGCGCCTGCGGGCAAAGGCGGAGCACAGCTCCCTCACGGAGCTGATGGATGCGGTTTTGACGGAGACTGGGTATCTGAAGGAGCTGGAGGATGAGGGAACCGAGGAAGCCCAGGGGCGGATCGAGAATATCAACGAGCTCATCAGCAAGATGAAGGCCTATGAGGAAGGAACGGAGGAGCCGACGCTAAGCGGATTCCTGGAGGAAGTGGCCCTGGTGGCGGATATTGACAGCCTGGAGGAGAGTGAGAATTATCTGGTTCTCATGACCCTGCACAGCGCCAAGGGCCTGGAGTTTCCCTACGTGTATCTCACCGGCATGGAGGAGGGGATTTTCCCCAGCTATCTGTCTATCCATGCAGATGATGCCCTGGAGGAGCTGGAGGAAGAGCGGCGGCTGTGTTATGTGGGGATAACCCGGGCCATGCGGTTTCTCATGTTATCCGCAGCCCGTCAGCGCATGATCCGGGGAGAGGTTCAATACAACAATCTGTCCCGCTTTGTAAAGGAGATTCCCCCGGAGTATATAGAAGAGCAGCGAAAGGAAAAGATCCGGGAGGCGCCCCGGGCAGCTGCCTATGCTCAGGCTAAGCAGGCGTTTCAGAATAAATCCTTTGCCCCAAAGCAGTTTGCCGTGAAAAAGGCGGAGGGACTGGACTACACGGAGGGAGACCGGGTCCGTCATATTAAATTCGGAGACGGCACTGTGCTGCAGATTGTGGAGGGAGGCCGGGACTATGAGGTTACCGTGGAGTTTGACCGGGCCGGCGTGAAGAAAATGTTTGCTTCCTTTGCAAAGCTTAAGAAACTGTGAGAGATTTAATAATTTATTATATAGGAGGAAATACATATGAATCAATGCTATGGATGTGACACCTGTAAGAGTGCGGATAAGCCGCTGGAGCAGTTTATCGCCAGCCTTCCCATGGAGACTTCCCACCACCGGGTGGACAGCCAGAAAACCAAGTGCGGGTTTGGCTTAAAGGGCGTTTGCTGCCGTCTGTGCTCCAATGGTCCCTGCCGGATCACCCCCTCGGCGCCCCGGGGAATCTGCGGCGCTAATGCGGACACTATTGTGACCCGGAATCTTCTGAGGGCGGTTGCCAGCGGAAGCGGATGCTATATCCATGTTGTGGAGAACACAGCGAAAAATCTGAAAAATACGGCCAGGGAAAAGGGGCCCATAAAGGGGGAGAACGCCTTGCGCCTGCTGGTACAGGAGTTTGGACTCCAAGAAAGCGACGACCTGCATCAGATGGCCTATGAGGTGGCGGACAAGGTGCTTCAGGATCTCTACAAGCCGGAGGATGAGGAAATGGAGCTTCTGAAAAAGCTGGCCTATGCTCCACGCTATGAGAAATGGAAGGAATTGGGGATTTTGCCCGGCGGCGCAAAATCAGAGGTGTTCCGGGGGGTGGTGAAATGCTCCACCAACCTGAATTCCGATCCGGTGGATATGCTGATGAACTGTCTGCGCCTGGGAATTTCCACGGGTCTTTACGGCCTGACCCTGACTAATCTGCTCAACGACGTGATGCTGGGAGAGCCCAAGATCCGTATGGCGCCTGTGGGACTTGGGGTTATTGATCCGGACTATATCAATATTATGATTACAGGACATCAGCATTCCATTTTTGTGGATCTTCAGGAGCGTCTGGCTTCAGAAGAAGCGGTTGCCAAGGCGCAGGAAGCAGGAGCCAAGGGCTTTAAGCTTGTGGGCTGCACCTGTGTGGGACAGGATCTGCAGCTTCGGGGCGTTCATTACACAGACATTTTTGACGGGCATGCAGGCAATAATTATACCAGCGAGGCGGTGCTGGCCACCGGAGGCATTGACGCGGTGCTGTCTGAGTTTAACTGTACTCTGCCGGGAATCGAGCCCATCTGTGATGAGCTGAAGATTAAGCAGATCTGCCTGGACGATGTGGCGAAAAAGGCCAATGCGGAATTGATGCAGTTCCGGTTTGAGGACCGGGCAGCCATCAGCCAGCGGGTTATGGATGAAGTGATCGCAGCCTACAAGGAGCGCCGGGGCGCGGTGTCCATGAACCTTCTGCCGGACCATGGAAACGACCATACTCTTACGGGCGTCAGCGAGGGTTCCCTGTATGAGTTCCTGGGAAATTCCTGGAAGCCTCTGCTGGATCTGATTGCCTCCGGCAAAATCAAGGGCGTGGCAGGCGTAGTAGGCTGTTCCAATCTGACGGCTCTGGGACATGATGTGTGTACGGTGGAGCTGACCAAGGAGCTGATCAAACGGGATATCCTGGTGCTTTCCGCCGGCTGCTCTTCAGGAGGAATCGAAAACTGCGGCCTTATGACGCCAGAGGCTGCAGAGCTGGCGGGAGACAGCCTGAAAGAGGTGTGCAAGAGCCTGGGAATTCCGCCGGTATTGAATTTTGGTCCCTGCCTGGCTATCGGACGGCTGGAGATGGTGGTGACAGCCCTGGCAAAAGCCCTGCAGGTGGATCTGCCTCAGCTTCCCGTGGTGCTCTCCGCGCCTCAGTGGCTGGAGGAGCAGGCGTTGGCTGACGGCATGTTCGGCGCGGCGTTGGGACTGCCTCTCCATCTGGGACAACAGCCCTATATTGCAGGCAGCGATCTGACCGTGAAGGTGCTGACCGAGGATCTGAAAAATATTACCGGCGGACAGGTGCTGGTGGAGCTGGATCCCGTGAAGGCAGCGGAAAAGCTGGAGGCTATTATCCTGGAAAAACGCCAGGGCCTGAACATTTAGGCGGGAGGAGGATGTGTATGAAACGAATTCTGATTGATGCCTCCAAGTGCGACGGGTGCAAGAACTGCGCGCTGGCCTGTATGGACAGCCACAGAACAGACGGGGGAAGCGGCGTGGAAACCCTGGATTTCAAGGATCCTGCCATGGAAGCCCGCAACGATATAGTAAACGACGGCAAGGGCGGATATCTGCCTATGTTCTGCCGCCACTGCAGCGTTCCCTCCTGCGCCAACAGCTGCATGAGCGGAGCCCTGGAAAAGAATGTGGACACGGGGCATGTGACCTATGACGAGAGCCGCTGCGGCGCCTGCTTTATGTGCGTCATGAACTGTCCCTACGGGATCCCGAAGCCTGACGTGACCAGGACAAAGATTCTGAAATGCGACTTCTGTGCAGAAAGGCCGGAGGGGCCTGCCTGCGTACTTGCCTGTCCCAAGCAGGCCATCTATGTAGAGGAGGTGTGAGTATGGCAATTCCCTATGTGATTCTCGGAACCGGAGCGGCTGGAATGGCGGCGGCAGAGCGGCTGCGTCTTTTAAAGCCCCAGGCGGATATTCAGATGATGTCCGTGGACGAATACTCCCACTCCCGCTGTATGCTGCACAAATATCTGGCAGGGGAACGGGATGAGGCAGGCCTTGCCTTTATGCCAGAGGATTTTCTGGAGAAAAACAGGATCTTCTGGGGACGGGGGCAGAAGGCTCTTGGCATTGATCCCGCAGGCCATCGGGTGCTCATGGAAAACGGCTACCAGCCCTATGAGAAGCTGCTCATTGCCACAGGCTCTGTGTTTGGGATCCCGCCCATCCCCAATTTCCGCACAGCCTCCAATGTATTTGGTTTCCGGGACCTGAGCGATGCCCAGAAAATGAAAAAGCGGCTGGAGGAGACTAAGGCAAAGCACGTATTTATCGTGGGCTCCGGTCTGGTGGGTCTGGATGTGGCTTATGCCCTTTTGGAGCGGGGGGTAAAGGTCACCATCGCCGAGATGGCGGAGCGGATTCTGCCTTTGCAGACGGATGAGATTTCCGCAAAGGCTTACCAGGATCTCTTTGAAAATGCCGGCGCTCAGTTTAAGCTTGGCATTGGCGCCAGTGATTCTGTGGTCAATGATAACAATGAGATCACGGCGGTTAAGCTTTCCAATGGGGAGGAGATTCCCTGTGACTTTGTGGTATGCGCTGCCGGCGTGCGTCCCAACATTGCATTTCTGGAGGGAAGCGGTCTGGAGACGGACCGGGGATTAAAGGTGAATGAATATCTGCAGACCTCGGATCCGGATATTTACGGGGCGGGGGATGTGACGGCCCTGTCCGGCATCTGGCCCAACGCCATGGATCAGGGACGGATAGCCGCCGCCAACATGACCGGGCAGAAGCAGGTGTATACAGATCGGTTCTGCATTAAAAATACCATTAATTTCTTTGGCCTGGCCATGCTTTCCGTGGGGGATGTGCTGCCCAAGGACGACACCTACACGGTGTATGTCAGGGAAAGCAGGTCTTCCTACAAGAAGGCGATTGTGAAGGATGGAGTGGTGACAGGAGTCCAGCTCCAGGGAGACATTTCCCATACAGGTTTCTGGCAGTATTTGATTAAAAACCGGATCGATGTGTCCCAGATACTGGAGAGTAAAGATATCTTTGAGCTGTCCTACGGGGATTTCTATGGAATGGACTCCATGGGAGAGTATGTGTACGCGGTTTAGCCGTACAGGAAGAGTATTGATAGAAAAGGAGAGGGATTCCATGCAGATACAGTGCTATACCCTGGGTTCCGTGGGAACTCACTGCTATATTTTAATCAATGAGAAGACGGACGAGGCGTTGCTGGTGGATCCGGCGGACCGCCCGGAGGTTTTGTCGGAGAAGCTTACCGGGCAGGGCCTGACTCTGCGTGGAATCCTGCTGACCCATGGCCATGGAGATCACATCATGGCCGTGCCGGGACTTCGGGAGAAGTATCAGGCGCCGGTTTTGGCCCATGAGGCGGAAGCGCCTCTCCTCTCCGATCCTGGTCTGAATCTGTCTAGGAGTCTTTTCGGCACTCCCTTAAGCCTGAAGGCTGACCGGTTATTGAAGGACGGGGAGCTGGTGAAGCTTGCCGGGCTGTCGTTAAAGGTTTTGTTTACCCCGGGCCATACGCCGGGAGGATGCTGCTATTATGCGGAAGAAGAGCACGCGCTCCTATCCGGGGATACCCTGTTTTGCGCCTCCATTGGGCGCACGGATTTCCCGGGAGGCAGCATGCGCACCCTGGTGGCGTCTATTCGGGAGAAGCTTATGCCTCTGCCTGACGATACCAAGGTGTACCCGGGACACGCGGAGTTTACCACTCTGGGGCAGGAACGGGCGTATAATCCTTATTTGCAGTAAAAGATTTGGGGACAGGCGATTCATCTGGAGCATCTGACCTTTTGTCAGGCAGAGGGAAAGGGAGGAGAGAAAGAGAAGATGATTGAGATTAAGCTGTGGGACGAGAGCTTTTCCTACGACGTACATTCCCTGGTAAAGGCCTTTTACCCCCAGGAGGAGGTCAAGGTGTTTTCCCGGGGCGCCTTTATCCGGGGCGCCTGGATGGAGCTGGAGATTCTCTTAGAGGAGGATGTGCTCTCGCTGGAGCTGCGGGCAAAGGGGAGCCAGGCAGGGAGACAGGCTACCCGGCTGGATGAGAGCCAACGGGAGCGAAAAGAGCTGAAAAATGTGTTGAAGCGCTCCGTTTATCAGGCGCTAGAGAGATATAAGGGGGAGGGATTGCCCTGGGGAACCCTTACAGGTATCCGTCCCACGAAGATTCCCATGACTTTTCTGGAGCAGGGCTGGAGAAATGTGGAGATTGCCGCCTATATGCGGGATACCTATTTATGCAGCAAGGAGAAAACAGCCCTGGCTGTGTCCATTGCCAACCGGGAGCGGGAGATTTTAAAGGACATTGACTATGAGCAGGGCTACAGCCTGTATGTGGGAATTCCCTTTTGTCCCAGCATCTGTCTGTACTGTTCCTTTTCCTCCTCCCCCATTGCCCAGTGGAAGAATCGGGTGGAGGAGTATTTGGACGCCCTTTGTAAGGAGCTGGCTTTTCTGGGAAAGGCATATGCAGGAAAGAAGCTGAATACCATTTATATGGGCGGCGGCACGCCTACCACCCTGGAGCCAGACCAGCTGGACCGGCTTATGACTGCTGTGGAGGAGCATTTTTCCTACCGGGATTTAAAGGAGCTGACTGTGGAAGCCGGAAGGCCGGACAGTCTGACGCCGGAAAAGCTGAAGACGCTTTTGAAGCATGGGGTCCAGCGGATTTCCGTTAATCCCCAGACCATGAAGCAGAAAACACTGGATCTCATCGGGAGGCGGCATACGGTGGCGGAAACCCGGGAGGCTTTTTTTATGGCCCGGGAAGCCGGATTTACCAATATTAATATGGACCTGATCGTGGGACTGCCCGGGGAGGAAAAGGAGGATGTGGAGGAGACTTTGAAAGCTCTGAGGGAGCTTTCTCCTGACAGCATTACTGTTCATTCCCTGGCCATTAAGCGGGCGGCCAGGCTGGCCCTTTTTAAGGATCAATATGAGGAGATAGGACTTAAAAACAGCGAGGAGATTATGGATCTGACCTATCAAAGCTGTGTGGAGCAGGAGCTTTATCCCTATTATCTGTACCGCCAGAAGAATATGGCGGGAAATTTTGAGAATGTAGGCTATGCAAAGCTTGACAAAGCGGGAATTTACAATATACTGATTATGGAGGAGAAACAGACCATTCTGGCGGCCGGCGCAGGGGCCATCAGCAAATTTGTGCTGCCCGGGGAGCGCCTGGAGCGGGTGGAGAATGTCAAAAATGTGGAGCAGTACATCAACCGTATCGACGAGATGATCGAGCGGAAGCGGACATTTATGGAGAGACATCAACTGGGTTAAGAGTTATGAAGGAATCAATGGATCTTATTTTGGAGGAGGATATCAGAGAGGAGATTAATCATGGGGTCCGGGTCAGCAATCTGGCCTACCGTGTGGCCAAGAGGCTGGGATGCTATGAGAATATCTGCAAGGAGCTGGCCGTGGCAGGCATGCTCCACGATATCGGAAAGCTGAAGGTTGCGTCCTATCTGTACGGGCGCACGGAGGATACTCTGGGCGTGGAGGAGATGCGGTATGTGCGCATGCATTCCCGTCTGGGCTATGAGATTCTCATGCGGGAGGACTATTCCGATTTTATTATAGAAAGTGTTCTCTATCACCATGAAAATTATGATGGTTCCGGGTACCCGGAGAATCTGGAGGCAGAGGATATCCCCATCGGGGCGCGGATTCTGCGGGTCTGTGATGTATATGCGGCCCTTACCTCAGACCGGCCTTACCGCAAGGCCTTTGATGAGGAGACGGCTGTAGAGCTTATGATTGACGAGGTAAAAAATTTTGATATGCGGGTATTTCTAGCTTTTCAGCAGACTATTCACCAGGAGGAGCTGGCCCATTGCTGGGAAATGCCGGATATTGAAGTGAAAATAGAGGAGGAAACCCAATGAAATTTATCAAAACTCCGGTGAAGGGCATGTGCGATATGCTTCCCGCCGATATGCGGCTGCGGGAAGAAATTCTTGGCATGATTAAGGAGACCTACGCCCGGTACGGCTTTATGCAGATTGAGACGCCGGCTATGGAACATATAGAAAACCTGACCTCCCGGCAGGGGGGAGATAATGAAAAGCTGATTTTTCAGGTGCTGAAACGGGGAGCTGAGCTGAAGCGGGCCCTGGATGTGGGAAAAGGAGAGCTGGCGGACAGTGGCCTTCGGTATGATTTGACCGTGCCTCTGGCCCGGTATTACGCCAACAATAAGGAAAAGCTGCCCTCGCCTTTTAAGGCCTTTCAGACGGGAAATGTGTGGCGGGCGGACAACCCGCAAAAAGGACGCTTTCGCCAGTTTACTCAGTGCGATATTGATATTCTGGGGGATGAGACCAACCTGGCGGAGATCGAACTGGTGTCGGCCACGGCGGCCATGCTGCAGAAAATATTTGCCCGGGTGGGGATTCAGGACTTTACCATTCATATCAATGACCGAAGGATCCTGCGGGGAGCGGCGCTCCAGGCCGGATTTTCCGAGGAGGAGATTCCCTCTGTGCTTATCTCTCTGGACAAGTTTGACAAGATCGGCCTTGGGGGAATCCGGGCAGAGCTTCTGGAAAACGGATATCCCATGGAGCGGGTGGACTGCTACCTGTCTCTCTATGAGCAGCGGAAGGAGGGCTTAAGCTGCCGGGAATTCTGCCGGGATGTGGAGGAGAGCTGCCTGGATTCCGGCGTGGTGGAAGGTTTGGAGGAAATTATCTCCTGCGTGACCCCCATGCTGGGAGAGGGCGTGAAGATAAGCTTTGACCCGGCCCTGGTTCGGGGCATGGGCTATTACACAGGCCCGATCTTTGAGGTGAGTATGGACGGCTACGGTTTTTCCATTGCCGGAGGCGGACGCTATGACCAGATGATCGGGAAATTCTGCGGTCAGGAGATATGCGCCAGCGGCTTTTCCATCGGATTCGAGCGCATTATTACCATTTTAAAGGATCACCTGCAGGAAGGCAGCCAAAGACAGGAGTCTCATGTGGCCTATCTTCTGGACAAGCGGGTGCCCCTGGAGAAGAAGCTGGAGGTATTTCAGGAGGCGGCCAGGCTTCGGGAGGCCGGCGGCGTGGTGACTATTCAACCCATGCGCAAAAATGTAAAGCGGCAGGTGGAGCTTCTGGAGGCAGAGGGCTACGGGGAGTTCCGGAAAATATACGCAGACTAAGGGAAGAGGCAGGTGATACGCCTGCTGTGAGAAAAGAGGAGTAAGAAAATGGCAGAGACAATGAAGGGCCTGAAGAGAAGCCACCGGTGTACGGAGGTTTCCAGAGCCCATATGGGACAGACAATAACCGTCATGGGATGGGTGCAAAAAAGCAGAAATAAGGGAGGAATTATTTTTGTGGACCTGCGGGACCGTTCCGGAATTTTGCAGCTGATCTTTGAGGAGGCGGACTGCGGGGCAGAGAATTTTGAGAAGGCGGAGCGGCTTCGCAGTGAGTTTGTTATCGCTGTGGTGGGAACCGTGGAGGCCCGCTCCGGGGCAGCTAATGAGAATCTGAAAACCGGGGATCTGGAGATCCGGGCCAAAGAGCTTCGGATCCTGTCGGAATCCCAGACGCCGCCCTTTCCTATTGAGGAGAACAGCAAGACCAGGGACGAGCTGCGCTTAAAGCACCGTTATCTGGACCTGCGGCGGCCGGATTTGCAGCGGAACCTGATACTGCGGAGCCAGGTGGCTGCCTCTGTGCGCAATTTCCTCACCCAGGAAGGCTTTCTGGAAATCGAGACGCCCATGCTGATGAAGAGCACGCCGGAGGGAGCACGGGATTATCTGGTGCCCAGCAGGGTTCATCCAGGCAGCTTCTATGCCCTGCCCCAGTCGCCTCAGCTCTTTAAGCAGCTTTTGATGTGTTCCGGCTATGACCGCTATTTCCAGATCGCCCGGTGTTTCCGAGACGAGGATCTGCGGGCGGACCGGCAGCCAGAGTTTACCCAGATCGACATGGAGCTGTCTTTTGTGGATATCGACGATGTGCTGGAGGTTAATGAGCGTCTGCTGGCAAAGATTTTTAAGGACGCCATTGGCCTGGAGATCAAGCTTCCAATTCCGCGAATGACCTGGCAGGAGGCCATGGACCGGTTTGGCTCCGATAAGCCGGACAACCGATTCGGCATGGAGCTTACGGATGTGTCGGAAACGGTCAAAGGCTGCGGCTTTGGCGTATTTACTTCGGCTCTGGAAAACGGGGGCTCTGTGCGGGGCATCAATGTTAAGGGCCAGGGAGCCATGCCCAGAAAGAAGATCGACGCCCTGGTGGAGTTTGCCAAGGGCTTTGGGGCCAAAGGCCTGGCCTATCTGTGTGTGCTGGAGGATGGCAGCTATAAATCCTCCTTTGCCAAATTTATGACACCGGAGCAGCTTTCGGCCCTAGTAAATGCCATGGACGGAGAGCCCGGGGATCTGCTTTTATTTGCGGCGGACAAAAACAAGATTGTCTGGGACGTGCTGGGGAATCTGCGTCTGGAGCTGGCAAAGAACCTGGGGCTTGTGGACAAGGATATCTACAGCTTCCTGTGGATTACGGAATTCCCCCTGCTTGAGTGGTCTGAGGAGCAGAACCGCTTTGTGGCCATGCACCATCCCTTTACCATGCCCATGGAGGAGGATCTGGATAAGCTTGACAGGGATCCGGGAGCTGTGCGGGCTAAGGCCTATGACATTGTGCTCAACGGCACGGAGCTGGGGGGAGGCAGCGTGCGTATTTTCCAGAACGACATTCAGGAGAAGATGTTTGAGGTGCTGGGCTTTACCAAAGAGCGGGCCCAGGAACAGTTTGGATTCCTGCTGGAGGCCTTCAAGTACGGAGTGCCGCCTCACGCAGGGCTGGCCTACGGCTTTGACCGCATGATTATGCTTATGACCGGCGCAGACAGCATTCGGGAGGTTATCGCCTTCCCCAAGGTAAAGGACGCCTCGGATCTCATGACCAATGCGCCGGATGTGGTAGAGGAAAAGCAGCTGGAGGAGCTGGGGATTCAGATTGTTTCCGGGTCCGCCCAGTAAAAAAGAATTGAAATAAGCAAAAAAATGTGATAGACTATTTTAGTGTGTGATAATTTATGCAAAAAAATGCTGGATTATGGCATAACCTGTCAGGGTTTACAGATGATTGTAAATCCGGATAAACAGTTTGGAAGGAAGCTTCCAAAGCTACCTTCCCGGCGTGAAGAATATGTCGGGAAAAGGAAAAATTAAGAAAAGGGGAATGGAGTATGAAAAAGTTTGTATCTTTACTGATGATTGTCATGCTGCTTACCGCCGGCCTGGCCGGATGCGGCAGCAAGGAAGAGCCGGCGGCTCCGGCACAGGAAGGCAATACCCAGGAGGCTCAAGAAGGCCAGGAAGCACAGAGTGAGGAGCCGGCAGCCCCTGCAGCTACAGGAAGCGGCGCAGAGTTGAAGTTCACCACTGGCGGAGACCAGGGTACCTATTACGGTTTCGGAAGCGTGCTGGCCGGACAGATCAGCGGAGCTACCGGTACCAAGGTGACGGCAATTACCTCCGGCGGTTCCAAGGCCAATATCGAAGCCATGGAAGTGGGGGATGCGCAGCTGGGATTTGTGCAGTCTGACGTTATGGCTTACGCATATGAGGGAACAAACCTGTTTGATGGGGCTCCAGTAGAGGGCTTCTCCACAGTGGCGGCTCTGTACATGGAGCAGGTCCAGATCGTAACCTGCAATCCAGACATCAAGACCGTGGCTGATCTGGCAGGAAAGAATGTTTCTATCGGAGCTCCGGGTTCCGGCGTGTACTTCAACGCCATTGATATCCTGGGCGCTTATGACTTGACAGAGGAAGATATTAACGCAACCTATGAGGATTTCGGAAACAGTGCGGAGAGCCTGCAGGATGGCAAGATCGACGCGGCGTTTGTGGTAGCCGGAGCACCCACCACTGCCGTAACTTCTCTGTCCACCTCCAAGGATGTTTACCTGGTAAGCCTGGACGACGAGCATATCAACAAGCTGATCCAGACCTCTCCTTACTACACCAAGAATGTCATCGCGGCTGATACTTATAATATGGATGCAGACGCCACAACCGTGGCTGTAGGCGCTGTGGTAATCGCCCGTGACGATGTGGCTGAGGAGGATGTGTACAATTTCGTATCCACGATCTTTGAGAATGTGGATACCATTACCACCGCACACGCCAAGGGCGCTGAGCTGGATCTGGAATTTGCAGGATCTGTGACAGCAGTTCCCTATCATGCCGGCGCAGCAAAATATTTTAGCGAGAAAGGCATGGAGGTTCCCACCAAGTAGGAAAGTTTGTGTGATGGATTCGGTTGTTTGCCGAAGCTTACACCAGATTTGAGAATAAGGGAATTTTGTCCGGAGTTATGTCCGGTATGAGGAGGCTGCGGCGGATGATCCGTTGCAGCCCCTTTTATAGAAAGCCGGACTTGGCAGGGGGAAAGTTTTTAGAAGCGCTGGTTCAAAGGCAGGGAAGTCCCACAGAGCGCAGGATGCCGGAATAATTTACGAGACAGATGAGTCTGCACCCGAAAGCGATGCAGAGCCATGCGTTTCGTGAGAGAGCATAAATTTCCTAATCTGTCAGTAAGGCGTGAGAAATGCGCCGTAAGAGAGGAAAGAGTCTGATGTGTGAGACGCGTCAGGCAAGAGGAAAGAGTGAAAATATGAAAGAAAGAGAGGAATGTGTATGAGCTTTAGGAAAAAGAGCACGGCAGAGCCTGTAAATCCGGCGCCTGTGGAAGATATGGAAACAGGTACGGCCAAGGATGTGGAAGAGGTCATGAAAAAATATGACAGGGAGTCCAATGTGCGTGTGTGGGAGGGCTTTCCCAGGGTAGCCGTTCGCTGGCTGATGATCGGCTTTTCTCTGTTCAGCATCTGTGTTACTTTATTTGGAAAGGGGCTTCGGGAGGTACGTCTGACCCAGTTCCTTGCCATGATTCTGATTATCGGATATCTGAATTTCCCGGCAAAGAAGGGGGATAACCGGGTCAACCACATTCCCTGGTACGATATTTTGATTATGCTTCTGGGAGCAGGAGGCTTCTTTTATTTTTCCCTCAATGCCAAGGATATTCTCATGCAGGCTACAAAGGTTACCCAGAATCCGGTTATGGTGGCCATGGCCATAATCTCTATTCTGGCCTTGATGGAGCTGTGCCGGCGCAGCGTAGGCGTGCCTATTCTCTGTGTGGTGGGAGCCCTGCTGGTCTATACCTTTGCCAATGTTCGGTTTGGAAAGGTGATTTACGACCTGTTTTACACCACTTCTGGAGTTATGAATACTCCTATTGACGTATGCGCCAAGTACATAGTGGTATTTATTATTTTCGGAGCCTTTCTGGAGCGGACAGGAATCGCCAGCTTTTTCATTGATCTGGCCAATTCCCTAGCAGGTTCCTCCGCAGGTGGACCTGCCAAGGTGGCTGTGATCTCCTCCGCCCTGTGCGGTATGGTATCCGGCTCCTCCGTGGGAAACACGGTGACCACCGGTTCTGTGACGATTCCCATGATGAAGAAGACCGGTTATCGGGGGGAATTTGCCGGAGCCGTGGAGGCGGCTGCTTCCACAGGCGGCCAGATCATGCCGCCCATTATGGGCGCCGCGGCTTTCCTTATGGCAGAGTATATGGGCGTCAGCTACGGTGAGGTGGCTTTGCGGGCCATCCTGCCTGCAGTGCTGTACTTTGCGGGCATCTATATCGCTGTACATCTGGAAGCCAAGAAGCTGGGACTTCGGGGAATTCCCAGGGAAGAGCTGCCTAAATTCAGCAAGCTTATCAAAAAGATTTATCTTTTGGCGCCTCTGGTGGTACTGGTAATTCTGGTATCCACAAACACTCGTACCATGCAGTTTTCCGCGGCAGTAGCCATTGGTATCACCATTGTGGTAGGCATTTTTAACAAGGATGACCGCATTACGCCCCAAAAATGCCTGGATGCTCTGGAGGCAGGCGGGAAGGGAACCATTACTGTTGCAGTGGCCTGCTCCATGGCTGGTATTGTGGCAGGCTGCATTACCTCCACAGGCCTGGCCTCCAAGCTGATCACAGCGATTGTGTCTGTGTCCGGCGGTCATGCCATCATTGCCCTGATGCTGACTATGGTCTGCTGTATTATCCTGGGTATGGGTGTGCCCACTACGGCCAACTATTGTATTATGGCGGCTACCTGCGCCCCCATTCTCATGAGTCCGGAGATCGGGATTCCCACTATGGCAGCCCATTTCTTTGTATTCTATTTCGGTATCGTGGCAGATATTACGCCTCCGGTAGCTCTGGCAGCCTATGCGGGAAGCGCCATTGCCAAGGCGCCGCCTATGAAGACAGCCTTCAATGCCACTCGCCTGGCTATTGCGGCCTTTATTGTGCCCTACATCTTTGCTTTTAGTCCGGCCATGCTGTTTGTGGATACCAATGCGGTGGAGGTGGTGCAGATCTGTATTACGGCGCTAATTGGAATTTACGGTGTGGCGGCAGGTCTGGGAGGCTTTGTGTACCGTAAAATGGGTATGCCGGTTCGCCTGGTGAGTATTGTAGGCGGATTAACATTGCTGTATCCAGGCATTTGGTCTGATGTGATCGGACTGGTGCTGGTGGCGGGAGTCGTGGTATTCCAGCGCATAGGAGCAAAAAAGGAAATGGCTGTTTGATTTTGCGTGGTACATAAATCAGGAAAAATGAAACAATAAAGACGCCTGTGGCTGGGGAAAATGGAGAAGATCCGGCAGCAGGCGTTTTTTATTATTGCAAAGATTTCTTATTCTGTTTAAAGCGTCAAAGGATAAAAAATCAGAAACAACCCTGAATTAAAAAATATAAATAAAAATGTAGAAATAAGACGAAAAGTGTCTGTCTTCGTGTGCAGGAAAGGTGACAATATCAGTAAATGATATTTTGGAAGGTGGTATAGGGACATGGAAGTGAAGACGGGTCTGCAGTTTGACTTATTGGGAGCCTTTGCCTTATGGAAGGTAAGAGACGGACAAATCAGGGAAAGTGTGGTTCCGGATAAACTGGGAAAAAAGGCGTTGTCCTTTCTTCAATATCTGATTGTGAACCATGGGAGAAATATTTCAAGCGAGGAGCTGATGGAACAGTTCTGGCCGGAGGCGGATAGCAGTAATCCGGCAAATTCCCTGAAAAATATGATGTTTAAAACAAGAAGCCTTTTAAAAGGCTATGGTTCCGGAATAGGAAAATTTGATTCTAACCCTTCAGGGCTGTTATTCCTGGAATCCCTCTGTGGCAGTGGAGGCAGATTCGGAGCTCTTTGAGCAGATCTGCTTAAAGGTGCGCAGACAGACCGGAGAAGCATATTTGGAAGCCCTTTTGCAGGCGGCTTCCCTTTATAAAGGGGACTTTCTCTCGGGAAATGACAGCGAGTGGGCAGTTTCATTAAGAAGATATTATCAAACACTTTACCTGGATGTATGCAAGATGGTTCTTCCTCTTCTTCAGGAACAGTAGCGTTGGCCGGAAATGATAGGTATCTGTGAGCAGGCATCCAAAGTAGGGTCTGGCACAGATACCTTTCTTGTCTATGAAATGCAGGCTTTTTCTAGCCCTGGGGCAGCCGGAGCAGGCCATGGAGGCCTACCAGGCATTTCGGGAAATGCTCTGGAGAGAATTTGAGATCGAACCCACAGAGGAGATAGAACGGCTTTTTCTGCTGGCAGGCAGCGTGATCACAGCCCAGGCCGAGGAATATAAGGGAAAAGACGGCTGGAAAGCGGAATTTGCCGGGGAAGCCATTGACAGCAACTTTACATCCAGCGCCTTTGCAGAGGAGATCAGCAGTCTTCAACCGGGAGACAGCATTGAGATCAAGGTTGCGGTGAAAAACAGCTCTGAGGAGGGCACAGACTGGTATATGAGCAACGAGGTACTCCAGAGTCTGGAGGACAGCAGCCCTGCCAAGGGAGGCGCTTACCGCTATGAGCTAGTCTGGAACGGAAACAGGGAATCCAAAATTCTCTACAGCAGCGACAGCGTGGGAGGAGAGAACGTTACGCCTGCCGGAGAAGGGCTTCACGAGGCCACGGACAATCTGGAGCAGTTTTTTTATCTGGATCATCTGTCCTGGGAGGAAGAGGGATATATTACGTTGAAGGTGTCTCTGAACGGGGAAACTCAGGGGAAACAATTACCAAAACACCATGGCACGGCTTCAGCTGAACTTTGCTGTGGAGGGTACGGGAGACTGGGAGCCCAAGGAAGGAGAACAAATTCCTCCTCATTCCAGTTCTGTCACCTACTCGCCGGGGACTGTGCAGACAGGAGACGCAAGCAAAATGCTTTTTTGGTCAATCGCTGCTCTGGTCAGCGGACTGATCCTGTTGATCTGCGGAGTTATTTATCAAAGGATGGTCTCGAGGGAGCAAAAAATATGCTTACTGCCCTTGTGGCGGGCGTAAGCAGTATTGCGGCGCTGCTGGCTTTGTTCATAATTCTGGTGAAGCGGCGCAGAGAAGAAAACGGAAAATATCAGAAATGAGATCTGAGAAACCAAAAGAGAACCACCTGCAAAACCAGAATGGCGGGGATCCCATAGCGGAAATACCAGTGCCTGGTTTTGTGACGGAAAATATGCATGCCTGCAAGGGAGCCTATGCTGCCACCCAGGAGAGCCAGAAGAAACAGGGTCTTCTCCGGGATGCGCCAGCGGCCCTGGCGGGCACGTTTTTTGTCAGAGCCCATGGAAGAAAAAGCCAAAATATTGACAGCCAGAAGATAATAAAATAAAACATTGGACATGACAGGATCCTTTCTGAAAATCAGGCGTACAAAGATTTGCAGATCTATTTTAACACAGGTATTTCTAAATAGAAAGTCCCTGAACTCGGTCTTTTTCCTGACTTATGGATTTTTATGGATGTTGTTATGGATGCAAAAAAGTGCTTGCATTTTCTATCTGAATCTCATATAATAAGCATTGTCTATACTAAAGACAAATGTATGTGTGTGAAAGACAAACGGAAAGTGGTCAGGTAGAAATCGAGGAGGAGTGGAATTATGTATTCACTGGAGGAAGTAAAGGCTGTGGATCAGCAGGTGGCTGCCGCCATTGAGGCGGAAATGGCTCGGCAGAACAGCCATATTGAATTGATTGCGTCGGAAAACTGGGTGAGCAAGGCCGTGATGGCCGCCATGGGAAGCCCTTTGACTAATAAATACGCGGAAGGATATTCCGGAAAACGCTATTATGGCGGATGCGACTGCGTGGATGTGGTGGAGGATCTGGCTATCGCCCGGGCAAAGGAAATCTTTGGCTGCCAGTATGTGAACGTACAGCCCCATTCCGGCGCCCAGGCCAATATGGCGGTGGAATTTGCCATGCTGGAGCCAGGGGATACCATTATGGGTATGAATCTGGCTCATGGGGGTCATCTGACCCACGGAAGTCCCGCTAACTTTTCCGGAAAATATTTTCATGTGGTGCCCTACGGTGTCAATGACGACGGATTTCTGGACTATGAAAATATCCGTAACATTGCCCTGGAGTGCAAGCCCAAGCTTATCATTGCGGGGGCCAGCGCTTACGCCAGAACCATTGACTTTAAGCGCTTCCGGGAGATTGCGGACGAGGCAGGCGCCTACCTGATGGTGGATATCGCCCATATTGCAGGCCTGGTGGCGGCAGGGCTTCATCCCAGCCCCATTCCCTATGCCCATGTGACCACCACCACGACCCACAAGACCCTGCGGGGCCCCAGAGGCGGTATGATTATGTCCGATATGGAGACGGCGGAGAAGTTTCATTTCAATAAAGCCGTATTTCCGGGAATCCAGGGAGGACCTCTCATGCATGTCATCGCGGCCAAGGCCGTATGCTTTGCAGAGGCTCTGACTCCAGAATACAAGTCCTACCAGCAGCAGATTGTGAAAAACGCCCAGGCTCTCTGCAAGGGACTATTGGACCGGGGAATCAAGCTGGTGTCCGGAGGCACGGACAATCATCTTATGCTGGTGGATCTGACGCCCTTTAATCTGTCTGGGAAGGAAGTGGAACATCTTCTGGATGGGGCCAATATTACAGCCAACAAAAACACCATCCCCAATGATCCCAAGTCCGCATTTGTAACTAGCGGCGTGCGTATCGGCACTCCGGCGGTGACAGCCCGGGGCTTAAAGGAAGCGGATATGGACATTGTGGCAGAAGCGGTGGCAAAGATGATTCGAGAAGGCCAAGGCGCAACGGAGGAGGTCAAGGCTCTGGTGAAGAGTCTCACAGACCGGTATCCTTTGGATATGTAAGAGAGAAGCCGTCATGATCCTGTGGGGTTATGACGGCTTGCTTTGTGTGCGCCCGGCAATTTACAAGCCTGTAAATTGGGTAAAAAAGGGTAAGGATTTTTAAGAATTTCTTAATGACCTTTGACGGATTTAATGGTATACTATAAAGGATATTTTTTTGCGCCCGGAATACGGGTATGGATTAAAAAAGGAGAATGTCTGTTTAGACGAGTTTTAGAGAATATGTCTACATCAACATTGCGTATGATCGCTGTTGCGTTTGTTATATCAGAATGCATCGGCACCTTTATTCCCGGGGCCCCCATTGCCTTTCGCTGGATCGGGGAGCTGGCGGCGCCCCTGTTTTTGCTCTGTATGGCCTGGAGCATGGATCGGGTGCGGGACCGGAAGCAGTATATCTTTTGCCTGTATCTGTGCGGCGTGGGTATGGCGGCATTGAACCTGTTGTTTTCTGTTCCCTCGCTGTTTCCCAGTGCAGGGACAGCCGTATCGGCGGATATTTTTACCACCCTGTTTGCCAGCGGGAGCATGATTCTGTTGTATGAGTATCAGAAGGAGCATCCTGAAAAAAAGGGGATGATCTGGGGGATCTATGCGGCATGGCAGCTGGGAGGGGCAGCGGTGTGGTGCGTTTTGTCAGAGGTCTTCGGAGTATCCACAGCTATTTTGCAGCTGATTTTCACCATATGTGGAAATATTTTTCTGGCGGAAGGCTCCTTCCTCATGGTAATCATGGGATTTCTGTTTTACCGCACAAAGGAAAACGGAAGGGTTCTGCGGTTTTTTTTCTGTATGATCTGTTTTGTGTTTTTTGTCAATGCTTCCACAGGAGTCTTTGGAAGGGTTCTGTCCTTCTTCGGCAGCGACGTGGTATTGGTGGTGGCGGAGATTTTGACAGGATTGTCCATGTATGGCACCTGGGTGACGGCAAACTTCAGTCTGGATCATCTGCTGTTTCATGATTATCAGTGGATGATGATAGCGGCGCTGCCCCTTTTGCTGTTGTGCAGGGAGCAGGCGAACCGGCCGGCCAGGAAAAGAGCGAACCGGGCCTATTTATCCGGGGCTTTATATCCGGTATCGGTGTACCTGCTCTGGTTTCTGGGAAACTATGCCCTTTGAGAGGGATTGATTTTGGGGAGGAGAATATATGGCACAGAAGAGAGAGGCTGTGATCCAGGCGAAGCGTCTGTATAAGATTTACCGCGTGGGAGAAAGCCGGGTTCGGGCCTTAAACGGAGTGGATCTGACGATTTACAAGGGAGAATTCTGTTCCATTGTGGGAACGTCCGGTTCCGGAAAGTCCACCATGCTGAACATGCTGGCCGGACTGGAGAAGCCCACCAAGGGCCAGGTGATTATCGGCGGAGAGCATCTGGAGGGCATGAACGAGGCTCAGCTGGTGCGGTTCCGCAGGGAGCATGTGGGCTTTATCTTTCAGTCCTTTAACCTGCTGGGCACCTTAAATGCCCGGGAGAATGTGGCCCTTCCCCTGACCTTTCGGGGAATGCCCAAAAAGGAGCGGCTGAAAAAGGCGGACCAGATGCTGGACCTGGTGGGACTGCCCAAACATAAGAAGCATCGGCCCAATGAGATGTCCGGAGGACAGCAGCAGCGCGTGGGCGTGGCCAGGGCTCTGGTGGTGGATCCGGAGATCATCTTTGCGGACGAGCCTACGGGAAACCTGGATTCCAACACGTCGGCGGAGGTTATGCGTCTGATGAAAAAAATTGTGCGGGAGCAGAATCAGACGCTGGTCATGGTAACCCATGACAATCACCTGGCAAGCTTCGCAGACCGCATCTTTCACATTATCGATGGAAAAATCGTAAAAATAGAGGACAATACCGGGAAGAGGGAGGAAGAGGACCTATGAAAGGATACAGAATCGTAAAGAGAGGGCTCACGCTGGCCCTGTGCGCAATGCTGATAACGCCCACGGTGCAGATAGCTGGGGACGGGCTGCGGGTGGAGGCGGCGGATGAGGAACTTACGCCAGAGCAACGTGATTTTATGGCGCTAGAACTAGAAGAATTTTATAATCAGCATAAAGGTGCTATTCCTGCTGAGAAACAGACTGAATTAGAGCAGGCTATTGCTGATGCAAAGCAGAAAATAGCTGATATGTCTTTGGGAAAGACTGCGGTGGAGACAGTAATCAGGAGAGTAGAAAAACAAATTACGGATTCTGAAGATCCGACAATTACGCTGACAAATTCCAAAGCATCCGCCAAGCTTGAAATTATCGACTGCTACAATCAGTATCTCGTGGATATCAAGGCAGCCGGAAATGAAAAGGCTGCCTCTGACTATGTGGCACAGATGGCCGGAGCTGTAGGCACTACGGATGCAGGAGGCGTTCTTCTGGAACAGAAGACCATCACCGGTGTGGAATCCACCAAAACCATGGTGATGAGCAGGATCAAGGAATATGCGGTAGCTGCTCCGGAACCCGAACCCGAGCCTGAACCTGACACCACCCCAACCACCAGCAACAGCAATATCATGGTGGGCGGCAACTGGGTAACACCCGTAGCCAACGGAGGCCAGCATGTAAACGTGGTGCTGCCTGTGGTCAATATGGGCGAGGATATGGTTACGGACGCGGTGGTAACTCCCGTGATCAGCAGCAATGCGGCAGAGTGGCCTTTTGAGATCGAGAAATCCAGTTATACCCAGACCATTTCTGATCTGCCCGGCACGGATGACGGCGGTTCCGATATGGACAGGCGCCGGGAGCTGACCTGGACCTTGAAGACCCGAAAGGATGCGCCCAGCGGCTATACCAAGCTGACCTTCCACGTGAATTTCAAGAATTCCGACGGAAGCTTTTCCGAGGCGGACCTGACCACCTATGTAAACGTGGTGGGAACCACAGGCTCCTCTGCAGACGGGACGAAATCCACGCCCCGTGTGATTGTAACAGGATTCTCCACGGATCCGGAGGTGGTGCATGCAGGCTCTACCTTTACCTTGATTTTACATATGCAGAATACCTCTCAGTCCACTGCTGTAAAGAATATGCTCTTTGACATTCAGGCAGCCAGCGAGAGCACAGATACCACCTATGTGGCGGCGTCCTTCCTGCCCACCTCAGGTTCCAGCACTATTTTTGTGGACAAGATTCCCGCAGGGGGAACCAAGGATATCAGCATGGAGATGGAGGCCCGGTCAGATCTGGCCCAGAAGCCCTATGTGGTCAATGTGACCATGGACTATGAGGACGAGAATGTAAACGCCTACAAGAATACGGCCAGTGTATCCATCCCGGTACGCCAGGAGGCCCGGGTGGAGATCAGCTCCATTGACGTGATGCCGGAGGCCATTGACGTGGGATCAGAAGCCAACGTCATGTTCAGCATCTACAATACAGGAAAGACCCAGCTGTACAATACCAGCGTAAAACTGGAGGCGGAATCCATCAGCGGCGGAGACGCTTACCTGGGAAATATTGCCCCGGGAGCCACAGGAAATGTGGATTTATATGTGGCTGGCGCTATGGCTACTATGGATGAGGGTCTGGTGAAGATTCTGATCACCTATGAGGATGAGGCAGGAGAGGAAACTACCATTGAGAAGGAGATGACGCTCTTTGTCAGCGAGCCCTTCGTTGATGACAGCTTCATGTATGATGAGGGCATGATGATGGGAGAGGAAATGAATAAAAAGCCTCCGATATGGCTGATTATTCTCATCGCGGCGCTGGTGCTGGCCGCAGGGGCTGCAGGATTTATTCTGATCCGCAGGAGAAAGAAGAAAAAAGCGGCCGAGGCGGAAGCTGATTTGCTGGATGACGAGTTGATGGAAGACTCCGGAGGGGATCTCCCGGAGGATAAGGAGTAGGACATGAAGTTTGGGGATTTACTTGGTATGAGCATCAGCAGCCTGTGGCGCAGAAAGCTTCGTACCATTCTGACCATCCTGGGCGTTGTGATCGGTACAGCCTCCATTGTGGTTATGATTTCTCTGGGTCTGGGGCTGGACCGGGCCCAGATGCAGCAGATTGAACAGTACGGGGGGCTTACCACCATCAATGTGCGCAGCAATGAGGGCGGCTACAGCTATTTCGGCGGCGGTGTTATGATCGAATCTGCTTCTTCTGATTCCGGCAGCTCCAGCAGCTCCAGCAGCGAGCCCGTGCGCATTGACGATGCGGCCATTGAGGCGCTTTCCAAGCTGGAACATGTGAAGAGCGTCGCTCCAATTCTGCAGATGTCGGTCATGGCCCGTCAGGGCGTCTATGAGGCCTATATCAACCTGGTAGGAACCACGGTGGAATCCCTGGAAGGGATGAATATCGAGCTGGCAGAGGGAAGTACTCTGCCTGTCTCGGAGACAGAGCTGGAGCTTCTCTATGGAAATACGGTAGTAACGGATTTTTACAACTCCAAGACCAACCAGTATTACTGGGAGACCGGTGTGCTTCCTGATGTGGACCTGATGAATGATCCGGTGTTTATGATTTTTGACACGGATGCCTACTGGAATTCCAAATACGGGGGTACAGACGAAAACGGAAATCCCTACAAGGCTCCCAAAAAATATATTATGAACGCCTGTGGTATGACTGCGGGGGGACCAGAGGATTATAACGGAGATGCCAGCTATCAGGTATACTGCAATGTGGAGGCTTTGAAGACCCAGCTGAAGAAGGTGTTTAAGGGAAAGGTGATTCCGGGACAGCCCCAGACTAAGGCAGGAAAGCCCTACAAGGAGATTTACTATAACCGCGCCGAGGTGAAGGTCACGGATATGAAATACATGGAGGAGGTCCAGGAGGTAATCCGGGGCATGGGCTACAGCGCCGACAGCAACATCGAGTGGATCAATCAGATGCGGGAGCAGTCCCGGTCCATTCAGGCGGCTCTGGGCGGTATCGGCGCTGTGTCTCTCTTTGTGGCGGCTATCGGCATTGCCAATACCATGATGATGTCCATTTACGAGCGCACCAAGGAGATCGGCGTCATTAAAGTGCTGGGCTGCGACCTGTCCAATATTCGAAATATGTTCCTGTCTGAGGCGGCCTTTATCGGCCTCATTGGAGGAGCCATTGGACTCATACTTAGCTTTATTATATCAACCATTATTAATGTAGTCATGCAGGGAAGCTATATGGCGAATATTTCCTATATTCCTTTGTGGCTTGTGCTGATTGCCTTGGCGTTTTCCATATTGGTGGGTATGCTGTCCGGTCTCTTTCCGGCGCTTCGGGCTATGCGCTTAAGTCCGCTGGCGGCAATCCGGAATGAATAATAGAAAATGAATATAAGGCCAGAGGAACCTGACAGAGGGAGACTTTGGCCTTTTGCCGTATTTTGTGTTTTATGGACAGAATGGAAAGATTCCGGAAAAATGAGAGAGAAAAGGAGAGATGAAAACATGGCGGAGACAGAACGCTTGCAGAAGGTGCTGGCATTTATCCGGGAAAAGGGCTGGAGCCATACCTGCCATGAGGAGGATGGCTGCGGCAGCATTGATTTTGAGTACCGGGGCGTGCCCTATCACATCTGGGAATTTGAGGATGGAGAGCGGGGCGTGGAGACCAATGTGAGGCATGGAGGAAAGCAGGAGGAGATTCTGGGAGATTATGAGGCAATCCTGCTGGAGATCATGGGAGAATGGTAGCGGACATAGAAGAGCTGTTTTTTAAATGTTTAATCATAAATTGTCCTACAAATTAAGCAAAATCCATTGTACTCCCTGGGAAAGTATGGTATGCTTTAGGAAAGATGTGACGATTTACAGGGCACAGAGCACAGGAGGATTTAGGATATGAAATTTTTGTTTGCATCGGATTCCTTTAAGGGAACTCTTTCCTCAGAGGAAATCAGCGGACTGCTGGCAGCCTCGGCCCGGAAATACTTTCCGGACTGCACTTATATTGGGATTCCCATTGCGGACGGAGGAGAGGGAACTGTGGACGCGGTGATCCAGGTGACAAAAGGCAGCTACCGCAAAGTGGCGGTGAAGGGCCCCCTTTTTGAGGATGTGGAGGCTTCCTATGGAGTGATAGATTCGGATTCCGCGATTATTGAGATGGCGGCTGCTTCCGGGCTTCCCATGGTGCCTGCCCAAAAGCGCAATCCTTTGCATACCACCACCTACGGGACGGGACAGCTGATCCGGGACGCGCTGGAGCAGGGATACCGGCATATATCTGTGGCTATCGGCGGAAGCGCCACCAATGACGGAGGCATGGGAGCCATGGCGGCGCTGGGAGTCCGGTTTTTGGACGAGAACGGAAAAGAGCTGTCCGGCGTGGGCGCAGATCTGGCCAGGGTCCGGGACATTGATGTGAGTGGGCTTCATCCGGCGGTGAAGGATACGGTGTTTACGGTCATGTGCGATGTGAACAATCCTTTGACCGGACCTACAGGAGCCACCCATACCTTTGGTCCCCAAAAGGGAGCGGAAGGAGCCATTCTGGAGGAGCTGGAGGAAGGCATGAAAAATTATGCTGCTGTGATCCGGGAAAAGCTGGGCGTGGACGTGGACCCCATGCCGGGAGCCGGAGCAGCCGGAGGGCTGGGAGCTGCCCTCACCGTATTTTTACGTGCAGAGCTAAAGTCGGGTGTGGAGACTGTACTGGATCTGATCCGGTTCGACGAGCTTCTCCAGGGCGTGGATCTGGTGGTTACCGGAGAGGGACGCATTGACTGGCAGTCTGCCTATGGCAAGGTGCCCTCCGGCATCGGACACCGCTGTCAGAAGGCCCGTATCCCGGCAGTAGCCATTGTAGGCGGCATGGGTAAGGGTGCCGAGGAGATCTACGACCACGGTATCGAGAGCATAATTCCTACCATCAACGGGGCTATGGATATTGAGGAGGCTCTGTCCCGGGCGAAGGAGCTCTATGAAAACGCGGCGGACCGGCTTTTTCGTCTGATTCGGGTAGGCATGGGGCTGTGTAAGTAGCTTTGTAAAGCCTTTGTAAAGGCAGCCTTGTAAAACGAAAAAAGTGAAAAAACCGGGTTGACAAATCTGGCAAAATCATGTATGATAATCCATGTCGCCGATACAGGCGGCGTGGAAATGCACGAGTGGCTCAGTGGTGGAGTATCGCCTTGCCAAGGCGAGGGTCGCGGGTTCGAATCCCGTCTCGTGCTTAAAAAAGCAGAGACATGGAAGATCATGTTTCTGCTTTTTTCAACATGCAGAAAGCCGAAATATTGTGCTGAAGAGGGAAGTATACAAACGGATGAAAAGCTTATAAAAGCAGTACTCCCACTGAACAAAAAATTAGGCATATATCACACACTAGATATGTTAAATGAAAGAGAAATTTTGATACAGAAATGTATAGATAAAGAAGAAAATACTCTTGTGATGGATTTTCTTGCTTTATGGGAGGAAAGATCATCGTAATATAAGCAGAACATTAAGCAAGAGATAGAAATTTAACAAGAGATATGACAAGCGACAAGAGATATGAAAGGAAAGTTGGAAAGGAAAGTTTCAAAATTTGCTTGACAAATCGAAGCATAAATAATATACTATACAAGTGTCAGGGATACATAATAACAAATGCACGAGTGGCTCAGTGGTGGAGTATCGCCTTGCCAAGGCGAGGGTCGCGGGTTCGAATCCCGTCTCGTGCTTCGAAAGAGAGCAGAAACATTGAAAGATCATGCTTCTGCTTTTTTTAATGCACAGGCCCGCACAGAGGAATATGCCGTTCATGCAGCGTGGGGGCCGCACAGCGAGTAGGGGAAAGCCTCTCCTACTCGATTGGCATAGAGGATCTGCCATGATAAAGAGGAGTTTACGATGAAAATTACGGTAAAACAGTTGACCCAGACAGCCGTGCTGCTGGCTCTGTGCATTGCATTTCAGACCTTGAAATCCATTTCTGTCTACATTACAGGGCCGCTGGTGAACGCGATCCTGATTCTGGCCACCTGGGCCGTGGGACTGCCGGGGGGACTGGCCATTGCCCTTTTGAGTCCAGTGGCGGCGTTTTTCCTGGGGGCCACTCCGGTGATGAATCTGATTCCGGTGATGATGCCGGTGGTTATGGTGGGAAACAGTATTCTGGTGCTCTTTGTAAACGGCTTTAAGGAGAGACAAATTCCGGGACTTCTGCTGGGCTCTGTGTGCAAGGCGGGATTTCTGTGGCTTACGGTCTGGTATGCGGTGCTGCCCCTGTTTGCAGGGAATATCCCGGAGGCAAAAAGGAGCGCCATGACTGCCATGGTGCGGGTGCAGTTTTCTCTGACCCAACTGATCACAGCCCTTTTGGGCAGTCTGGTAGCCTGGCTGGTGTGGCAGAGGGTGCGGCCTGTTTTCCGCAAGTGAAGGAACAGAAAATGGATTTGCCGGGGGGTGTAGACACTGCTGCAAACAGGAAGAATCGTAATAAGGAAAATAACAAGGAAAACAAGGAAAACGCCAAAAAGGGTTGAGAAATTCCTTCATTAATGATACACTAAGATTGATAAAAAATAAACAGTAATCTGTGATTCGGAGGAATAAGAGTATGAAGAAACTTACGGTGAAAAAGGGATCTACCTGTATGGCGTGTCTGGAATGTGTGCGTGCATGCTCGGAAACATTCTATAAGACCTTTGACCCGGATAAATCCTGCATTCAGGTGGTGGAGAAGAAGTCTGTGCGGCCCATGGCATGTCCCCAGTGCGGCAAGTGCGCCGAGGCCTGTGAGCATGGAGCCATTACCCAGAATGCCAAGGGTGTTTATATGGTAAACAAGAAGCTTTGTACAGGCTGCGGCAAGTGTGTGGAAGCCTGTCCCTTCGGCCTTATGGTAAAGGCAGAGGAATCTCCCACTGCGTCCAAGTGTATTGCCTGCGGCAAGTGCGCAAACGCCTGCCCTATGGATGTGCTGGAGGTTGTGGAGGCATAGACGGGAGAAGCGAGAGAAAACAAAATTCTGGAAATAAAGGATACCGCCGTTGGAGAGAGCTGCAATCTATACGGCGGTATTCTTTTCTTACTTTACAGGAAATTGCGTCCTGTAAGGTAAAAAGCCCTCCGGGGAATGCGCACGTCGCGCATTCGTGCTTTTAAACCGTTTGTAATGTGTCAAAAAGTATGCTATAATTTCTTCCAATAGCTGCGCCCCGCCCCAGGAAGGGCTGCGCAGCCAGAAGGAGAAAGAGCCTGTAAGACCAGGGAATCAAAATTACAGAGGATCGAAAAACGGGAGGAATACATGTATCTACAGGAAGAAAATCAGATTTGGATGGGATACAACGGACAAAGGGTTTGCATGTCGCCGAAAATGTGCAATCGGCACGGCCTGATTGCCGGAGCCACGGGAACGGGCAAGACCGTGACCTTAAAAGTTATGGCCGAGTCCTTCAGCGATATGGGAGTGCCGGTGTTTCTGGCGGATATCAAGGGGGATCTGTCCGGGCTTTGCAGGGCTGGGGAAGAGAGCGAGAGCCTGAAAAAACGGCTGGATAAGCTGGGGTTGACGGATTTTACCTATTCCGAGTATCCGGTGCACTATTTTGACGTGTTCGGAAAGAAGGGACACCCGGTGCGGGCCACAGTGTCGGATATCGGACCGGATCTTTTGTCCCGGCTTCTGGATCTGAATCCCACCCAGGCTGGTATTCTGACCATTGTATTTCGGATTGCCGACGACAACGGTTGGCTATTGCTGGACCTGAAGGATCTGAAATCCATGGTGCGATATGTGGGAGACAACGCCGCTGATTTCCGGGCCGAGTACGGCAATATTGCCGCTGCCAGCGTGGGAGCCATTCAGCGGGCCCTGATCCGTCTGGAAGAGGAGGGCGCTGAGCTGTTCCTGGGAGAGCCGGATCTGGATATTTTTGACTGGATGGCAGTGGATGGGAAAAGCAGGGGCTACATCAATGTGCTGAACTGCGTGGAGCTGTATCAGAGCCCCCTGCTGTATTCCACCTTTCTTCTGTGGATGCTGGCAGAGGTCTACGAGCAGCTTCCGGAGGCGGGAGATCTGGAGAAGCCCAGGATGATCTTTTTCTTTGATGAGGCGCACCTGTTGTTTGACGATATGCCCAAGGTTCTGCTCCAGAAGATTGAGCAGATGGTCAAGCTTATCCGCTCCAAAGGAGTGGGGATTTATTTTGTGACCCAGGTGCCGACAGATATCCCGGACAGCGTGCTGTCCCAGCTGGGAAATAAGGTACAGCATGCCCTGCGGGCCTATACGCCCAAGGATCAGAAGGCAGTGCGGGCTGCAGCCCAATCCTTCCGGGAGAATCCCGCCTTTGACACAGAGGAGGTTTTGGGAGAGCTGGGAACCGGGGAAGCCCTCATGTCCTTCCTGGATGAAGAGGGCGTACCCGGGGTAGTACAGCGGGCCTTTGTGCTGCCTCCCAGAAGCTTTATGGGAGTGGCCAGCGATCAGGAGATCAGAAGCCAGATTGAGAATAGTCCTCTGTATTTAAAGTACGACCGGGTTATTGACCGGGAATCCGCCTATGAAATGTTAAACGAAAAGGCCCTGAATGACGCCGAGGAGGCGGAGCTTAACCGCCAGCGGGAGCTTTTGGAAAAGGAGCGGGCCCAGGCGGAGAAAGAGGCAAAACGAGAGCAGGAGAAACAGGAGAAGGAGGCAAAACGGGAGCAGGAACGCCTGGAAAAGCAGGCTTTGCGAGAACAAGAGAAACGGGAGCAGGCAGCCCTTCGGGAAGAGGAGAAGAAAAAGAAGCAGAAGACTGCCGCCGTGGAGCGGGCCGTGGGGAATGTGACGGCTTCCGTGGGACGCAGTGTGGCTCGGGAGGCGGGCAAGAGTATTGGCAAGGAACTGGACAAGAAGGCCGGTGGGGGAAGCTTTTTCAGCAGAATGTTGGGGAATGCAGCCAGCAGCGCCGGGGGGAGCCTGGCCCGGGGCCTTCTGGGAAATCTGTTGAGGTGATTTGTGATTCAACTTCAGATGAAGAGGAGCATTGTTCTTTTCAACAGGATTTACAAAAGGCAGAAAGACAGCTTTGGTGAAAGGTGATACAGGAAAACAGAGAGAAATCAGGATGAGAGGAAGAACAACATGAGCTACGCAGACACAGTATTTATCCGCATGTGCCAGGACATTCTGGAAAACGGCACCAGCACGGAAGGAGAAAAAGTGCGTCCCCGGTGGGAGGACGGCACGCCTGCCTATACCATTAAGCGTTTCGGCGTGGTGAACCGCTATGACCTGCGCCGGGAGTTTCCGGCCATTACCCTGCGCCGCACAGCACTTAAGAGCTGTATGGATGAGATTCTCTGGATCTATCAGAAAAAATCCAATAACATTCATGACCTGAACAGCCACATCTGGGACCAGTGGGCGGATGAGACGGGAAGCATTGGCAAGGCCTACGGGTATCAGATCGGGGTGAAGAGCGCTTATGGAGAGGGAGAGATGGACCAGATGGACCGGGTGCTCTATGACCTGAAAAACAATCCCTTTAGCCGGAGAATCATGACAAATACCTATGTGTTCCAGGATTTGAAAGAAATGCATCTCTACCCCTGCGCCTATGGCGTCACCTACAATGTGACCCAACAGCCCGGGGAGGATAAGCTTACCTTAAATATGGTGTTGAATCAGCGCTCCCAGGATGTGCTGGCGGCCAACAACTGGAATGTATGTCAGTATGCAATTCTGCTTATGATGGTGGCTCAAAGCTGCCATATGATCCCAGGGGAGCTGCTGCACGTGATTGCGGACGCCCATATTTATGACCGGCACCAGGCCATTGTCCAGGAGCTGATTACCAGAGAGCCCTATCCGGCGCCTAAGGTAATATTAAATCCGCAGGTGACAGATTTCTATCAGTTTACTACGGAGGATCTTTGGGTGGAGGGGTATGAGACCGGGCCCCAGATTAAGGGGATTCCCATTGCAGTGTGACGGGAAAAGTACATTTGCCTGCAGTGGAAAGCACATCTGCCAATGCAGGTGCTGCAAACTGCAGATCATTCCGTGACCTGGGAGAAAGAAGGAGGAGCGCATGAATCTGATTGTAAACGTGGATAAAAACTGGGCCATCGGCCATAGGGGGAAGCTGCTGGTCAGCATCCCGGAGGATATGAAGTTTTTTCGCTCGGAGACTACGGGCAAGGTAGTGGTTCTGGGGAGAAAAACCATGGAGACCTTTCCCGGAGGACAGCCGTTGAAAAACCGGACTAACATTGTGCTGACCCGGAACAGACAGTATCAGGTGAAAGAGGCGGTGGTTTGTTATTCCCTGGAGGAGACGCTGGATGAGCTGAAAAAATACCCGTCAGAGGATGTGTATATTGTAGGGGGAGACAGCATTTATCAACAGTTTTTGCCCTACTGCGATACGGCTCATGTGACACGTACAGAACACGCCTATGAGGCGGACGCCTGGTTTCCCAATCTGGAGGCGGATCCGGACTGGGAGCTTACGGGACAGAGCGAGGAGAAAACCTATTTTGACCTGGAGTTTACCTTTTGCAGATACGAGAGAAAAAAATCCTAGGACTTTATAAATGGAGGCTTTGATTTCATGGGAGATTCCCGGAAAAAGAAACGAAAACGAAGGGGTCTGGGACTGCTCAGCTTTGACACGAATCTGATTGTGGCCGTGTTGTTTCTGACGGTGTTTGGATTGATTATGATATACAGCGCCAGCTACTATAAGGCCAGTATGAGCGAAAGCTTCCACTATGATTCCGCATATTTTTTGAAGAATCAGCTGAAATGGAGCCTTGTGGGACTAGCGTCTATGCTGGTGGTAGCGAATATTGACTATCATAACTGGCGATTTTTTGCTCTGCTTGGCTTTGCCGGTTCCATTGTGCTGGTGCTGCTGTTGAAGACAGATCTGGGGGTGACGGCCTACGGCGCCACTCGCTGGCTGGAGATCCCTGGTTTGGGTCGGTTCCAGGTGGCGGAGCCCATTAAGGTGGCCATCATTATATTTTCGGCGGCCTTGATCAGCGGCAAGGTGGTTCAGATCCAGAAGCCGGGATACATAGAACCGATCAAAGCCATTGTGCAGGTGCTTCTGCCGGTGCTGGTGGTGTTTGTCATGATCTGGAAGCTTAGCAACAATATGAGTACGGCAGTGATTGTGCTGGGGATTACCTGTGTTATGATTTTCATGGTGTACCCCAGGTACTGGCCTATTTTTCTCCTTTTGCTTGTGGGAGGCGTGGGGATCGCCATATACCTGTATGTGCTCCAGCAGGCGCCGGAGGCGTCGGAGGGCTTCCGGTCGGACCGGATTCTGGCCTGGCTGGATCCCTATGCCTATGAGTCGGACAAGGCCTATCAGGCCCTGCAGGCCCTCTATGCCATTGGCTCCGGGGGACTGTTTGGAAAGGGACTGGGGAACAGCATCCAGAAGCTTAAGATTCCGGAGCCTTACAATGACATGATTTTTTCCATCATCTGTGAGGAGCTGGGGGTATTCGGAGCAGGGCTTGTGATTTTAATGTTTATCTACCTGCTGTACCGGATCTACAGCATTACCCAACAGGCGGAGGATTTGTTTGGCAGACTTTTGTCCATGGGAGTCTTCGGCCATCTGGCGTTGCAGGTGATTCTGAATCTGGCGGTGGTGACCAGTTTGATTCCCACCACAGGGGTGACGCTGCCCTTTTTCAGCGCCGGAGGTACGGCGACTGTGTTTCTGTTTCTGGAGTTTGGCATGGTGCTGAATGTGGAAAAATATTCCCGGGGAAAACGGGAGCACCAGGCAGAGCGGGCGGAGCGCATGGAGCGGATCGTTGCTCCCTGGGGATAAGCGGCCGGGGGAGATTTGAGAAAAAGGAGACGTATATAAGAGGAGGCCAGGGAGAGAATGGCAGGAAGAATGGAGCAGAGGAAGGAAAAGCAGACGGCGCAAAGCCGCACCAGAGTAATTCGCATTGGAGACCGGCTCATCGGCGGGGGAAACCCTGTTCTGATTCAGTCCATGACGAACACAAAGACGGAGGATGTGGAGGCTACGGTGGAGCAGATTCACCGGCTGGAGCGGGCGGGATGTGAGATAATCCGCTGTACGGTGCCCACAGAGGAAGCGGCTCTGGCTCTGGGGAGGATCAAGGAACAGATTTCCATTCCCCTGGTGGCGGACATTCACTTTGATTATAAGCTGGCGATTGCAGCTATGGAACAGGGAGCGGACAAGATCCGCATCAATCCGGGTAATATCGGAGGAAGAGAACGTCTGAGGGCCGTGGTGGACGCGGCAAAGGAGCGGCAGATTCCTATCCGGGTGGGAGTGAACAGCGGTTCCCTGGAAAAGGAGCTGGTGGAAAAATACCAGGGCGTCACGGCGGAAGGCCTGGTGGAGAGCGCCCTGGATAAGGTACACATGATTGAGGAAATGGACTATGAGAATCTGGTCATCAGCATCAAGTCTTCCGATGTGCTTATGTGTGTTCGGGCTCATGAGCTCATAGCCGGGCAGACGAATTATCCTCTCCATGTAGGGATTACGGAAGCCGGGACCCTGACCTCGGGAAATATAAAATCTTCCGTGGGCCTTGGCATTATCCTTTATCAGGGAATCGGAGATACCATCCGGGTATCCCTAACCGGCGATCCGGTGGAGGAAGTCAAGTCGGCAAAGCTGATTCTAAAGACCCTGGGGCTTAGAAAGGGCGGGATCGACGTGGTGTCCTGTCCCACCTGCGGCCGCACACGCATTGATCTCATAGGTCTGGCCAATCAGGTGGAGACCATGGCGGCAGAGTTTCCCCTGGATATCCGGGTGGCTGTGATGGGCTGCGTGGTCAACGGGCCCGGGGAGGCAAAGGAAGCGGATATCGGCATTGCAGGAGGCCTGGGAGAGGGGCTTTTGATTAAAAAGGGTCAGGCTGTGCGCAAGGTGCCGGAGGATCAGCTTTTGCAGGCGCTTCGCCAGGAGCTGGAGAATTGGGAGGCATAGAGCCAGGAGCTTTGAATGCTTTGGGAGCATGAAAAGTTTTTTGGCCTGGGCAGATGGAGCCTGTAAGAGGAAAACGGGAGTTGTGACGGATGCAGAAACAGTTTTATGAAGTGTTCCCCAGCCTGGAAGAGGATGGGGGCTCAGACCTGCTGCGGCAGGTGCGGGTGGAACGTGTCACCTCTGACCGGACAAAAACGCGGATCCGCGTCTATATGGTAAGTGAGAAGCTGCTTCACAAGGAGCAGCTTTTTCAGCTGGAAAAAAAGATGAAGCGCATGCTGTTCCCCCAGGAGAGGATTTCCCTGCAGCTTATTGAGCGCTATGAGCTGTCCAGTCAGTATACGCCCAAGGAAGTGCTGCGCCTTTATAAGGATAGCATTTCCTTTGAACTGCGAAATTACAGTATGCTGGTATATCAGCTTTTTGTCCGGGCGCAGATTACCTATCCGTCCCCGGAGGAGCTGCATTTGCAGCTGCAGGTGTCGCCTCTGGAGGAGGATGCGGCCGCAGAGCTGGAGCGGGTGCTGCACAAGATTCTGGTAGAGCGCTGTGGCCTTGCCTTGCGCATTACCCTGGAGCAGGTGGAGAAGGAAATAACCGTTCCCCAAGGGCAAAGGCAGGTAGAGCGCCGGGCCCAGGATATGATCGCAGTGATACTGCAAAGGCAGGGGGGAGCCAGGGGAAGCGCGGATGGTCAGCAGGTTTATGGCGGGCCGGGAGATCCGGAGGCCTTGGGAACAGATTTTGGGGGACAAGGAGCGGGAAGCAGCGGATTCGGGAGCGGAACCTTTGGAGCTGAAAAGGAAGGCTTCGGAGCAGGAATGGGACAAGGAGCGGGAAGCAACAAAGCTGGCGGAACCTTCGGAACCGGAAAGGATGGAGCTGGCGGAACCGGAAAACAATCCGGCAAAAGAGAGATGACAGCAGGCCGGGGAGTGGCAAAAGGAGGCGCTGGTTTCGGGGCAGGAAAAGGAACGGGCAGGGACAGCGGCTTTGGCAAGGGCGGCCGGGATCAGAAGGGCGGTTTCCGCCGAAGCTTGCGGCGTTCGGACAATCCGGACGTAATCTATGGCCGGGATTTCGAGGACGAGTTGCTGGCTATGGATCAGATTGTGGGCGAAATGGGAGAGGTGACGGTGCACGGCCAGGTGCTGTCTGTGGAGGAGCGGGACATCCGGGGAGAGCGGACCATTCTCATGGTCTCCCTGACGGATTTTACAGACACGATCCGATTTAAGCTTTTTGTGTCCAATGAAGACAAGGACAGCATCACGGAGCATGTGAAAAAGGGGGTATTTTTGAAGGTACGGGGCATGACGGTACTGGATCCTTTTGACAAGGAGCTGGGAATCGGATCCATCACGGGTATTAAAAAATCCTCGGATTTCAGGGTGAAGCGGGAGGATCGCAGCGAAACTAAACGGGTGGAGCTCCACTGTCATACCAAGATGAGCGATATGGATGGGGTTTCCGACGTGGCCAGTATTATGAAGCAGGCCAAGGCCTTTGGACACAAGGCTTTGGCCATCACGGATCACGGGGTGGTTCAGGCCTTTACAGAGGCCAGTCATGCCCTTGCAAAAGGAGATTCTTTTAAGCTGATCTATGGGGTGGAGGCCTATTTGGTGGACGACATGAAAGAGATTGTCACAAATTCCAGGGGCCAGAGTCTGGAGGGCTCTTATGTGGTCTTTGACCTGGAGACCACGGGCTTTTCCGCCAAGACCAACCGGATCATTGAGATCGGCGCCGTAAAGGTGGAGGCGGGAGAGATTACAGACACCTTCAGCACCTTTGTGAATCCCCAGACGCCTATTTCCTATGAGATCGAGGAGCTGACTGGCATTGATGATTCCATGGTGTTGGATGCGCCTCTGATTGAAGATATCCTCCCTTCCTTCCTGGAATTTTGTGAGGGAAGCGTGCTGGTGGCCCACAATGCAGGCTTTGACACCAGCTTTATTGAGAATAACTGCCTGAGGCTGGGGCTTTCCTATGGGTTTACGGCTGTGGATACGGTGGGTCTGGCCCGGGTGCTCTTGCCCCAGCTAAGCCGGTTTAAGCTGGATACAGTGGCAAAGACTCTGGGAATTTCCCTGGAAAATCATCACCGGGCAGTAGACGACGCGGCCTGTACGGCCCGGATTTTTCAGGAATTCCTGAAAATGCTAAAAGAACGGGGAGCGGAGGATCTGGATCAGGTCAATGCCCTGGGCGTATTGGACGAGGATGCCATAAAGAAGCTTCCCACCCATCATGCCATTATTCTGGCTCTCAATGAGATCGGCCGGGTAAACCTGTATCGTATGATTTCCTGGTCGCATCTGAAGTATTACGCCAAGCGGCCCCGGATTCCCAAGAGCGTCTTTGCCCAGTATCGGGAGGGGCTGCTGCTGGGCTCTGCCTGCGAGGCCGGGGAGCTGTATCAGGCTCTGGTGCGCTCTGCCCCGGAGGAGGAGATTGCCCGCCTGGTGAATTTTTACGATTATCTGGAAATACAGCCTCTGGGCAACAATGAATTTATGCTGCGGGATGAGAAATCTCCGGTGAATTCCCGGGAGGAGCTGGAAAATCTGAATCGGCGGATCGTGGAGCTGGGGGAGGCTTTCGGGAAGCTGGTGGTGGCTACCTGCGACGTGCATTTCCTGAATCCGGAGGATGAGGTATACCGGCGGATTATCATGACCAGCAGAGGGTTTAAGGACGCGGATATGCAGGCTCCGCTCTACTACCGGACCACAGAGGAGATGCTGGAGGAATTTCAGTATCTGGGCAGCGCCAAGGCGGAGGAGGTGGTAATCACCAACACCAACCGGATCGCAGACATGGCGGAATATGTTTCCCCGGTGAGGCCGGACAAGTGCCCGCCGGTCATCGAAAATTCCGATCAGACTTTGCGGGAGATCTGCTATGACAAGGCTCACGCAGTCTATGGGGAGGAATTGCCAAAGGAGGTAACGGAGCGGCTGGAGCGGGAGCTTCACTCCATTATCTCCAATGGCTTTGCCGTTATGTATATTATTGCCCAGAAGCTGGTGTGGAAGTCTAATGAAGACGGATATCTGGTGGGGTCCAGGGGCTCTGTGGGGTCTTCCTTTGTGGCTACCATGGCGGGAATCACGGAGGTGAACCCCCTGCCGCCCCACTATTACTGTCCCCAGTGCCACTACAGTGATTTTGAGTCGGAGGAGGTGCGGAAATACGCGGGGGCAGCAGGCTGCGATATGCCGGACAAGGAGTGCCCGATGTGCGGCAATCCCCTGAAAAAGGAGGGCTTTGACATTCCCTTCGAGACCTTCCTGGGCTTTAAGGGGGACAAGGAGCCGGACATTGACCTGAATTTCTCCGGAGATTATCAGAGCAAGGCCCACAAATATACGGAGGTGATCTTTGGAACCGGACAGACCTTCCGGGCAGGGACCATTGCCACTCTGGCGGACAAGACGGCCTTTGGCTATGTAAAGCGTTACTATGAGGAGAGGGGAATCACCAAGCGGAGCTGCGAGATCGGACGCATTGTGGAGGGCTGCGTGGGGGTGCGCCGCTCCACAGGCCAGCACCCGGGAGGCATTGTGGTGCTGCCTCACGGGGAGGAGATTCATTCTTTTACCCCGGTGCAGCATCCGGCCAATGATATGACTACGGATACCATCACCACCCATTTTGACTATCACTCCATTGACCACAACCTTTTGAAGCTAGACATTCTGGGCCATGATGATCCCACCATGATCCGCATGCTGGAGGATCTAACCGGGCTGGACGCCAAGACCATTCCTCTGGATGACCAGAAGGTCATGTCTCTCTTTATGAGCACCGAAGCCCTGGGGGTATCCCCGGCGGATCTTGACGGCTGCCCTCTGGGATGCCTGGGAATCCCGGAGTTTGGCACGGACTTCGTAATCCAGATGGTGGTGGATGCCAAGCCAAAATCCTTTTCCGACCTGATCCGCATTTCCGGTCTTTCCCACGGCACGGATGTGTGGCTCAACAATGCCCAGCGCTTTATTAAGGAAGGAAAGGCCACGATTTCCACGGCCATCTGTACCCGGGATGACATTATGCTCTATCTCATCAATACAGGGGTGGAGCCAAGCCTGTCCTTTACCATTATGGAAAGCGTGCGCAAGGGCAAGGGCCTGAAACCGGAGTGGATCGAGGCCATGAAAAAGGAGGGGGTGGAGGACTGGTATATTGAGTCTTGTACCCTGATTAAGTACATGTTCCCCAAGGCTCACGCGGCGGCCTATGTGATGATGGCCTGGCGCATTGCTTACTGCAAGATTTATCATCCCCTGGCCTACTACGCGGCTTATTTCAGTATCCGGGCCTCAGCCTTCAGCTATGAGCTTATGTGTCTGGGAAAGGAAAGGCTGGCTTTTCATATGGCGGACTATAAGAGGCGCAGCGACAGCTTGTCCAAAAAGGAGCAGGAGACCATGAAGGACATGCGCATTGTGCAGGAGATGTATGCCCGGGGCTTTGAATTCCTGCCGGTGGATATTTACAGGGCCAAGGCTCATCACTTTCAGATTATGGATGGAAAGCTGATGCCCTCCTTAAGCACCATTGAGGGACTGGGGGACAAGGCTGCGGATCAGCTGGAGGAGGCGGCCAGGGACGGAGAATTTCTGTCTCGGGAGGATCTTCGCATCCGCAGCAAGCTGTCCAAAAATGTGGTGGATCTCATGGGGGATTTGGGGATCCTGGGGGATATGCCCCAATCCAATCAGCTGTCGTTGTTTGACCTGTGATGGGGGATACCATGCTTTGGCGGTTTTGGAAATCAGGAATTTAGGGGAATTCCAGTATTTTAACTTGAAATTGCCCGACAAACATGGTATACTGATAGCCGTATTAAAAATGTGTACAAATGTCTCTGACAGACGTACAATTTAGGAGGTTTAATTTTTATGAAAAAGCGTATTTTATCGCTGGGTCTTGCCGTTGTCATGGTTGGCGCTATGCTGGCAGGCTGCAGCAAGGGCGGCGACAATAGCGGCAATGGCGGTGACACGGGCAGCGCTCCGGCAGCGGCTGATGGCGCTAAGGTTGTGAAGATTGGCGTTTATGAGCCGGCTTCCGGCGACAACGGCGCCGGCGGTAAGCAGGAAGTGCTGGGTATGCAGTATGCTAACGAGATCGCTCCCACCGTGGAGATCGGAGGCGAGGAGTATACGGTTCAGCTGGAGATCGTGGACAATGAGTCCTCCAATGACAAGGGACCGTCTGCGGCTGCTTCTCTGGTTGGCGCTAATGTGTCTGTGGTTCTGGGTTCCTATGGTTCCGGCGTTTCCATCGCTGCTTCCGATGTGTTTAAGGATGCAGGGATCCCGGCCATCGGCGTAACCTGTACCAATCCCCAGGTAACAGAGGGCAACAAGCATTACTTCCGTATTTGTTTCCTGGATCCCTTCCAGGGCACGGTGCTGGCCAACTTTGCCAACGAGAATTTTTCCGCAAAGACTGCTTACATATTGACTAAGCTTGGAGACGATTATTCCACCGGTCTGGGATATTATTTCAAGACAGCCTTTGAGTCCTTAGGCGGCACGGTTGTGGAGGAGACCTTCCAGGAGGGTAACAGCGATTTTACTTCTTATATTACTTCTGCAAAAAATGCAGGGGCAGAGGTATTCTTTGCACCGGTTTCCACGGAGGCGGCGGCCCTGATCATTGAGCAGGCGTCTTCTCAGGGACTGGGAATTCCCATGATGGCAGGCGATACCTGGGATTCCAACGTAATCCTGAACGCAGCCAAGGGAAAGGATGTGGAGATCTATGTGACCACCTTCTATCAGGAGGGCGGAAATGAAGAGTTCGACAAGGGCATCAAGGAGTGGATCAACGGCAACTCCACAGCCAAGGCAAACAACGGCGGAGACGACACCATTTCCGCAGTGACGGCCATGGGCTATGACGCTTACTTCGTTGCTCTGGAAGCCCTGAAGGCAGCAGGCTCCACAGATGCCAAGGCTGTAAACGCGGCTCTTTGGAACGTAACCTACAAGGGAGTGTCCGGAGATATCGCCTTTGATTCTGAGAACGGCGACGCGCTTCGGGATGTGGCATATGTAAAGTGTGCGAACACTGAGAGCGGCGCATGGGATTTCGTAACGGTACAGGGTGTAAACTAAGTTCTGTATCTGGGTTGCGGAATACCCGGAAACCATATTTGTGATTTTGTTGCAGCAGTTCAGCCAGACCGCAGCTATGCTTTCATGCGGAGTATTGCGGCGGGGGTGAGCTGGACTGCTGGGTTTTCTCCCGTGGCGGTGCGGATAATGCCTGCTGCGGGATTTCCTATGGAAGCCCTGGGGGCCTCCATGGAGAAGGAGTCTTTGAGCTGGAGGTTTTATATGGATTGGATGACACAGAACCTGCCTTATCTCTTGGCAGGTATTTCCGTGGGCGGCCAGTATGCCTTGATTGCCATTGGGTATACCATGGTATATGGCATTTTGCGGTTGATTAATTTTGCTCACGGCGATATTTTTATGGTTGCAGGCCTGATCATGGTGTATTCTACCACGATTATGCCCATTTATCTGGCAATTCCCCTGATGATTGTACTGACCGTGCTTCTTGGCTTTGTGGTGGAGCGGGTGGCTTACAAGCCTCTGCGCAGCGCGCCCCGCATGTCCATTATGATTTCTGCCATCGGCGTTTCTTATTTGCTGCAGAATCTGGCCCTGTACGTGACAGGGGGACTTTCTCAGCAGTACCCGGCTATTCCCTGGATCAGCGACACCATTCAGGTATTTGGGGCCACCACCAAGCGGGTGACGGTGATTACTCCTGTACTGACGATTCTTTTGGTAATCGGCCTTGTGCTGCTGATCAAGCACACCAAGATCGGTATGGCCATGCGGGCGGCTTCCCGGGATTTTGAGACCTCCCAGCTTATGGGAATTAAGATTAATTCCGTGATCAGCACCACTTTTATTATCGGCTCCTTCCTGGCAGCCATCGGAAGCCTGCTGTTTTTCACCAACTACACGGGAGTGACGCCCACCGTAGGCGCTATGCCGGGCCTGAAGGCCTTTGTGGCGGCTGTGTTCGGCGGTATCGGCTCCATTCCCGGAGCGGTGATCGGGGCGTTTATTATTGGAATCTGTGAAAATATCATCAAGGGCCTTGGCTGGACCACCTTCTCCGACGCGTTTACCTTTGCGCTGCTGATCGTGATTCTGCTGGTGAAGCCCACGGGTCTTTTCGGTGAAAAGGCGACGGATAAAGTATAAGGAGGCGTTCGAAAATGAGCAGTAAGACAAAAACCATGTGGAACGTCGGCCTGATCGGAGGGCTGCTTCTGCTGCTCTTCGTGCTGGAGCAGGTGATACCGTCCAGTTCCATGTTTTTTACCGTGTTAAAGAAGGGCGCCATCTATGCGCTGGTGGCTGTGTCCATGAATCTGCTGAATGGCTTTACGGGCCTGTTTTCCCTGGGCCAGGCTGGATTTATGCTGGTGGGCGCCTACACTTATGCCATTTTGACGATTCCGGTGGAATCCCGGCACAGCGTCTATCAGTATTTTGACGGGGGCATCATCCAGTTTGCCCTGCCTGTGCCGGTGGCTCTCATTGCAGGGGGGATCGCGGCAGCCATCTTTGCCTATCTCATCGGTCTGCCGGTGCTGCGTCTGAAAAGCGATTACCTGGCTATTGCTACTCTGGGGTTTGCAGAGATTATCCGGGCTGTGTTTCAGTGGGATAAGCTGGGGCCCATTACCAACGGCTCCAACCTGCTGCGGAATTTCCCCTCTTTTAAATCCGTGCTGTATCCCTTTGTGGTGGCGGGTATCTGCATTGCGCTGATTGTGCTTTTGATTAATTCTACCTATGGCAGGGCCTTTAAGGCTATTCGGGATGACGAGATTGCGGCGGAGGCCATGGGCATTAACCTGGCTCACCACAAGCGGCTGGCCTTTGTGATCAGCTCCTTCTTTGCCGGTATTTCCGGAGGGCTTCTGGCTATGTACCAGACCTCCATTCAGGCTTCCATGTTTAAGTCGGCTATGACCTATGAGATTCTGCTCATTGTGGTTATCGGCGGCATTGGCTCCGTTACGGGAAGCTGTATCAGCTCCTTCCTGTTTATCGCCTGCTCTGAGTGGTGGCTGCGGTTCCTGGACAATGAGAATCTGTACATCGGAGGTTTCCATGTACCTCTGCTGCGGCCTGGATTCCGCAAGGTGGTATTTGCGGTGATCATCATGCTCATGGTGCTGTTCTACCGCAGGGGAATCATGGGCGACAAGGAATTCTCTCTGGAGGCCATCCGAAACTTCTTCCGGCGGAAATTTGGCAAGGGGAAGGAAGCGAAGGGAGGTGCCTCCCATGAGTAAGGAACATGTGCTGAAGGTAGAGAATGTGACCATGCAGTTCGGCGGGGTTATCGCCGTGGACAATATGAATCTGGAGGTCAACAAGGGAGAGATTATTTCCCTCATCGGCCCCAACGGCGCCGGGAAGACCACGGCTTTCAACGTGATCACCGGAGTGTACGCTCCCACCAACGGGGCGGTGTATTTTAAGGATCATAAAATTATCCAGAATCATCCCCAGGGAAAGATGAAAAAGCTTTATCAGGGGGAAAATGCCAGAGAATATGCAGGCCAGCATGTGATGGCTCCCACGCCGGATAAGATTACCAAGCTTGGCATTGCCCGTACTTTCCAGAATATCCGCCTGTTTAAGAGCCAGACCGTATTTGAAAATATTCTCATTGCCAAACATATGCTGCGCACCAGCAATATTTTTACGGCTACCTTCCGGCTCAATGCCAGGGAGGAGGCAAAGATGCGGCAGGAGGCGGAGGAGCTCTTAAAGCTTATGGAGCTGGAGGATGTGCGGAATGAGCTGGCTACCTCTTTGCCCTACGGAAAGCAGCGCCATCTGGAGATTGCCCGGGCCATGGCTACCAAGCCGGAGCTTTTGCTGCTGGATGAGCCGGCAGCCGGCATGAATCCCCAGGAGACCATGGAGCTGACCCAGTTTATCGGCCGGATCCGGGATGAGTTTGGACTGACTATTTTCATGATTGAGCATCATATGGATCTGGTTATGGAAATTTCTGACCGGATTTATGTGCTGGATTTCGGAAAACCCATTGCAGAGGGCGTGCCGGAGGAGATCCGCAACAATCCGCGGGTAATCGAAGCGTATCTGGGAGGTGCGGACGATGAGTGATATTTTAGAGGTGAAAAATCTGAATGTCTCCTACGGAGGCATCAAGGCAGTGAAGGATATCAGCTTTTCCGTGGCCCAGGGACAGGTGGTTACCCTGATTGGGGCCAATGGAGCGGGAAAGAGCTCCACTCTGCGGGCCATTGTAAATCTGGTAAAGCCGGAGAGCGGAAACATTGTGTTAAACGGCGCGGAGATCGCAGGGCTTCCCACAGATCAGATTGTGGCCCGGGGCATTACCCTGGTGCCGGAGGGCCGGCGGGTCTTTTCCGACCTGACGGTGCTGGAGAACTTAAAGATCGGCGCTTATATGCGCAAGGATTCCCTGGATGAGGATGTGAAATGGGTCTATGATCTGTTTCCCAGGCTTAAGGAGCGCAGCTGGCAGCTGGCGGGAACCTTGTCCGGCGGTGAGCAGCAGATGCTGGCCATTGGCCGCGCCCTTATGTCAAAGCCCCAGCTGATTATGATGGATGAGCCCTCTCTGGGCCTGGCTCCCATTGTGGTAAAGGGCGTGTTTGACATTATCCGGGAGATCAACAAGCAGGGCGTGACCATTCTCCTCATTGAGCAGAACGCCAATATGGCTTTGAAGGCAGCGGATCTGGGCTATGTGATGGAGACCGGGCGCATTACCATGACAGGCACAGGCGCAGAGCTTCTGGAGGATGAGGCGGTGCGGGCCGCATATTTGGGCAAAGCCAAAGAAAAATAGATTTACATTTCCAATAAAACAAGTTATACTAATACCGGCACTTGTCAGGGGTTTTAGCGCCTTTGGGGAGCGCCGGTAACGTTTGAAGTAACAGTTCAGCCAGACTGCAGGTGCGTTTTCTAAAAAGGACGCCAGGCAGCGTCAATGGGTGCGTGCTGAACGGAAGCTTTAAAAAAACACACAGGTTCTTTCCGGTGGGATGATCCGGAGAGGAACGGGAAGGAAGTAGGAGTCATGGTAAGAGCAGTAGTAGGAGCGAACTGGGGAGACGAGGGAAAGGGCAAGATTACGGATATGCTGGCCCAGGAGTCCGACATTATTGTGCGTTTTCAGGGCGGAGCAAACGCGGGACACACCATTGTGAACGACTATGGAAAGTTTTCCCTGCACACGCTTCCATCCGGCGTATTTTATAATCATACCACCAGCATCATCGGCAACGGGGTAGCCCTGAATGTGCGAAAGCTTTTCGAGGAGATCCAGAGCATTGTGGATCAGGGAGTGCCAAAGCCGAAGATTTTGGTGTCTGAGCGGGCTCAGATCGTCATGTCCTATCATGTATTGCTGGATCAGTATGAGGAGGAGCGCCTGGGCGGAAAGTCCTATGGTTCCACCAAATCCGGTATTGCTCCCTTCTATTCGGATAAATACGGCAAGGTAGGTTTCCAGGTCAGCGAGCTTTTCGCGGAGGAAAGCTACCTGCGGGAGAAAATCGACAATGTTTGCATCCGCAAAAATGTAATCATAGAGAATCTGTACCATAAACCGGCTCTGGATCCGGAGGCCCTGTACCAGGAGCTTATGGAATATAAGCAGATGGTGGAGCCCTATGTGTGCGATACCTCTGCCTATTTGTGGAAGGCAAATCAGGTGGGAAAAAATATTCTGCTGGAGGGACAGCTGGGATCCCTGAAGGATCCGGATCACGGCATCTATCCCATGGTGACCTCCTCCTCCACCCTGGCCGCCTATGGCGCTATTGGGGCGGGACTGCCCCCCTATGACATCAAGCAGATTATTACCGTGTGCAAGGCTTATTCCAGTACGGTAGGCGCCGGAGCCTTTGTCAGCGAGATTTTCGGTGATGAGGCGGATGAGTTGCGGAGACGTGGCGGAGACGGGGGCGAGTACGGAGCCACCACGGGACGTCCCCGAAGAATGGGATGGTTTGACTGTGTGGCCTCCAAGTACGGCTGCCGGGTGCAGGGAACCACGGACGTGGCTTTTACGGTACTGGATGTGCTGGGATATCTGGATGAGATTCCAGTATGTACAGGCTATGAGATTGACGGAAAGGTTACCACGGAATTCCCTCCTGCCGTCCTGCTGGAAAAGGCAAAGCCAGTGCTGGAAATGCTTCCTGGATGGAAATGCGATATCCGAGGCATCAAGAAATACGAGGATCTGCCGGAGAACTGCCGGAACTATGTGGAGTTTGTGGAGAAGCACATCGGCTTCCCCATTACCATGGTGTCTAACGGGCCGGGCAGAAATGATATTATTTACAGATCCTAACCAATGCCTGCCAATCGGGGAGAGACCTATTTTGACAGGGAACGGAGAAGACCGGCTGTGGATGAAAGTCTGCGGCCGGTTTTTAAGTGTATCGTTCAGGCCAAACGGGCAGTCTGGACAGAATTAGAGAGGAGCGATAAAAATGGCAATCACAACGATTATTTTTGATATCGGAAGAGTATTAAACGGTTACGGATGGGAGAAATATCTGCGCAGCGTGGTGCCGGAGCAGAAGGCGTATGAGTCTGTGGAGCGGGCCGTTTTTCTGAACCCGGTGTGGGAAGAGCATGATTTGGGCCTTCTTACGGAGGAGGAGGAGATTCAGGATTTTGTGGCGGCAGCCCCAGAGTATGAGAAGGAGATCCGCGCCGTCTATGAAAATTTGGGGGAATGTACCTGGTCGCTGGATTATGCTGTTCCCTGGGTCAGGGAGCTGAAGGAAAAAGGATACCGGGTGTACGCTTTGTCCAACTGGCCGGAGCACGTGTACAGGCAGCGGGGAAATAAACTGGATTTCCTGGAGCTCATGGACGGGTATTGCCTGTCTTACCAAGAGCATCTCAATAAGCCGGCGCCGGAGGCATTTCAAAATTTGATGGAAAAATATGAGATCCGGGCCCAGGAGGCTGTGTTTATCGACGACACGGTAAAGAATGTGGAGGCGGCCAGGAAGCTTGGCATGTCCGGGATCGTGTTTACCGGGTATGAGGAGGCGAGAGAGGAGCTGGCAAGGATGGGGGTGAGGTAGGAAGCAGAGATGATTTCAAATTATGAGCAAATGAAATGGCAGATGCAGGTAGAGTTTCTGAAATATAACCAGGAAGATATGATAAAACGGTTTTCTCTGACAGCAAGCGAAACATATCTGCTCTTTGATTTTATGGGCGGAAGCTGCCGGATTCATAGGAAAAGCGGTTTGGTGGAAACCTCCTATGGGTATATGGACGGATTTTGCGAGGCCAATTACAATGAGGCTTTGACCGTATATGACCTTCTCTGCTGGTCAAGGCCAGATGCGGTATCCTCTGGGCGATTTGTAAATATGCAGAGCATTTCCCCCATGCAAAATGGGACGTCACGCCTTGGCGCTGACTTTTTCAGACAGGAAGCAAGGCTGTTTGACCATCAAGAGGAGAGCTTAAGGACATCTTTGGAAAAGTTGGGCGGTATAGCGGATGAAAGCGGGGATGTGGCGGCGCGGATTCCGGTATTTAGGGGACTGAATGTTTTGTTCCGTTTTTGGAATTCGGATGATGAATTTGTCTCGGAGATCCAGTTTCTCTGGGATGAAAGAGTGTTAGACTTTATGCATTATGAAACGGTGTGGTTTGCAAACCATGTGTTGGTACGGCGGGTTAAGGATATTTTTGATAAAACTAACATATTGAGAGAATTTGTATTATGAAGAAAGAGACGATTGAGAGAATTAGAAAGGTTATTGCAGACCGGGACTGGGATCAGTTTCATACCCCGGCAAATCTGGCTAAGAGCATCTCTATTGAAGCCAACGAGCTGCTGGAATGTTTTCAGTGGAGCGACACAGACTATGATCTGGAACATGTGAAGGAGGAGCTGGCAGATGTGATAGTGTACTGCCAGGATATGCTGGATAAGCTAGGGCTGGATGCAGACGAGATTGTAAATGCCAAGATGACGAAAAACGAGGCAAAGTATCCGGTGGATAAATCCAGAGGAAGCAGATGAAAGCAATCGGAATTGACATGGGGACAACAACCATCAGCGCTGTAGTCCTTGAAATAGAGCAGAAAAGAGTCCTGGAGGCACGAACCATTCAGAATAGAAGCTTTTTGAAAACAAAAGAGGAGTGGGAGCGTATTCAGGATATGTCTGTGATCCTGGATGATGTACAGAGCGTGCTTCAGGAACTGCGGACCCTTCACCCGGATGTAAAATCCATCGGGATAACCGGACAGATGCACGGCATCGTGTATGTGAACCGGGAGGGTCAATGCATCAGTCCTCTCTATACCTGGCAGGACGGCCGGGGGGATATTCCGGACTTTGCCGGGAAAAGCCTGACAGAATTGGTATTTGAGCAGACAGGACTAAAGGTCTCTACGGGCTATGGACTTGTGACGCATCTGTATAATGAGAAAAAGGGTCTGGTGCCGGAGGGAAGCGTATGCGTCTGTACGGTGGGGGATTATCTGGGAGCATTTCTCACAGGCAGAAAGAAGCCTGTGACGCATGTGAGCAACGCAGCCAGCCTGGGATTTTTTGACGAACAGAGGGGCTGTTTTCGGACAGAAATCCTGGAAGAGCTGGGCATGAAGCGATCCATACTGCCAGAGGTGTGGGATACGTGTTCCATGCTTGGGACTTACCAGGGAATTCCCGTGACCATTGCCCTGGGAGACAATCAGGCCAGCTTTTTAGGATCGGTGGGACTGAAAGAGGGGACGCTTCTCCTGAACGTGGGAACCGGAGGGCAGATTTCTCTCCTGTCCGGCCGTCATTTTCAGGCGCCGGGCATTGAGGCGCGCCCTTATATCCGGGGAAAATACCTGCTGGTTGGCTCCTCCTTGTGCGGAGGACGGGCCTATGCTATTCTGGAACAGTTTTTCAGAAGCTACGCTATGGCTGCAGGAGCCCAGGGGAAACCTCAGTATGAGGTTATGGCTCAGCTGGCCCGGAAGGGCCGGGAAAAGAGCGATGGAATGGTCGTCTGCACTTCCTTTTACGGGACCCGGGTACACCCGGAACAGCGGGGGAGTATCACCAATTTAAGCGGGGAAAATTTCACGCCGGAAGGATTGGTGTACGGAACCATGAAAGGCATGGCCCAAGAGCTTTACGACATGTGCCACACCATACAGGAAGGCACAGGGATTCGTGTAGAACGCCTGGTGGCCTCCGGAAACGGCGTGCGCAAAAATACGGTTCTCCAGGAGATTTTTCAGGAGATGTTTGAGGCCAAGCTCCAGATGGCCCCCTATGAGGAAGAAGCGGCCTGTGGGGCGGCCATGAGCAGCGTGCCGGCGGCTTCCCTTTGTCATCCGTTTTAAACAGAACGCAGGAATTCTTCAATGTATTGCAGGGCGGCGTCTACTGCAGTGGCCTCCAGCCGGTACTGGCAGATATGGAGATAGCTTCCGTCCTGCTCAAAGGTGTTGTGCAGGGCCACCAGCTCCCGCAGTAGCTGGAAAAAACGCTCCAGACTGCCGTCCGTGGAGTTGGAGAGAAGGGAAGCGGAGCAATAGGGATCCACGCAGCCCCTTTTACCGCAATAACATAGCTCTCCCTCAGGCACAAGGGTCATGTGTCCAAATTCCCCGCTTCTTTGATTTTCCCCGTGACAAATCGTATTGTTTAGAAGAATGGAGCCTCCTACCGTATTATTCAGGGAAAGGTAGATGGAATTCTCCTTGTGGTCAAAATGCCAGGCCTTCGCAAAGCCCCCTGCGTTGGCGTCGTTGCAAAAGGAGCAGGGGAAAGGAATGTGACGGGAAAATCCCCCAGCCTGATATTATCTGTGCCCAGAACCGGAGAATATGTCAAATACTGACCGTCGCTGGACACAATTGCGGGCCCGGCAATGCCTACGCCTAAAATCCTTTCTCTATCTATAGAAAATTCATCCATGAATCCGTCTATAAGATTCCACACCATTTCATAATAGGATTTCACGTGAGAAAAGGGAGTGCGGAAACGTCGGTTTCCCACCACCTCTCCTCCCGCGTTCAGGATTACGATGCCCAGATGATTGCGGGTAACGTCCAGTCCAACGGAAAACCGGGCATCCGGATTGTAGCAGAAGGCCTGAGCCTTTCGTCCTCCTGTGGAATCAAACCGACCGTTTTCGCAGACCAGGCCATCCGCCATCAGGTCCTTTAAGTTCTGGGATACCGTGGGAAGGCTCATGCATACTCTTCTTTATGAGAAATTTCAAAATACCTCAATGGAAATAATCGGATTCGAATAGGTAAGGAATAAAAGATAAAAAGAACAAATGTTCTAAAAGTCTTGAACAACTGGAACCGACATGATATAATTTTTCAGGAAGAGAAACTGTTGGTTAAGACTAAAAAGCGAGACTAAGGAGAAATTTAACCTATGTACTTTCTGATTGATTTTGAGAATGTCCAGAATGAGGGCCTGAAAGGAGCCCGGTATCTGGGAAAGGAAGACACCGTCGTAATTTTTTACAGCACAAGCTGTGAAAAAATCCAGCAGGGAAGTCTGCAGCAGTTATTGGACTCCTCCTGTGAACTGGATATATGTAAGCTCAAGAAGGCTGGGAAAAACGCCTTGGATTTTTATATTGCCACAAAAATAGGGGCTGTTTTCGGAAGTGGATACCGGGGAAGGGCTGCCATTGTCAGCAGAGACCAAGGCTTTATAGCGGTCCGGGATTATTGGAGGATACAGGGAAAGGAGGCCAGGGAGATAACGCTGGGCAGTTCCCTGGAGCAGTGTATCCTGCAGGCCAACGAGAACCGCCCCCGAACCCAGGAGGTGCGGGAATGGTTGAAGCCGGTAAAGCTGGAGACAGAGTTTGCCAGATACCAGGAACGCAGGAGGGTGCGGGAGGCGCTGGAAAGCGTCTTTGCGGACAGCGGCTATGAGGAGCAGGTAGAGATCATTCAGGGGCTGTTTGAGAAGCGGTCGGGAAAGAAGATTTTGTATCTGGACGCGGTGAAGACCTTTGGGAGGAAGGACGGACTGGAGATTTATCGGAAGATGCGGAGGTGGATTGGGTGAGATTGGCCATATCATCAATGGGAAAGCCGGAAAAGATGTAAATACATATGCAGCATTGGTATATGGTGAAGAGCAAGATGGAAAGAGGGATTCAAGGTATTTTAAACATGGAAAGGATAGCCCTCCCTCATTTACCCCCAAGGCATGTCCTTACAATACTGTCGCTAGTGAAACTCATCCTGGATTCAATTTGATTGGATTTTATTTTTACCTTTCCAAGTATCCAATAATTTCTGGGGGCTATTGTTAAATCTATTGATGCGTTCGGAAAAATTTGCTGGCAAAATTAAATTTGCAGGCTCCAAAACAGCATTGTTTTTCCTGATGCCTATTAATATAACATTATTTAGTGGCGTGAATGATACTGGCACAGGATTCAAGATACCCTGTATTTTACCATCTAAGTTCGCACTTTGGGCTTGTTTCCTTCCTATTTCCCTTGGAAAATGCATCTTGAAATCAAAACTTGCATATGCTATAATGCCAGTAGGCAAAAAAAAGCAGTAATAAGTCCATGAGGACAAAGAACGAATCCCCGAACCGTAGTTGCGTACAGTTCGGGGATTCTTCTTTTCTTTTATAGTGGCTAAGCACCCACTAGGCTATTTGTTGTCCTTATGGTCACTATCAAGCCATTTGATGATGTAGTGGCAGGCTACACCAGCCGCAACAGCGACCAAAAAAGCAGTAATAACTTCCATGAAAACACCTCCTCCCGTTGCCGGGTATCGGTTGGACAACATAGCCATTATATCATGCATTTCTACATTATTCTACATTTTTCCATCGTAAAAGCTCCCGAAATTTTCGGGAGTCATTCAACCCTTTTTATTTCTGTAGCCTACGCGGACAAATACCGCTTATGTGCCGCTCTCACATTATCCCTAGCCACGGTACAGTAGATCATGGTGGTCCCTATATCCTCATGGCCCAAAAGCGCCTGTACATCCTGTACCGGCATCCCCCGGTTCAGAGCGTT
>JAAWJI010000058.1 GCA_022796795.1 Lachnospiraceae bacterium | reverse complement strand
AAAGACAGGAATCTACCATTATCCATACAGAATCGTGGCTTCCAGGGAGAAATTGCATGATGTGGAAAATATGTTCATCATGCTAGGGCAGACTGGCGGGATGCCGGAAATGGTCTTTGAGTATGTGTTAAAGAAAAACAATCTGAATCCGGAGACGGATCTTACCATTGACCAGAGCATTGACTTTGGCGCCACTGCAGCTGCATTCTCGGGGAATCAGGGAGATTTCACCGTGGAATTTGAGCCGGGAGCTTCCACCTTAGAAAAGGAGGGAGCGGGCTATGTGGTGGCCTCTCTGGGCGTGGATTCCGGGTATGTGCCCTATACGGCGTACAGCGCGAAACAGAGCTATTTAAAAGAGAATCCGGAGCTGATTCAGGGCTTTACCAATGCGCTGCAAAAGGGAATGGACTATGTGCAGAATCATACGCCAGAGGAGATTGCCCAGGTGATTGCGCCCCAGTTTGCAGAGACGGATCTGGAGACTTTGACCACCATTGTAAAGCGTTACTATGAGCAGGACACCTGGAAAAAGGATTTGATTTTTGAGGAAGACAGTTTTACCCTGCTGCAGGATATTCTGGATGAGGCTGGAGAGCTGGAACAGCGCGTTCCCTATGAAAGCCTGGTGACAACCGAGTATGCAGAGAAAGCCGCCCAATAAAGGGCGAGCCAGAATACCAGAGCAGGTTTGAAAAATAGATTGACCAAAGATAGAGCAAGGGGGTTGCGGCAATCAGTCGCAGCCCCCTTGTGGAGTTTCTCAGTATTTGTCCTCGTCCGCCTCTTTTGCCGGAGTTTCCAGCTTGGGAGCCGGGGTTTTCTCTGACTTGGAGGCCTGCTCCGCAGAAGCTTTCATTTCCCCTGCGTTGGTGGTCATGTTGCATCTGCCGTCAAAGTAAGCGTCCTCGTCAATCACCAGGGAGCGAGCAGTAATATTTCCGGATACCCGTCCCGTGGAGAAGAGCTCCAGCTTGCCCCGGACTACAATGTCGCCCTCTACCTTTCCGGAGATTACTACATTCTGTGCGGTAATATTTCCCTTGATTTGGCCTTCCGGTCCCAAAATCAGATTTTTCTCGCAGCTCAGGTTTCCGTTTATGGTTCCGTCCAGCCGGATGGTTTCGGGAGCTGTCAGGTTGCCGTCAAATACGGCGCCCGGTCCGATGATGGTCCCGATCTTTGCCTGCGTTTCCACTGCGGGAGCAGCGGGTTTTGTTGCTTTTCCTAACATGATAATATCCTCCTTTTTCTTAACCCTTGGCATCTATGAGTGTAAGAGGGTCCACGGGTGCCTCCTCATAGATGATCTGATAATCCAGCGGGGTGTTGTCTGTGGTAATATGGATCAGGACATGGCCGGCCTCCACGGCAGTCCCCTCCTCGATCTTTGGTTCCGCCTCCTTGCGGCACAGATAGCGGGAAGTATAACCGCTTTCATGGGTCACCTCAATGATATGCGGATACGAATCATCGGAGGTGACGGCTGTGACAGTGCCGTCTCCGGCTGCAATAATGTCTCCCTCTGCATAGGTGCTGATGGAGAGAAAGGGATGCTCCTCGGAGTAGGTTCCCTCCAAAACTCCGGAACCCTGGTAGGGATAGCGGGTGGGGACCGTGCTGTCCGGGGCTTCGGCCTCCTGGACCTCCTCTTCTTCCTTGGGCGCCTCCACCTGCAGGGCAGCCTGTTCCTGTACAGTCTGCCGCAGTTCCTGATTTTCCGCGGCAAGAGCCTGCCGTTCCGTGTCCCACGCCGCCCGCTCCTGTGCAAGCTGGGCAGACAGATCCTCCTGGGAAGCCAGCTGCGCGCGAAGAGCCTCCTCACTTCTATAACTCATGGAATATTGCCATGCAAGCAATGCCACGGCTACAAGAAGCAGTATGGGCAGAGCAATGAGCAGCCGTATGGATAACAGGGAAATCTGGAACTGTCGGCTGCTTCGGTCTGTGTTGGAGACCAGAAGGACAGAGAAGGACTCCTTTCGTTTATGTCTCTGTTCTTTCATTCCATAACCTCCTCTTTCACTATCATACCATAAATTCCAGAAAAGAGAAGTAAAATTTTAACTCTTTGTCACTTGCATTTCCCACCAGAAGATGATACTATAATAACAACTTAGTTTTGTGACTAAACGAACTAGGGCTCTGGCGGAAAACAGACGCTTTTGCGGTTTGCCAGAGTACGGGAAAGGAGAAGCTATGGAAATAAAAAGTGTGACAGATGAGGCGTTTCGTCCTTACGGAAGGGTGCTGGAGCTTCAGATTCCGGATCTTTTGGCCCGGCTTTCCGACACGCCGGTTCCTGAGGATGTGGTCTATGTGGCGTCAGCGCCGGAGCTGGAGGCCTGTGAGGAATTTTCCCTGATCCAAGACAGCGTCTTTGGAGGACAGTCGGTTCAGGTGGGCTACTGCAACGGAAATAACAGGACCCTCAATGCGGTGGAATATCACCGCTGCTCGGAAATCAATATCCCCTATCAGGGCGCGGTTCTGCTTTTGGGCCGTCAGCAGGATGTGGAGAGGGATTTTACCTATGACACCGGTTGCATGGAGGCCTTTGCCGTGCCGGCAGGCTGCGCGGTGGAGCTTTATGCCACCACCCTTCACTATGCTCCCTGCAATTTAAAGGAGGAGGGGTTCCAGGTAGCCATTATCCTGCCCAGGGGAACCAATGAGGAGCCGCCCAGGATGGAGAAACAAAGGGGAGAGGACCGGCTTTTGATGGCTAACAATAAATGGCTCATCGCCCATGAGGAATCGGGCCTGGGGGCAGAGGGGGCTTTTGTGGGGCTTAAAGGGGAGAATCTGACGATCTAATCCTTAAGGGCCCTTTGGAGAAGCGCCGAAAGAATGAGAAACAGGAGAGCTGTGAGAATATTTTTTAAAAAATTATAAGGAGAGCTTGAGGGCTGTCCCTGAAAAGAAAAAACACAAGGAGGAATAACATTATGCAGAATGTACCTGCGGTAAAAGTTGGTATTGTGGCAGTGAGCAGAGACTGCTTTCCGGAGTCCCTGTCTGTAAACAGAAGAAAGGCCCTGGTAAAGGCCTATGAGGAGAAATACGGTACAGCGGACATTTATGAATGTCCCGTCTGTATTGTGGAGAGCGAGATCCACATGGTGCAGGCTCTGGAGGACGTGAAGAAGGCCGGCTGCGACGCCCTGGTGGTATACCTGGGGAACTTTGGACCGGAGATTTCCGAGACTCTGCTGGCCAAGCATTTTGACGGGCCGGTTATGTTTGTGGCGGCTGCGGAGGAGGACGGAGATTCCCTGATCCAGGGCCGGGGCGACGCTTACTGCGGCATGTTAAACGCCAGCTACAATTTAAAGCTTCGCAATGTGCGGGCCTATATTCCGGAATATCCTGTGGGTACCGCAGAGGAGTGCGCGGACATGATCCACGACTTTTTGCCCATTGCCAGAGCGCTGGTGGGACTTTCCAGCCTGAAGATCATAAGCTTTGGCCCCCGGCCCTTAAACTTCCTGGCCTGCAACGCGCCGATTAAGCAGCTCTATAACCTGGGAGTGGAGATCGAGGAGAATTCCGAGCTGGATCTCTTCGAGGCGTTTCATAAGCACGCGGAGGATCCCAGGATCCCAGACGTGGTGAAGGATATGGAAGAGGAGCTGGGAGAGGGCAATCAGAAGCCTCAGATTCTCGCCAAGCTTGCCCAGTATGAGCTGACGCTTCTGGACTGGGTGGAGGAGCACAGAGGCTATCGGAAATACGTGGCTATCGCAGGCAAATGCTGGCCGGCATTCCAGACCCAGTTTGGCTTTGTTCCCTGCTATGTGAACAGCCGTCTGGCGGGACGGGGAATCCCCGTATCCTGCGAGGTGGACATTTACGGAGCGCTCAGCGAATTCATCGGAACCTGTGTGAGCCAGGATGCGGTAACCCTGTTGGATATCAACAATACGGTTCCGTCCGACATCTATGAGGAGGATATTAAGCCTCACTATACATATACCCAGAAGGATACCTTTATGGGCTTCCACTGCGGAAACACCTGCTCCAGGAAGCTTAGCGCCTGTTCTATGAAATACCAGCTGATTATGGCAAGAAGCCTGCCGGAGGAGGTAACCCAGGGAACCCTGGAGGGAGATATCGCTCCTGGAGAAATCACCTTCTACCGCCTGCAGAGCACGGCGGACAACAAGCTTCGGGCCTATGTGGCTCAAGGCGAGGTGCTGCCGGTGGCGACCCGGTCCTTTGGATCCATCGGAATCTTCGCTATTCCGGAAATGGGACGCTTTTACCGCCATGTACTGATAGAGGGCAACTATCCCCATCATGGAGCCGTGGCCTTCGGACACTTTGGGAAAGCATTGTTTGAAGTGTTTAAGTATCTGGGAGTGGAACCGGAGGAGATCGGTTATAACCAGCCCAAGGGCATGCGCTACAAGACGGAAAATCCCTTTGCATAGGAGGAGAATATGCTGTATATAGGTGTGGATCTGGGTACCTCGGCGGTGAAGCTTTTGCTTATGGACGGGGCTGGGGAAATTCAAAAAATTGTATCCCGGGAGTACCCTTTATATTTTCCAAAGCCCGGGTGGTCGGAGCAAAACCCCCAGGACTGGTATGAGAAGACGGTGGAGGGTTTAAAGGAGCTTCTGGCTGATTGCGACAAATCCCAGGTGGCGGGCATCAGCTTTGGCGGCCAGATGCATGGACTGGTGATTCTGGACGGGCAGGATCAGGTAATCCGTCCAGCTATCCTGTGGAACGATGGGCGCACGGGAAAGGAAACCGATTATCTGAATCAGGTGATCGGAAAGGAGAAGCTGTCCCGCTACACGGCCAATATTGCCTTTGCAGGCTTTACCGCTCCGAAACTTTTGTGGGTAAAGGCCAATGAGCCGGAAAATTTTGCAAGAATAGAAAAAATCATGCTGCCTAAGGATTACCTGGCCTACCGGCTGTCCGGCGTCTTCTGCACAGATGTGTCGGACGCCTCGGGCATGCTGCTCTTTGATGTAGAACACAAGTGCTGGTCCAAGGAAATGATGGAGATCTGCGGGGTGAAGGAATCACAGCTTGCCCAGATTTTTGAGAGCTATGAGACCGTGGGAACCTTAAAGCCGGAGCTGGCAGAGGAGCTGGGCCTTTTTGAAGGCGTGCGCATCGCGGCCGGAGCCGGGGACAATGCGGCTGCTGCAGTGGGAACCGGCACCGTAGGCGACGGCAGCTGCAACATTTCTCTGGGAACCTCAGGAACCGTCTTTATTGCCAGCGAGAAATTTGGCGTGGACAAACATAACGCACTCCATGCCTTTGCCCATGCGGACGGCCATTATCACCTTATGGGTTGTATGCTCAGCGCAGCTTCCTGCAACAAGTGGTGGATGGAGGAAATTCTGAAAACCGGAGAGTATGAGAAGGAGCAGAGTCGGATCGGAGAGCTGGGAAATAATCAGGTCTATTTCCTGCCCTATCTCATGGGAGAGCGGAGTCCCCACAATCATCCCAATGCCAGGGGCACCTTCCTGGGCATGACCATGGATACTACCCGGGAGGATATGACCCAAGCCGTGCTGGAGGGCGTGGCCTTTGCTCTGCGGGATTCCCTTGAGGTAGCCAAATCCCTGGGCATCCGGATTGAGAGAACCAAGATCTGCGGCGGCGGAGCCAGAAGTCCCCTGTGGAGGCAGATGCTGGCGGACATCCTGAATATCCAAGTAGACATTCTGAAAAGCGAGGAAGGACCCGCCATGGGCGGAGCCATGCTGGCGGCCGTAGCCTGCGGGGAGTATGCCAGCGTGGAGGAAGCGGCGGAGAAAATCGTGAGAGTGGTGGACACCGTAGAGCCTATTCCGGAGCAGGCGGCCCGCTATGAGGAGCGCTATAAGAAATTCCGGCAGATTTATCCGGCAGTGAAGGAGCTGTTTGACACGCTGCAAAATTGAACCTGTTTGCTTTTTCCTTGTATTTGTCCTTTGCAGGAGGGAATGACAGGAGTAATGGAATGAATGGAAAAAGAAAGGCTGCTCCTCAACAGGAGCGGCCTTTCTTGCTACAGGATGACATCTTCCTCTATTTCCTCCTCCGGCATGTACCGGGCAAAGATTTTCACGAACAGATGGCTGTTTACCCAGGCCAGCACTGCAATCCCCAGGAACAGCCACAGCGGGATGCTCATAAAGAAGTAGTAGGGGGAGAAGAAAAACAGAAATATTGGCAACAGGTTGATAAGAAGGATCAAAAGGGTGTAGGGCAGATGGCACAAAGCCATGAGCATGGCGTTTTTCAGGGTGTCCCTGAGGCTGTTTTCAAACTGGGCCAGCACCGGGAAGGTGTAGGACAGAAGGATGAGAAAGAGCAGGGACAAAAACCAGAAAGCAGCCATGAGAAACTGAGCCAGGGATCCATACATGGTTCCGCAAATGCGCATGTCCAGAATCAACAGGAATCCCACGGCCATGAAGAGGAGAGTCAGGCAGATTCCCTGGCGGAGATTCTGCCGGAAGGAGTGGAAAAACATTTTCCACACATAGGAATCTTCCTTGCGGACAATCTTCAGGGCCGTGTAATAGAGGGCGGAGGTGGAGGGGCCTATGGTGACCAGGGGGATGCAGCAGATGAGCCACAGGATATTCAGGAGCAGCAGGTCTGCCACCCGGCCCATAAAAGTGAAAAAAGCGTTGTCCATATTAAAAAAGCGATCCATAATGTGTGTCCTTTCTGAGATATATGTTCTTACGAAGCTTTCGCTGACCAAGTTCGCGCCATTGGCGCTGCGCGCTGGAAAAATGGCTGCTGACGCATGGTAGGATCTGCTGGTTACTAAGGTATAGTATAACGAATTCTATGCAAAAAAGCAAATAGCAGGACGAGTTTCGGCAGATTGATTAGAAAACCCACGGGATTCCTGGCAGTTTGCCGGAAAAGAGGGCAGGCCTTTGGAAAGTCGGCGTTTCTCACAAAGGATCTGGGAAAAGTTTGGGAAAACGGGCTATAGCAAAACCAGCCGTTTTTCGGTATACTGTCAACAGAAACAAAAAAGCCCGCAAAGCGGCAGCAACATTCCGCCCGTACAGAAACAGCGCGGCGGATGAAAAACAGGAGGAAAGAGAAATGGCCAGTTTATCACTGAAGAATATTTACAAGGTGTATCCCAATGGATTCGAGGCAGTAAAGGACTTCAATCTGGAGATCGCTGATAAAGAGTTTATCATTTTCGTAGGACCGTCCGGATGCGGAAAGTCCACCACCCTTCGTATGGTGGCAGGTCTGGAGGAGATCTCTTCCGGCGAGCTGAAGATCGGTGACCGGGTGGTAAATGACGTAGAGCCCAAGGACCGCGACATTGCCATGGTATTCCAGAACTATGCTCTGTATCCCCATATGACCGTATATGACAATATGGCGTTCGGACTGAAGCTGCGCAAGGTTCCAAAGCCGGAGATTGACCGCATGGTAAAAGAGGCTGCCAAGATCCTGGATCTGGAGAAGCTTCTGGACCGCAAACCCAAACAGCTTTCCGGTGGTCAGAGACAGCGTGTGGCTATGGGCCGTGCCATCGTTCGTAACCCCAAGGTATTCCTTATGGATGAGCCTCTGTCCAACCTGGACGCCAAGCTGCGTGTGCAGATGCGTATTGAGATCGCCAAGCTGCATGAGCGCCTGGGCGCAACCATTATCTATGTAACCCATGACCAGACTGAGGCTATGACTCTGGGAACCCGCATCGTTGTTATGAAGGACGGCGTGGTGCAGCAGGTAGATACTCCCCAGAATCTGTACAACAGACCGGATAATCTGTTTGTAGCTGGATTTATCGGATCTCCGCAGATGAACTTCTTCGATGCCAAGTGCACTGTTTCCGGCGGCAAGGTAGTTCTGGAGGTAGGCTCCAACAAGATTACTCTGTCCGAGGAAAAGAGCAAGGCTCTCATCGACGGCGGCTATGAGGGAAAGACGGTTGTTATGGGTATTCGTCCGGAGGATGTACATGACGCGCAGATGAAGAGCTATGACAGCATTATCGAGGCTCCCGTAAAGGTTTACGAGCTGCTGGGCGCCGAGGTGTATCTGTATTCAGAGGTAGAGGGCGCCAACATGACAGCGCGTGTGGATCCCAGAACCACTGCAAAGGCTGGCGATACCGTGAAATTTGGTCTGGATACTGAGAAGATCCATGTATTTGACAAGGAGACCGAGAAGGCAATCGTTCACTAATTATAATTTATAGAAGCTTTGGTGTTTCGACTTTTGTGAGTTGGCTCACAGGGCGATAGAAAAAGAAAAGAGGAGCGTGTATTTAGCATTTACACGCTCTTTTTTTTTTGTTATACTGGCAGGAGAGAAACAGGCGGACAGGAAGGATGTCAGGAGGAAAACTATGATTTCAAATCAGATGATTCAAAGCAGCATTGATGATGTAAGGGCAATTACCAGGATTGATCTGTGCATATTAGATCTGAATGGCGCTGTGGTTGCCTCTACTTTTGAGCTTGAGGAGCTGCCGGAGCATACGGTGGAAGCCTTTGTAGGTTCGCCTGCGGAGAGCCAGACGCTTCAAGGGTATAATTTTTTTAAAGTCTATGATGAGGAACAGCTGGAATATATTCTGGTTGCCCGGGGACTCAGCGAGGACGCCTATATGATCGGAAAGCTGGCGGCAAGTCAGCTGCAAACCTTGATCGTGGCCTATAAAGAGCGGTTTGACAAAAACAATTTTATCCAGAATCTGTTGCTGGACAACCTGCTTCTGGTGGATATTTACAACCGGGCAAAGCGCCTGCACATTGAGCAGGAGGCATATCGGGTGGTATTTCTCATAGAGACCAAATATGAGAAGGACACAGTGGCTCTGGAGACCGTGCGCAGCCTCTTTGGAAATTCCCCCCGGGACTTTATCACGGCTGTGGATGAGAAGAACATTGTGTTGCTCAAGGAGGTCACCCAGTATGAGGACTATGAGAGCCTGAACAGTGTGGCCCGGATGCTGGTGGATATGCTCAACGCAGAGGCCATGACCCAGGTGCGGGTGGCCTACGGAACCATTGTGCAGCAGCTAAAGGATGTGTCCAAGTCCTATAAGGAAGCGAAAATGTCCATGGATGTGGGACGGATTTTCTATGCGGATCAGACCATTATGGCTTACAACAGCCTGGGAATCGGCCGACTCATTTATCAGCTGCCCCTGTCCCTGTGCGAGATGTTTATGCATGAGGTGTTTGGTGACAATACTCCGGATACCTTTGACGAGGAGACCCTGAGCACCATTCACAAATTTTTCGACAACAGCCTGAATGTGTCGGAGACGGCACGGCAGCTCTTTGTGCACCGGAATACCCTGGTATACCGGCTGGAGAAATTGCAGAAAACAACAGGACTGGATATTCGGGTCTTTGAGGATGCCCTGACCTTCCGCATTGCCCTGATGGTGGCAAACTATATGAGGTATCTGGATACGCTGCGGTAAGATTGCAGACTATGTGGAGAAAAACGAATCTACGCCAATATGAGGAATACTATATGCGGGTAGAAAAAAGAGAGCTGCCGGATCGTGGAGGGATCGGAGATACAGACCTGAGAGTGGAGCCAATACAGTTATGGGGCCAAAGGGACTGTCCCCTCGCCGAAGGCGATTTTCAATGGACAGTCCCTGTTACAATTCGCACCTGCATAACGCAAAAGCCTTGTGAAAGCTTGCGTGGGTGTGAATTATAACTCCTTCGGGAATCAATGAGAGGAAGATGTTATGAAATGGAAGAAATATACGCTGAAGACCACTGTGGAGGCGGAGGATCTCATCAGCAGCATGATGATGGAAGCCGGAATCCAGGGCATTGAGATTGAGGACAAGGTCCCCCTGACGGAGCAGGAGAAGCAGCAGATGTTTGTGGACATTCTGCCGGAGCTTCCCGGGGAGAATGACGGCCAGGCCTACATCAGCTTTTATCTGGAGCCGGAGGAGAATCAGGAGGAGATGCTGGAGCGGGTGCGCCAGGGCCTTCAGGAGATCAGCCAATATTGTGATGTGGGAGAGGGAAGCATTCAGGCATCGGAAACCGAGGACAAGGACTGGATCAACAACTGGAAGGAGTATTTTCATCAGTTTTATGTGGATGACATTCTGATTAAGCCCTCCTGGGAGCAGGTGCAGCCAGGGGATGAGGATAAGCTCTTGATTCAGATTGATCCAGGAACGGCCTTTGGCACCGGCATGCATGAGACCACCCAGCTGTGCATCCGTCAGCTGCGCAAATACCTGACGTCGGAGACTGAGCTTTTGGATGTGGGAACAGGCAGTGGAATTCTTTCCATTATCAGCCTTAAGCTTGGAGCCCGCCATGCCGTGGGCACGGACCTGGACCCCTGCGCCATAGAGGCGGTGCGGGAAAATATGGAGGTCAATGGGATTTCTCCGGAGCAGTTCACGGTGATGATTGGAAATATTATTGACGATCCCCAGGTGCAGGATCAGGTGGGGTATGAGAAATACCATATTGTTGTTGCAAACATTTTGGCAGAGGTGCTGGTGCCCCTGACTCCGGTGATTCTCGGGCAGCTGAAGCCGGGAGGCATCTACATTACTTCGGGAATCATTGACGACAAGGAGGAAACGGTGGTACAGGCCGTGCACGCCGCAGGCCTTCGGGTGCTGGAGATCACTTACCAGGGGGAATGGGTGTCGGTGACGGCACAGAAACCGCAAAAGAGTTAGGCGTGCCATAGAGAAAAAGGCATAGCGGCGGGGTGTAAGCCGGGAGAGGATAAATATGTATCACTTTTTTATAGAGCCAGAGCAGGTGCAGGGGCGTGAAATCGCTGTTATAGGGCCGGACGTAAACCATATCCGCAGCGTGCTGCGCATGAAGCCGGGGGAAGAGATTTCCGTCAGCGACGGCAGGGGCAAAACCTATGCGTGCGTCATTGAGGCTCTGGAGCCTGAGAAGATCAGGCTGGGGATTCAGAAGATCCAGGAGATTTCCACGGAGCTGGGCGCACAGGTGACCCTGTACCAGGGACTCCCCAAGGGGGATAAGCTGGAGCTGATTATTCAAAAATGCGTGGAGCTGGGTGTAAGCCGCATTGTGCCTGTGACCACCCGGCGGACCATTGTAAAGCTGGATGCCAAAAAAGAGGCGTCCCGGGTGCAGCGCTGGAATGGCATTGCTCACAGCGCGGCGAAGCAGTCCGGGCGCAGCCTGATTCCCCAGGTGACGGGAGTATATACCCTGACAGAGGCTGTCCGGGAGGCAAGCCAGCTGGATGTATGTCTGATTCCCTATGAGCTGGCAGAAGATATGGAAAAAACCAGACAGGAGCTGGGTGCGGTCCGTCCGGGGCAGTCCGTGGGGATATTTATCGGCCCTGAGGGCGGATTTGACGAGGCGGAGGTAGAGCAGGTCATGAAAGCTGGAGGGCGTCCTATTACTCTGGGAAGAAGAATTCTGCGCACGGAGACAGCAGGGATGGCGGTGCTGGCCATGCTCACCCTGCTGTTGGAGGAGTGAAATGGAAAATGATTTGTGATTTTCATTGGATTTTGTGCCGGAGCGAAAGGAATGGATATAAATATGGAAGTTTATCTGGATAATTCAGCCACCACTCGGTGCTTTCCGGAGGTGGCCGCTCTTATGAGCCAGGTAATGACAAAGGATTATGGAAATCCCTCCTCTCTGCACCAAAAGGGTGTGGAGGCGGAACGATATATGCGTGAGGCCAGGGAAATCCTGGCCGGAAATCTGAAAGTGCAGGAGAAGGAGCTGTATTTCACCTCTGGGGGAACAGAGAGCGACAACCTGGCCATCATAGGCTGCGCCCTGGCAAATCAGAGAGCCGGGAAGCATCTGATCACCAGCTCTATTGAGCATCCGGCGGTGTTAAACGCCATGAAGCACCTGGAGGAACAAGGCTTTTCCGTCACCTACCTTCCTGTGGGAGCCGACGGCCGGGTGCAGGTGGAAGAGCTGACAGCGGCCTTACGTCCGGATACCATACTGGTATCCATCATGCATGTGAATAACGAGATCGGCTCTGTTCAGCCTATAGAGGAAATAGGAGCCTTGCTGAAAAAGCAGGATCATCCGGTTCTCTTTCATGTGGACGCAGTGCAGAGTTTTGGAAAATACAGGATTTATCCCCGGCGTATGGGCATGGACCTTTTGTCAGTCAGCGGCCATAAGATCCACGGGCCAAAGGGAATGGGACTTTTATATGTAAATGAAAAGGTGAAAATTAAGCCTATTCTGTTTGGAGGCGGACAGCAGAAGAACCTGCGATCCGGCACGGAAAATGTTCCAGGCATTGCCGGACTGGGAGCAGCGGTACAGGAGTGCTACCGAGATTTTGAGGCAAAGCGGCAGCGGCTTTACGGACTTCGCAGCCTGTTTTGTGAGAAAATGGAAGAGCTTGCGGGAGCCCAGGTAAACGGCCTTCCCGGGGAAGAAAGCGCGCCCCATGTGGTCAGCGTAAGCTTTTCCGGCGTGCGAAGCGAGGTACTGCTTCACGCCCTGGAAGAGAGGGGAATTTACGCGTCCGCAGGCTCCGCCTGTTCCTCCAATCACCCCTCGGTCAGCGCCACTTTAAAAGGAATCGGTGTGGCCAAGGAGCTGCTGGATTCTACCCTGCGGTTCAGCTTCAGCGTGTTTACCACAGAGGAGGAAATTTGCTACACGGCGCAGGTCCTGGGAGAGCTGCTTCCAGGGCTTCGAAGATTTTACCGGCACTAAACGTGGAAAGAATTTTTGATCTGCCAGGCAGAGCTTAGAGAATTTGCGGCGGTATCATAGATTGCATCCCGTGCGGCAGAGGGGAAATTTGTACAACGAAGATGGCTGCGCAAAGTGAAAGAGAAGAAGGCAAGAGAAAGAAGGAAAGAGATGTTTCAGGCATTTTTGATTAAATATGGAGAGATCGGGATCAAGGGGAAAAACCGCTATCTGTTTGAGGACGCGCTGGTGAATCAGATCAAGCACGCCCTGAAGCATGTGGAGGGTCAGTTCCGTGTTACCAAGGAGCAGGGGCGGATTTATGTGGAAGCCCTGGAGGAATATGATTTTCAGGAGGTCACAGAGGCCCTGCAGCGGGTGTTTGGAATCGTAGGCATCTGCCCGGTGGTGATTCTGGAGGACCAGGGCTTTGAAAAGCTGGCGGAGGATGTACTTTCCTATGTAAAGGAGCAATATCCCGGGAAGAATCCCACCTTCAAGGTTCATGCCCGGAGGGCGCGGAAAGATTATCCCATGGAGTCCATGGAGATCAACCGGGAGCTGGGAGCGCGGATTCTGGAAGCGTTTCCGGATATGAAGGTGGATGTTCATGAGCCGGAGCTGCTGCTCTGTGTGGAGATCCGGCAGAAAATATATCTGTACTCAGAGGTGCTCCCAGGCCCTGGGGGCATGCCGGTGGGAACCAACGGAAAATCTATGCTGCTACTGTCCGGGGGGATTGACAGCCCGGTGGCCGGGTACATGGTGGCAAAGCGAGGCGTAAAAATCGATGCCGTGTATTTCCATGCGCCGCCCTATACCAGCGAGCGGGCCAAACAGAAGGTGATTGACCTGGCGAAAAAGGTATCCCGCTATACGGGGCCTATTTATCTCTATGTAGTGAACTTTACAGACATTCAGCTGTATATTTATGAAAAATGTCCCCATGATGAGCTGACGATTATCATGCGGCGCTACATGATGCGGATCGCGGAGCAGATCGCCAGGAATACAGGCTCCCTGGGCCTGATTACCGGAGAGAGCATCGGACAGGTAGCCAGCCAGACCGTGCCTAGCCTGGCGGCCACCAACGAGGTCTGCACCATGCCTGTATTCCGGCCCCTTATCGCCTTTGACAAAGAGGATATTGTGACCATATCCAAGAAAATTGATACCTTTGAGACCTCCATACAGCCCTTCGAGGACTGTTGCACCATTTTCGTGGCAAAGCATCCGGTGACAAAGCCCAATGTAAACGTGATCCGGCGCTCCGAGCAGCGGCTGGAGGAAAAGATCGACCAGATGGTGGATACAGCGATCCGGGAAGCGGAGCTGGTGATTGTGGGATAGGGAGAGAGAAATACCAGGCAGCAAGCCAGGAGGCGTCAAAGGGCGGAGGAAAGAGCCGGCGTGTCCCTGAAAAATCTTGCCAGGCAGGGTTTTCCCGGAAATAGAAAAAGGACCTGCTCAGGCAGGTCCGTCCTTTTTGCTATGTAGGATTGCCTGAATACAGGTCCTGACACAGTCGGGTATCCTTACTCTACAATGTAGGGATTCAGCACTTCCAGAATATGCTCCATGCCGTCCTCTGCATGGATATTCAGATCGATGGGCTTGGAAAGATCCAGGCTGAAAATTCCCATAATGGACTTGGCGTCGATGACATAGCGTCCGGAAACCAGATCAAAATCAGTATCAAATTTTGTGATGTCGTTTACAAAAGATTTCACTTTATCGATGGAATTCAAACAGATTTTTACAGTTTTCAATGTTTATCTACCTCCTTTATGTGCTACCATCATCTTAATACGCACCGGCATAAAAGTCAATGAGAAAACTGCCGAAGTTTGGAAAAATCCCAGATTTCCAACTGGTGAGATTGCTTCGGGGAACCCAGGAGATCCCAGGGAACCCAGGGATTCATAGACATAAGGAGAAGAGCTTCCACTGAAATATTTGCGAACTGGATCCTGGATGGATAGCAATAGAAAATAGCTGAAAAACAGTAGAAAAGAGAGGAGACAATTATGAGAAAAGCCGCCCTGCACAACCTGGGCTGTAAAGTAAACGCCTATGAAACCGAGGCCATGGAGCAGCTTTTGAAGGAGGCTGGCTATACCATCGTTCCCTTTGAGGACATAGCGGATGTATACATCATCAATACCTGCACCGTAACCAATATTGCGGACCGCAAATCCCGCCAGATGCTGCACCGGGCGAAAAAGCGCAATCCGGAGGCTGTGGTGGTGGCGGCAGGCTGCTATGTGCAGGTAGCGGGAGCCTCCCTGTACGAGGACGGAGCCATTGACCTGGTTATCGGAAATAACCGGAAAAAGGATCTGGTGCCCTTGTTGGAGGAATTTTTCCAGGGACGCAGGGAGGCGGCTCTTCTGGATATCCATCATACCCGGGAATATGAGAATCTGTCCCTTAATCGGGCCGGGGAGCATACCCGGGCTTATGTGAAGGTCCAGGACGGCTGCAACCAGTTCTGCAGCTACTGTATCATCCCCTATGCCCGGGGCAGAGTCCGCAGCCGTCAGAGGGCGGATGTCATAGAGGAAATCCGGCGCCTGGGGGCAAACGGTTACCAGGAGGTAGTGCTCACCGGGATCCATCTAAGCTCTTACGGCGTGGACCTGGAGCAAGAAAGCTTGTTGGGCCTGATTCAGGCTGTGCATCAGGTGGAGGGAATCCGCCGGATCCGCCTGGGCTCTCTGGAGCCGGGAATCGTTACCGAGGAATTTGCCGGTACCCTGGCCACACTGCCCAAGGTATGTCCGCATTTTCACCTTTCCCTCCAGAGCGGCTGCGACGCCACACTGCGCCGCATGAACCGCCGTTACACGGCGGCGGAATATGAACAGAAATGCCAGCTTTTGCGAAGGTGCTTTGAAAATCCAGCGCTGACCACAGATGTCATTGTGGGCTTTCCCGGGGAAACAGAGGAAGAGTTTGCAGTTACCCGGGAATTTTTGGAGCGCGTCTGCTTTTACGAAACCCATATCTTCAAATATTCCCGTCGGAAGGGAACCCGGGCAGACCAGATGCCGGATCAGATACCGGAGCCGGTGAAGGCGCGGCGCAGCGGGATTCTGCAGGAATTAAATGAGAAAAACCGGCGGGCCTACCAGGAGCGGTTTCTGGGGCGGCAGCTGGAGGTGCTGCTGGAAGAGCCTGTGGAGTATGAGGGACATGTGTACCAGACCGGGCATACCCGGGAATATTTGCAGGTGGCAGTGGAAATTGATGGGAGCAAAGCTTGTGTGGATGAGAAGGAAGACGGGCTGGCCGGGGAGCAGATGCGGGAAGATCTGAGGGGGAATCAGATTATCCGGGTGAAGGCGAAAGAGATTCTGGGGAATGGGATGGTGTTGGGGGAGTAACTTTTAAATGGATGCCCATCCTGCATTGTAAGGCGGGATGGGTGATGATGTAGTTCAAAATCCAGTCAGGTAAGATATGGCATTCTCGAAAACCGGCATCATTTCCGATTAATCCATGATCGTGGTAACACTCATTCAATTCCTGTTCAATCAGAAGAAGATCAATTACTTCTTCTAGTAGTTTCATATTATACCCTCTCTTTTTTACGCGTTTATAGTCTTTGCGGAATTGTCTGGTGGTTACTAATTCTGACATCATTCATCATCCTCTTGAGAATCCAATTCATTGAAAAGAGCACGTGCATGGGGATAACGCTTTACTGATATCTGACCAGCCATGATGGCTCTGGCCTCTTCCATAGCAGATTCTGTTTCAGTATTGTAACGGGGTTGCTTTACTTCAAAAGGCAGGCCCCTCCATAAGGGCTTTGTGCAGAAAAATGTTGATCGCATCTGTAATAGTAATTCCAAAAGCAGAGAAAAGTTTCTCAGCATTAGATTTTGTTTCCGGATCAATACGGATATTAATATTTACAGTTTTTGCCATATGATTCACCTCCTGAGTTCTATTTGTAGTATATTTAAATGTGATAACAATGTCAATACATAGAGAAAAATTGGAAGATTAGAATAGTCTGTAAGATATAGAAGGATAGCAGGAAAACTCAAGGAAAAAGAGAAATAGAATCATTATTTGGCAGGAATTTAAGAAGTTAGATATAAATTATAAGATATTCATTTACAATTTTCGTAGAGTACGCTACTCTACGAAAAAGATCTTAGCTCAACAGGTATTATTATAACCAGATTCCTGGAGATTTTCAATACGAATCGTAATTTTTTCCCGTTTTTT